>NZ_CANLCN010000001.1:0-874838 GCF_947489045.1 Saccharicrinis aurantiacus
GATTCAGCTGGGGTTCGAACCCAGGACCCCATCCTTAAAAGGGATGTGCTCTACCAGCTGAGCTACTGAATCTCCTTCTTACTCGAACTTGTCGAGTTGTATTTTAATTTTAATCTAAGTGATTCAGCTGGGGTTCGAACCCAGGACCCCATCCTTAAAAGGGATGTGCTCTACCAGCTGAGCTACTGAATCTCCTTAATACATCACGATTCGTTTTCGTTAATGCGGATGCAAAAGTAGTGTATTTTTGTAAAGTTGCAAACTTTGAAAGCAATAAAATTAGTATTTTAATATAGGATATTTCTTATCTCTTATAAAGTCAGAATTTTAGCTGCATTTTTTTTAATCTTACTATTGAATATTATTTTTAATGGTTACTTATATCCGCAAGATATGCTTAAATAATATTCAAGTCTTAATTGTAATCGTACTTTTAACATAAGATTTAGATGAGATTAAATTACTTCTTTAATAGGATTGAATTATAAAAGAAAAGCTCATGAACCTTCTCATGAGCTTCTTGATTTATTAGCAGAGCTAATCGTTATTGTAATAAACTTATTCTTACCTTTTTCTTTTTAACTCTCGAGTTGTTTAATTCAGCAATCAGTTGATGTGTTTTTTTGCGGGGGACAGCAACAAAGGAATAATCTTGTTTAACTTCTATTGTGCCTAATTCATTTTTCTCCAAATTTCCTTGTTTGAAAAATAATCCTGCAATATCTCCCTTTGATATTTTATCTTTTCTGCCACCACTAATATATAGGGTGCGCCAATAACTACCATTTATTTTAAATTGTGGTTTAATGCTAATAGCTTCAGCATCTTTTACAAAAGAGGGTAATTCTTCTGTTGCTGTTTTTAATATATAAGCAGTTCCGTCACTATTCATCCTTGCCGTACGGCCATTTCTATGAATAAACTCATCAGGTCTTCCTGGCAATTGAAAGTGGATTATAAAATCAAGGTTAGGTACATCAATACCTCTAGCAGCTAAATCACTTGCTAGTAATATATTATTTGTGCCATTTCTGAATTTAACCAATGAGCGCTCTCTGTCAACTTGCTCTTGTCCTCCGTAAAAAACTGCATGGTCAACGTTTTTAACTTCTAAAAAGTCACGAACTACATGTATGGTATCCTTAAAATTACAGAATATAATTCCAGTTTTTTCATTTAAAGTGGATAGTAAATGACCCAACGATTCTAATTTATCATTAGAGGATGCGGTTACTACTTTAATAACTAATTTATTGGTGCTTGCTTTAAGTAGGTTTAGTGTTTTGGGCTTAGTAAGACCTACAAAATCAGGGATCTTAACTTTCTGCGTTGCAGAGGTCAGAACTTTTCTTTTTAATGAAGGAAGAGCTCCTAAAATCTCACTCATTTCTTTTTCGAATCCAACCTCTAAACATTTGTCAAATTCATCTAACACAAGGAAGTTGATTGTTTCTGCATCTACTACACCGCTTCGGATGTGGTCTGCAACTCTACCTGGAGTTCCTATTAATATACTAGGAGCATGTTTTAGTTCAGCCCTATCTTTATTTCCAGCTCTACCTCCATATACAGCATTTGTTTTGTATCCACTTCCAATTTCACGAGTTACTTGTTCAATTTGTATGGCTAACTCTCTTGAATGAACAAGAACTAAAACTTGAATGTCCTTATTTTCTGGGTCAAGCTGTTCAATGATAGGAAGCAAAAATGCAAGTGTTTTACCGGTTCCTGTGGGCGATAATAAAACAACTTCTTCACTCGATTGTATTGCCTTACTTGCATCGTTTTGCATATCGTTTAAGGCTTCAATTCCTAGCTTATTAAGTATGGCTTCTTTGTTTTTATATATTGATGTCATGCTGCAAAGATACTTTAATAAAACTAGTTCTGCAGATTAAATAATATACATCTATCTATTTAAGTAATCAATTACGCAATCCCTATTTGTGGGGATTTTATAAGGAATTTCTCTAAATAATTACCCAATAATGGGGATTGGGGCTAGAGCGCATTAAACGTAATTTTGTATCAAACTATAAACATAAATCACGTAATGAAAAAAACAGTATTATTTCTCCTATTAGGAATAGCATGCAATTTAATCCAAGCTCAAGTTTCCGATAGTATTTCAAGCTTCTATACTAATTCAGCTGACAATCTACTTTTAAAAGATAATAAATTAGTTGTAGGTGGATATGGCGAAGTCCACTATAATCAGCCTTTACAATCGGGTGTTCACTCTAATGGATTATTAGATGTGCATAGGGTAGTAATGTTACTAGGATATAATTTTAGTAAGAAAACACAATTTGTTAGTGAGCTAGAGTTTGAACACGTAAAAGAAGTGTATGTAGAGCAAGCTTTCTTGCAGCATAAATTAAATAGTTTTATTAATTTAAGAGGTGGATTAATGTTGATACCGATGGGTATTATTAATGAGTATCATGAGCCAACTACCTTTAATGGAGTTGAACGTCCTTTGGTTGATAAGTATATCGCGCCAACAACTTGGCGCGAAATAGGTGCAGGTATTACTGGCAATATCCTTCCCGCATCTTTAAAGTATCAACTATATATAGTTAATGGTTTTAATGGTTATGATGGAGAAGCAAAAGTTAGCGGTAAAAATGGATTAAGAAAAGGTAGACAAAAGGGAGCGGAAGCTTATGTTAGTTCTCCTAATTTTTCAGGTAAAGTTGAGTATTACGGTATCCGTGGACTTAATGTTGGTTTATCTGCTTATTTCGGAAAAACACAAAGTGCGCTTTATGATGGGGTTCAAAAAGATGATGAGAATGCTGTAGCAATGGCAGACTCATCTGTGGTGGGTATCTCAATGTTAGGTGCTGATGCTAGATATAAATTGGGAGGTTTGCAGTTAAGAGGTCAGTTGTATTATTCATCGTTATCAAATACAAAAGAATATAATGCCTTTACAGGAATTGATGGCGAACTGAATGATGTAGGTAGTTCTATGATCGGATATTATGCCGAGATCGGATACGATGTATTAAGATCGGCAAAAACAAGTAAGCAGTTAGTACCTTTTATTAGATATGAATTTTTCGATACACAAAATTCAGTTGATGATACCATAGAAAAGAATTTAGCTTATGAGAAAAATGCTATCACAACTGGTTTAACACTTACATTAACAAAAGGAGCAGTAGCTAAAGCTGATGTTCAGTTTGTTAAATCAGGAGTAGATGATGAATATTCAAAAACCTTAAACTTAGGTGTAGGTGTAATGTTTTAACCATACAATTTAAATGAATCTGAAGAAACTATTTATTCTATTAGCAATTCTAAATTTAGGAATTTCGGCATACTGTCAGAGTGATATAAATTACCGACATAAAAGCTTAATTAAAACACTTCAAAAATCAGGGGTGAACAATATTGATAATGTTAAGGAGTTAAGTGTAGCTGATTCAATATTAAAAGATAATACTGTCTCTGGTAAATTTTATAGCATTACACAAGAGTTAAATTCACCTTATAAATATATTTATATAGGGCGTGTAAATAGTTGTAGAGCTGGTGGATGTTCAATATCATCTGGTAGTTTATCCGATGCAAGTTCGGAGTATTTCGACTATTTTATTTTGTTTGATCAAGATATAAGCGTTAAGCAAGTAAAGGTGTTTAATTATGCCGCAACTCATGGGCAAGAGGTGACTGCGAAGGGATGGCTTAAACAATTTATAGGATATAATGGAGAAGTTGACCTAAAGGTAGATAAAAATATAGATGCCATATCAGGGGCCACCATCTCAGTATATGCTATAACAGAAGATGTAGTTAATAAAACAGCTTTGCTTCAGAAGGTTTTTTAAACAATATAGCCTTACCTGATTTTCAGGTAAGGCTTATTAGTATTATATATTGGCTTCAATTTCACCTTTAAAAACAAAGGTAGCTGCACCTGTTAACCAAATCTCTGAAAAGTTTTTGTCATCCTCTGTGGTAAAACTTACGTTTAGTCTACCACCTTTAACATCAATATTAAAATCCATACATTCCTTGTTTTTCATGTATGTAGCAATTGCGGAAGCAACCACTCCGGTACCACAGGATAAAGTTTCATCTTCAACACCCCTTTCGTAAGTTCTTACCTTAATGTGATCAGCTGCAACTTCTTGCACAATGTTTACATTAGTGCCACCTGGTTTAAAAGCTTCTGAGTATCGTATCTCCCTACCATAATTTACAATATCAGTTTCATCAACCTTGTTTTGATGGCTTATATAGTGAGGAGAGCCTGTGTCTAAAAAGTAATGATTCTCAGCCTCTGTTATGTGATCAACATTGGTCATTTTTAAACTTACAATTCCATTATTATAGCTAGCTTCATGTAAGCCATCAACAGCATCAAAGTAGAATTTATCTTTGTTACCTACTGCATCCTGATGAACAGCAAATGCTGCAATACATCTACCTCCATTACCGCACATTGAAGCTTCGTTTCCATCACTATTATAATAGCGCATAGTAAAGTCAATGTTGGCATCAGCATTACTTTCAAGAAGCATTAAGCCGTCAGCACCAATTCCAAACCTTCGATCGCATAAAAAGTTAACAAGTTTAACATTTTTACTGTCAAAATGACCATTTCTATTGTCTATAATTACAAAGTCGTTACCGGTACCCTGATATTTGTAAAACGATATATTCATGTGCTTATTATCCTATTCTGTTATTACTGTTTTGTACTATATAATATTGTTAATTAGGGAAATAGTTTGAATCAATTTTATTGAAAAGACTTATTTAATTTCGGAGTTTTAATCATAGAATTATTGAACAAAGTTAGATAAAAATCAGTTAAAATTAAGTTAAGGTTATTCTATACTTATTATAAAGGCATATATTTTGCCAATTTTGGTGTCAGAGAAAAGTATTGACATTAAAAGAATATTTAATAATTAGCTTGCTAATAGCACACTAAAACAATAAGTTATGAATGTAAAAAAGTTTTTTTTCGTATTTCTAGCTGCAGTAATGGGCGGTATAATAGGGGTTTATACATTTGTATCATTTTATAAGCCAGAGAAACATATTGTAGAAGTACAGCAACAAGTAATGCCAGCAGCTCGTTTTGCAGGTATTAATATGTCGGGGCCACAAGCTGGTGGAGGTTTAGATTTTACCTTAGCTGCAGAAAAGTCAGTAGAGGCTGTGGTTCATGTTATGACAAAGCAGAATTCAAATTCTTCAGATTCTAACTATGGAAATCCTTTTTATGATTTCTTTTTCGGACCCAGAGGCGGAATGCCCAATAGGGGACCTGTTATGGGTTCTGGTTCAGGAGTAATTTTAAGTGAGGATGGTTACATAGTTACGAATAACCACGTAATTGATGGTGCTGATGAGATTGAAGTTATTTTAAATGATAGAAAATCTTTCATCGCAAAATTAGTTGGCACCGATCCTACTACAGATATTGCCGTTTTAAAAATTGAGCAAACGGGATTGACTTATTTAAATTTCGGAAATTCCGATGATATTAAAGTTGGAGAGTGGGTACTAGCTGTAGGTAATCCTTTTAATTTAACATCAACTGTTACAGCAGGGATTGTTAGTGCAAAATCGCGTAGTATTAATATCCTTGCTAATAAAAACCAACCGATGGGCATTGAATCTTTTATTCAGACTGATGCTGCGGTTAATCCAGGTAATAGTGGGGGTGCTTTAGTAAATACTAGTGGAGAGTTAATCGGAATTAATACAGCGATTGCTTCTCAAACTGGATCTTTCACAGGATATTCGTTTGCAGTGCCATCTGTTATTGTGCAAAAGGTAGTTAATGATATAAAAGAATTTGGAGAGGTGCAGCGTGCATTTATTGGAGTTCAAATAGTAGGGGTTACTTCTGATATTGCAAAAGAGTTTGGGCTAAATGAAGTTGAAGGTGTTTATGTAGATGCTGTCACTGTAAATGGTGGTGCTGACGCAGCTGGCATTAAAAAAGGCGATGTTATTATTAGCGTTGATGGAGTAGTTGTTAACACTAATTCGCAACTAATTGAGAAGATTAGTCAACACCGTCCTGGAGATAAAATAAAATTAATTGTAAAAAGGGATGGAAAAAGAAAACATTTTGATGTAATTTTACGTAATAGTTATGGTTCCACAGAAATAGTCAAAGAAAACAAAGGTGTTTCTGACCTACTAGGAGGTGAATTTGTAGCTCTTACAGAAAAAGAAAAAGCTCGACTCGGAGTTAATTATGGTATGAAGATTGCAAGCCTAGGAGAAGGAAAGCTTAAGATGAGTGGAATAGAAGATGGGTTTATAATATTAAAAGCCAATCGAATTCCAATAAAAAGTATATCAGATATTAAACGTGCAATAGCAACTACGGATGAAGGTTTGTTTATAACAGGTATTTACCCTAGTGGTCAGGTTGCTTACTATGCCATTAATTTGGAAGAAGAGTAGTCCTTTAATGTTTGCGGTACTTATTATTGCTTTATTGTAATAAAAAGTTTAATTTTGCGCCACAATTTGGAGAACGAATATGAGACAGTTAAAAATAACAAAATCAATTACTAATCGCGAAAGCGCCTCTTTAGATAAATATCTGCAAGAAATTGGTAGAGAAGATCTAATCACAGTTGAAGAAGAGGTTGAGTTAGCGCAACGAATTAAGAAAGGTGATCAAATTGCCTTAGAAAAATTAACTCGTGCTAACTTACGTTTTGTGGTTTCAGTAGCGAAACAGTACCAAAATCAAGGATTAAGCCTGCCCGATTTGATTAATGAGGGTAACTTAGGATTGATTAAAGCTGCAGAGAAGTTTGATGAAACTCGTGGTTTTAAATTTATCTCATATGCTGTGTGGTGGATTCGTCAATCAATTCTTCAAGCTTTAGCAGAGCAGTCAAGAATTGTGCGTTTACCTTTGAATCAGGTTGGATCTCTTAATAAGATCAATAAGGCATACTCTAAATTTGAGCAAGAGAATGAGCGTAAGCCATCTCCTGAAGAATTAGCAGATAAGCTTGAATTACCTGTAGATAAGGTATCAGATACTTTAAGGGTTTCTGGACGTCATATTTCTGTTGATGCACCGTTTGTTGAAGGAGAAGATAATAGTTTATTAGATGTATTGGTAAATGGAGATTCTCCAAATGCTGATAAAGCATTAATAAATGAATCTTTAGCAAGAGAAATCGAACGTGCTTTAGCAACATTGACTGAAAGAGAGAGTGATATTGTAAAGTTATTCTTTGGAATACAAACACAAGAAATGACTCTTGAAGAAATTGGTGAGCGTTTTGGATTAACACGTGAGCGTGTTCGTCAGATTAAAGAAAAAGCAATCCGCCGTTTAAGACATACGTCTAGAAGTAAATTACTAAAATCATATTTAGGATAATAAACCTAAATAAATAATATAAGAAAGGCTATTCATTTTTTGAGTAGCCTTTTTTTATGCTCTTTTTTTAATTAAAGAAAAAAATGCGTAATTCAAGTTACACCTTATCCTTATTTTTACTAAGTATAAATTACATGTTTTTAGATAAATTGTAATGTCGAGATTGCAATTTATATATTTTCAGTTTTATATTTGTTGCGTAAACTAGCGAATTATTTAGGTGAATTCATTTATAGAGACACACAATTATTTATTAGAGAATCTTCATGTTCCCATGAGGAGAAAGTTGATGGATGAAATTGATTGGACCCATCGACTTATTGGAATTAAGGGAACTAGAGGAATTGGTAAAACCAACTTCATTCTCGATTTTGCTAAATCGCATTATGGATTTAGTAAATCATGTTTATATGTGAATCTTAATAATCTATATTTTACAGAGCATACAATAACTGAGTTTGCTGATGAGTTCAGAAAAACTGGAGGCAAAACTTTAATCTTAGACCAAGTCTATAAATATCCGGGTTGGTCGGAGGAACTTCGTTATTGTTACGATCACTTTGAGGATCTTCAAATTATTTTTTCCGGGTCAACCGTAATGCGTTTAAGAGAGGAGAATCCTCATTTACGCGGTATTGTGCATTCTTATAAATTAGAGGGTTTCTCATTTCGTGAGTTTCTAGAACTTAAAACAGGGCAGTCATTTCAATCGTATACATTGGATGAATTGTTAGAAAACCATGAAGAAATCACTAAAAAGATTGTTGCAAAAGTTCGCCCGCTAGCATATTTTAATGATTACCTAAAGTTTGGTTATTATCCTTTTTATCTTGATAATTCAAACTATAGTGAAAGCTTGATGAAGAGTATCAATTTTATTCTTGAAATTGATATCAGTTTTCTCCGTCAGATTGAGTTGAAGTATTTACCGCGCTTACGTAAGTTATTATTTACGGTGGCACAATCGGCACCATTCCAACCTAATGTTAGTAAACTAAGTAGTGATGTTGGTACATCGAGAGCTACTGTAATGAATTACTTGTATTACCTCAGACAAGCTCGTTTGATTAAGTTATTATACGATGGTAAGGAGGATATGCAAAAGAAACCAGCAAAGGTATATTTGCATAATCCAAACCTAATGTATGCTTTGATGCGTGGGAATATTGAAAAAAATGTATTGCATAAAACATTTTTCTATAATCAGTTAGGATGTTGTACTGATATTGTTTCTTCTGATTTTGCTGATTTTTTAGTGAATAATGAGAAACACTTTTTTGTCTGTGAGAAGCAACAAACTAACCTAAGTGAGAATAAGAATTTTATTATAGCTAAAGATATGATCGAAACAGGTTCAAGGGGAGTTATTCCTTTGTGGCTCTTTGGGTTTTTATATTAATAGAGTAGATATTATCAGTATTAATGTGTAAATTTAAGTACTGATATTCAATTGTTTAGAATAATTATTAATAGTAGTAAAACTAAAATATTAAACAAAATGGCTAAAGAAAAGAAGTTCATTACCTGTGATGGTAATTACGCCGCTTCACACATCGCTTACATGTTCAGCGAAGTTGCTGCAGTTTATCCTATTACGCCTTCATCAACAATGGCAGAGTACATTGATGAGTGGGCAGCTGCTGGCAGAAAAAATATTTTCGGAGAAACTGTTAAGGTAGAAGAAATGCAATCAGAAGCTGGTGCTGCTGGTGCAATGCATGGTTCGCTTCAGGCTGGTGCATTAACATCTACATTTACTGCTTCACAGGGACTTTTATTAATGATCCCTAACATGTATAAAATGTCTGGTGAACTTTTACCAGGTGTATTTCACGTTAGTGCACGTTCATTAGCCGCTCAAGCATTATCTATTTTTGGCGATCACAGTGATGTAATGTCAGCTCGTCAAACTGGTTTTGCTATGTTAGCAACAGGTAGTGTACAAGAGGTTATGGATTTAGCGGGTATTGCTCACTTAGCATCTCTTGAGTCTCGTATTCCTTTTATGCACTATTTTGATGGATTCCGTACTTCTCACGAAATTCAGAAAATCGAGTTAATGGAGCAAGATGAGATCAAAGGTTTATTAAACCAAGAGGCGTTAACTGCTTTCAGAAACAACTCATTAAATCCAGAGCGTCCTGTAACTAGAGGTACAGCTCAAAATCCAGATATTTACTTCCAGTCGCGTGAGGCTGCTAACTCATTCTACGATGCTATTCCTGATATGGTAGCTAAGTACATGGATGAGATTTCAAAAATCACAGGTCGTAAGTATGCTCCATTTACTTATTATGGTGCTGAGGATGCAACTGATGTTGTTATCGCAATGGGATCTATTACCGATACAATTAAAGAGTCTGTTGACTATTTAAATGCTCAAGGTAAAAAAGTAGGTTTAATTTCAGTTCACTTATATCGTCCTTTCTCTGCAGAGTATTTCATGAAAGCACTTCCTGCTTCATGCAAAAACCTTTGTGTTCTTGATAGAACTAAAGAGCCAGGAGCTAATGGTGATCCATTATACTTAGATATTGTTGAGGTATTTAACGGTAAAGCTAACGCTCCAAAAATTATTGGTGGTCGTTATGGTTTATCTTCAAAAGATACTACTCCAACTCATATTATTACAGTATTCGAAAACTTAATGTCAGCTGAGCCAAAAAATCAGTTTACTTTAGGTATAGTTGATGATGTAACATTCAAATCTCTTCCATTAAAAGAAGAAATTTCTTTCGCTCAAGAAGGAACTTTCGAAGGTAAATTTTATGGTTTAGGTTCTGATGGTACTGTTGGTGCTAACAAAAACTCAATTAAAATTATTGGTGATAATACCGATCAATATGCACAAGCTTACTTTGCATACGATTCTAAAAAATCAGGTGGTATTACTATTTCTCACCTTCGTTTCGGTGAAACTCCAATTCGTGCACCTTACTTGGTAAACACTCCTGACTTTGTTGCATGTCACGTTCCTGCTTATTTAACGCAGTACGATATGCTTAAAGGTCTTAAAAAGGGTGGTACTTTCCTTTTAAACTCTACTTGGAGTGCTGAGGAAACACAAAACCGTTTACCAAACAACGTTAAGCAATATTTAGCTGCTAACGATATTAAATTCTACATTATCAACGCAACAAACATTGCAGAGCAAATTGGTTTAGGTAACCGTACCAACACTATTATGCAATCTGCATTCTTTAAAATTGCTGAGGTTATTCCTTACGATTTTGCTGTTGAGAAAATGAAAGAAGCGATTGTAAAATCTTTTGGTAAAAAAGGTGAAGATATCGTTAACATGAACTTTAAAGCTGTTGAGCAAGGTGGTGCCGTAACGCAAGTTGAGGTTCCTGCTGAGTGGGCTAAGCTTGATGCTGCTGTTGTTGCAGAAGAGAAAGAAGTTCCTGCTTTTATTAAAGATATCGTATTCCCAATCAACGCACAAAAAGGTGACGATCTTCCTGTATCGGCATTTAAAGGTGTTGAAGATGGTACTTTCCCTGCAGGTACAACAGCTTACGAGAAACGTGGTATCGCAGTAAACGTACCAGAGTGGCAAGTAGATAACTGTATCCAGTGTAACCAATGTTCTTATGTGTGTCCTCACGCTGCTATTCGTCCTTTCTTATTAGACGAGTCTGAATTAGCTGGAGCACCAGAAGGTACTGCTACTAAAAAAGCAAACGGTAAAGGTTTCGACGGTTTACAATACAGAATTCAAGTTTCTGCACTAGATTGTACTGGTTGTGGTAACTGTGCTGATGTTTGTCCATCTAAAGTTAAATCTTTAGAGATGAAACCTCTTGATACGCAACGCGAAGAAATTACTCGTTGGGATTATATGGCCGAAAAAGTAGCTGTGAAGGATTCAATCATGAAAAAAGACATGAATGTGAAAGCTTCTCAGTTTGCTCAACCATTATTCGAGTTCTCTGGAGCTTGTGCTGGTTGTGGAGAAACTCCATATATCAAATTAATTACTCAATTGTACGGTGATAGAATGATGATTGCGAATGCAACAGGTTGTTCTTCTATCTATGGTGGATCTGCTCCGGCAACTCCATACTGTAAAAACTCTGAAGGTAAAGGTCCGGCTTGGGCTAACTCTTTATTCGAAGATAATGCAGAGTACGGTTTAGGTATGGCAACAGGTGTTAACAAATTACGCGAACGTATTGAGCGCTTAATGAACGAAAACCTTGATGCTGTTAATGCTGACACTAAAGTAGCATTCGAAAACTGGATTGCTAACAAAGAAAATGGTGCCGAAACTACTGCTGTTTCTAAAGCTGTAATGGCTGCACTTGAGTCTGAAAATGCTCCAGTTGCTAAAGATATTATCGCACTTAAAGATTACTTAGTTAAGAAATCTACTTGGATCTTTGGTGGTGACGGATGGGCTTACGATATCGGTTTTGGTGGTGTTGACCACGTATTGGCTTCTGGTCAAGATGTGAACATCCTAGTAATGGATACCGAGGTTTATTCTAACACAGGTGGTCAGGCTTCTAAAGCAACTCCACTAGGTGCAATTGCTAAGTTTGCCGCTTCAGGTAAGAGAATTCGTAAGAAAGATCTTGGTTTAATGGCTACAACTTATGGTTATGTTTATGTTGCTCAAGTAGCAATGGGAGCAAACCAAGCGCAATACTTCAAGGCTCTTAAAGAGGCTGAAGCTTATCCAGGACCGTCATTAATTATTGCTTACTCACCATGTATTAACCACGGATTAAAAGGTGGTATGGGTGGTACTCAAAACGAGTCTAAAAAAGCAGTTGAGTGTGGTTACTGGCACTTATTCCGTTACAACCCAATGTTAGAGGACGAAGGAAAGAACCCATTTGTATACGACTCAAAAGAGCCACAATGGGATAAATTCCAAGAATTCCTAAAGGGTGAAGTACGTTATACAGCCTTATTAAAAGCGTATCCTGATGAAGCTGAAGAGTTATTTGCAGCTGCCGAAGGAAATGCAAAATGGCGTTATAGCACGTACAAGCGTTTATCTGACGTAAGCTACAAAGTAGTTAAGTAATTAAACTTCATATTTATAATATAAAGGCGTCCAATTTGGGCGCCTTTTTTTTGTTTGTTAATATTTGGGCGCCAATTTCCAGCTATTCGTTCTAGTCCTTAATTTATAGGCTGCTAATGCTAAGTAATACGTGTGCTCCTATTGTTGCATCCGTTTACCAAGCATTATTACGCCTCTAAAATAAGGGCTGCCACTTCTATCTGGGGCGCTCAGTGTAGTTTTGTTCTGCGGCAATTATTTTGAACCTTTTTCAATATCTAATAACGATCTATCACCATTTTTAAGCAATAGTTTTCCATCAAAAAACTAAACAAAAACACACCCCTACTGTTAATTAGGTAGTTACATTATAAACTTATAAATCGCAGTCTACTATGAATTTAAAAACAACGTACATGGGGGTTGAACTCAAAAATCCCATTATTGTAGGAGCAAGTAATTTAATTAAGGATGCCGAAATGGCTAAGAAATTAGAAGCTGCTGGTGCTGCTGCTTTGGTATATAAATCGCTTTTCGAAGAGCAAATTCATTTAGAAGCGGCCGAGCTCGAAGAGGATTTGCATGAGTATGATGAGCGTAATGCCGAAATGACTTCTTTATTTCCTAACATTCAGCATAGCGGACCTAAAGCCCATTTAGCTAAACTAAAAAGTATAAAAGAAGCGGTAAGTATTCCTGTTTTTGCAAGTTTAAATTGTACCTACGATGTTAGTTGGGTTGAATATGCTAAATACATCGAACAAACTGGCGTTGATGGAATAGAACTTAATTTTTACAATACAATATCTGATTCGGATAAATCCTCTGAAGAAATTGAAAATGAGAAGTTGTCTATTTTAAAGAAAGTAAAAGCAGCTTTGTCGATTCCTGTAAGTGTTAAGTTAAGCCCATATTATTCAAACGTATTAAACTTCATTAAAAAAATAGATGCTGAAAAAATAGATGGATTGGTTTTATTTAATCGCTTATTTCAGCCTGATATTGATATCGATAAAGAAGAGTTGAAAATGCCTTATAATTTAAGTTCAGCTAATGATAATAGGTTAGCGTTGCGTTATATTGGTTTACTCTCGGGCGAAGTTAATAGTTCTTTGGCCGCCAATAATGGTATTCATAGTGCTGATGATTTAATAACAATGCTTTTGGCTGGTGCCGATGTGGCACAAGTAGTAAGTACAGTTTATAAAAACGGATTAGTGCAAATTGGAACTATGCTCGACGATTTGCAAATTTGGATGAAAAGTAAAGGCTATGAGTCACTCGAAGATTTTAAAGGAAAACTATCTAAAGGGAAATTAAAAGAACCTTTTGCCTACAAACGTGCTCAGTATGTTGACTACTTAATGAAGACAAAAGAGCTAGTCAAACAATTCCCACTATAATATACAAATAAAAATTATATACTATGCCGATTGGATTATTCCAGTCGGCTTTTTTTATTTTTATTCAGTATAAATATAAATTATCAGTATGCTGAGTTTTTTATGATATTGCTCATATTTGCATGGTAATCAGTTGTTGTAGCTATTTTATTTTTCCTAAAAAATAGCTTACTTTATTAGCATAAGTATTCTTGTTAGGTATTCAAAACGATTCCCTATAGGGTACTTTAGGTAAGCGAGAAATAATTCCCAATATTCATTTTTCTAACATTTAAAATCCCTTGATTATGGCAGTAAAAAGAGTCTACACATTCGGAAATGGAGAAGCAGAAGGAAAAGCAGATATGAAAAACCTCTTGGGAGGTAAAGGTGCTAATCTTGCTGAAATGAATTTAATAGGTGTTCCAGTTCCTCCTGGGTTTACAATAACAACAGATGTTTGTTCTGAATACAATGACTTGGGCAGAGATAAAGTCCTAGAGTTATTAAAGTCTGAGATTGAAGAATCAATTACAAAAATAGAAAATCTAACGCAAACTAATTTTGGCGATAAAAATAATCCCTTATTGGTTTCAGTACGTTCAGGAGCAAGGGCATCTATGCCAGGGATGATGGATACTGTGTTAAACCTCGGCTTAAATGAAGATTCAGTTGCCGGAATTGCAAAGAAATCGGGTAACGAACGGTTTGCTTGGGATTCGTACAGAAGGTTTGTGCAGATGTATGGAGATGTGGTGTTGGGAATGAAACCAGTTTCGAAGGAAGAAATAGATCCTTTTGAAAAAATAATGGAAGACGTTAAATTAGAAAAGGGTGTAGATTTAGATACTGATTTAGATGTTAGCGATTTAAAAGAATTGGTAGTTCTTTTTAAGGAAGCCGTTAAAGAGCAAACAGGACAAGGTTTCCCAGAGAGTGCATGGGAGCAATTGTGGGGAGCAATATTAGCAGTTTTTGATAGTTGGAATAATGACAGAGCAATTCTATATAGGCGCATGGAAGGGATACCTGATGAATGGGGTACTGCTGTAAATGTGCAAGCCATGGTTTATGGTAATATGGGCGATGATTCTGCTACAGGAGTTGCTTTTACAAGGGATGCCGGAACGGGTGAGAATATGTTTAATGGAGAGTACTTAATCAATGCTCAAGGCGAAGATGTTGTTGCGGGTATACGAACGCCGCAGCAAATTACTAAAGAAGGTTCTATTAGGTGGGCTAAGTTGCAAGATATTTTAGAAGAGGATAGAGTAATGATGTATCCATCTTTGGAAGAGGCAATGCCCGAAGTTTTTGAAGAATTGAATGCCGTTCAGAAAAAGCTAGAAATGCATTATAAAGATATGCAAGATCTAGAATTTACTGTTCAGGATAAAAAGCTTTGGTTGCTTCAAACCAGAAACGGCAAACGTACAGGTGCTGCAATGGTGAAAATAGCCATGGACTTATACAGAGAAGGAATTATTGATGATAAGTTAGCATTGATGCGCGTTGAAGCCAATAAATTGGATGAGCTATTGCATCCGGTATTTGATATGAAGGCAATTGGTAGTGCCAACGAACTAGCTAAAGGTTTGCCAGCTTCGCCAGGTGCAGCATCCGGACAAATTATATTTTTCGCTGACGAAGCCAATAAATATGAGAACACCATTTTAGTGCGTATTGAGACATCTCCGGAGGATTTAGAAGGGATGCTTATTGCCAAAGGAATTCTTACCGCTCGAGGCGGGATGACCTCACATGCCGCAGTTGTTGCACGCGGGATGGGTAAGTGTTGTGTATCTGGTGCAGGAGCATTAAAAATTGATTACAAAGAGCGAACATTACGAATTGGTTCTGATATTTACAGGGAAGGAGACTGGATTTCTCTAAACGGATCATCAGGGAAAGTATATGCCGGACAAGTAAAAACACGAATGCCTGATTTAGATGGTGATTTTGCTTCAATTATGGATTTTGCCTCTAAATATACCCGTATGTCTGTACGAACTAACGCAGATACACCGAAGGATGCTAAAGTGGCTCGAGGTTTTGGAGCCGAGGGTATTGGTTTATGTAGAACGGAACATATGTTTTTTGAAGGAGAACGTATTAAAACTGTTCGTGAGATGATTCTTTCGTCGGATGAAGAAGGGCGTAGAAACGCTTTGGCTAAGTTATTACCTTATCAAAAATCTGATTTTGAAGGAATATTAGAAGCTATGCAAGGTTATGGAGTTACTATTCGTCTGCTAGATCCACCATTACATGAGTTTGTACCTCATACCGAAGCTGCACAACAAGAAATGGCTAAAGAAATGGGGATTAGCTTAGCAGAAGTTAAAACTAAAGTGTCAGATTTATCAGAATTCAACCCTATGTTAGGGCATAGGGGCTGTAGATTGGGCAATACTTATCCTGAAATTACAGAAATGCAAGCCCGCGCAATTGTAGAAGCAGCAATAGCTCTGAAGAAGCGAGGTGTAATTACGAAGCCAGAAATAATGGTGCCATTAATCGGAACGGTTGAAGAGTTTAAAATGCAATCTGATATTATCAATAAAACAGCTAAAACCGTTTTTGAAGAAACTGGTGATACCATTGAGTATATGGTGGGCACTATGATTGAGATTCCTAGAGCTGCATTAACGGCTGATAAAGTTGCTGAATTTGCTGAGTTTTTCTCATTTGGAACAAATGATTTAACTCAAATGACCTTTGGTTATTCTCGTGATGATGCCAATAAATTTCTCCCTATTTATATCGAAAAAGGAATTCTTAAAAACGATCCATTCCAAGTACTCGATCAAACAGGCGTAGGCCAGTTGGTTGAAATGGGTACAAAAAAAGGAAGATCAGCTAAGCCAGGCTTAAAAGTGGGTATCTGCGGAGAACACGGAGGAGAGCCATCTTCAGTAGGTTTTTGTAATTCTGTAGGTATGGATTATGTTTCATGCTCGCCATACAGAGTGCCAATTGCGAGGGTTGCTGCAGCGCAAGCCCATATCTTAAGTGAGGATTAATTCGCTTTAAATATTTAAAAAGAGGTTATTTTTGTTAAATGACCTCTTTTTTCATGTAAACCTTTGTAAATTTGGCTTGTTACCTAAATTGTAAATCCAGTCATAAATTCAAAAAAATAAATTTTAGTATGAGCACTACCTCAAAACCGACATCGGCCAAAGATAGAGTTGTCTTTTTAGATGTATTAAGGGGCTTTGCCCTAACGGGTATTTTATTTGCCAATATTCTTAGTTGGAGTGGCATTAAGTTTCTACCATTTGAAAGTATAATTGAACTTGGCAATGTCCAAGTAGATTCAATTCTATATAAAATACTTACATTCTTGGTTGACACTAAGTTTTACACCATATTTTCTATTCTTTTTGGGGTGGGATTTTATATGCAATTAAGCCGAAATTTAGATAATCCCTCATTTGCAGGCTTTTATTTTAAACGCCAACTGCTACTCTTGTTAATTGGTTCTATTCATACATTCTTCTGGTCAGGTGATATATTAATGCTTTATGCACTTATGGGAATGATATTAATTGGCTTAAGAAGAATTCCTGTTCAAAAGTTTTTAGCAGTAGGAGCTGGCTTATATTTCTTTCCAATAGTATTGGATATTATTTACATGTATTCATTTGCACAAGATCTTCCTGTAATTGAAAAAGCTGCGCTAAAAACGTATTCAGATATGTCTCCAGAGGCGGTGGTAGCAGGTTTCCAATCAGGAGAGTTCTTCAAAACGTTTAGTACAAACTGGCATAATGTTTTTTGGCGTTGGTACGATTTTATTCCATCTGGGCGACCATTTAAAGTTTTAGGATTATTCTTTTTTGGTTCATACTTATATCATAAAGAATTCTTTACAAAAGGAGCGCTTAAAACCAAGAACCTTCTTACATTTTTAATAATAGGTATTGTATTTACAACTATTACTATCAATATGAAAGGAAGTGTAGCTAGTTTTTCTAGAGACTGGAATAATGTTCTTTATAGGGTATTACACGAGTTTGGTCAGATAGGCTTAAGTTTATCATACATATGTATATTAGCCAAATTTGTTGAGCGATTTACAAATAGTAAAGTGGTGGAGTGGTTGAAAAATTACGGACGTATGTCGTTAACCTCATATGTAGGGCATACTGTAATGGGGATATTAGTATTTTATCCAGTAATTGCCTTTGGGTATTTTGGAAAGCTTACTCTAGAAACTATATATTATGTAGCATGGGTTATTTTAGTTATTCAAATTGCATTTAGTACAATTTGGTTTAAGTATTTTAAATTTGGACCAGTAGAGTGGTTATGGCGTTGTGCGTCTTATGGCAAGTGGTTTCCTATATTAAAAGACAAGTAAAACTTATTTTATCGAATCTAAGTACATAGAATACCTTTAAAACTATTACTTTTGCGCTCTTAAAATTATATATGTGGGAAGAATATTAGCTTTAGATTACGGGAAGAAGAAAACTGGAGTAGCAGTTACAGATCCAATGCAAATAATTGCCAATGGGTTAGATACTGTTCCATCCCATACATTAGTTGAATTTCTTGAAAAGTATATGGCCACTGAGCAAGTTGATAAGATTGTTTTAGGGTATGCTAGGCAAAATGATGGGACCGATTCTGAATCTATGAAGTACATTAAGCCTTTTTATAATAGACTAAAAAACAAATTTCCGACTTTAGATGTTGAATGGGTAGACGAGTGGGGAACTTCTAAGATGGCATTTCAAGCAATGATTGATGGAGGATTAAAGAAGAAAGCCCGTAGAGATAAGGCGATGGTAGATAAAATAAGTGCCACAATAATTTTGCAATCTTATTTAGAACAAAAAGGAAATTTTAGAATATGATTTATCCAATTTATGTATATGGTCATCCTGTGTTACGCAAGGTAGCCGAAGAAATAGATGAAGACTACGAAGGTTTAAGTGATTTAATTGATAATATGTGGCAAACAATGTACCATACGGATGGTATAGGTTTAGCTGCCCCTCAGATAGGTAAGCCTATCCGATTAATGGTGATTGATGCAGACCCAATGGGAGAGGAGTTTCCTGAATTGGCTGGTTTCAAAAGAACTTATATTAATCCAATTATAACGGACTTTTATGAGGATGAAATTGTTTCAGAATCAGAAGGTTGCTTGAGTCTTCCGGGTATTAGGGAAGAAGTAAAACGACCATCGAAAGTAAAAATTGAATACGAGGATATCAATTTCGAATTAAAGGAAGAGGTTCTCGAAGGTTTTGCTGCAAGAGTAGTTCAGCATGAGTATGATCATCTTGAGGGTAAATTATTTGTAGATCATTTATCTCCATTGAAGAAACGATTATTGAAAGGTAAGTTAACATCCATAAGCAAAGGAAAAGCCGATGTTAATTATCGAATTAAAACAAAATAGTTATTTACAAAAGCACCTTTTAGAGGTGCTTTTTTTTTATGTCATTTTTTTGATTATAACTTACTTGGTGCTAAATATGTTTTTATTATTATTTTTGGCAGAAATAATATGTGTTGATACACATATGTGAGTACAGCTAAAAACTAACTATGCACACAAATAAAAACCTCACTAAAGAGCAGAGTAAGCAATTTAACCTTTGGCAATACAAAAGTAACTTACCCTACATAAGGCTTTATTTCCTAATGTTCATGCTTGGGTATCCCTTATTTGGTTTAATGGATTACTTTGGTACTGGAAATTCATATGAAACAGTATTAAGAATTAGGTTGTTATTTGGGTTTCCTTTATTGGTATTTGCATTCATTTCAACCTTCTATAGCAGTTTTAACGCTTATAATAAAATAATAAGCGGAATAGCTCTGTTTGTGATGAATATATCTATTCCGTTAATGTATTCTTTTTTACCTTCAGATAGCCCAGATGCTGCAACTTATTATGGTGGATTTTTAATTACATTAGTATCAATGGGCGTTTCATTAGGCGACAAGCGTTTTATTACAGTTTCATTAATTGTAAATAGTGTTGCTTTTTGTATGGTTGCGTTTTGGGTGCACGATCTGCACATAACGGATGCTAATTTATTTGCCAAAACAGTTTTTTATTTGGCAACTGCCGTTTTATTCTTTTGTATAACGGCACATGTATTAGAGAATAGATCTGTAAAGTTGTTTCTAGCTCTGCAAGAACTCGAAAATGAGAAAGGGAAAGTTGATCTTCAAAACGATAGATTAAGAGCTGTTAATTCTGTTAAAGACCGTTTCTTTGCTATTATATCTCACGATTTAAGAACACCGTTTAATAGTATGTTAGGTTATTTTGAGGTGAAGTTACGAGAAGCTGAGGAAAAAAAGATTGAGATAGATTCAAATGTTTTGCAGCTTTTTTATCAAGAAACTAGGAATACCTACGATTTCTTGGATAACTTATTGCAGTGGAGCAAAACCCAAATGAACAACACTGAAATAAGTAAATCTCCAGAATTGTTGATTGATATTTATGAAAAAAGTATCGATTTATTTAAAACTCAAGCCGCACAAAAGTCAATTACATTAGAATCTAATATTGATAAGGATTTATTAGTTTCTTGCAATAAAGAGCTCATTATTGCTGTATTGCGTAATCTAATAAGTAATGCCATTAAATACAGCCATAAAGGAGGAGTAGTTACTTTAGATGCAGTAATATTGAATGATAAAGTAGTTATTAAGGTTTGTGATTCAGGTGTTGGTATAGAACTGAGCCAGATTAAAGATTTGCAATATTCTATTTATGGTAGTACTCAAAAAGGAACAAATGGTGAAATAGGTTCCGGTACAGGTCTTTTAATCTGTCACGATTTCTTAAAACAGCATAATACGGCATTGGGTATAACTAGTGAGATAAACAAAGGAAGTGAGTTTTCCTTTATTCTTACAAGGGGATAATGTGTAAAATAGATTTATAGAAAATTGAGTTTCCTAAAACCTTTTTGTCGTATGTTTGTTTATTAATCGAAACTAAACATTAAACAAATGAAACTAAACATTAAACAAGCTAAATTAACTATTAGTATAATACTTTTATTTGCTATAAGCACTCTTGGCTTTTCGCAATCAGGAAAAATAAGTGGTATTATTAAAGATGCATACTCGAATAAACCAGTTGAGTTTGCAAATATGATTATAAGAAATACTACAATAGGTACTTCAACAGACTCTTTAGGAAGGTTTACCTTAGAAGGCATAGAGGATGAATTTATTCAAATTCAGATCTCATCTTTAGGATATAAACCAAAAATAACAGAGAGTTTTAGGATATCCAAGGTGCGTTCAAATTTTGTTGAAATAGATCTTGAACCAAGTTCAGAATCCTTAGAAGAAGTAACTGTACGAGCATCCCCTTTTGCCGATAAAATTGAAAGTCCGGTTAGTTTGCGTCGTATCGGAATTGATCAGATAGAAAAAAGTGCAGGTGCAAATAGAGATATCTCTAAAGTAATACAAAGTTTCCCAGGTGTAGCAAGTTCAGCTTCTTTTCGTAATGATATAATTGTACGTGGTGGTGGACCTTCAGAAAATAAATTTTTCATCGACGGGATTGAAATTCCTACTATAAATCACTTTTCTACTCAAGGTGCATCTGGTGGACCGGTTGGAATCTTGAATGTTGATTTTATCCGAGAAGTAGATTTTTATTCTAGTGCTTTCCCATCGGCCAGAGGTAATGCATTAAGTTCTGTGATGGAATTTAAGCAAATGGATGGTAGTAAAGAAGGGACTGACTTTAAGGCAGTGTTAGGTGCTAGTGAAGTTGCTTTATCAGCATCGGCACCAGTTTCTGAAAAAACTTCAATGTTTGTATCTGCGCGTCGCTCCTATTTACAATTCTTATTTTCTGCATTAGATTTACCATTTTTACCAACGTTTACTGATTTTCAGTTTAAAACAAAAACAAAGATCAATCAGAAAAATGAAATTACGTTTTTGGGCTTTGGAGCAATTGATCAGTTTAGGTTAAATAAAAATGCAGGTGATACTCCTGAAAATCAATATACCTTAGCTTATTTGCCAGTTAATGAGCAGTGGAATTATACTTTCGGAGTGAACTATAAGCACTATTTTGGTAAGAGTTATTTAACTGTGGTGGCAAGTCGAAATCATTTAGATAATTCATCCTATAAATATCAGGATAATATTGAAGTGCCTGAGAACTTAACTTACGATTATGCATCTTCTGAAATTGAAAATAAATTCAGAACAGAAATTAATACAGCCATAAATAAATTAACCATAAATGCAGGTGTTGGCTTAGAATCGGCTAACTATACTAATGACACTTATCGTTTACTTTACGAAAATGAAGCACCTGTTCAAGATTACTATTCTTCAGAATTATCTTTTTTTAAATACGCGATGTTTGGTTCGGTTGGTTTGCCAGTTTGGAATGATAGAGTTAAGTTATCATTAGGTTTACGTATGGATGCTAATAATTATTCATCAGATATGAATAATTTGCTTGACCAAATTAGTCCTCGTTTTAGTGCATCTGTTAAACTTTCACAACCTTTATACTTTAACTTTAATGTAGGGCGTTATTACCAATTGCCAGCATATACAACAATGGGTTACAGAAATGAGCAGGGTGACTTGCTGAATAAACAAAATGGCTTAAAATATATTAATGCCGATCATATTGTAGCAGGTTTCGCTTATCAACCTAATAATTTCACAAAAATCACTCTTGAAGGTTTTTATAAAGATTATGGTAACTATCCGTTTAGCGTTAACGATTCGGTTTCTATTGCTAGTAAAGGTGGAGATTTTGGAGTTATAGGTGATGAAGAAGTTACACCAACTAGCGATGGCCGTGCTTATGGTTTTGAGATAATGGCGCGTCAAACATCTGCTAAGGGCTATAGCTTTATTGCAGCATATACTTTTGTGCGTAGTGAGTTCACAAATATAAATGGTGAGTTTGTGCCAAGTTCTTGGGATAGCAAGCATTTATTTACGGCAACAGTTAATAAATCATTAAAACGTAATTGGGATATAGGATTAAAGTGGCGTTACCTTGGTGGTTTGCCTTATACGCCTGTTGATGTTGAGAAGTCTTCGCTTAAAGAGGCGTGGGATGTTCAGGGAAGAGAATATCTCGATTATGGTCAATTTAACGAAGAGCGTTTGGAAGCTTTTCATCAATTAGATTTGCGAATTGATAAAACCTACACGTTTTCAAAATGGTCTCTAGGTTTTTATCTTGATATTCAAAATCTCTATAATTTTAAGGCAAAGGAACCTACTAAATATATCAGAGAATTAGATGGTGGTGGTAATCCAATTATCGTAAATCCTGAGGCACCTGCTAATGAACAACAATATAGTTTGGTTCCGTTAAATACAGAATCAGGCACAGTATTGCCTACTATCGGTATTATTGCTGAGTTTTAATGGAATATTTATCCACTTTTTGTGAGGACTTATAACTTGTACAATGTTAGTAAACAAAATCATTAACTAAAGTCAAATAATTGTATTACCTTTGTGCCGATCAAAAGAAACGCAATAGAGCGAGTTGTGTCAATTGTGTTTTTTTCTCCTGACATGATGTATTTGCTTTTGTAGTTCTATTCTTTACCATAGCAAATATAGATGCCAACAGACAACAGAATTGTATTAAATATTAACTATAAATAGTAGATGAGTAAATCACAAGAGACATTTAACAAAAAAGAGCGCGAAAAAAAGAGGTTAAAAAAGAAGCAAGATAAGCTTAAAAGAAAAGAAGAACGTAAAGAAAATGCAACTAAAGGTGCTACTTTAGATGATATGATTGCTTACGTTGATGAAAACGGAAACCTTACAGATACTCCTCCGGATCCAGCAGCAAAAACAAAAATTGATGCATCAACAATCGAAATTTCTATACCTAAAGGTGGTAAAGAAGTTATGCCTTCGGTTAGAAATGGTAAAGTTGATTTCTATAACGATGCAAAAGGATTTGGTTTTATTCGCGAAAGTGGAACTCAGGAAAAGTACTTCTTTCATGTTAATGGTCTTATTGATGAAGTTAGAGAGAACGATAAAGTAACTTTTGAACTAGAGCAAGGTTTAAAAGGTCTTAATGCCGTTCAAGTAACTAAGATGAAATAATATTACATCAAAGATATAATGAAAAGCTACCCAAGGGTGGCTTTTTTTTGGTTTAATATATAGTGGATTCCTTTTCTTATTTGTATTAATTATAAATTAATAAGGGTATCTTTGCTAGCTTTCAAATTTGGATAAAAGAATAAATCATGAGTAATAAAATAACAGAACTATTTAATATTAAGTATCCAATTATTCAAGGTGGAATGGTTTGGGTTAGTGGCTGGAAATTAGCATCTGCTGTTAGTAATAATGGTGGATTAGGTTTGTTAGGTGCTGGATCAATGTATCCAGAAGTGTTGAAAGAGCATATTTCTAAAATGAAAACTGCAACTGATAAGCCTTGGGGTGTTAATGTTCCTCTTTTATATCCAAATGTTGAAGAGCTTATTGATATTATTATTGAAGAAGGGGTTAAAATTGTATTTACTAGTGCCGGAAATCCTGCAAAGTTTACATCAAAACTAAAAGTAGCCGGTATTACAGTTGTTCATGTTATTGCCAATAGCCGTTTTGCAAAAAAGTGTGAAGATAGCGGAGTTGATGCTATCGTTGCTGAAGGATTTGAAGCAGGAGGTCATAACAGTAGAGAAGAAACAACCACAATGGTTCTAATTCCTCAAATTAGGAAAGTAACAAATTTGCCATTGATAGCTGCCGGAGGTATTGGAACCGGAAGAGGAATGGCAGCAGCTATAGCCTTGGGGGCAGATGGAATTCAAATTGGTTCTCGCTTTGCGGTTAGTAAAGAGTCTTCAGCGCATCCAAACTTTTTAAACAAAGTTCTTGAAGCTAACGAAGGAGGAACTGTATTAACCTTGAAGCAATTGGCACCAGTCCGATTAATTCATAATAAATTTTCAGATGAGGTAGATGCTGCTCAAAAACGTGGAGCTACTCCTGAAGAATTAAAAGAAATGTTAGGAAGAGGGCGTGCTAAAAAAGGTATGTTTGAGGGAGATCTTGACGAAGGAGAATTAGAAATCGGACAGGTATCTTCGCTAATTAATGATATTCCATCAGTATCTGAAATTATCACTGATGTGATTGAAGAATACAATGAGGTAGTTACTAGTTTAAGTAATAAGGGAACCTATTAACAGATATTGCTTTATAGCCAAGTCGGCGCATAAATATAATAAGTAGAATGATAGAAATTAAGAAATATACGCTCGATAATGGTTTAAGAATAATCGTTCATCCTGATAAAACAACACCTTTAGCTGCGGTTAATGTGTTGTACAATGTTGGAGCTAAAGATGAGAGTGAACTTAAAACAGGTTTCGCGCATTTGTTTGAGCATTTAATGTTTGGAGGTAGTAAGAATATTCCATCGTATGATGAACCATTACAAAATGTAGGGGGTGATAATAATGCATGGACAAGTAATGATATGACGAATTACTATCTTACTTTACCAGCTTCTAATATTGAAACAGGGTTTTGGCTAGAATCTGATAGAATGTTAGAGTTAGATTTCTCCCAAGATTCTCTTGATGTTCAAAAAAAGGTTGTTATCGAAGAGTACAAACAGCGTTATTTAAATCAGCCTTACGGCGATGTTCCTTTATTGATGCGTCCTATGATGTACAAAATGCATCCTTATAAATGGCCGACTATTGGTGCCGATATAAAACATATTGAAGAGGCAACTTTAGAAGATGTAAAGAGTTTCTTTTATAAGCATTATGCACCTAATAATGCCATTCTATCTATTTCTGGAAACGTAGATCCTGATGAAGTATATGAATTAGCAAAAAAGTGGTTTGGCGATATTCCTTCTCGTGATGTTGCTACGCGCTCTTTACCTGAAGAACCTATTCAAACAGAAATGAGATCTATTAAGGTTGCAAGAGATGTGCCAACAGATATGCTTCAAATGTCATTTCACATGTGCGCACGTCGTGATGATGATTATTATGCTATGGATCTTTTATCCGATGTATTATCTAACGGAACTAGCTCTCGATTAAATCAACATCTTATAAAGGAACAGAAGCTTTTTACCGATGTACACGCTTATATTTCTGGCGATGTTGAACCCGGCATATTTACTTTCTCAGGTCATGTATCAGATGATGTTAATATCGATGATGCAGAGAAGGCTATTTGGAAAGAAATAGAAATGATAAAAGAAGAGTTGGTTTCAGATTATGAGTTAGATAAAGTTAAAAATAAGGTAGAGTCTACCATCACATTTTCTGAAATTAATTTCTTGAATAAAGCTATGAATTTAGCACAGTTCGAATTATTAGGAGAAGCAGAAGATGCCAATGCTGAGGTTGATAAATACAGAAAAGTTACTGCACAACAAATACAGGATTGTTGTAAAAAGGTTTTGGTTGAGAGCAATTGCTCAAAATTACATTATCTATCAAAATCAAAGAAAAATAGTTAGTAATTATCATCAAACCTGTAAGTAATATTTTTTATTTATGATTAATAGAGCAGAAGCACCAACATATAAGCAGCCAGAGAAACTAAATATTTTGGCAGCAAAAGAATTTAAATTACAAAATGGTATTCCAGTCCAGTATATCGAAGGAGGAACTCAGGAAGTTTGTAAAATTGATTTAATCTTTCCAGCAGGCGTTGTACAATCTCATAAACCATTATTAGCCTCTTTTACAAGTAACTTAATGCTTGAAGGTACTGAGAATCTGACTTCCTTTGAAATTGCAGAGAAAGTAGATTATTACGGTGCTTTTCTTGCGCAGTCAACAAATTACCACCATTCTCAAGTAACTTTATATACCTTAACCAAACACTTAGATAAACTATTGCCTGTTCTGGAAGAGGTTGTAAAACGACCTGTATTTAGTCAGCATGAATTTGATATATATTTAGCAAAGAAGAAGCAAGATTTTCTTGTTGATTCTGAGAAAGTAAAAACTCTAGCACACCGCAAATCTCAAGAGATCTTATTTACAAATGCCCACCCTTATGGAAGAGTTGCCAAAGTTCATCATTTTGATGAAATAGGAGTAGAGGATTTAAAGGATTTTTATAAAAAGCAGTATGCTTCAAATTTATGCGAAGTAATTGTATCAGGTAGAGGTGGCGACAAATTGGAGTCATTCTTAAATCAATATTTTGGGGGTGATGATTGGAGTGTTGCAGCTCCTGAAGAACCAAAACTGCCCGAGGTAAAGGGAGAAGCAAGGCGTTTTTTCTTAGTTGAGAAAGCTGACGCGAAGCAAAGTGCCATAAAAATAGTGAGAAACTCTGTTACTAAAGATCATGAAGATTATTTACCACTTCAGGTTTTAAATACCGTTTTTGGAGGATATTTCGGGTCTCGATTAATGACTAACCTCCGTGAAGAGAAAGGTTTAACTTACGGGATCTCTTCTTATACAATTTCATTTATTGAAGCCGGTATTTTTGGTGTTTCTACAGAAGTTGTTGCCGAGAAACGTGATTTAGCTGTTTCTGAAATATTTGCCGAAATGGGCAAGATGCAGAATAATTTAGTTTCTGATGAGGAATTATCTCGTGTAAAGAACTATATGTTAGGCGAATTACAACGTAACCTTGATGGGCCATTTGCAGTTTCAGATGCTTATCGTGGTTTAATGGGATTTAAATCAGATATTAGTTTTTATCATAAGTTTACCGAATTGGTTAAAAACATCACAGCTGAAGAAATACAAGCTTTGGCTCAAAAATATCTAAATCCACAAGACTTTTATACCGTTATAGCAGGTAAATAGTTATTTTTGTTTATAATTGCTATTCAATACAAGCCTTTATTTAATAAGGTTATAAAGGATATTCATTATCTTTTGTTAAATTTTAAGAGCATATTATTTGATGAGTGAAAGTATATCTGAAAAAGATGAAAAAGAGCTAATTCGTAAAGAATTTGAATCCTTAATAGAAAACTGTCCTAAGTGTCAAACTAAGGATGGGTATAAAATGGTGAAAAAGGCTTTCGATTTGGCGAATGAAGCTCATGGTGGAGTTCGACGTAAGTCTGGTGAGCCGTATATTCTTCATCCAATTGAAGTTGCTCGAATTGCCTCTGAGGAGATTGGTCTTGGAGCAACTGGAGTTTCAGCAGCTTTATTGCACGATGTAATTGAAGATACAGATTATACCTATGAGGACTTAAGCCATATTTTTGGTGAAAAAGTAGCTTCAATTGTTGATGGCCTTACCAAATTAGATGGTGTTTTCGATAAAAATAAATCAGCTCAAGCTGAGAATTTTCGAAAGTTGCTTCTAACTATGATTGAAGATATCCGAGTTATATTAATTAAACTCGCAGATAGACTTCATAATATGCGAACTCTTGGGTCAATGCCCGAGCATAAGCGACTTAAAATTGCGGGTGAAACATTATTTATGTTTGCCCCATTAGCACATCGTTTGGGTTTACATGCCATCAAAACTGAGCTTGAAGATTTAAGTCTCAAGTACGAGCACCCTTCTATTTATAATGATATAACTAGCAAAATTGAATCGAAGGAACTTCAGAATAAAGATATTCTTGAAAAATTTATTGATCCAATTAAAAATATTCTCGATGATGCGGGAATTAATTATGAAATAAAATCTCGACCAAAATCAGTATTTTCCATATGGACAAAGATGCAGAAGCAGAATGTAACCATTGATGAGATATACGATTTATTGGCCATACGGATTGTTTTCAGAAGTAATGAATTGTTGCCAGAAAAGGCACAATGCTGGAATATATATTCTCTTATAACGGATATTTATAAACCAAAACCTGATCGATTAAGGGATTGGGTTAGTACGCCAAAAGCAAATGGCTACGAAGCTTTGCATGCTACGGTTATGGGGCCACGCGGAAAGTGGGTTGAAATTCAGGTTAGAAGTGAGCGAATGCACGATATTGCTGAACGTGGTTTTGCAGCTCATTATAAATATAAAGGTTTAAGTGAGAAAGAGTCTGAACTTGAAAATTGGTTGCAGAGAATCAGAGACTTGCTTGAAAATCCGTCTCAAGATTCGCTTGAGTTTATGGATGATTTTAAGTTGAACCTGTTTTCCTCTGAAATTTCAATATTCACACCTAAAGGTGATGTGAAAGTATTACCCAAAGGAGCAACGGTTTTAGATTTTGCTTTTGATATTCATACGCATTTAGGGCATAAGTGTATTGGGGCTAAGGTTAATTACAAATTAGTACCTGTCAGTCACGTTTTGAAAAGTGGCGATCAGGTTGAGATTATCACTTCAGAAAAGCAAACACCTAAGTATGAATGGTTATCTACCGTGACTACTGCCAAAGCAAAAACCAGTATTAAATCGGTTTTTAAGAAAGAACGTAAGGAGCTGGTTAGTAAAGGAGAGCAGTTGCTTCAAAGTGAACTATCAAAAAAGAAACTTACCATACACAAACGTATATTAGATAAGATTCTGCACTATTATAAAATTGAGAAAAAAGACGAGCTTTATTTTAAAATTGCATCAGATAAAATTTCTTTAAAAGATTTAGATAAAGTTCTTCGTAAAAAAACCACGAATAAGTGGATAAAATATTGGACTTTATCTTTTGGTGCTGGAAAAAAGAAGGAAACTCCGAAACCTAAAATAGACAAGCGCAAATCTGTAATATTAACTGATGATACAGATAAGAATGATTATATAATCGCCTCATGCTGTAATCCAATTCCGGGTGATGATGTTGTTGGGTATGTAGATGAGGACCAAAAAGTAATACTGCATAATAGAAAATGTCCGGTTGCCTTAAAGTTAATGTCTAGCCAAGGAAATAAATTGGTTTCAGCGGAATGGTCAACCCATAAGCTACTATCATTTCTCGCCATTATTAAATTAACAGGTATTGATCAGATGGGTATTGTAAGTAAAATTACAAAGGTGATTTCCGATGATCAGAACGTAAATATGCGATCTATTAATTTTGAAAGTCACGATGGTATATTTGAAGGGAATATTTTTTTATACATCCATAATGTTGAAGATTTGAATAATTTGATATACAATATTATGAGGATAAAAGGAGTGCATACTGTTGAGCGGCAGGAGCGAATGCAACAGCAATAATATATATGAAGGAGAAATGGTAGTTTCTCCTTTTTCTTTTTGGACTACTTCAATTTTATTTTTATCTTATACATATTATATTTTATTTATTTAGGACAAGTATTATGATTATTTGACCTAACGTTTGTAGTTTAACCATTTAAATGATTTAGTTATGGATAATGTGTTTTTAAAATATATGAAAGAAAGAGAAGGGAAAACTAAACCTACTTTATCTGTTGATTTTTCACAAGGTCCAGTCATTACTATTTCAAGAGAATATGGCTGTCCTGGTAAAAGAATTGGTGAACAGCTTTATCGCGTTATCAATGATAAATTAACTCGCGAAAAGCGCACTGCTAATTGGAAATGGCTTAGTAAAGAAATTATAGAACAATCGGCAAAAGAATTAAAACTATCGAGTGAATTAACAAAGCACTTGTCTGATTATAAAAAACAAGGTTTCTTCGACAATTTGGCTCTATTCTTTTCTGAAGATTATTACCCGGGCGAAACCAAAATAAAGAATACAATTGCTAATTTTATTCATAACGCTGCAGAAGAAGGAAATGTTGTAATAGTAGGAAGAGCAGCCGAAGCCATTACTAAAAACTTTAAGCAATCGATACATATTAAATTGGTTGCACCACTGCAGTGGAGAGCTGAAATTTTGAGTCATACTTTAGGAATATCTCTTGGGGAGGCCGAAAGAGAAGCTTTGGCAATGGATGAGCGCCGCATGAAGTTCAGAGAATATTTTGAAAGAGGTGTGCCAGATGTACAGTTTTATGATGCTTCGTTTAATTGTAAAGAAATGACGGATGATGAAATTATTGAGCTAATTATAATACTGGCAGAAACAAGAGGGATAATTTAATAATATTAAGGGTAGTTTAACTACCCTTTTTTTTATGTTCTTCTAGCTGAGAAATAAGGCCTTCACACGCATCCTCTAATAAATCAAGTACCAATTCAAATCCTTGCGAACCTCCATAATATGGATCAGGTACATTTGTCTCTGAAAATTTAATACTGTAATCCGTCATTTTACTTAATTTCGAGATATCAGCATCTGTTTGCGCGAGATTAAATAAATCAGTCATATTACTATCATCCATTCCAATAATAAAATCGAAATTAGCAAAATCATCTTTTGCTTTTACTGGTCGGCTAATGCTAGTTAATTGGAATGCCCTCTTTTTTGCATGCTGCATCATTCGTGAATCGGCAGAATCACCTTCGTGATACCCTGTAATTCCTGCTGAATCAATATAATACTTATCTGATAGTTTATGTTCCGATAGTTTAGCTTTCATCACTGCTTCAGCGCTTGGCGAACGGCAGATATTGCCTAGGCATACAAATAATATTTTTGTTTTATCCATTGTTAATTGTATTTGGTTGTTGTGAGTTAAAGCTTTCGTCTTAATTGTTTTAGCTCAGAGAATGCTCTATCTACATCTTCATCATTTACTAAAATAGTAAATTCGTTTGAAGTAGAAATTACCTCAATAATATTGATGCCTTCCCAGGCAACTGCTTTTAATATATTATAATAGAATCCAGGAACCTGACTGTTACTCTCGTGTAACTTTAATGTTATTGCAGATAGATTTACCTTCTTTTCTTTAAGTTCTTCCCCTTTAAAATGTTCTTCAACTAAATTGGAGTATAAACTACTGATTACTAAGTTTGATTCATGCACTCCCCGAACCATTGTATAGAATATATCAGAATGTGAAGCTACAGTTTCAAATACTTTCATATGTCCTTTAACAAGTGTATTTGAGTTGGTATAAGTGTAATCGGTAAGGTCGGAACGAACAATAATGTCGCCCAACATATTTATCATTTTTTTTAAGTCAGATGAAAATGAATTTGCCAGATTGGGAGATAGTCTGTTTAATGCCATCACTATAGCACCTTGATTGCATTCTTTGTGGATAACTTTTTCGATATCAGGTTTTATTTTTCGGGCAAGAGCTGATACATTTATTAAACCTTCGGATAATGCTTCAGCAATAAAAGGCTTTACTTTTATGATTGATTCAACAGCTTGCGATATAGTAATCATCTAACTTGTTTTTGTTTTTAGTTATACTTCTAAAGACTTCAAATTTACGAATTGTTTAAAATTTAACAAAGTGTTATAAACTAGTTTTATTTAACTACATATTTTTAGTATTGATCGAGGAAATACTATATTTGTAAACAAGATTTGAATAACTGCAGATTATATAAAGTTTCGAGAATATGAATTTTAGTTTAAAAGGCTCAATTGTTGCGATTGTAACCCCGTTTTTAGCGGATGGAAGTATTGATTGGGATGCATATGATAAATTAGTTGAGTTTCATTTAAAAAATGGAACCGACGGTATTGTGGTGTGTGGAACAACTAGTGAAACTCCTACCTTAACAGATGCAGAAGATGAAGCATTAATAAAGCGAGCTGTTGAATTAATAAATGGTCGTATTCCTATTATAGCGGGTACAGGTAGTAACTCAACAGATACAGCTGTTGAAAAAACGCAAAAAGCTAAAGATTTAGGTGCTGATGCTGCTTTAGTTGTAGTGCCTTATTATAATAAGCCAACTCAAAAAGGAATTTATAATCACTTCCAAGCGGTTGCAACTAATGTTGATCTACCTATTGTACTTTATAATGTGCCGTCAAGAACTGGAGCTGGCTTATCGCCCGATACAGTGGCTAAATTAGCGAACGATTTTGATAACATTGTAGGAATTAAAGAGGCTGCTGGCGACTTAAGTTACTTTACTCAGATAATTGCAAATACAGCTGAAGATTTTATTGTTTATAGCGGTGATGATTTTTTATCAACCTCAGCTAATTATGCTGGTGCAGATGGTTGTATTTCTGTAGTTGCTAATATTATTCCAAATGAGTTTGCACAATTGATGCAATTATCAATGGAAGGAAATGTAAAAGAAGCCAATAAGATATTCTATAAATATCAAAACTTAATGGATTTATTGTTTATCGAGTCGAATCCAATTCCTGTAAAAGCAGCACTCGCAGAAATGGGATTATTGAAAGAAACGTACAGACAACCACTTTGTGAAATGGATGCTAATAATAAAGAATTATTAGTAGCGGAAATGAAAAAAGTAGGTTTGTTATAAGAATTTATATTTTGTTGATGATGATTGAAGAAGGTCTTTCTATTTATTTAGAAAGGCCTTTTTTGTTCTTATATTTGTTTTAAAACAAAGGATTATGTTAGAAACAATATTAAATCATAAAAGTATTCGAAAATATCAGGATAAGGCAGTTGAGTCTAAGGTTCTTGATGAGATTTTAAATGCAGGAATAAGAGCATCAACAACCGGAAATATGCAAGTATATAGTATCATTGTAAGTCAAGATACTGAAATGCGCAAGGCAATTGCTCCATTGCATTTTAATCAGCCAGCAGTAAAGAATGCTCCTGTTTTATTAACTTTTTGTGCCGACTATAATCGATTCAATAAATGGTGCAAATTAAATAATGCAGTACCGGGTTACGATAATTTTCTATCATTTGTAACTGGTGCAATTGACGCTTTGTTGGTTGCACAGAATGTTTGTATTGCAGCAGAAAATAAAGGGCTGGGAATATGTTACTTTGGTACAACAATATATACAGCTGATAAGATTATTGATACTTTAGATTTACCTAAAGGAGTTGTTCCTATCACCACAATTACTCTCGGTTACCCGGATGAGGATCCGAAGTTAACGGATCGTCTGCCACTTGAATCGCTTGTTCATTATGAAAAATATAAGGATTATACTGATGAACAGATTGCTGCCTATTATAAAGAAAAAGAGGAGTTGCCCGAGAATAAGCAATTTGTATTAGAAAATAGTAAAGAACACTTGGCTCAGGTATTTACAGATATAAGGTATAAAAAATCAGATAATGAGGCCTTTAGTAAAGTTTTGTTATCAGTACTTGAGAAACAAGGTTTCATGAATCAATAAGTGATGTTTTGTCGGTTCATTTTTAAGGTGAATCACAGAAATAAGTGGTTTTCTCAATGAATAAGTGTTGTTAGTCAATTAACATAAGGAATATCAAAAGTGATGCATATATTTGTTTATCAAATTTAGAATTCTATTTGTTTATAAAGTGTTGTGTCTTTATAAATAATGTGTGTGTTAGTTGATAGTATAAAGGCTAGTGTCGGTGGGCATTAGCCTTTGCTTTTTTATAAAGCTGTGTGATATTGGTATAAGTAACATTACAGTTTTACAGTATCATTATTCATATTTTATTTTCATAAACTATTTATAAATCTTCCTCTGCAATATTAAATGTATTATTGGTATAATTGCGTTTCATAAGTAAATTCAGTACAATCAATAAAATATATGATTACACAAATTGTTGCCATAATAACAAACGAATTAAAGCTACAAGCGAAGCATGTTACACAGGTTGTTAATCTTTTAGGAGAAGGTGCCACAGTTCCGTTTATTAGTCGTTATCGTAAGGAGATGACAGGTAGTATGGATGAAATGAAGGTGGCAGATGTAAAGGAGAGATTTGAGAAGTTACAAGAACTACAGAAACGTAAAGAAACCATTTTAAAAACCATTGAAGAGCAAGGGAATTTAAGTGCAGATTTAAAAGCTCAAATAGAAAATACATTCTCATCTACAGAGCTTGAAGATATTTATCTACCCTATAAACCGAAGCGAAAAACACGTGCTGTAAAAGCCAAAGAAAAAGGTTTAGAACCCTTGGCTAAAATATTGATGAAACAATATGAGCGCGATGTGGATTCTAAGGCCGCGCAATTTGTAAAAGGTGATGTTTCTGATATTGATGAAGCATTACAAGGTGCACGTGATATTATTGCTGAATGGATAAGTGAAAATGGAACGGTTCGTGATATAGTTCGATCGGGTTATGGACGAGATGCGGTTGTAAGTTCAAAATTGGTTAAGGGAAAAGATGTTGAAGGTGCAAAGTATAGTGATTACTTTGAATTTAGTGAAGCCTTAAAAAAGTGTCCGTCGCATCGCTTATTGGCTATTAGACGCGGAGAGAAGGAGGGTATATTAAAAGTTAGTATCACCCCAGATGTAGAAAGAATTCAAGAGCGTTTGGATCGTTTTTATGTGAAAGGAAACACAGAAGCTTCTAATCAAGTTCAATTAGCAATAACTGACGCTTGTAAGCGATTGTTATTTCCTTCAATAGAAACAGAGTTTTCTAATTTGTCAAAGCAAAAAGCAGATGAAGAGGCCATTGATGTGTTTGCAAAAAACTTGCGTCAATTATTATTGTCGTCACCTTTAGGACAAAAACGAGTGTTGGCTATCGACCCAGGTTTTAAATCGGGCTGTAAGGTGGTTTGTCTTGATGCGCAAGGAAATTTACAGCATAACGAAAATATTTATCCACATCCGCCACAGCGCGAAACGAAAGTAGCAGCCAAAAAAATATCTTCAATGGTGGATGCTTATAAAATAGAGGCAGTAGCCATTGGAAATGGAACCGCTTCGCGCGAAACGGAAAGTTTTATTCGTAATTTGAAATACAATAGGGATATACAAGTATTTGTGGTAAGTGAAGATGGTGCATCAGTCTATTCTGCAAGTAAAGTGGCTAGAGATGAGTTTCCGCAGTACGATGTAACAGTACGCGGTGCTGTATCAATAGGACGCAGGTTGATGGATCCATTGGCTGAGTTGGTGAAGATAGATCCAAAATCGATTGGTGTAGGCCAGTATCAACACGATGTAGATCAGAATGCTTTAAAATCATCATTAGATGGTGTGGTTGAATCGTGCGTGAATAAAGTTGGGGTAGATTTAAATACATCAAGTATGCATTTGCTTACCTATGTTTCGGGCTTAGGTCCTCAATTAGCCAAAAATATTGTGGAATTCAGAAAAGAAAATGGAGCTTTTACATCTCGTGCCCAGCTTAAAAAAGTGCCACGTTTGGGTGCAAAAGCCTTTGAGCAGGCTGCAGGTTTTTTGAGAATTACAGATGCTAAAAATCCATTGGATAATTCGGCTGTTCACCCAGAATCTTATGCAACAGTACAACAAATGGCCAAGGATAACAATTGTGCTGTGGCTGAATTAATAAGTGATGCAGAAAAGCGTAAGAGCATTAAATTAAATGATTATATAAGTGATACAATAGGCTTGCCAACCCTGAAAGATATTATTGATGAGCTAGAAAAACCAGGGCGTGATCCGCGTCAGATTATTAAAGTGTTTGAGTTTGAAAAAGGTATTTTCTCAATTGACGATTTATATGAAGGGATGACCTTGCCTGGTATTGTCACCAATATTACAAAGTTTGGTGCTTTTGTTGATATCGGTGTAAAACAGGATGGACTGGTTCATATTTCGCAAATGGCTGATCGTTTTATCAGTGATCCTAATGATGTAGTTCATCTGCATCAGCATGTGAAGGTTAAAGTGACAGAAGTAGATAAATCGCGCAAGCGAATTCAATTATCAATGAAAGAAGCTGACGTTTAAATTTTTTCATCACTCGGGGATTAATTCCCCGAGGCTTGTTTTGTAATAGCTATCTCTAAATTCAAATAAAATCTGCCCCACTTTTAATGTACTATTTATAAATATTCAAAGAATATTTAGTTACTCCGTTTTTGCCTTTATCTGGTAAGATCCTATGAATTCAAGATGTTATCATTTATTAGTTTTATTCTATTAACAACAAAAAACTTTATTTATAATATTTGTACTCAATGCTAAAATTGCAATTAACTAGAAATAAATAAATATGCGTTATATTGTTTTGCTGCTTGTTTCAGTACAAATTATATTGAGTTCGTGTACTCAAAATATTGAAAATACACATTTTGTTACCGTAAAAGGTGATCAGTTTTATTTAAATGGTAAGCCCTATGTTTATGCAGGAGCCAACTACTGGCAGGGAATGCATCTAGGTTCAGAGAAGTATGGGAATCGTGAGCAGTTAAAGCGAGAATTAGATCAACTTAAAAGTTATGGTATTACCAATTTACGTGTAATGGCAGGTTGTGAAGCCGATGCGACTTCTAAATTTTGTATGCAGCCGGCTTTACAGATTAGTCCTGGGATTTATGATGAGGCTTTGTTCGAAGGCTTGGATTTCTTACTAAGCGAAATGGCCAAGCGAGATATGAAGGCTGTTATGGTTTTAAGTAATTTCTGGACTTGGAGTGGGGGTTTCTCTCAATATCTGAAGTGGGATGGTGCAGGTGAAATTCCTTATCCACAAATGGATGAGTTTGGTTGGTGGGATTATGGAGAATATACTAAGGAGTTCTTTAATTCTGAGAATTCGCTTAAATGGTATAATAATCACGTCGACAAAGTGCTAGGCAGAACTAATACGATTAATGGTAAATCTTACAATGAAGATGCTACTATTATGGCTTGGCAGTTAGCTAATGAGCCGCGAGGATACGATAATGAGGAGCCATTTCAGCGTTGGATTAAATCTACAGCTGCAAAGTTAAAGTTTTTAGCTCCTAATCATTTAGTATCATTAGGTTCAGAGGGTAATACGCCATCGGTAAAAGAAGGTTTGATAGCGGAGCGTGATAATGCTTACGCTGATATTGATTATATAACTATGCACATTTGGGTTCAGAACTGGAATTGGTTTACGCCTGGTGAAGGGGAAGATGCTTATGCTAAAATGATTACTCAATTTGATGCTTATTGGAATGATCATGTCGCAGTTTCGGCAAAGTTAAATAAGCCTATTGTGCTAGAAGAGTATGGTTTAGCTCGAGATGAGTTTTCTTATGATATAGATGCCCCAGTTACTGATAGAGATAAGTATTATAGCTATGTTTTTAATAATATGGTTTCAAATATCAATAAAAAAGGTTCGATAAAAGGGATAAACTTTTGGGGATATTCAGGTGAGGCACGTCCGCCAAGACCAGGTGAGTACTGGAACGAAGGGGATGCTTTTGTAGCTGATCCTCCTCATGAGCTACAGGGTTGGTATGGTGTTTATAATACCGATTTATCCACACTCCAGTTAATAAAAGATCAGATGAGTAAATTATAATACTCATCTAAAAATAGGAAAGGGAGAAATTACTCATATTGTAATTTTTCCCTTTCTTATTTTATAGGTTTTCTATCTCTTAATAAATAGAAACTAATTTCTGTTGAGCTCTAAATTCACTCGGTGTACAACCTTTTTGAGTTTTAAAAGCGCGGTTAAAGTTCGAAACATTACTAAATCCGCAATCATAGCAAATCTCCGAAATATTTTTCTCCGAATCTATTAATAAACGCGCAGCCATTCCAATTCTCATTTCAGTTAAAAAGTCGGTAAAAGAACGTTGCGTTCGCTTTTTAAAGAAGTGACTAAAGGCTGAAGGAGACATGTTTACTAGATCTGCAACATCGCCTATTTTTATAGAGTTGTGAATGTTTTCGTGCAAGTACTTAGTAACTAATTTTATTCTTCTACTTTTTGAAGTATCAAATTGTCTTATATAAGAAGGACTTGATAAATTCGTTTTATTACGAGATATGGCTAAGTCATATAACAATGAAAGCATTTCTAATACAGAGTCAAAACCTTGTTGGTTCGATAGTTTTAATATCCTTTCTGTAGCCTCCTTTGTAGTTTGTTCCGAGAACAAAACACCCATCTTCGAATTTTCTAATAACTCCTTTATGGGTAGCGCTAACTTTCTTGATAAAAAATGTTCGCTCGGGAATTCGGCATTAAATTGTATCGTAATAACTTGTGCATTCTTATCCTCACTTGTCCAAGCATGTGGAGTATTAGGACCAATAAGAACCAGGTCGGCCGATGAAAAGTCCATTATGGAATCTCCAATAATTCTTTTACCATTAGCATTAAGCACTAAGTTTAGTTCATACTCGGGATGAAAGTGAACTGGAAAATCAAATTTTGCAGTTGGATGATTCATTATTACAAAAAAATCATCTGTTGATAAAGGTGCAATTTCTCTAATTATACGTTGGTACATCAGCATTAAGTATTAGTTATGCTACAAATGTAATAAAATTATTCATAAAACCATCGTTGTTAAAAAGTGTACTCGTTGCTGATTAGTAGCTTATTACGACTTGTTAGTGTTGGTGTTTTTAATTTTATACGACTTACTATTCATCAAAATACCATAAAATAGCTTAATTTGTGTATAAAAGCCTCATTAGCTTGGATACATTTGTAATGTCTTAAAAAAGATTAAAAAAACTAAAGCTCAGCTATTAAAAGCGGTATTTATGAAAAGAATGTTTAAAAAAGTTAAGGTGATTGTATTGTCACTTGCTCTTTGTTCGTTCTCCTTGTTGGCTTCAGCCCAGCAACGAACAATAAAAGGAGTAGTGAGTGATGCAAGTGGTTTTGCACTTCCTGGTGCAAATGTTTACGAGAAAGGTTCAACCAATGGAACTATTACTGACATTGATGGTAATTACTCATTAAATGTTAGTTCTGAAGCGTCGATTGTTGTTTTTTCGTTAATCGGAATGGAGCAGAAAGAAATGCTTGTTGGAAATCAAACTACTATAGATGTAGTGTTGCAAGATGAGATGTTAGGCTTGGATGAAGTTGTAGTTGTTGGGTATGGAGCTGTAAAGAAATCAGATATTACAGGTTCTGTAGCATCGGTTAAGATGGATAAAATTCCTGCGCGACCATCCAATTCAATTGATGGATTGCTGCAAGGACAAACGGCAGGTGTACAGGTGGTTGCAGCTTCTGATGATCCAGGTGCGGGAGCAACAATTCGTATTCGTGGAGGTAGTTCATTAAATGCAGGTAACGATCCGCTTGTGGTTGTTGATGGTTTCCCAATTGGAGGAGCAGGCGATTTAAAGCAAATCTCTCCGCAAGATATTGAATCTATGGAGGTTCTTAAAGATGCATCAGCTTCAGCTATTTATGGTTCACGCGGAGCAAATGGTGTGATCATGATTACTACCAAAAAAGGTACAAAAGGAAAAACCACAGTTAGTGTAAGTCAGCAAAATACAATTGGTGAGTTTACCTCTAAGTTAAATCTATGGAGAGACCCTGTGCTTATGGCTCATTTAAGTAATGAGAGTAGAAGTAATGGTGGTTTTGTGCCTTTGTATATAGGTGCAAATGATCCGAACGGAGTGTATTATCCATCTATTCAAGAGCTTCAGGATGGCTCGTGGCCATATGCTACTAAGTGGGATGAAGAGGTATTCAGAAATCCGGTGTCTAATAATACAAATGTTGCAATTCGTAGCCAAACGGAGAAAACACAATTTAGTTTTAGTACTACCTACTATACTGATAGAGGTGTTTATAAAGAGGATGATTTTGATAAATTAAACTTTAATTTAAATGTGAACCAAAAGTTATATGAAAATATAACAGTTGGAGCTAATGTAATTTTATCTAAAGGTGATAGAAATAATAATGGCGGATTAGCTTATTGGCGAAACCCTATTTTCCCGGTGTATAATAACGATAATCCAGCAGATGGTTATTTTATGATTGGTGCACAGGATTATGAACATCCGGTTGCACTAACTGAAAATCGAGTTAATACGACTGATTTCTTAGATGTAATATCTTCGGCCTTTTTGGATGCAGATATACTTCCTGTTTTAAAATTTAAGTATCAGGTAAATTATAAGTATGGCCGTTCAATTACTGATTATTATAATCCTAAAATATATACGCAGGATGGTCAGTTTAATAATGGTTCTGGAGGAATTAATAATTGGGAAAATCAGGATTTAATTTCGGAAACTACCTTAACGTTTAATAAAACTTTTGCGCAGAAACATGCGGTAACAGCCCTTGGTGGATTTTCTTACCAATATTACCAAATGCGTTCATCAAACTTAAAGGCTTACGATTTCTTAAATGAGTCTTTAGGTAATGGAAACCTTGCTTCTGGTAGTCCAGAACAGCAAAGGGTAGAGAATGATTTTCAAGAGACTGTAATGTACTCTGGTTTTACGCGTTTTAATTATGCCTACGATAATAAGTATCTGTTTACATTTACAATGCGTGCGGATGGATCGTCTAAGTTTGGGAAGAATAACCGTTGGGCATATTTCCCATCTGGTGCAGTAGCCTGGAAAATGCATCATGAAGATTTTATCAAGAATTTAGGAGTTTTTGATGAGTTAAAACTTCGTGGGAGTATGGGTATTTCGGGTAACCAAGGTGTATCGCCATACCTAATAAATAGCCGATACGGACAAGATCAATACTATGTTAATGGTGGCTGGAATACAGCAATAGGGCCCGGTTATACAGTTGGTTGGGATGGACATACAGGTAAGCGTATTTGGGGAGGTATTCCAAATCCAGATCTAAAGTGGGAAACGACATCACAGGTTAATGTGGGTGCGGATTTAGCATTTTATAGTCGTCGTTTACGTTTTACTGTAGATTATTACAATAAGTATACTACTGATCTTCTTCGCGAGCGTTGGGTTTCGCCATCATCTTCTTATGACAGGATGTGGGTAAATGGAGGTGAAATTCGTAATCATGGTTTCGAGTTTACTACAGAAGCTGATATTGTAAACAATAGCGACTGGAATGTTACGGCTTCACTTATATTTTCAAGGAATCGTAATGAAGTGGTTAGTCTAGGAGATACAAATGCCTTTGGTTTGAGTAAAGATCCAAACACAGGTATGGACTATGAGTTTTATGGAAATAATATTGAGTATTACAGAGCAATTCCATCAATTCTTGGGGTTGGGCAGCCTGTAGGTGTGTTTTATGGCTATAAAGTTGATGGAATTATACAAAGTGAAGCAGAAGGTTTAGCAGCAGGTTTAACCGGAGCAGAAGCACAGGCTGGTGAGTTTAAGTATGTTGATTTAAATGAGGATGGTGTAGTTGATATTAATGATAGAACAATTATTGGCGATCCGAATCCTGATTTCACGGCAAGTTTAAATCTACATGTGAGTTATAAGCGTTGGGATATGGCAATGTTCTTTAACGGAAGTTTTGGTCAAGATGTATTGAATACCAAATCGTTTACTGAGCCAAATAATATGCCATTGCGTTGGACAGTTGATAATCCTACAAATGATTTTCCAAGTTTGCGAGATGGTAGAGCTGTGCAGATGTCTGACTGGTTTATTGAGGATGCTAGCTTTGTTCGCTTGCAAAACCTTTCTGTAGGGTATGATCTTAAGTCTCTCGGAACAGGGTTTATTCAAAATGCTCGTGCTTCATTAAATGCTACAAACTTGTTCACTATTACAAATTTTACAGGTTATGATCCTGAAGTTGGCAGTGATGGAATTTATTGGGGAGGTTATCCAAGGATTAGAAGATGGACATTAGGTCTTGAGTTTACTTTTTAATCAACTTGTTGTAACTATTAAAACAGAAAATGATGAAGAGAAATATATTTAAAATAGGACTTGGGTTGATGGTAATCATGGGCTTGGTATCGTGCGAAAGTCTTGATGTGAAACCGAAGGGATTTTATTCAGATGAAAATTTTTACAAAACGGTTGAAGATGCTAATGCAGGATTGCTTTATGCTTACGATGCTTTAACCTTAGTAAGTTATGCTCCTGTAAGTTATTACTTAGGTGAGTTGGCTTCAGATAATGTTGGTGTTAAGCCTGATGAAGGTGCTGATGCGCAGCAGTTTGATAGATGGGAAGTGAATTCGCAAAATACTTTATTATTAGATTATTACAGAGGAGCATATATCTCAATAAATCGTGCCAATGCTGTAATTGCAAATACAGAGGGTAAAGGGTTTAATCAAGAAGATGAAGATCGTTTGCTTGGAGAATCTTATTTCTTACGAGCGTATAATCATTTTAACTTAGTGAGGGCTTTTGGTTTAGTGCCTTTGCAAAAAAAGTTGATTGATAAGCTAGAAGATACTAATGCTAGTTTACCAGCAGATATGCAAGAGGTATACACCTTTTTGATAGAAGATTTAACAAAAGCTGTTGATCTTTTAAAAGAAAAAAGAGTGACGGGTTTAGCTGATAAAGTAGCAGCTCAAGCGCTTTTGGCTAAGGTGTATCTGTATGCAGCAACGTCTAAAGAAAGTCGCGTACCTAAATACGACTTGTTAACAGCAAGTGTGGATGAGTTATATGCAAATGCTGCAAAATTTGCCAATAGTGTTTTGGTAGAGCAGGGTACATATTCTTTCGATTCTGATTTACACAATATATATGATGTGAACTCACCTGATGGACCAGAGCATATCTTTATTATGTCTATGGATCGCTCAGGAACTGAAGAGGGGGATTATTCTAAAATTGCACGTTACTTTTTGCCTGCACTTGGTGGTGTAAATGTATATCTGAAAAATACGGATGATTCATATACCTTAACTTTAGATGGTTTTGGTGTTTTTACAACCGAGGATAAATTATTAAATCTTTACCCAATTGGGGATATTCGTAGAGATGAATTGATGGCGACAGAAATTTATTCATATGATGAAGATAATGCAGAATATGTGTTGGCCGGTTCTACGGATGATGATGTTGTGGCTTACGAATTTACTCGCAAATATATTGACCCAGAATTCTCAGGAGAAAAAACCAGCACCCGTCCTTATTTAATTCGTTATTCAGATGTGATGATGATGTATGCTGAAGCAGCAGCAAATCAAGATGGATTAAATTTGCTTAATCAAATAAGAGTCAGAGCTGGTCTAGAGGAGTTTGAGGCTTCAGAGTTATCGGATAAGGCTGCTTTTAGAGCAAAAGTAATTGAAGAAAGACAAAGGGAGTTGGCTTTTGAGGCTGATCGTTTGTGGGACTTGCGTCGTACTAACACCGTGAGTAAAGAAGTATCTCAGGCAGCAGGTTTAACTCCTGAAGAACTTGCGTTTTATCCTTTGCCTCAGCGTGAGGTTGATTTAAACCCAAATCTCTAAAATTTTAATAGATATGAAAAAAGCACTAAATATATTCGTATTAGTACTTGCTGTTTTATTTACAGCTTGTACTGATGATCCTTTTGAGGATTTAAAAGGGTCAGATTGGCAAAAAGATAGAAATGTACTGTCTTTGTTGCTCGATGGTCAAATTGGAACTTCGGTAATTGAGCGTAATGCTGATGATGCCACGATAAAAGTTTTTGCTAAATACGAGAATATTGAAGATTTCTCAAAGGTAGAGGTTAAAAATATACTGTTGTCATACGGAGCATCTACATCTAACGGTATAGGTTCAACTCTTAATTTTGATAATGCTGATACCACCTCTGTTTTATCAGTTGAGTCTGGAGCAGGAGAGAAATTAGATTGGACAATATCGCTTCATCCCTTTAAATCAGACCTAGAAGGTACGTGGTACATCAAGGAAGTGGCGATGTATTGCGATCTGTTTTCATGGGAAAGCTGGGGATGGGATAAAACGGTTTTAATTACCGATCATTTGCCAAATTCAGCATCTGAATTAGATAATAAACTAACCTTTACTGTTGAAGGAGCAGATGAAAATGGTAATCCATTTGGTAAATTTATTCATGAGGCTGGTAATGATCAAGAGTATGGCGATTTCACCCATGATACCTATGGTGATTATAATAGCAGATTTCGGAAAGTGATTATAGGAGAAGGAACATGGTTGCGTGATTTTGAGCGTAATTTAGTAGTGCTTGCGGATTCTCGTGGGAATGAGTTTGAATTCGGACTTTCTCTTGAAGGAAATTTGATTGTTGAATCTGCTTTTGATCCTGGAAAGTTTGATCCTAAGTATGTTGCTGAAGGTGGAGTAGCGCTCACTGCAGAATTACCTTATACACCAGAGAATTTTGATTGGGATACGCAAGATTACCTTTATGAGGAAATTGCAAATATGTCAAAATTAATGTGGTACGAATTAACTAAAGAGTACGAACCTCAAACCAATAATAGCATTGTCTCATTTGCTGTGGAAGGCCAAGTTGAGGGTGCTGTTATTGATGAAGATAATTCAACTGTATCAGTAATAATTTCAGAAGAAGGAGCTAATGTATCTTCAGTTAAAATCACAGATTTAGGCATTTCATATGGTTCGGTAGTAGATAAGGATGTTGAAGAGTCATTAGATTTCTCATTAGAGAATACTGCAACAATCACTGTAACTTCTGAATCTGGTGAAGCTAGGGTTTGGACTATTAAACTGACATTGAAAGTAGAGGTACCTGAGGGAGAAGAACCTGTATTTGTTGGAACCTGGAATATTAGCGAAGTAGGAATGTATTGTGATATTTTCTTATCAGATGGTTGGGGTTGGGATAAAAATGTACCAATAACCGACTACTTACCTGCTGCTAACCCTGAATTAGACAATACGATAACTTTTGTTTATGAAGGAGTTAATGGTGATGGTAAGGCTTATGGTAGTTATGAAAACAATAGCGGAACAGATGGTCAGTTTGGCAATTATGTTTCAGATAATTCAGCTTGGGCAATAACAGACTTCAATAATAGATATAGAAAAGTGCCAACAGGTACAGGAAGCTGGGTTAAAGATGGAGATAAAGTACTGATAACAGTTGGTGAAGGAGTTGTTTTTGAGTTACTAGTTGAGACTACTTCTGAAACTGAAATAGCATTGACTGCTGAAGTAGAGCACTTAAAAGGAAGTTTTGTTTGGAATAAGATTAATGAAGGTACTGATCAAGAGCAAGATTTGACTGACTATGCATATAATGAGATTGCATTTATGTCAAATAAAATGTGGTACAACTTAACTAAACAATAGCAAATAATATAAGCCTCTGCTTCTGGCAGGGGCACTTAATACACTATTGAAGATGAAGAAAATGAGTTTTTTAACAATATTAGCAGCAAGTGTTTTGGCATTTTCTGCGTGCAACGATGATGAGGGTACGCCCGATAGTATCATTAAAAACAGAGATTTAACAATTACAAATAAAGTAGTTTCCACTGAATTTGTAGGAAATGGCGCCCAGTGGGGAGGTTATGATGTTGTACCAACTTGGTTTGATGGACAAACAACTTTATCTGAAGCTGATTGGCAGAAGTTGTTTCATCGTATCGATTATATGCGCCCTCCGTTTATTAGGGTTTGTGTAAGTTCGGGTTGGGCCTATGAGCAAAATGATAACCCTGCTGATTATAAAGATGAGAAAGTAACGTCTCTATATAAAATGCTTGATTATGCTCAAGAAAAGAATATCGAGATTGTTTATGGCGAATGGGGGCATGAGTATGTAGGCGATGATATTGCAAGTATTGATATGGATTGGATGCAGCGATCAGTAATTTTTCTTAATCATTTGGTTAACGATAAAGGTTATAGTTGTATTAAAAGTGTCAATATAGTTAATGAGCCTAATGGTAATTGGTCAAGTACAAACGGAAATTATGAAGTTTGGAAAGCTGTGCAAGAAGCTTATTTAGTAGAGATGGCTAAACCGGAATATAACTTGGCGGATATGAAATTATCAGGTCCTGATATAGCAGCCTTTAATGATGCAACACTTAAGGATTGGATTACAGATGCGGCAGCTGACTTAAATGATGATATAGTGATGTATGATATTCATGTTTATCCAAGTCAGAGCAATGTTCGTAATGGAGGGTTTACGGATATGTTACTGGGTTATAAGGCAGAGGTTCCTGAGGGTAAAAGAATCTTTTTAGGAGAGATTGGTTTTAAGTACGATGCTACAAAGGAAGATGGAGCTGTTGTTGATGATGTTTTAAATAACGAAAATATTGATGCTATTGCGGCAGATCCATATGCTGGTGATGATTCTAATATGATGATTTATAAAGCATTTTACGGTATTGATATGGCTGATGCGATTATTCAATCTATGCGCGCTGGTTTTTCTGGGGCGTTGATATGGGGTATGGATGATGCGATGTATAATAGCCCTGATGGAGATAATCCGGATTGGAATACCAAAAAGTTAAAACGCTGGGGGTTTTGGAATATCTTAGGTGAGGAGCTTTGTGGTACTCCTGAAGATGAAGAGATTCGTCCGTACTTTTATACTTCATCTTTATTGTGTAGATATTTCCCTGCAGGATCAACTATTTACGATATTGAATTGCCTAATAAAAAAGGCGTTCGTGCTATTATGGGTGAGAAGGATGGTAAATATACTGTTGCCATAGTGAACTCTCATTATGTAACTTATCCCATCAATTTAAAATCAGATTTTCTTTCGTCTCTGACTATGGATAAATACACTTATAAATCTAATGCTGACGGCACTTTTGTGGGTGTGGTTGATGAAAATGGCTTTGCTGCACCAGCAGAAAAGGCGATGAGTGTTGATTTTAAAAGTGGTGTTCAGATGACACTTGAGGGTGAGTCATTCATCTTGTACACAAATATGGAGTAGGAATAATTGTAATTCCTTTAGGTAAAATAAATAATACGAGTAAGACAAAATAATAGGATAATTGAAATCACCTGTAGTGGTTTCAATTATCTCCTAATCAGAGTAATTATGAAACTAACAAAACATCAAAACAACCCAATTCTAAAACCTCACGCAACAAATCCATGGGAAAACCTTGTGGTATGTAACCCTGGTGTGTGGTACGAAAACGGAAAATTTACTATGCTTTATCGTGCCGCAGGCGATGATGAAGAACATTATATTCGCATGGGTACTGCCGTAAGTACTGATGGCGTAAACTTCGAAAGAGTTTCTGATGAGCCTACTTTTGGACCTTCAGTTGATGGTCCTGATCAAGGTGGAGTTGAAGATCCTCGCATCGTTAAGTTTGGCGACGATTTTTACGTAACCTATGCATATCGTCCGCATCACCCTGGGCAATATTGGAAATTTGCTCACGATGTAATTTTATTGCCAGAAACCAATGAGTATTCTCCTGCGGTAATGAAAGATAATATTGCCAACTCAGCCTTGGCGGTAACTAAAGATTTTAAAAACTGGCGTCGTTTGGGTAGAGTTACAGATAGTAACTTAGATGATAGAGATGTAATTATCTTCCCAGAAAAAATAAACGGAAAGTTTGCTATGTTACACCGCCCAAAACAATGGGTAGGTGAAGGGTATGGTGTTGATAAACCAGCGATCTGGATTCGTTTTTCAGAAGATTTAATGGTTTGGAATGAGCCTAGTACAATGCTAATTGGTGGCATTGATGGTACTTGGGAAGAAAAAGTTGGTGGTTCAACCCCTCCGTTAAAAACCGACGATGGTTGGTTAGTAATCTATCATGGTGTAGAAAATGGTGGACAGGGTTATTACAGAGTTGGGGTTGCTTTATTGGATTTAGAAGATCCTACCAAAGTAATTGCACGTGCCTCGGATTGGATTATGGAGCCGGAGCACGATTACGAAAAAGAAGGATTCTATAAAGGATGTGTTTTTCCAACAGGTAATGTAATTGTTGATGATACTTTATATGTGTATTATGGTGGAGCTGATAAATATGTAGGATTAGCTACTTGTAAGGTTTCTGAAATATTAGACTTTGTTAAAAAAGGATAGTTGAAATATTGAGGTTATTTAGTGAGAGTATTCTAATTGAATTTGCACAATATTTATTTTTATCAAATAGTGTATGCGTGATTAGCACTAAAAGAGGTTGTTTTATGCGCCTCGTTGAACGGCCTCTTTTTCGAATGGGTTTCGTTTTGATGAAAGCTTTAGAAAGAACTGGAAGTTGAGAGTTGTGCTCGAAAATCACCCGTTCGCACTTAAGCTTGAGTTAAATAAGAAATCTATTTGAAAAGCAGCCTTGATCTTTTTTGCTTCTGTTTTTTGTATCAAGATAAAAAATGAAGTCGGGTTTGGGATGAAATACCAATACGATATTGTTATTTAGGGCTCTATTATTTAATTAGCTTAATATTGTAAAAAAATAAACACAAAGTTTACCTCATTTGCATTTACCTTGCATGAGGTAAGCTTTGTTTTAATTAAAGTATCAGTTTATTATGAAATCAAGATTAATCACATTTGTTTTATTTCTTATAATTGCGGTAAATATGCAATCTCAAAATCCTAATTTCCATATTTATTTATGTTTCGGGCAATCTAATATGGAGGGCTCTGCCGATATTGAGGAGCAGGATAAGCTTCCGGTCGAAGGGTTTAAAGTAATGGCTTCTACTGATTGTGATAAAAACGGACGAGAAATAGGTAATTGGTACGATGCTGTACCTCCTTTGAGTCAGTGTTGGGCAAGGTTGTCGCCTTCTGATTATTTCGGACGAACCATGGCTGCTTGTACACCAGATGGTATTGAGGTGGGTGTAATCAGTGTTGCTGTTGGTGGTTCTGATATTCGCTTATTCGACAAAGCAATTTATCAAGATTATACAAATTCTTATCCGGCACAATGGTTTGTTGATCAGGTGAATGCCTATGGAGGTAATCCTTATGAACGATTAATAAGCTTAGCAAAGCAAGCTCAAAAGAATGGTGTAATTAAGGGAATATTATTGCATCAGGGCGAAACCAACGAAAGAGATCAGAACTGGCCTAAGTATGTAAAGGTAGTATACGATAATATGTTGCGTGATTTGTCGCTTAATGCAGAAGATGTTCCTTTGTTAGCTGGCGAAGTTGTGCATGCTGATATGGGAGGACAGTGTTCAAGTATGAATACTATCATCAATACATTACCATATACTATTCCTACGGCCCATGTTATTTCTTCAAGTAAATGTAGCGTTAGTGAAGATAATGTGCATTTTGACTCTGCGGGTGTACGAAAGTTAGGTAGAAGATATGCTACTGAGATGCTTTCAATCTTAGGATATTAATAATCAATTGTAATAGAAAAGAATTTAAGATGAGATATTTTATTTCAATGCTACTTGTGGTAATGTTGTTTACCGCTTGTGGTCATGAAAATGCAGATGTGATTAAAATAAAAACCAGTGAAGTAATTAGTACCAATTTTATTGGTAATGGAGTTCAGTGGTCGGCTTATCCACATGCAGATACTGAGAATGCTGTTTGGGGGAAGTTAATGACTGACGAAAAGTGGGATATGAATTTCACTAGACTAAACTACATGAAACCGAAGCTTTTTAGAGTTTGCGATCAGGCCAACTGGCGTTATATGGTTGGGTTTGATAAGCAAGGCAATCCAATTCTCGATTTCGATACTCCGGAGGTAAAAGCAGTTGAAAAAATATTTGATTACGCCCAAGAAAACAATATTACGGTTTTAATAGGCGAATGGGGAACGCCCTATAAAATGCACGATAAAGATGCAGGTCATTCTGATAAGTTTTTTGGTGCCAACGATCCTAAATGGATCAATAGCATTGTGGCTTATCTCGATTATTTAATCAATACCAAAGGATATACCTGTATTAAGTACTACAATTTGGTTAACGAACCAAACGGCGATTGGGCTAGTGTAAAAGGCGATTTTGTTGAGTGGAGCGAGGGTGTTAAAATGTTAGCGTCAGCTTTAAAAGAAAAAGGTTTAGATAAACAAATATCAGTAGCTGGACCCGATGCTGTAACTCGTTACGATAATCCACGATCGACATACACAGGTGCTGGTTGGGTTGAAGAATCTGCCAAGCAATTAGGTAACGAAATTGGTATTTTCGAAGTGCATGATTATACCGACCATGAATTGGTTCGATCAGGTGGGTTTAAAAAATACCATGGCGATATTGCCAAGTATGCAAAAGACGCCGGTAAGCAAATTATATTTGGCGAATTAGGTTTTAGTCGCAATAGTGAAGAAAATCAAGCGCGCGCTAAAGCAGACCCCTTTGCGTGTGAAGATAGCCAAATGGAAGTGTATGATTATAGTTATGGAGTGGATATGGCCGATGCTTTAATTCAAAGTATGAATGCTGGTTATTCAGGGGCTGCAGCTTGGGCGCTAGATGATGCGATGCATACCTTAGATGATTTAGGGCATAAGCACCAAATTAAGCGTTGGGGCATGTGGAATAGCTTAGGTACAGAGTTGGCCAATAACCCAGAGGACGAAAATATCCGCCCTTGGTTCTATTCTTGGTCTTTAATGTGTCGTTACTTCCCAACGGGGAGTACAATTGTAAATACGGATGCTTCTGGTAAAGATGGTGTTCGTATCACAGCCGGAGTTTTAAATGAAGATATCACAGTTGCTTTGGTTAATAATTCAAGTGTTCAAGATACTCTTGCTCTTGATTTATCAATGGCTACTCACCTTCAAAAGTTTGTTTACCAAGAGGGTAATTCAAAGGTGGATGACAATGGTTTTCCCATGGCTGTGGCGTCAAATATTAAAGCAAGTAATAATTTCGAAGTTATTCTTCCTGCCAAGAGTTTTGTTCTTTTTACCTCTTTAAAATATTAATAATGATAAATATAAGTTCAATAGATATAGCCATCATTGTGGCCTTTTTAATAGGTATAATATGGTGGGCATTGCGCAATGGTAAAAGCGACGATTCGGATTCGTACTTCCTAGCAGGGCGTAATATGAAATGGCCTGTTATCGGTCTTTCGCTTTTTGCAGCCAGTGTCTCTAGTTCTACTCTAATGGGGCACTCCGGTGAGGGTTTTATTACGGGTATTGCTGTTTTTAATTATAACTGGATTTCGGTTTTGGTAATGGTGTTCTTTGCATTGTTCTTTTTACCGTTCTATATAAAGTCAGGGATTTTTACGATGCCTGAGTTTCTTGAGAAACGATTTGATAAAACATCAAGATACTATTTTTCATTTATTACAATTTTTGGTAATGTATTTTTAGATGCTGCAGCTACTTTATATACAGGGGCGTTAATAATTAAACTAATTTTCCCCGAAGTAGATTTATTTGTGATAATTGTAATTATGGCAATTGTTGCGGGTAGTTATACAATTGTTGGAGGTTTGTCATCGGCTATTAATGCAGATATGATTCAGGCTATTATTTTAATTATAGGTTCAGGTATCCTTTATTTCTTTGCCTTACACGAAATTGGTGGATGGGAAGAATTGTATAATCGATTTGGCGACGGTGTTTGGTTAAAACTTACGCGTCCGCTCGATGATCCAACAGTTCCTTGGCTAGGTATGTGGGTAGGTATTCCTATTTTAGGATTCTATTTCTGGGCCAATAACCAAGTTATGGTACAGCGTGTGCTTTCAGCAAAAAATATTGATCACGGTAGAAAAGGGGTTTTGTTTGTAGGTTTTCTTTACTTATTTACATTATTTATTTTCATCCTACCGGGATTAATCAGTAGAGGGATTAATTTGTTTGGAGTTGAGAATTTACCAATGGATATTATTCCTGGAGGTGAACTAAAATCGCAATTCGGAATTAATACCGATCAGGTTTATCCTCGTATGATTGTGAAGTTATTACCTGTTGGGTTGATAGGTGTTATTTTAGCAGCTATGATTTCAGCTTTAACATCCACTTTAAGTGCTACTTTAAGTTCGGTTTCAACCTTATTTACAATGGACTTTTATCAACGTTTTGATAAAAATGCAGATAGCAAAAAGTTGGTTAAAGTTGGGCGTATCACTTCAATGGTAGTATTGGTGATTGCTATATTCTGGGCGCCGTTTATTCAGCGTTTCGATTCTTTGGTGTCTTATTATCAAGAGGTAGTTTCGTATTTAGCGCCGCCAATTGTAGGAACCTTTTTCTTGGGTTTATTTTGGCAGCGTTCAAATGCCAAAGGTGCACTTTGGGGTTTAATATCAGGTTTATTTATAGCAGCATCAATAATGATTGCCAAATATGTATTTGATATGCCAATTGGGCTACACTTTTTATTGTTAGCTCCAATTGTATTGGTTATTAGTGTGCTTGTAAATGTGGTAGTAAGTTTGATGACGCCTCCTCCAAACCCAGTACAAGTAGCCGAAAATACATGGACCAAACAAGTCTGGATTGACGAAACCAAAGAACTAGAAGGTGTAGTTTGGTATAAAAATTTCCGTATTATTTCATTAGGGCTTGTAATAGCTTGTTTTGTGATGTACGCTATCTTCTTTTAAAAAACTAACAATTTATATATTGTTGTGTAGGGCTGCCTCAATTGAGGCAGCCTTTTTTTTTGTTTATACCAGTAATAACTTCTTTATGAAGGTTTGTTTTGTGAGTTAAATTACTCCTTAAATGAAAAAAAACCTTTTTATGATTATTTGTTATTTATGTTAATAAATGTTCATAAAGTTGTTAAGCGATAATCAATTATACCCATTGTAGTTGTTGTTAATATCTCAATTTAGTCTTGTAAGTATTGCTGTGTGTTAAAATAGTTGAGGTTAATTGTTCTTTATAGTATAACTTGGCATAGTAATTGCAAATCCAAGTATATCAAGCATTGAGTATGTTTGTATTCCTAAATACCTAAGTGAAAAATTCATTATATCATTATAAATTAGTCTTATTTGTAGTGTTTGTTATTTTAAAAAGTTGGAGTTAATTTTTTCTTAAATAGATGTTAATGTCTGTGAAGGCATTTCATAATTTTTATAATAATATGAATAAAAAAAATTGGGTATTGAATGTTGCTTTTCTCGCAATGTTATTTTGCGGCTTCTCTTCCGTAGGGGTGGCGCAGAGTGTGCGAGTAACAGGAACCGTGAGGGATTTTTCTGGGGAATTACTACCTGGAGTTAATATTGTGGAGAAAGGTACTTTTGGAGGTACTATTACCGATTTTGATGGTAATTATTCGATAGAGGTTTCTTCTCAGGAAGCTGTTTTGATGTTTTCTTCAATTGGACTTCTTGATTCGGAAGTTCTAGTAGGAGGGCAAACAACCATTGATGTTATCTTAAAGGATGAAGTGTTAGATATTGATGAGGTTGTGGTTGTTGGTTATGGTTCTATGAAAAAAAGTGATGTTACAGGATCTGTAACTTCAGTAAAAACAGAACAATTGTCTTCTATACCTGCCAATTCGGTTGAGGGTACTTTACAAGGACGTGTAACTGGTTTGCAGGTAATTAATTCATCACAAGAGCCTGGTGGTGGATCTGATGTACGTATTCGTGGAGGTAGCTCAATTAATGGTAGTAATGCTCCTTTGGTTGTTGTTGATGGTTTTCCATTGGGCGAGGCTGGTAATTTATCGCAAATTAACCCTAACGACATTGAGTCGATGGAGGTATTAAAAGATGCATCGGCATCTGCTATTTACGGTTCTCGTGGAGCTAATGGGGTAATCATGATTACTACTAAAAAAGCAAAAGAGGGTGTTATGAAGGTTGAAGTGCACCAACAAACAACCATTAACCAGTTTAGCTCTACTCTTTTAACTTGGGAAGATCCAGCTTTAATGGCACGCTTAAGTAATGAAGAAATGACAAATGCAGGCTTGGCACCTTTATATATAGGAGCGCCAAATGCAAATGGTGTATATTACCCGTCTATTTCTGAAATTGAGTCAGGGGCATGGAATCATAATACGGATTGGGCTGATTTAGTATTTAGAAATGCACCTGTGTCAAATAATACATCGGTTTCTTTACGTAGTGCTAACGAAACTACATCGTTTAGTTTATCAACAAACTATGTGAAAGAAACAGGTATGCAAGTTGGCGACGATTACGAAAAAGTAAATATAGCGGCAAACATACAGCATAAGTTTAGCGACAGGTTAACGGTTTCTACCTCTCAAATATTTTCAAAGGATGCCAGAGACAGAAATGAAGGTTTGGCCTATTGGAGAAATCCACTTTGGCCAGTCTATGGACCTGATGGCGATTATTTTAAAAGTTTCGAGCAGGATTTTGAGCATCCATTGGCTCGTTTAAACTTAGTAGATAATAAAACAGAAGGCGTTGATTATATCTCTAATTACGGTTTAAATTATAATATTACTTCTGATATTACTATAAGTAGCCAGTTAAATTACAGATATCAATCTTCAATCAATAATGCATATAATCACAGTCAGCATACCGAAGATGGATTCTTTAATAATGGTGCAGGTTATGTAAATAATAGTGAGCGCCACGAGTTACTTTCAGAAACCTATATTACCTACGATAAATGGTTCGATGATAAAAACCATTTTACTGTAATGGCGGGTCATTCTTATCGCGATGTTACACGCAATACTTCCGATTTAAGTGCTTTTGATTTTGTAAATGAATCATTAGGAAACGGAAATATGGGAACAGGTAATCCTTCAATGAATAGGATTGGTAATTATTACGAGAATGAAAGAATGTTATCTTTCTATGGTAGAGTAAATTATATTTATGACGATCGATTCTTAGTAACCGGTACAATTCGTTCAGATGCATCATCTAAATTTGGTGCCAATAATAGAACCGGTTATTTCCCATCGGGAGCTGCAAGTTGGAAAATGCATAATGAAGAGTGGATTCAAGACTTAAATGTTTTTGATGAATTAAAGCCTCGCGTGAGTTATGGTGTTTCTGGTAACCAGGATATTAATCCATATAGTGGAATTGGTAGATACGGAAGTGAAAGATATTATTCAAACGGATCGTGGAACACAGGAATTGGTCCTGGATATGAAGGTGGACGTTACGGTGATTATTGGCAGTATGTGGAGTGGCATGGTTTGTCAAATCCTGACTTAAAGTGGGAAACTACAAAGCAATTAGATATTGGTCTTGATTTTGCCTTTTTCAACAGACGTTTACGTGGTCACTTCGATTACTATCATAAAAAAACAGAGGATTTATTAGATCTAGTAAACCTTCCACTTTCATCAGGTTACGATAAAGTGTTGATGAATAATGGTGTTATTCAAAATCAAGGTATCGAGTTAGGTTTAGATGCTAACGTAGTAAATACTAAAGATTTCACGTTAAACGCTAATTTTGTTTTCTCGCGTAACCGAACTGAGGTTCTTGATTTCGGATCAGCTGAAGAGTCAGGTTTACAAACCGATCCGAATACCGGAATGTTATTCAGATTTAGAGGAGATGGTTATATCGATCAATTTCGTCAAGGTGCAACATTGTTAGCTATTGGTCAGCCACTAAATGTTTTTTATGGTTATAAAACGGATGGTATTATACAATCTGTTGAAGAGGGACATGCAGCAGGTCTTACTGGTCAGCAAGCGCAACCTGGTGAGTTTAAATATGTAGATTTAAACGGAGACGGAATGCTTAGTCCTGATGACAGAACTATCATCGGAGATCCTAATCCTGATTTCATGGCAAGTTTAACACTTGATTTAAATTATAAGAATTGGGATTTATCTATGTTCTTTAATGGTGTGTTTGGTAACGATGTAATATATGTTGATCGTTTCAATCAGCCAGATGCTAAACCACTACGTTGGACTCCTGATAATCAAACCAATTTATACCCTAGTTTAAATGCAACACGTCAGTACTTATTTAGTGATGCATTTATCCAAGATGGTTCGTTTGTACGTCTGCAAAACATCGTGTTAGGATATACTTTTGATGTTAATAAGGTTGATTTTATTTCATCGGCAAGAGTGTATGTAAATGCATCCAATTTATTTACATGGAGTAAGTTCGAAGGTTACGACCCTGAAGTAGGCTTAAATGGTATCTACAATGGTGGCTATCCACTCTTAAGAGGATTCACTTTCGGACTAAATGTATCATTCTAATAAACAGTTATCATGAATAAATTATATATACAAATAGTACTAGCCCTAACGGTATTGTTTTCGTCATGTAATCTTGACGAGAACCCAAGGGGAATTTATCACGACGATAATTTTTACAAATCGGTATCAGATGCTGAAGCAGCTATTTATTATGCTTACAATACCTTCAATTTTATTGAGTATCACCGTGGTATTTTCAGTATTGGAGAATTACCAGCTGATCTTGTAGATCTTAAAAATGACGAGTCAGTAGATTGGCATAATTTAAATAATTGGAATACAGAGTCGCATGGTATTAACCTTGACCTCGAAAACTTTTATAAATATTGCTACATCGGTATAAACAGAGCCAATGCAATCATCTCAAAGGTGCCTAATAGTGATTTTTCTGATGAATATAAGGAAGCTTTTATTGCCGAAGCAAAGGTAATTAGAGCATGGAGTTATTTTAGCTTAGTGCGAGTTTTTGGTTTAACTCCTCTATCTAAGTCAATAGTTGAGTCAATTGACCAGGCTATACTACCAATGCCTGAGGATTTTGATGAGTTATACGATTTTATTATCGAGGATTTAACGGCTGCCACGGAGGTTCTTAAGGAAAATAAAATTGAAGGTCGTTTTGATTTAGTTGGTACTCAAGCTATACTAGCAAAGGTTTACATAACCATAGCATCAGGTAAAGCAAATAATGCTGCAGGATACCGCACAATGGCTAAGGATGCTAACGATATGTATGCTCAGGCAGCTACGTGGGCAGGTAAAGTAATGTCATCAGGCGCTTATGGTTTTGAAGAGGATTTAGGAACTATTTACGATGTGAATAAGAAAAATGGTCAGGAGCATATTTGGCTATTAAGCATGGATAAATCGGGTGTTGATGAGGGTGAGTACTCTAAAATACCAATGTTATTTTTACCCAATGGAGCTGGTAGTGCGTATCATTTAAAAGTTCCTAATTCAGAGGAGTTTATAAAAACGGCAAATGGTTTTGGTTCTTTTGAGATAGAGGAATCGTTTTACAATTCTTTTGAAGAGGGTGATTTGAGAAAATCATTTATTCAAGGCGATATATACGATGAGAATGGTGTTATTACAGGGAGTGTAACTCCAGAGAGTGATACAATCACTACTATTTTAAGCCGCTTCTCAGTGAAGTATGTTGATCACACTTCTGATAATCAAAAAACAAGTGTAACACCTTTTATGATCCGTTTCACAGATATCGCATTGGTATATGCAGAGGCTGTGGGGCCAGGTGAAGGTTTATCGTGGTTAAACAGAGTAAGGGGTAGAGCTGGACTTAACCCACTTTCGGGAATGAGTTTAGAGCAATTCAGACAAGCGGTTATTGAAGAGCGTAAGTACGAATTCGCATTTGAAGCGCAACGTTTATATGATCTTCGTCGTACGGCATCGGTTACAGCCAATGTTCCAAATGCTACGCTAAGCGAAGATGATGCTGCCTTTTTTGAGATTCCACAAAAAGAGAAGGATCTAAATCCAAATATTCCTAATTAATCAATCTTCTTATTAAAACAGATATGAATAAAATACTTAGCATATTAGCTCTAGCACTACTTGTAGTGCTAGGAGCTTGTAAACAAGATCTCCTTAAAGATATCAATGATGGAGGTTGGAGTAAAGAGTGTAACATTGAAGTACTACAATTAGAAGGTCAATTAGGTACAGCAGTGATAACACGCGATTTTGACGACGCTAAAATTAAGGTGTACACTATAAAAGAGGATATTGAAGATATATCAAATGTTGAAATTAAAAATATCCAGTTAGCCTATAAAGCAACTTCGTCCGCAACAATCGGAAGTGGGCTCGATTTTACAACAGGTTCTACTACAATAACAGTGGTATCTGATGAAGGAAAAGACCTAGAGTGGATTGTTGAAATGCACGATTTTTCATCTGATATTGAAGGTACTTGGTATATTGGAGAAATAGGAATGTACTGTGATCTATTTACCTGGGAAGACTGGGGATGGGATAAAACAGTACCAATTGCTGATTATTTACCAGCTGTATCGCCTGAATTTGATAACACCATAACCTTTGTTTTAATGGGTTCTGACGAAGATGGAAATACCTTAGGTACTTATATTCACGATGCTGGTCCGAATGGTGAGTTTGGTGATTTTGCTGATGCTTCAAAAGGATGGGATTTCAACGAACGTTTCAGAAAAATTCCGGCAGGTGAAGGTACTTGGTTACGCGATTTTACTCGCAATCAAATCATCATTACAAGTGAAGATGGAGCAGAGTATACAATCGATCTTGAAATTTTAGAAGAGACGGAAGAGCTTAAATTTAATGCTGCCATCCCTTATACACCTGAATATTTTGATTGGGATAACACAGATTATACTTACGAAGAGTTGGCACACATGTCAAACCCAATGTGGTATGTTTTAACTAAAAACTATGAGCCTCAAACGGGTAATAGCATTAGTTACATTTTGTTAGAAGAGCAGGAGGGAGATCAGTATATCAACGAAGAGGAAAAATATGTAAGTCTTACAGTTGATATGAATGAAATTAGTGATTTATCAAGTGTTGAGGTATTAGATTATAGAATTTCTTACGCAGCTACTTCAAATATTGAGATAGGTTCAAAACTTGATTTTTCTAATGATTTTAAGGCTAAAGTAAATGTTACTTCTGAAAGTGGTGAAACTGCTGAATGGACTATTGAAATAACACCATCGTATATTTCATTAGAGGGAACTTGGAATATCTCAGGAATTGAAACTTCATACGATTTCTTCTCATGGGACGATTGGGGATATTGGGGTTCGCTTAATTTATTAGGTGAAAATGCCTTACCTGGTTTACAAACTGAGATGGATAACCAGTTTGTATTTGAAGTAACTAACAAAAACAACAATGGTTTTGCCGAAGGTACTTTTGAACATCAGGCAGGTAATGATGGCGCTTTTGGCGAGTTTACAAATACTGCACAAGGTTGGGATTTTAACGAGCGTATGCGCCAATTCCCAACAGGTTCTGGTACTTGGAAACAAGATAGAGAAACCAATCAGTTAATTCTTACAGTTGGTGGAGAGTCTGTTACTATGGATTTAGATTATAGCAATAGTGGAGTTACTATAAAAGCTGCGTTGGAAGATGAGTTTGATGGTTTCAGTTGGGATGAGTGGAACTCATGGGATGAAATTCGTCAGAATTACCAAATAATTGCACACTTAAGTAAATACATAAACTATAGCATAGTAAAAGCAAACTAATAAATATCCAGATAAACCATTTGCAATACGTATTGCAAATGGTTTTAAATCACGAATAAAAAAACGAGAGTAATATGAGGAAGTTATTAATATTAGTTAGCATTTGCATTGCTGTAGGCACCCTGTGGGCATGTAAAGATGACGCTTCAAGCGGTATGCCCGATAATAATGCTGCGGCTTTCGTTATCAAAAATACCACTCCAGTTTCTACCAATTTTATTGGTAATGGTGCACAATGGGGCGGATACGATATTATTGAAGATTGGACCGGCTCAAATGACTTTAACGATGCAGATTGGGCAAAAATGAAGAAGCGCATTGATTTTATGCGTCCTCCTTTTATCCGAATCATGATTGATGCCAATTGGAATTATACTACCAATGGAGAGTATACACCAGAAAAGTCGACTGCAGCCTTCCATAATATGCTGCAATATTGTACTGATAATAACATAACAGTGATGTTTGGCGAGTGGGGCCACCAGTTTATCGATGGAGATAGAAATAACATTAATGAGCAATGGTTAGATCGTTCTATTCAGTTTTTAGACATGCTTATTAATGAGCGCGGTTATACTTGCATCAAGCACTACAATATGGTTAATGAGCCAAACGGAGATTGGTCATCAACCAATTCTGATTATAACTTGTGGAAAACGGTAGCGCAGAAATATCATGCAAAGCTAGTAGAAAGCGGACTGATAAATAAAGTGCAGTTAGCAGGGCCTGATATTGCTGTGTTTAGCGATGCCAATGCAACTAATTGGATTACCAGAACAGCAGCTGATTTTGGCGATGATATGGGCATGTACGAAATTCATACCTATCCGACCAAAAGTGTGGTTAATGGAAGTGGGTATATGAGTGTTCTTGAGGCTTACCGTAAAGCAGCACCAGCCGAAAAGCAAATTGTAATGGGCGAAATTGGCCTAAAGTATTACGATGCTGATGCAGATTTACAAGATGAGAATCAAAGCAGAATTGATGCAGATAAATACGCTTCAGATGATAGTAATATGTTTATCTACGATGGTTTTTATGGAGTAGATGTATCGGATGCAATTATTCAAACCATGATGGCTGGTTTTTCAGGCGCATTGGTGTGGGATATGGATGATGCCATGTACAATCAGCCAGAAGGAAATAATTCAAAGAAATTAAAAAGATGGGGATTCTGGAATATTCTTGGCGAAGAGGCTTTTGAAAGTGCTGAAGACGAAGAGTTACGTCCTTTCTATTTCCCAGTTTCTTTATTGTGTCGTTATTTCCCTGCTGAATCAAATATCTACGAAGTTGAATTACCAAACCGTAAAGGGGTACGTGCTGTAGTTGCCGAAAAAGGTGGCGAATATACCATGGCCATTGTTAATTCACACGTGGTATCTTATCCAGATATTAATATTGAAGCTGAAGTAAGTTTCGATTTCTCAGGCGTAAGCAAATTCGAATATATATCTAAAAGTGATGGCTCATTCGAAGGCGATACTGATGCTGAAGGATTTCCAATTCCTTGTGAAGAGAATATAAATATCGATTTCAGCAACTACAATATCAACGTAGCAGCACAATCAGTTATAATCTTAACAAATATGCAGTAGCATATAAAATACAATTGCTCCTTAGTTTTTACATTAAAAAATAAAGGAGCTCTTAAATATCAAACTAAGAAATATTAAAATTAATAATACGAAAAGATGAAATTAACGAAACATCAAAACAACCCAATCTTAAAACCTCACGCAACAAATCCATGGGAAAACCTTGTGGTATGTAACCCAGGTGTGTGGTACGAAAACGGAAAATTTACTATGCTTTATCGCGCCGCAGGTGACGATGAAGAACATTATATTCGCATGGGTACTGCTGTAAGTACTGATGGTGTAAACTTCGAAAGAGTTTCTGATGAGCCTACTTTTGGTCCTTCTGTTGACGGTCCTGATCAAGGTGGTGTTGAAGATCCTCGTATTGTTAAATTTGGCGATGACTTTTATGTAACTTATGCATACCGTCCACATCACCCAGGTCAGTATTGGAAATTTGCTCACGATGTTATTCTTTTACCAGAAACTAACGAGCACTCACCTGCAGTGATGAAAGACAATATTGCTAACTCAGCTTTAGCAGTAACTAAAGATTTTAAAAACTGGCGTCGTTTGGGTCGTGTAACCGATACTAACTTAGATGATCGTGATGTAATTCTTTTCCCAGAGAAAATTAACGGCAAATACGCCATGCTTCACCGCCCTAAACAATGGATTGGCGAAGGTTATGGCGTGGAGAAGCCAGCTATTTGGATTCGTTTCTCTGATGACTTAATGGTGTGGAACGAGCCTTCTACAATGCTTATTGGTGGCATCAATGGTACTTGGGAAGAAAAAGTGGGTGGATCAACTCCTCCATTAAGAACTGAAGAAGGATGGTTAGTAATCTATCACGGTGTTGAAAACGGCGGAGAAGGTTATTACCGTGTTGGAGTTGCTTTATTAGATCTTGAAGATCCTACAAAAGTAATTGCGCGTGCAGAGGACTGGATTATGGAGCCGGAGCACGATTACGAAAAAGAAGGTTTCTATAAAGGATGTGTTTTCCCAACAGGAAATGTAATTATCGACGATACACTTTACGTGTACTATGGTGGTGCTGATAAATATATTGGTTTAGCAACATGTAGCGTAAAAGAAATTTTAGCATTCGTTAAGTCGAATTCTAAAAAATAATTTTTTTAGCCACCACTTATACTCGATTTATTTATTGGTATAAGGGTGGCTTTTTGTTTTATAATTAAAATTTGTCACATGAAATTATTTTCGGCAATATTAATTGCATTAACCATCATGTCTTGTACGCCTAAAAATCAGGTTACTGTAAATATAAATACTACAGATATAGTAACAGAAAATTTCATTGGAAACGGTGTGCAGCTCGATCCTTATCCGCATGCAGACACTAAAGATGCAGATTGGGGTTTGTTAATGACACCTGAAAAATGGGCCCGTGTGTATCACCGTTTAGATTATATGCAGCCGCATTTTATGCGTATTGTTGATCAGGCAAACTGGCGATATCTAAAAGGGTTTGATAAAAACAATAATCCAATAATTGATTTTGATACTGATGAGGAAAAAGTGTTAGAGCAATTATTAGATTACTGTGAAAAAAATAATATTACCGTTCTTCTTGGCGAGTGGGGAGTACCATATGAGGTGCATGATGTGGATGCTGGCTTTTCAGGAATATTAAAGGGAGCGAACGATCCTGTATGGATTTCGATGATTGTGGATCATTTAGATTATTTAATTAATATTAAAGGGTATACTTGCATCCGTTACTTCAACCTGGTAAACGAGCCTAATGGCGATTGGTCTACCGTTGATGGCGATTACGATCAATGGAGAGAAGGAGCGAGCATGTTGGCCCAAGCTTTACGCGATAAAGGTTTAGATAAAACCGTTACCATTGCCGGACCAGATGCTGTTGCGCATTGCGATAACCATAAATCAGATTATACCGGTATGGAGTGGATTCACCAAGCCGCTGATGATTTAAAAGACGATATGGGCGCACTCGAAATTCATGCGTATCTCGAGGCTCATATTATTAGAGAAGGAAGAATTGAGATTGACTATGCGAATTTAGCTGAGAAAGCACGTGAAGTAAATTTACCTATCCTTTTTGGTGAGTTAGGTACAGATAGAAATAGTGCCGAAAATCAAGCTCGTGTAGCGCAAGATCCATATGCTTGTGAAGATTCGCAAATGGATGTTTACGATTTTTCTTACGGAATTGACATGGCAAATGCTACTATTCAGGTTATGAACACAGGTTTTCATGGTTCTGCTGCCTGGGCTGCTGATGATGCCATGCATACCTTAAACGACCTTGGTAATAAAAATGAGATTAAACGATGGGGCTTTTGGAATTCATTAGGAACGGAGCTATGTAACAACCCTGCCGATGAAGCAATTCGTCCGTGGTTCTATACATGGTCTTTAACTTGTAGATATATACAGCCGGGTAGTTCAATTGTTAAAACCGAGGTGCTTAATTGCGAAGGTTTACGTGTTGTAACAGCAGTTAATGGTAAGCAAGTAACAATTGGTATTGTAAATACAACAGAGGCTGATCATAACCTGACTTTAAATGCTGATGTTGCATCAAATGCTTTATTTCAGGAATTTGTTTACGAAGAAAATGCTTATAAAGTTGATGCTGAAGGATTCCCTGTTGCTGAGCAAAACAAGCTTAGTTTTAAGCAAAATCAATTAGATATTTCGGTTGCCGCTAATAGTTTTAGGTTATTAACAACCTATAGTTTTTAGTTCTATTTTAATCTGTAAAATAATATAAATGAGTATTAGTACAATTGATATCACAATCTTAGTAGTGTTCTTGGTGGGCATCATTTGGTGGGCACTCCGCAATGGACAAAGCGAAGATTCTGATTCATATTTTTTAGCAGGGCGAAGTATGAAATGGCCAATAATTGGTCTTTCTTTATTTGCCGCTAGTGTATCCAGTTCCACCCTTATGGGGCACTCAGGCGAAGGGTTTATTTCTGGTATAGCTGTTTTTAATTACAATTGGATTTCGGTATTGGTAATGGTGTTTTTCGCACTTTTCTTTTTACCATTCTATATTAAATCGGGTATTTTCACAATGCCTGAGTTTTTAGAGCGCAGATTCGATAAAAAGTCGAGATACTACTTTTCATTCATCACCATTTTTGGTAATGTATTCTTAGATGCTGCAGCTACCTTATACACGGGTTCATTAATTATTAAACTAATTTTTCCTGAGGTTGATTTATTCCTGATAATTGTAATAATGGCAATTATTGCAGGTAGTTACACCATTGTTGGTGGATTATCATCGGCCATTAATGCCGATGTTATTCAAGCTACCATCCTCATTATAGGATCAGGTATTTTATACTTTTTTGCCATTCATGAGATTGGCGGTTGGGAAGAATTGGCAATGCGTTTTAACGATGGCGTTTGGCTTAAGTTAACACGTCCGCTCGATGATCCTACTGTGCCATGGTTAGGCATGTGGTTGGGTATTCCAATCTTAGGCTTTTACTTTTGGGCCAATAACCAAGTAATGGTGCAGCGTGTTTTATCGGCAAAATCGATAGATCACGGTCGTAAAGGTGTTTTATTTGTAGGCTTCCTTTACTTATTCACATTGTTTATTTTTATCCTTCCAGGATTAATCGGAAGAGGCATCAACTTATTCGATGTTGAGGGCTTACCACAGCATATGGTTGATGGAAGTACTTTAAAATCGGCATTCGGTATCAATACCGATCAAGTATACCCTCGTATGATTGTGAAGTTGTTACCAGTAGGGCTTATCGGGATTATTTTGGCAGCTATGATTTCTGCCTTAACTTCTACCTTAAGTGCTACCTTAAGTTCGGTATCTACCCTATTTACAATGGATTTTTATCAACGATTTGATAAAAATGCCGATAGTAAAAAGTTGGTTCGTGTAGGTCGTATCACATCAATAGTAGTATTGGTATTTGCTATTTTTTGGGCGCCTGTAATACAGCAGTTCGATTCGTTGGTATCATATTATCAAGAGGTAATGTCGTATTTAGCACCACCAATTGTAGGAACCTTCTTTTTAGGTTTATTTTGGCAACGATCAAATGCAAAAGGCGCCATGTCTGGTTTGTTATCAGGTTTATTTGTTGCCGCAGCCATAATGATTGCAAAATATGTGTTAGGCGTAGAAATAACACTTCACTTTTTATTGTTAGCACCAATAGTGTTAATATTTAGTGTGGTAGTTAATGTGGTAGTTAGTTTATTAACTCCTGCGCCAAATCCGGTACAAGTGGCGCAAAACACATGGACTAGAAAAATATGGCACGAAGAAAGCAAAGAACTAGAAGGTGTAGTTTGGTATAAAAACTTTAGAGTTTTAGCTTTAGCCTTGGTTATTGCTTGTTTTACCATGTACGCTATTTTCTTTTAAGCAGAAGGGAAATGATTTAAAATTGGCATAATAATTTAGTTACTACACCCAGGGATTTGTTTATCTCTGGGTGTTTTTATTTATCTGCTTATCTAATGAATTTATTTGTACATCGCTTTATTAAGCTCTCATTAAGTTTAAAAACGAAAATCACTATTTTTTAAATTTAATAGAGTCTACTATGAAAAAACAATTACTAAAAATTTGCGCTCTGCTATTATTGTTAGTTACAATAAGTTCATCCGCTTTAGCACAGCACACTATCAACTCTGTAGTATTACGATATGATGATGCCGGAGGAGAAGAGATACTCCTCAATTCTCCAATAGTATTGGGGAGTACTATTTATTACGATATAAATTACACTGTTGAAACAGAAGGTGTAATAAACATGATGCAGCGAGCATACTATGGTGATGGCACTGAAAATCCGAAATGGCCTTTAGTGTCTCCTAGTTCTATTGCTACTGTAGTAGGAACTAATAGTATTACAGGAACCTTTGAATTAAATGATGCTTCAAATATGATAGCTTCAGAGTCTGGGATTATAAAATTTGCACTGGTTTCTGGTACGACTAAGGATTTTTGGCAATTGTCAGTTGAATTTACAAAAGGAGAACCCAATCCGGATACTCCAGTTATTTCATCAGCATCCTACACAAATCAAGGAACTTTGGCACTTGGTTCTTCCTTTACTTTTGATGTAGATTTTTCAGTGCCCGATAATGGAAAAGTGTATCAATTAGGAGTAATGCAAACATGTTGGCTAGAGGGAGGAAGCGAAGCCGTTTGGGTGAATACAACTAAATACCCTATTGATGCTTCGGGTAGTTCTTTTAACGGACTATTTAATGTTGTAATGGCAAATAATGGGGGAGTTTCATGTATAGCAGGAGTGGGAAATATTAGTTTCGTTCTGTTCGAAGATGATGTTATAATGGAAAGCACACGCCAACAAATACAAACCGAATTTACTAAAACAGCAACTAATATTGCTATAGGTTTAAGTGATGAATTCAAGATTTATCCTAACCCTGCAACCACCGATTTGTTTGTGCAAGCAGAAAGCGGAGCTTTAATTGAAATTTGTAATGTAACAGGTGCAATAATAAAAACTCAAATTTCAAGCTCGGAGCTACAATATATCTCAATTTCTGATTTAGATAGAGGAATGTATATAATTAAGGTTAAGGGGGATGATTCGTCATTTACAAGTAAGTTATTGGTAAAATAGCATACTATATTAAACAATATCATGGGCCAGCTAATTTAATTAGTTGGCCTTTTTTATGCACAAAATTAGTCAGCCTATTGCACGAATTTAATGTAGGTATTCAAGTTAAATCAACATATGAAGTAAAAGAACTAGATTTAGATTTCTTTGATGGGGAATAAATAGAGCACACAAAACTAAAGGATATTGGCTGTTGGTACAAACTTCTTAGTTTAACTCCTAAAATAAACTCGCCAAACAATAAATTAAAGTCTAAACTGAATTCGGTTCATAGTATTATCCACATGTCATACTACTTTATCGCTAACTGATCATTGAATTTTACCTTATCCCAAATGGGCGAAAGCCCAAATTGTTGCCGGAAGGCATAATCTAAATAGATTATTGGCCAAAAACCCGCCGGAAGCGCTTTGCGTATATAGATTATTGCCTAAATTCTTTCCGGAAGTGCTTTGCGTATATACGATAATGCTAAAATTCTTGTCGGTAGGCAATATCCCATATGGGCGAAGGCTGTTTGCTTCGCCGGTTGCTAAAATCTATATGGGATAAGCCTCAAAATTTAAAAGTCTCTCGCGCATTTAGGAGTTGGTTGATTGTTAATGAGTTATCTTGCGGGCTTGTTTTTTGCGAAGTCACTCTTTCTCAAAAAGAGGCATTTGCTAAGTGATATTACTCTTAAAACTATAAAATACTAACCGACTTTTCATCGTTCACGCAATCCTATTTATAATAAAGCAAATACCCCGTATTATATCTAGCACAAAGTAGGTGCAAAGCAAGCGTTAAAAGTATAATAATATGTAATTATTTCGTTCATTTTGATGATAGAATACCCTAATATATTAGTTGAAAATAAAAATATTTATAATTGCAAGGTGTAGTTATTCAAGGGTTTGTGTCTGTTTGTATTTGTATGTATAAATGTTAATACGGTTTGGACTTATGTGTATATGCATAGGCCGAAGTGTGTATAGTTTTACAGTAACGTTAAATCAAAGAAATCATATTATGAAAAAACAGTTACTTAAAATTAGCTTATTATTAATGTGTTTAGTTGGTGGTATTGCCAATGCACAAACGTGCGACGAAATTAAATTATTCTACAAAAACAGCGATGGCTCAAAAGGTGCTGAAATAGCAGATGATGGTGATGTTCAGTTAGGGTCTACAATAAAAGTTGAGTTGACCACAAGTTCTGCTGTGGAAGGTAAAATTATATTTATGCAATTGGCAGGACCGATTACATGGGTAAAAACGTACTCTCAGAATAGTGAGCCTACTATACCTCAAGGAAACAGTCAGCTAACAGCCTTTGATTTTGATGTTAAAGCAGATGGGAAAGCCGAGGTAGGAGCTAGTTTTTTTAAAGTGGTTTTTAAAGATGTAAATAATGATAATATTGGAACAGGAGGACAAAAGCCTGTTACCTTTACTGAGGCTGCACCAGCTCCAGATGGTCCAACTATCACCTCAGGATCTTATGTTGGGCAACCCTATGTGCAGTTTGGTACACCACTTAGTTATACTGTTGAATTTTCTTATCCAGATGATGGGAACGAATATAAACTAGGTATACTGCAAACTAATTGGCTAGAAGGTGAAGCAAGTGCCAAGTGGGTTCAAACCAATAAAGTTGTATTAACAGGAGAAGCAAGCCCATATTCAGGAACTTATAATGTTGTTACGCAAAATAATAGTGGAGTTAATTGTGTTGATGGTGTAGGTAATATAAGTTTTGTACTTTTTGTTAACGATGGAAATGGTGGTGATGATGCTATTTTAATAGATACAAAAGTTCAGATTCAAACTACATTCTCAACTACCCCAACTTCAATAGGCAGAACAGAAACATCTGCATTCAAAGTATATCCAAATCCTGCATCAAGCCACGTTTTTGTTGAGGCAGAAGAAGGCAGTATGGTTGAAATATGCAATGTAGCAGGTTCTGTTGTTAAGTCTTTAACTACTACATCAAGTAAACAAAATATTTCAGTAGTTGATTTAGCAAAAGGAATGTATGTGCTTAAAGTTACAACAGATGGTAAAGCACAAACCACAAAATTATTAGTAAAGTAATCCAGGTTTAAAGTAAATATAGTTTGTAAGCTAAAGAGGCTAGCTATTCCTTATAATAGGTAGTCTCTTTTTATAAAAAGTGTAAGCGTTTAGTTATTAAATTAACTACTTAAATAAGCTTTCAAACTAACGAACTATAATCTAAAGCATCGTTAAATTATTATTGTAATATTATGAGACTTTCATCCATTTTCCAAATCAGTTTATTTACTGCCTTCACATTAGCATTAATGTCGTGCAGCAATACCAAATCAAATGATAAAAACACAACAGAGCAAGCACCCAAACCTAATATTCTTGTTGTGTTATGCGACGATTTAGGCTATTCTGATGTGGGTTTTAATGGCTCAAAAGATATTACAACTCCTGCCTTAGATGCACTTGCGAATGAAGGAACCGTATTTTCATCAGCCTATGTGGTGCATCCTTTTTGCGGCCCAAGTAGAGCTGGTTTAATGACAGGGCGTTACCCGCACAAGTTAGGAGCACAATTTAATTTACCACCCAATAGCGAAACCATTGGTAAAGGCATTCCTACCTCCGAAACTTTCATAAGTAAGGTGCTTCAAGATGCTGGGTATTATACCGGAGCAATTGGCAAATGGCATTTAGGCTCAGTGGCTCAATATCATCCTAACGTACGCGGATACGATGATTTTTATGGTTTTCTAGGAGGAGGACATAACTACTTTCCTGAGCAATATCAAAAAGCTTATCATAAACAAAAGGCCGCTGGTAAAGAAGTCATTTTCGAGTATTTACTTCCGCTCGAACACAATGGTGAAGAAGTAAAAGAAACAGAATACATTACCGATGCGCTGTCGCGCGAAGCCGTTCGTTTTGTAAACGATGCATCTAAAAAGGAAGATCCATTCTTTTTGTATTTGGCATACAATGCACCGCATACGCCCTTAGAGGCGAAAGATGAAGATTTAGCCATGTTCCCGAACATAGAAGATAAATCTCGTAAAACATACGCAGCAATGGTTTATGCTGTAGATAGAGGCGTTCAAAAAATAGTGAATGCCTTAAAAGAAACCAATCAGTTAGATAATACTTTAATTGTTTTTTTAAGCGACAATGGCGGTAAAACAAGTAAAGGAGCCACTAATTTTCCGCTAAGAGAAGGAAAAGGAAGCACCTGCGAGGGGGGCTATAGAGTGCCTATGTTTTGGTATTGGCCAAACCGAATTAAGGGTGGTCAGAAATACGATTTCAATATCTCAGCACTTGATTTTTATCCAACCTTTGCCCGTTTAGCTGGGGCCGATATCCCCGAAAACAAAAAGTTAGATGGTAAAGATGTTTGGGATGATGTGCTTGCAGGTAAAGATGCACGCAAAGGCGAATATATTTATGCCTTAAGGCACAGAGAGCATTGGAGTGATGTGGGCCTTAGACGCGATAACTGGAAGGCGTTAAAAGTTTATAATCAACCTTGGGCTTTATATAATGTGAGCGAAGATTTAGGGGAAACTAAGAATCTAAGAAACGAACATCCTGAAGTTTTAAAGCAGATGGTATTAGAAGCGCAAAGATGGAGCCAAACACATCAGCAACCGCAGTGGTGGCACGATGAAGCAACCGGTATTGCATGGCACCAAGAAAAGATGCCGCATTGGGATGAGACATTTAATTTTAATTAGGATTTAACTTTTAAAGCAAAAATAATGGGAAGATATTTGGTAGTATTACTATGTACACTATGTTTTTCAGGTAGCTTATTCGCTCAGGAATTACCACTTTCGCATCCTGATATGAAATGGGAGTTTTTATCTCATTTTTCAGATGAGTTTGATGGCGCTACTTTGGATCAAAAGTGGACTACCGATGTGAGAGATTGGGGTACTTGGGCTTGGGAAAGTGAAAATACGTATGTGAATAATGGATCTTTGGCCATACGCATGCGTCAAAAAGAAAAGAGAAGCGATATTGGTAAAGATGTTTACTTTACTTCGGGCATTGCGCAAATTGATGAAACCATTACCTATGGATATTTTGAGGCGCGAATGAAAGGCTCATCAAAGGGGCAAGGTACCTGCCCAGCTTTTTGGTTGTATAGTCGTAGCATCCCTGAAGTTGAGGAAGAGGGCTACGTTCAATATTCAGAGATTGATGTGATTGAAATATTTCAGATTCCGAATAAAGAGCAGACTCTTGAAATGAATTTGCATACTCGCATATACGAGGATGGTGCCTTTGTTTGGAAACGCCCCGGTCAGGGTAATACCGAATTGTGTCACAATAGTTGGGATGCACCTTGGCACCCTAGCGATGAATACCACACCTATGGAGTAATGAATAGGGTAGATTCTATCTTTTGGTATGTTGATGGAGTGCAACGCGGCGCTAAGAAGAATCATTATTGGCATTTACCAATGCGTATTACCGTTTCAATGGGCTTGCGAACGCCTTACGAAAAGTATATTGATGGCGTAAGAACCATAATGCCTTATCCTGAGGAAACACCAGAACCGGGTTTTCCAACAGAAATGTATTGCGATTATGTTAGGGTTTGGGAAGCGCAACCACAGATAATAGTGGATTACGAAAAATACGAAAATGATGAATTCCCTATTAATTTACCATTGGTATTTCAGTGTTATTTTGATGCCGGAAGTGGACATGAAGTAATTGCCGATAGCTATAATGGTATAGAGGCCATATTGCTTGAGAAGAATGCCCAAGGAGATATTATAAGTGAAGATAAAATAGAGAACCCAGCGGTTATTGGTCAACAGGGTGGCAATGTTACTTTTAGCTTTGATATTAGTTCTTACGATCTTACTGAGGATTTGCCCGAAGGTAATTATTATGAGATCATACCTAAGTTTACATCATCGATAAATGAAGGAACTGATATTGTTTTAGACAAGCCCCTTAAGGGGATTAAGTTGGTTGAAGAATATGTGGGTATTAAAGAGGATGTTTTATCTGAACTATCTGTATTTCCCAATCCAGCTTCCAATAGGATAACAGTAAAAGGATTGCCTAATCAAGAAACAGAATTATCGCTTTATAATATTTTTGGAGGATGTGTATTAACAAAAACTACGGTCGGAGAGGAGAGTAAAACTTTATCTATTGGCTCATTAAATGATGGGGTTTACTTGTTAAAGGTGGCGACTTCAAATGTTAATAAGGTGATTAAAATTACCAAGGGGAATTAAAAGATTAATCTAAAAAATATGAATAACAGACTAATTATTTTGGCAATAGCATTAGTTACTTTTGTGAGTTGTGCTACCAAAGAAGAATCAAAGAAGAAACCAAACATTCTTTTTATTGCATTTGATGACTTACGTCCTGAACTCGGATGCTATGGCGTTAATGAGGTGCAAAGTCCTAATCTTGATGCTATCGGAAACGATGGTTTAATATTTGACAATGCCTATTGTCAGCAGGCCATTTGTAGTCCATCAAGAGCAAGTTTAATGACGGGTGCTCGCCCCGAAACCATTGGCGTAGTTGAAAACTATACATATTTCCGCGATAAAAATCCAGATATCATAACCCTTCCGCAGTTCTTTAAACAAAATGGTTATGAAACCACTTACGCCGGTAAAATTTATCATGGTAAGTATAACGACCCTGACTTATCGTGGTCGCGTAAGGCGGTGCATCCTAAGCTAGATCGCATACAAACCAAAGGAGGATTTGCACTCAAAGAAAATCAAGAGTTCTGGGAAGAAGATCGTGCTAAGATGGAAGCCAAATATGGTAAAAATGCATTGAGAAACGGATTGGCTCAAGGTCCTGTTTGCGAATCGGCTGATGTGCCTGATTATACTTACGAAGATGGCTATAACACAGAATGTGCCATAGCAACTTTAAAAGAGATGGTAAGCACAAACCCAGATAAGCCCTTCTTTTTGGGTTTAGGTTTTAAAAAGCCGCATCTGAATTTTATTGCGCCTAAAAAATACTGGGATTTGTATAACGAAGCTGAAATTCCTTTGGCAAAGTTTAAGGATGCACCAGTAAATGGAGCAGCAATGGGTTTACATCCATCCTTTGAGATGCGTGCTAGAGCAGGTGTTCCAAAGCAAGGCGATTTTGATGATGACTTGGCAAGATATTTATTACACGGTTACTTAGCTTGCGTGAGCTATGTTGATGCGCAGTTGGGCAAAATGGTTGATGCATTAGAAGAGGCCGGTGTAAGAGATAATACCATAATAATTGTTTGGGGCGATCATGGGTGGCATCTTGGTGATATGGGCATTTGGGGTAAAGCAACCAATTACGAAATATCAACGCGTGTGCCACTAATGATCTGGACTCCCGATATGAAAGCAGACTTAAGGGGTTCGCATAGCAAGGCATTAGTTGAGTTGGTAGATATGTATCCAACCTTGGCTGATTTGGCTGGTCTCGAAGCACCTTCTCACCTTGAAGGGCATAGTTTTTCGGCATTAATTGATAATCCTAATCAAGAATGGAAGAAGGCAGTTTTTAGTCAGTTTCCCAATCCTGCATTAAGAGAGTGGGCAGCAAATCCCCTGTCAAAGGGAATGCGCGAAACATATTTTGGCCCTCTCATTGAAGAGGTGGAAGAGAAAATAAAAGAACAAATGGGCGATAAATGGGATAGAGACCTATTTGAAAACCGATTGATGGGTTACGGTATGCGCACCGAGCAATATCGTTTTGTGGTTTGGAAAGATTACACCATACCAAGCGCCGAACCTATATTCTATGAGTTGTACGATCATACTAATGACCCATATGAAACCGTAAATGTTGCTGATGATAATCCTGAAAAAGTGAAAGCATTATATGCACAGTTTAAAAAAGGTTGGAAAGGTAATTTGCCTAATTAATTGGGCAATAAAATAAGGTTAAAAGGGGTGCTTTATTGAGTACCCCTTTCTGCGTTTAATCCTTAGTGGGTTTAATGAAATTCATGAGTTCTTATAACAAGCGTTTAGGTCTTATTTAGTAGATTTAAACTTTCGTAAGTTTTTTTAATTATTAGCTATTAAAATTATGCCAATCAGAAATTACTTTTTAATTATAGCTATTCTGATATCCGGTCAGATACTTTCACAAAATCAATCGCTTAGATATTCAAATCACTTTACCATTGATGATGGATTGTCGCATACCGGTATCTCATGTATTCTTGAAGATTCACATGGTTATGTTTGGGTAGGTACTTTTGATGGCTTAAATCGTTACGATGGCTACGAATTTGTTGCCTATAAAAACACGCGTGATAAACATTTATTTATCAGTAACAGAATATATGCATTATTCGAAGATTCAAACGGAAATATATGGATAAGTACCGAAGGAGGAATATCTATTTATGATTATAAAACCCAACGCTTTATTGAGGTGTATTCTCACTCAAAAATATTAAGAGGCGCAACCGGACCGAGGGTATTTAGCATCACAGAGGATAAGGAAAGTAATACCATTATTTGTGCATCAGAGCAATCGGGTTTATTACAGTTCAATTACAATTTTGAGTTGCTAAATAAGTTCTACCCTAATGCTATAATTCCGCGTAATACAACCAAGATTAGTATTTACGATATTAAGGTATTACCCAAATCAAACTATATTCTTTCTACTTCTTTCGGAATTTTAAACTTCAATTTAAAGAATACCCATTTTAGCATAATTAAAGAAACGTCTCGTAAATATAGTGGCTACGTTACTGTAGTAGGAAATTCAATATTAACCGACACCGATGAGGGGATTTTGGTTTTTGATTACCATCAAAGTGCAGATTCTATAACTTACTCAAAAGGGCTTAATAAGTTAACTGATTATAGAGTTACCAATGCTATTTTAGGTACAAAGGGAAGTCTTTGGGTAGCTACTAGAAATAACGGTGTACAAAAAATAAGTAGTGCCAATCAGTTCTTATCAGGAGGTAATTATACTATTAAAAGTTTTAATAAAACAGGAGGTAATTTAAATATCAACTGCATGGCATCCACTGTTCGTAGTGGGTTTTGGTTAGGTACTATATTTAATAATGGATTGTATCAGTTTAAGGAGCAAGAAGTACATTTTAACCATTATAGTATCAAGCAAAATTTGCCCTACGATATGGGGTCTGATAATATAATGAGTGTTGCAGAACTCGATAGTAATAGAGTGTTTATATGCACGCTCAATAAAGGAATATCTTTATTCAACACCAAAACCAAAGCGTTTGAACCAATACCAATTGAGTTTGGGCGCAGAGACAAAGAAAAAGTGAAGTCTGTTTATGTTGATAGAGATAAAAACATATGGCTTCAGGTTGGATTTCAGGGTTTGTTCATAGTAAAACACGGTAAAAAAAGGCTTGAGAAAGTACTGTCAAATGGTACCTATAAGTTCTTAGATTATATAGTTCGTTCTTATTCTGAAGATAATGAAGGGAACCTTTGGATAGGTGGTAAGCTAGGGGTTTTCAGATTAACGATGAGCGACAATGCTACCCTAATTAAAATGCAAGATTTAAGTGATAATCCATTTTTTAAGGATAAATCATTGGTTGATATTCGCAGTGTTTATGCCGATCCATACCACTCTTTGCTATGGATAGCCTCAGAAACTCGTGGCTTGTACAGAGTTCGAATTTATAACAATACGCGTGTTGACCAATTTGATGTTACGCAGTATTTAAAAGATGATACCAATCCAAAATCTATTTCAAGTAATTTTATCTCAGGTATCACACGCCTGCCTAATAAGGAGTTGTGGTTAAGTACCAACCATGGTGGTGTTTGTCAGCTTATTAATGCCAATACCGATGCTGAGTTTATTACCTATTCAGAGAAGGATGGCTTATCCAATCACGTGGTTACCGGTTTGTCTTTCGATTCTGAGAGTAACCTGTGGTTGAGTACCAATCACGGTATCAATAAATTTGTTTCTGCCGAAAGACGATTCCGAATTTTCAGTAAGGATGATGGAGTGCCCTTTGAAACCTATAAGTACGGATCAGCTCAGCTAAAAAACGGGACCATTGTTTTTTATGGCTACGAAGGAATTTGTTATTTCAAGCCCAAACACATTAGAGATACAGAGAAATTACCCAATCTAGAGTTTGGGAGTTTACGCATTTATAATAAAGAAGTTCTTCCCTTAGATACCGTAAACAATAGGGTAATATTATCTCAAAATATCAACAACACCGAAGAGGTTACCTTGGAGCATTTCGAGAACTCTATTGCCATTGAGCTGAAATCCATTCACTATTCTAATCCACGTAATCATTTTATCGAATATAAAATGTTACCCGTTAATACCGAGTGGATCAAGGTTCCATCTAATCAAAATGTGGTTCAATATAGTGGTTTGCGTTCAGGTAATTATACCTTTAAGGTGCGTGCATCAAACTCAATAAATAATTGGACTCCAGTAAAAGAGCTTAAAATTAATGTGAAACCGCCTTTCTGGCGAACGCCAGCAGCTTTTATACTATACTTAGCCTTGCTGAGCATTATTGTGTATATCATTATAGCATTTCGCTTGCGCATTCAAGGTCTGAATCATAGTCTAGAAATTGAGCAACTCGAGATTGATAACGTAAAAGAAGTGAATGCAGCCAAACTGCGCTTCTTTTCAAATATCTCTCACGAAATTAAAACACCATTAACCTTAATTGCCGGACCAGTAGAAACCTTGGTTGAGAAGTATAAAAAACATGGTGAAATAAGTGAGAAGTTAGCCATTGTGCAACGCCAATCTAAAAAGATTACGCAGCTGATTGATCAGGTTCATGATTTTCAACGTTCCGATGCCAATCAGCTAAAAATGAATAACAGTACTTTTTCATTTAATAATTTTATTGATGACTTGTGTGCCGATTTTGAGCACTTGGCACAAAGTACCAATAAGGTATTTCAGGTAAATAAGCCCGATGAGGAAATATATGTTTTGGCTGATAAGGATAAGTTGGAAAAGATATATAACAACCTTCTGAATAATGCCTTTAAATATACCAAAGAGAATGACACAATTACCGTAGGGTATAAACAAGATGCGCGTTCCTTAAAACTGTGGGTTGAGGATACAGGAAAGGGAATTGATAGCGAAGATTTACCATTTATTTTTGAGCGTTTTTATCAATCTAAAAAGGCGCATAGTGCTTATACCGGGGGCTCTGGGATTGGCTTAGCATTTTCAAAACGTTTGGCCGAATTACATTTAGGTAAAATAGTTGCGCAAAGTACTTTTGGTGAGGGAACCATTCTTACGGTTGATTTACCAATTGTAGTGGAGCAGCCAAGTGAATTAATCCTTAAAAAAGAAAAGGAAGTTTTAGAAGCCGGTAAACTTGAATTAGCGGAGATTAAAACAGAGCAAAAAGTAGAATTAAAGCTGAATCACGATTATTCTAAAACCATAGTTTATCTAGTGGAAGATAATAATGATATGCGCATGTTTGTTTCAAAAGCCTTATCGGAATTCTTTAATGTTAAAACCTTTGCCAACGGACAAGAGTGCATTGATGAAATGCAAGAAGCATGGCCCGACCTTATTGTTAGTGATGTGTTAATGCCCGAGGTAAATGGCTTTGAATTGTGCCGAAGGGTAAAAACGGATATTAAAACAAGCCATATTCCGGTAGTATTATTAACCGCGTGTACTTCAATTGATGAACAAATACAAGGGATTAACGAAGGAGCCGATGCGTATATCAAAAAACCATTTAATATGCAGCATTTGGTAAGTAGTATCGAGTCCTTATTACAAAGCAGACAGCAGCTTCGTGAGCGCTTTCAGATGAGTATGCCACTTAGGTTAGAGCGCGAACAAGAACAAAGTCAAAGTGATCATATTTTCTTAGAAAAGCTTTATGAAGTGATAAACGAGAATTTGGATAACCAAGATTTAGATGTGGATCAATTGGCCCGAGCTTTATATTTTAATAGAACCAATTTTTATCAGAAAGTTAAAGCCATCACAAACTGTACGCCATTTGAATTTTTAAAGGAATATAGATTAACCAAAGCAGCTGAAATGCTAGTTCAGAATAAAGCTTCTGTTGGCGATGTAATTATAATGACAGGCTTTAAAAGCCGAACCCATTTTAATAAGGTATTTAAAGAGCGTTATCAGGTTACACCAAGTAAATATGCAGCCGATCAAATACAAAAACTCAATGATACAAATATATAATTGGTGTGCTTGGTTTAATAATGAATTGGTAGTTATAGAAATAGTCATATGATAAAATATATTTTAATATTCTTAACGGTTGGACTTGTATTTTCAAGTAGTTTGGAAGCTAAGAATATACCAGATTCGTTGGTGCATTACATAAACAAAGAATTACCTAAATACAAAATTCCATCATGCCTTGATTACATGAAAGGGTGGGAAAGTTTTCAAGACGATGATACTCAATTGCCTTTTTTCTGCACGAGCGATTATAATGGGGACAATTTATTGGATTTCGCTGTGTTGTTAAAAGACTCTAGCGATGAATTATTTTTGTATGTGTTTCTTCAACAGGCTAATGGATATGAAATTGTTCTAATTGATAAAATCCAAAACTATAACAGCAAAAAGTTTCAAATAGTCATCAGGTCAGAATTAAAAGGTGTATGGGAATCAATAACAGAGAAGATTACAGTTTGTAATAATGGTATAAGCATAGTTTTAATAGAAGAAAGCTTAACTTGGTCATACTATTACCATGAAGGTAAATTTATACAATTCATTTACGACTAAAAAACTACTGCTTCCCCATTAATAGGTATGAAGAATTGAGCCGTTCCGTTCTCTTAAATCATCAATGTAAATTAAAGAAAGGTTATATTTTAACAGTTTTATAACTCATTATGCATTTTCGATAACTTACTTTTGTAATCCGACAAAATAAGTAAGTGATATAATGCGTAAAACAACTTTATCTAAAAAGATACTTCAAAGCATAACAATTGTATTGATACTATTGGCTATTGCTTTGCGCTTAGGAGGAGCGCGTGAATGGTTTGCTCCTAGCAAAGAGCGGCAGCTCGAAATTACAGATATTCAAAATGTATTTCCAAATGCATCTAGTTGTCGATTAAAATCGGATAAAAGTATTGAGGTTCGCTCCGATAAATCAGACCGGATAGGTACAATACTTTCATCTGTAATTTATGAAACTTCCCAACTTGGGTACAATGATGTATTGCCTATTTTAATTGGGCTTGATCTTGATCACAGAGTAAAAGCCATTGCGGTTTTGGATAATAGTGAGACCGGAGAATTTATGTCGCACGTATATGATAGCAATTTACTATCAAAATGGGATGGGAAGCAGGTTGATACTACATTAATTCAACACAAAGTAGATGCGATAAGTGGGGCAACCTATAGTAGTGAAGCCATTATAAAGGGCGTAAATGCTACTTTATCAACTTATTTATCCATTGAACAAAGTCATCAATTAAATTGGCTTAGAATAACACAATTGGTGCTTGTATTTTTATTAATACTGAGCTCATTGGTAATGGTTTTTACCAAGCGTTTTAAGAAATATTATTTCTACTATTTACTGGCAGTTGTGCTGGTATTTGGTTTTTTTACAAACAAAATGTTATCCCTAAGCATCTTTGAAACATGGCTGCAAAACGGACTACCTTGGTACACCAATGTTGAGTTAATACTTATTCTTGTAGCCTCAATTATAATGACTTTTATAGGGAAGCATAAATATTATTGTAACTACCTATGTCCAATGGGAGCATTACAAATGATCGCTTCTAAACTATCTCCTTTTAGGAAACGAAAGTTTGTGAAGAAGGTATTCAATATTGATCTGCGTCTCATTTATTTATGTTTTATATGGGCTTCCATTTTAATGGGAATAAGCTTGCCCTTATCATCAATGGAACCATTTTTAGCCTTTGCCTATTCCGTTTCCGGATGGCTTATGATTGGGGCAGGTTTACTAATTGTAATAGTATCCTTATTTTTTAACCGTCCTTGGTGTGCGCTTTGTCCAACAGGATGTGCCTTAGATTCGATCCCATCTTTTAAACAAAAAAAATAGAAATACATCATGCAGAATAAACCCAATATATTAAACGTATTATTCACAATTATAATAGTTGTGCTTGTTTATCAATTAACAAAACAAAGCGATGAAGAACAGCCATCAGTCAAGCAAGAAGAAAGCCCGGTTAATCAATCAATTGCTTCTAATTTAGGTGAACAAACTAAAATATCGGTGGGCGTTAAAGGACACATTATGCCTAAGCCAGCTTTGGTTATTGGTACGTACGGTGCTGATGGAAATCCGAATATTATGACTGCAGCTTGGGCAGGTATTTGCAATTCAAATCCATTGAGCATAGCAGTGTCTATTCGCGAATCTCGCTTGAGTTATGAAAATATTATGGCAACTAAATCATTAACTGTAAATGTGCCATCAACAGCTCTGGTTGCAGAAATGGATTACGTAGGAAATATCTCGGGACACGATGTTGATAAGTTTAAAGAATTAGGCTTAACGCCGATGAAGGGAGAGTATGTAAATGCACCATATATTAAAGAGTTTCCTATTGCCATAGAGTGTGAAGTTACTCAGGTAATAAACCTAGGTTCGCACACTCAATTTATAGGTAAGGTTATAGATACAAAGGTAGATGCACATCTTATTAAAGAAAATGGAGCTGTTGATATTGAAGCCTTGCAGCCTGTTTTTTACGAAGATGAGTATTATTACTCATACGGAATACCAGTTGCTAAACCTTGGGATGCGTATAAATTATTTGTAGAAGGGGAGAACCCAAGCTTTAAACCCAAGCAATATACAAATGCTACTATTGCAACCATTCATGAGCGAAAAAGCGTGCGCCACTTTACCAATCAGAAAGTAACTAACAGTCAACTGGAAGTATTACTTAAGGCAGGAATGGCGGCACCAACTGCGGTTAATAAACAACCTTGGGCATTTGTTGCAATCACCGATAAAGCTGTTTTAAATGAGCTTGAGCAAGATTTACCTTATGCTAAAATGTTATCTCAAGCTTCAGCAGCTATTGTGGTGTGTGGCGATTTAAACAAGGCCATTAAGGTGGATGACTATTGGATTCAGGATTGTTCTGCAGCAACCCAAAACATACTATTAGCGGCTGAGTCTATTGGTTTAGGTGCAGTATGGACTGGGGTTTTTCCTCGTCAGGAACGTATTGAAACTGTAAAAACAGTCTTAGGACTTCCTGAGCATATGGTACCGCTTAATGTTATTCCAATTGGGTATCCAACAGGAGAAGATCAGCCAAAAGATAAATGGAAACCAGAGAATGTTTATTGGCAAAATATGAAATAACCAATCTAAAAGTCAGACATTTAAATTATATTAAATATAAAGTTGTAAATTGAAATTCTTATTCATTAAACCTTAACTCATGATTAATAAACAGAATGCTCTTCTGCTCCTTCTTATAACAATTGCAGGTACGCTTGTAGCGCAAGAAAATAGTGGTACTAAAACCGATTCGTTAAATACAGATTTAGAAATAGAAACAGAAAACACAGGAGCTAGTAGAAATCATCAAAATATAATATTGAACAGTGTTAATTCTGAAGAAATAGAATTAAACACAGTTGAAGTGGATGCTGAGGTAGATCCTAATATTGCGAATACAATTAGTGGAGTACGAGGCGATTTTTATGATATCGACGGAACTTACAAGCTACACAATGACCTTTATGTTTATAACCGAAATAAAAAAGATCAGGTTTTAGGAATAGGAGAGTATTACTTTTTGACGCTAGGAATTAGATGGATTTCTAACGATAAACTAACCTTTTTTGCAAATGGTTTATTTATTACGGAGATTGATGCTTTGGATGGTAAAGTTTATTATCGTTTTGGGGGGCATGCTGGTTTCGATTATTCTATCACAGAGCGATTAACATTTAAAGCCGAAGGTCAGTATTTGGCAGGACCTAAGGGTAATCCATTTGTGGGTAATCATCTTTTTGAACAATCAAATGTAGGAGCTTCGTTAATGTATAAAGTGAGCCCCAAGGTTAAAGTAGGTGTGAATAGTAGGCATGTTTTTGATAATCCAGGGGCTAAAAATATCACAGGAGGTTCTGTAAAAGTAGGCTTCTAAACAAGATAGCTTCTAAAAAGAAGAGCTTGCCTTTAACAGACAAGCTCTACAATTATTGTTATTTAAATCGGAATGAATTAGGCTTTTTGTTTGCGGGCTTTTATTTTAAATATGATGTAGCAAACTATGGCAAAAAACAATGCTATATATAGCAAGCCTTTTAGTTCGGGCAACACATCGTTAAAGTTGGCATCGTAAAGCATTACCTTTCTTAATCCTTCAAGAAAGTGCGTAAGCGGAATGGTTTTGGCTAGCATCACAATGCTTTCTGGCATTTGCGATAGAGGCCAAGTAAATCCACTTAATATAAAGCTAGGTGTGGCTACTACCATAAGTATTTCCGTAGCTTTTAGCTGACTTGGAATGGCCAAACTAACTGCTATTCCCATAAAACTCACTGATACTATTAAAGCCAACAATAGACTAACTAGTGCTAATGGACTAGCATGTAGTGGTACTTTAAATAGTGGGAACATGCTCCATAGTAATAGCATGATGACAGCCCCCATAATCCAGAACAGTATGGATTTGATGAACATAGCCATCCATGGGTTTTGTACCTTGCTATAGAATTCGCTGAAGAATGTTTTTTCTTCAAACTCACGAGCAAAACTCAAGGCCAAAGCCAACATAAACACCTGTTGAATAATTACACCCAAAACCCCCGGCCAAAGGAACATCATGTAATTGGCCGATTTATTAAAGAAGCGTGCGTAGTTTACACCAAAGGCTTCGTATTGCTCTTTGGCAGTTACAGCAGGCACTCCTTTTTTAGTAAGACTAGAAATTTCGATACCCGCATTTAAGGTACCCAAAGCCACTTGAATACCTTTGGCGGCATAGTTGGCAGGTAGTATATTGGCGGTATTTACTTCCACTTGTATTTCAGGATGACGCTTTTGAATGATATCTGCCTCGAAACGATTTGGGATAGTAATAATAGCATCGTATCCATTGCTGATCACCAAATTTTTAACATCAGCCGTATTAAAGGCCACATCTACAGTAAGTACTTCAGTATCATCAAGCATCTCAATGGCTTTGTGGCTCATGGGTGTATCGTCCATATCAACCACAAGAACCGGCAAATTATCTACTTTACCTTTACTGTATACTGCACCCAGTAATAAACCATACAAGAGCGGCGCACCCAAAAATATGGCTACCACAACGGAGTTGCTGGTAAAGAGCTTCCACTCTCTTTTAATTAACGAAAAGAAATTATTCATGCTAAGGCTTTATTATTTCAGTAAAACAGTAATGTTGGTAATCATGTTATTTACGTTTGTGCCTGCAGCAGGTACAGCTTTCACTTCGTAAATAGACTCGCCTAACTCGTACTCAGGGAAGGCTGAAGTAATATTGGCATAGCGTGTTAATTGCTTCACAGATACAATTTTTGCTTTATAGCTTTCGTTGGTGAACGGCGATTCTATAGCTACCTTATCCCCAACTTTATATTTAGCAATATTGTGTTCTGTAACTGTAAAACGGAAGTATGCTTTTGACAGTTCGTAACCATTGGCCACACCATAACCAGGTAATACCAACTCGCCTGGGTGTAAGGCAATGGTTTCGATAGTCATGGCTTGTGGAGCAACTAAAAAACGCTCGCTATACGCCACGTTAGCTTCTTCTAAAGCACCTTTGGCACGTTCAAGAGTTCCTAATGCCATTTGTATTTTCTCATCGCGCACGCCATTTTTCACTTCTTCGTATTTCGCTTTTACACCTACATATTGTGCTTTTGCACCTTGGTATTTCATGTAAACCTCGTCGTGCTTTTGCACAGATACCATGCTATCTTTAAACATATTGTTGATACGGTTGTACGATTTCTCGGCAAACTTATATTGCTCAGTAACCGCATCTAACTTGGCCATAATTTGCTCTAACTGCTCGTTAGTAGCGCCTTTTAGTGCCATTTTATACTGACCCTCGGCAGCGTTAACTGCACCTTGTGCTTGGTTCATTTTGGCTTCAACCTCAGGCATATCTAATAAAAATAAAGTATCCCCTTTGTTTACTTTGTCACCCTCGTTGGCATATATCTCAATAATGCGACCTGGGTATTTAGAAACTACCATTAAGGCATCGCGTTTAATTTTTCCTTGTTCGCCTTCGATGGTTTTTGGTGCACAAGAGCTTAATAGGACTAGTACACTTAATATTTGAATTTTTATTATTGTTTTCATAGCTATATTGTATTGATAAAATCTGTTCTAGTTTTGTAATGAAGTACTGTTTAATTCGCCCGTTGCATTTAATAACTGAATAGTGCTTTGGCGTTGATCATAAATGGTTTGGTAATAATTTAGTACCATTTTTTCGTAATCGGCCTGAGCCTCTAAGAACTCACTAATCTTAATTAAACCGTTTTGGTATTCTTTGTACGAAATCTCTAAACTCTTTTTAGCAGACTCTTGCTGTAACTTTTGCAAGTTTAGTTTGGCATTGTTAACCTGCAACTGATTTAAGCTATTGTTATAATTCAACATTAATAACTCCGCTGCTTCCTCTTTCTTATTTTGTGTTTGTAGCAATTCTATCTTTGCCTTCTGACGTTGCTCGTGCGTATGTAAACCATCAAACAATTCCCATTTAAAACCAACACCAACGGCATTAATAGGGTAGGCACTAATTTCATTAAACCCTAGTGGACCTAGTGCACCATTTTTTACGCCAGCATACGAGTGTGTTGCAAAAGCTTGCACCTTAGGTAAGTAACCACTAGTTTCACTCTTTAGCTTGTATTCCGATGCAATTATGGCTTCGTCTAAGGCTATTAGCTCAGCTCGGTTAAGGTAGCTACCGTTGCCTACTTTTGGGTTAAACGGATCTAAGTTCACATCCAAAGCTTCTACAATTGATAGGGATAAACCGGTTAATTGCTGTAGTTTTAAATGTAAGAGGCTTTTGCTACCAGCGTATTCAATTTGCTTTGAAGCCAGTTCAAGTTTGGCAATGGCAATTTTCTGAAAATCGTGTTGCGTAATTAGGCCTTCTTGTAAAGCTCTTTTGGCAACTTCCTCTTCGCGAACCAATCTTTTCTCACTTTCCGATAAAATAGTATTGGCCTGTGTTAAAAGGGCAATCTTATCGTAGTAGCTTGATACTTCAGCAATAATTTCGGCTTCGCTTTGCGCAAGCATCGCTTCTTCCGCAGCAATTTTATGTTTCATGGCCTTGCTTAAATACGGCACTTTTAGGCCCGTAAATAAAGTCCACTTGGCAGTTAAACCACCCATCCATAGACTTCCGTTGTAATCTAACGACTCGTTAATGCCCGGAATGGCTGAATTAATGGGCGGAGTAGTTACCGGTAATGTTCCAATTGGAGGAGGTAGGGGCACAGGTATAGTCATGCTAGGGATGCTAAACGGAATAGGATCGGTATCCATATTCACTTCGCCGCTCGAATAGGCATACGTTCCGCTTGCTTCAATAGTTGGGATGTAAGTATGTCTTATTTGCTTTCTAATAATGTCAGACTTCTCAACGTTGAGGCGTTGATTTTTAAGCTGCTTATTGTGATCTAATGCCGCCTGAATAAAATATTGCAGGTTTAATACACTGTCTGGAACCTCAGTTTGCGCCTTACTCCCAAAAGTAAAGAAGCCGTAAAGGCATACCAGCAATAGAGTTTTTTTCTTCATTATATTATTCGTTTAAAATATACGTATTTACTTATTTTTTAATGCCATCCCAGCAGGCTTCTGCATAGGTTTCAATGTCTATATCTTTAATCTTAAGATTGGTTCTGCGCACCATTCTTATGAGTGAAGTAATAGGGCCATGTGCCAATGCCAATAAAGCAGGTATTGGAATTTCTTTTACAACACCCTCGTTTTGTGCACGCTCTAGTAACTTATAAATAGGAGCCAGAAGTTGTATGGTGTCTGATTCTGCATTATTGGCCGAGAAGGAGTACTGCGTTACAAAATCAGGAATGCGTTGGTCTGTGATATACGCATCCAGAATAATGGACCATAAGGTTTTAAAGTTCTCCTTAAAAGAAAGTGCCTCGTTAAAGTTGTTTTCAACAATATCATTGATCTTTTGCGTTAAAATATTGTTGAGTGAAGCCAACATTTCTTCTTTATTCTTAAAATGCACGTAAATAGTACCAGCGGCAACCTTGGCCTCGGTAGCTATCATTTTCATGCTTACTGCATGTAAACCAAATTTGGTAATTAGCGTAAGTGCAGCATCAAGTATGGCTTCTTTTTTGTCAATCTTTTTATTATCAATCATTTCTATCTCCTAAACTTGTCGTTTAACTTGGGCAAATATACTGCTTTTATGTAAGAAATGAACGTTCATTCATTTGCGTTATGCTCATAATGAATGAACGTTCATTTCAATCTTATTTATTATATTAGAAGTGAGTGAGTTATCTAAAGTGTTAAAAAATGCTAAATTGTTTTATGGTGATACTAGCAATTTAGTAAGCAAAATTCGATTTAAATTGAGTAATTAGTTTTTTTAATGATTGCATATTAACAACTAATTAACAGGTGTATAGATAGGAATAATGTAATTAAGTTAAGATATTGGAGTATCGAATTACCCTATTGTAATAAATCCTAATAAAGAAGATATGTCCAAGTATACCTTATTGGTTAATAATAACCATTATGAAGTAGATGTTGAACCCGATACACCTCTGTTATGGGTTTTGCGCGATCATATTAAATTAAAAGGCACCAAATATGGTTGTGGCATTGCCATGTGCGGTGCGTGTACGGTTCATATTGATGGTGAAGCAGCTCGCAGCTGTAGTTTGCCTGTTTCTAGTTTGGCGCGAAAGCGAATAACAACAATAGAAGGGCTTTCGCCCGATGGAGATCATCCCGTTCAGCAGGCTTGGGTTGAAGAAGATGTGGCGCAATGCGGTTATTGTCAGGGCGGACAGATTATGAGTGCGGCATCGTTTCTTAAAACTAATCCCATGCCATCGGTAGACGAAATAAGAATGGCCATGAGTGGTAACATCTGTCGTTGTGCTTCTTATAATAGAATTGAAAAGGCAGTTGTTTTGGCAGCTCAAAAATTAAAACAACAATAAGTACTCCTCTCAAAACTAAATAATCATGAAAAAGAAGATAGATAGAAGAGGCTTTTTAAAGGTATCAGCCTTATCAGCTGGAGGAATGCTCATTGGATTTAACCTTTTCTCAAGTTGCAAGAATTCAGCCAAGTTGCCCGATGATATTTCAAAACTCAATTATAAAGACTTTAATGCTTATATACAGATTGCACCAAGTGGAGCTGTGACCATTTACGCGCCCAATCCGGAAATAGGGCAAGGTGTAAAAACATCCTTACCCATGCTAATTGTCGAAGAACTTTGTGTTTCTTGGGATTCGGTTTTAGTGAAGCAAGCCAATTTAGATGAGGCATACTATCGTCAAATGTCGGTGGGGAGTACCTCCATATTAATGGGATGGTTGCCTTTGCGCGAGGTGGGTGCTACTGCCCGTCAAATGTTAGTGAATGCCGCAGCCCAGCAGGCAGGTGTTGCGCCTAGTAAATGCACTATAAAAGAAGGGATAATTACCTGCGATGGTAATATAAGCATTGGCATAGGCGAAGTGGTAGAAGAAGCGGTTAAGCTAGAAATACCTACTGACGTAAAGCTTAAGGATGCTAAGGATTTTACAATTATCGGACGAAATATTAAGAATGTTGATGCTAATAATATTGTCACAGGCAAGCCGCTGTTTGGTTTAGATTATGAGTACGATGGCAAAAAGATTGCTTGCATGGTACGTGCTCCCTTTGGGTATAAACTTAAATCGTTTGATGCTACAGAGGCGCTTGCTCTGAAAGGTGTTGTGGACGCATTTAGTTTTATGCAAAATAGTATTGCTGTTGTGGCAGAAGACACATACACCGCAATGAAAGCCATAAAATTGGTAAAGCCCGTATGGGAAGCCACTAAAAGAGCGGCCGATTCAGCAAAGGAAAATGAGAAAATAAAAAGCTTGTTACAGGATTCTAAATACGATTTAATTCAGAGTACTGGTAATGTAGATAAAGCATTTGCTAACGCTGAGGCCACAATAGAGCAGGTATACGAAACGCCTTATTTGCCGCACAGCTGTATGGAGCCAATGAACTTTTTTGCCCATGTTACCGACGATTGGATTAAGTTAGCAGGTCCCATTCAAACCCCACAGAATGCTTTAAACAGAGTAGCCAATGCGCTAAAGCGCGATAAAAAAGATATTACGCTAGAGCTCACACGAATTGGGGGAGGTTTCGGGCGTCGATTATTTGGTAATTATGCACCGGAGGCTGCTATTATTTCTCACAAATCTAAGTATCCCATTCACTTGGTATACTCGCGTGAGGAGGATATGATGGGTGGGATTTATCGTCCTGCTATTTCTTACAAAGTTAGTGGAGCCATTAAAAGTAACCAGGTCAGTGCTTATAAGTTAAGGCAAGTTGGAAGTACTTCTTTAAAAGGAAGGTTTGCCAATCGCTTTCCAAGTGGGGCAATACAGAATGTGAGGTTGGAGAGTATTAGAAATAAATCTTCAATCACAACAGGAGCTTGGCGCGCACCCATTTCTAATGTTTATGCTTTTGCAGAACAATGCTTCTTGGATGAGGTGGCTTTTAAGCTTAAAAAAGATCCCATTGCCTTTCATTTAGAATTGATTAAAAAGGCAAAGAAATCCGATAATGAGCACTTGGTATATGAACCGGAAAGAATGGAAGGCGTAATAAAACTGTTGGCTAAAAAAGCCAATTGGGGCAATCAGTCCGAAGGTGTGTATCAAGGCTTTTCTCAATATTTTAGTCACGAAACCTATGCGGCCGAAGTGGCTGAAGTGGAACTAAGAAATGGTATACCTGTGATTACCCGTGTTATTTGTGCCATTGATTGTGGCTTAGTGGTGAATCCCTTGGGTGCTAAAAACCAAGTGGTAGGTGGAATTATAGATGGTATTGGACATGCCATGTATAGCGATTTTTCCATAAAGGATGGCCGACCAACAGTTACAAACTTTGATAGGTATAGACTGATACGGATGAATGAAACCCCGCAGGTTGAATGCCACTTTGTACAAAGCGATTTGGCACCGAGTGGTTTGGGAGAACCATCTCTTCCTCCTGCTGGAGCAGCAGTTGCCAATGCCATATTTGCCGCCACTGGAGTGAGAATTACCAAGCAACCATTTATTAAAAATAAAGAAGTGTTTGGGTAAATCATTTTTTAATAGGCTTATTTGATATAAGCGCCACGGAGAAAGGCCTCTTTACATAATGCTTTTGTTTTAGCTAAAGCTTTAGTAAGACCAAGAAGTTGAGAGCTTTGCTCGAAAATCACTTGGCCGCACTTAAGATTTAGATAAATAAGAAAGTGATTTGTAAAGCAGCCTTGAATTATTGCTGTAAGCGAAAGCAGTATCAAGTTCACTTGAATAATACTGAGCGTAGCAATAATCTTGAAAAAATTTCTTTGCCCTGCCTTTGCCGGCAGGCAGGTTCTGTTTTCTTGTGTCAAGACATCGGAATTATTAAGAATTGATTATTCTTATTAATTTCAGCAAGAAGTCAGGGTTTGGGATGAATTATTAATCTTTAAGATGTATAAATATAAAATGGCCTTAAAAAATCCCAAGACAATATTTATCATCAAGAATAAAGAAATCTACAACAGGAAAAATAAATGACTCACGAGTTTCAAAAAATACTAAAAGCCTATCAGCTGTTTAAATCTCAAAACATAAAATGTGTTTTAGCCACCGTGGTTGCCCTCGACGGCTCATCGTACCGCAAACCAGGGGTGAGTATGCTTATTGCACAAAATGATTGCATGGTTGGTGCAGTAAGCGGAGGTTGTGTTGAGAAAGAGGTTTTAAGAGAAGCACAAGAGGTGTTCAAAACTTCAGAACCTAAAATGATGACCTACGATGGTCGTTACCGCTTGGGCTGCGAAGGAACTTTATATCTATTGATTGAGCCTTTTACTATTCAGGATGAGGTGTTGCTTTCCATTGAAGCTCTTATCGTAAATCGAAAACCCTTTGTTATAAAACACTTTTATCAGCGCGAGCTGGCTTCAGTAAATGGATTGAGATCTTTTATTCAAATAGAAGATAGCCTGCATTGTTTTGATACGAACTACAATTTTGAGCTTGATGAATATGCCAGTAGTTTGGTGTTAGAGCAAGTTAAAAGTGCCAAGTTTCAGCTCATTATTTTTGGTTCAGAATATGATGCTGTGGTATTATCAGAGATGGCCAGTAAGTTAGGTTGGGATGTGCTGATAGTGAGCACGCCATTTGATGCCTACTCCCGCAATAATTTTCCCGAAGCTACGGATGTGATTCAGGCAACGGGCGAGCAATTTAATGCCGAAATAATAGATGCCAATACCGCGCTTATTCTGATGACGCATAACTACGCAAAAGATTTAAGTTACCTGATGGCTATTCAGCACACCAAAGCCTGTTATATTGGATTATTGGGCTCTGTAGGGCGAAGAGAAAAACTCGTCAACGATTTTCTGATTCAGACCAATTCCTTGGATGAAGCATTTTTAGATTTATTACATGGCCCTGCCGGATTAAATATTGGTGCAGAAACTCCCGAAGAAATTGCCTTATCCATCTGTTCAGAAATAGTAGCTGTACAACGAAATAAAAATGCCCATCCCTTAAAAGAATTGATGGGTAATATACATTCAGTTTAGCGATGATAAAGCCCACACAAAATATAGCATTGGTAATATTAGCAGCAGGAAAAGGCCAGCGGATGGGCGAAGCCAAGCAATTGATGCGCTATAAAAACAAAGCACTCATTAACCATCAGGTGGATAAAGCCCTTGAGCTAGGGGCTAAGGACGTGTACCTTGTTGTGGGTGCGCATAAAGAGCGTATTGAAAATGCCCTGACAGAACCATCGGTTCATATGATTTATAACGAGAATTGGGAGAAGGGAATTGGTGCCTCAATAGCTAAGGCAGTGCAGGTAATTTCAGAATTGGGTACCTATGATGCTGTGCTCATTAGCTTGGCCGATCAACCCCTTATTCCCCTGGAACATTATCGAAAGCTATTAATGCAATTCCAGAGTAGTGCAAAATCAATAATAGCCACCAAAGCCGAAGAAAGCATTGGTGTACCTGCTGTGTTTGGTAAAAGGTATTTTTCAGCCTTAATGGATTTACAAGATAATAAAGGGGCAAAAAGCATTATTAACTCCAACAAGGATACTGTTACGCTGGTATGTTTAGGTAAGGGGTATTTAGATATTGATACCCCTGAGGATTATCGGAACTTATTGCAAAATCAATAGCTTGTGCAGGTTGCATTATATAAGTACTCATAATTTTAAAATGCTACAACTTGTTATTCAGTGTCTTTGTCTATCATAAAATTTTATTATCTTCATTTGCCTTTTTAAAAACAGGAACCAACTTTTAAAAAAATGAGAGATTATATCAGACTAACCTAAGTATTCTGGTATTAGTGGGGAAGGATAATTTTTTAATTAAAAACCCAACAGTAATGAGTGATCAAGAGATCGTAGAAAGTTACACAGCCTTATTGGAGGCTGTAAAAAAAGAGGATATCAAACAATGCGGGATACCCATCCCCATTTACATTCAGGAAAGTAAAAATTTACACAAGCGTGCCACGCTCGATTTAGCCAAGTTAACAGCGGTTGGTTTTAATGCCGAGTTATTAACAAAACTATCAGAACTGACTACAATACTTGTGGTTAGCGAGGTAAATTGGCAAGAAGAATCATCGGAGAGCAAAATTGCAGCTAACGACTGGAAGAAAAATTCTCCAGAAATGTACAGCTTAAATTCTGAGTTGATAGATAGTATGGAATTTGCTTATCGTAAAGATGATCAATTGTTAAGCCTTATTGATGCTATTAAGGAAGGCGATAATCAAGCCGATGCAGTGCTCGATTTATCTAAATTAGCAAAACTTGGTAAGGATAATCCTGAGCCTTTAATGGCTATGAATTTTGATTTAACCAAGCTTGATAAGGCGGTTACTTTATCAAAAAGCCTATCGGAAACATTGAGTATAATTAACGGGCATGCTTATGTTGAAGAGCACCGAAAAGAAATGCGTGATAAGGCATTTACCTTACTTAAAGAAGTGGTTGATGAGGTTTATGAATATGGTCGATTTGTTTTCAGAAACGATGCTGACCATGTGAAAGCCTATGGCAGTAAATACAAAAGAGATAGAGCTGCTGCTTATCAACGTTCAAAAAAAGAAAAACAGGAATAAATGAGTACTTGTTTTTATAAAGGCATAAAGGGTTTCGCACTAGCGGAACCCTTTTTTGTGATTTTTATTCGGTAGAATTTATTATTCTTTTAGCTGCTTTATGCTCCAAAATAACATATATATTAAATAGCGAATAGCAAAGAATATTAGAAGTAGGGAATAACCATAAACAATTATATTATCTACTTCATTAAGAAATGAGTTTTTAATTCTGCTCAATTTGTTTTCTAAAGGATGCAATACAGATAAATAATATTTTTCCGATTCATTATCATCTGATATTCTTTTTAGAAAGTTCTCTTTTGAAATGTCGATTGATCCTTTACTCTTAATATCGTCGTATATAAGAGAAGACCTCAAACTATCCTTATTGAGGATACTTATAAATCTCTCGGGATTTGATATCTTCTTTCCAGTACCTTTAAGAATATTATCATTTATGTAATAATAAATATACAATCTATATGGTAGTTTTTCTGATTGTGTTAAGTTTTTAATCTCTGTTTCTAATTTGGTTTGCTTTTCAGTATTTAAATAAGATGCGAAAACAACTAATAAAAAAAGAATCGCAGTTCCTAAAATGAATAGAAATTCTCGCGCTATTATTTTTTTAGTTTTTTTATTCATAAATAGTTAAGTGTGGATTTATTAACAACCTAGAGATCTCAAATATATTCATTATGAAATTTAAAAACGTACTTATCGCTTATTAATCTTATTATGAATCTCGCTAGCGAGATTGGGTATCCTTGATGCGAGATTCACCTTCGGAGGTGCGAGATCGCCTTACCTGCATGCGAGATTCATGAAGTACCCATGCGAGATTGGCTTCCCCCTATGCGAGATCCACTTCCCTTAGTGCGAGATTGGGTATCCCTGATGCGAGATCGCCAGCCCATAAGGGCTGTGGCACACCTACAATTTAATCGAAAACTTCTTCAAGCGTTCATCTAACATGTGGTGCGGTATAATATCTTTAACGCTATCGGCCACAGCATTAATTAATCGTTCTTTAATAAAGTCTTTTTTAATTACGATGGAAACTTCGCGTATGGCCGGAGGGTTTGATATTTCGCGCACGTTTTCCCATTGTTTTTCGTTTAACGAATCGAGGTGTAGCTCGGGTATTACCGTATATCCGCCATTATTATCTACAATGCGGATGAGCGTATCTATGCTTCCGGCCTCAAAGGTTTGGTTATAGGGCATGGTTTTTAGGCAGAAATTAAAAATTTGATCGCGCAAGCAATGCCCTTCGCCCAATACCCAAAGGTTTTCTTGGGGCATATTATCTGCCGTTAAAGTTTGATTTCGCAATGGATGATCCTTGGCAAAATAAGCTACAAATGGCTCGTAATATAAGGGTATCTCAAAAAAATCGGCTTCATCTAACGGGGTAGCGGCAATAAAAAAATCAATCTCATCGCGCTTTAGCGCAGCAATAGAACTGGCCGTGGTAAGTTCTGATATGGATAACTGCACATCCTTATATTTGGTATTAAACTCGCCAATAAGGTGTGGCACAAGGTAAGGCGCAAGGGTTGGTATTACGCCAATATGCAAGGGACCCGATAATAATTGTGTTTCGTCGCTCACAATATTTTTCACTTTTCGCATCTCACGCAAAGTGTTTTCGGCCTGCAGAATAATGCGTTCGCCCATTTTAGTGGGCTCCACCGGATGTTTCGATCGGTCGAAGATGGCCACATCCAATTCTTCCTCCAATTTCTTTATCATCATGCTTAAAGTAGGCTGCGTAACGCCACATTCTTTAGAGGCAGTTACAAAATGACGAAATTTATTTACGGCTACAATGTATTCTAATTGCTGTATAGTCATGATAATGTGGAGTTATAAATTATATCTATGCAAATATAGATAATATCTGTTTGATTGATACTTGAAAGAGCAATATGTTTGTATCAGAAATTTAAACAGAAACAAAAACAACAATTAAAAAATAAAGTTATGTCACAAATTGGTAATCAAGTAGTAGATTTTGAAGTACAAGCATTCGTAAACAATCAATTCGAAACAGTAAAAAAAGAAGACGTATTAGGAAAATGGTCAGTGTTTTTCTTTTACCCAGCCGATTTTACTTTTGTTTGTCCAACTGAGTTAGAAGATTTAGCAAACTCATACGATGAGTTTAAAGCAACAGGAGCTGAGATCTATTCAGTATCAACCGATACACATTTTGTACACAAGGCATGGCACGATACTTCGGAGACTATCAAAAAAATTAATTACCCAATGCTTGCCGATCCAACAGGCGTTTTATCACGAGGATTTGATGTGATGATTGAAGAAGCTGGTTTAGCTGAGCGTGGTACTTTTATTGTGAACCCTGAGGGCGAAATAGTATCGTACGAAGTAGTAGCTGGTAACGTGGGTCGTAATGCCGATGAGTTATTACGTAAGCTAAAAGCTTTACAATTTGTAGCGGCTAACCCAGCTGAGGTTTGTCCTGCTAAATGGAAAGAAGGAAACGAAACTTTAAAGCCAAGTATTGATTTAGTTGGTGTGATTTAATCAATTAGAGAGAAGATTTTAGCTAAGCGCCTTGAGATCGCCGCGTTCATCGCGATGACGCAATGCCGTAAGCGCCACGTCATTCCGAGCCGCCAACCAATAAAAATTAGCCATAATGAGTTGATGACAGGGATCAAGCCACTTGTTAATAGATGTTAATGATAATTTCATAAAGCACTATTAAACAGGTAAATATAATTTTCTGTCATTGGTAGGAACGAAGGAATCTCAAGTAGAGCTGTAAAGCACATTATCAATTGATAATTATAAATTGCTCAAGCCGCAGGGCTTCTACTTTTTGCTACAGTCCAAAAAGTAGACAAAAAGCCCGTCGGCTGCTTTTTAAAAAGTCTGCTTAATTTAACACGCTTTAAGTGCGGCTGGGTGATCTTCGGGTCAAGCCCTCAGCTTCCCAGTCTTACTAAAAGGCGTATTAAATTCAGCATCCATTTAAAAAGAGGCCGAAGCCGTATTTAGAAGTTCGGAGCGTGTATTAGCAGAAACGGTTTCCATCATTCAGAGGGAGGCAATATTATAAAAACGATAGCGTGAAAATACACGAGGTAGTGACTGTGCTAATCAGTCTAATATTTCTTATATAAAATCTAATCAGCTAAGCGCCATGCAAAGCAGCCTTGATGTTTTTTGCTTCCGTTTTTTATATCAAGATAAAAAATGAAGTCAGGCCTACCTGCCGGTAGGCAGGTTTGTGCAGACAGCCCAATACAAAGCGAATAAAGAATCCAGATAATAGGCCAACAAAGGCGCCTTGAGATCGCCACGTGCCTCGCGATGACGCAATATTCTAAGAAATATAGCGTGAAAATATACGAGATAGTGACTATGCTAATCAGTCTAAGATCTATTATCTAACATCTAATAATAAAAAAATAAAAGATCATGTTGGAACAAGCAATGAAAGACCAAGTTATAAGCGTATTCTCTAATTTAGAACAAAACTATACGCTTAAGGTAGAAGTATCAGAATCGCATAAAAATAAAACTGAATTGCTGCAGTTATTAGAAGATGTAGCATCGTGTTCTGATAAAATTACACTTGAAGTAGAAGCCGGTTCTGCCTTAGAATTTACCATTCTTAAAAATAACGAGGACACAAACATTGCTTTTAGAGCCGTTCCAACAGGTCATGAGTTTACCACATTATTGCTGGCTATTTTAAATTTAGATGGCAAGGGAAAAAATATTCCGGATACCGCTATAATTGATAAAATAAAGCAGATTAATGTTCCCGTTCAGCTTAAAAGTTATATCTCGCTTACCTGTACCAATTGTCCTGAGGTAGTGCAAGCCTTAAATTTAATTACGCTCTTTAACCCCAATGTACAACATCAAATTATTGATGGCGCCATTAATAAAGATGAGGTTGATGCCTTAAATATTCAGGCGGTACCTAGTGTTTATGCCAATGGCGAGGCGCTTCATGTGGGGCGTGCTTCTTTGGGCGAATTGTTATCAAAACTTGAAAAACAGTTGGGCGTAAGTGGTAATGTAACAGCTCAGGGTGCTACCAAAAACTACGATGTAGTGGTGGTTGGCGGAGGTCCTGCAGGAGTTTCATCGGCGGTTTACTCGGCGCGTAAGGGCTTTAAAGTGGCTATTGTTGCTGAGAAAGTGGGCGGACAAGTAACTGAAACGGTTTCTATTGAAAATATGATTTCGGTACCCAAAACAACGGGAGCAGAGTTATCTGCCAATTTAATGAAGCATTTACAGGATTATCCCATCGATGTATTAGAAAACCGCATGGTAGAATCGGTAAAGCTAGAGAATGGCATTAAGAAATTAAGCACTTCGTTGGGCGAAAAAATTGAAACGCCGGCATTAATTATTGCCACTGGTGCGAGCTGGAGAAAGTTAGGCGTTCCGGGCGAATCGGAATACATTGGTTCAGGAGTAGCTTTTTGTACCCATTGCGATGGTCCTTTTTATAAGGATAAAAAAGTAGTGGTTGTGGGTGGTGGAAACTCAGGATTGGAGGCCGCCATTGATTTATCGGCCATAGCCAAAGAAGTTACCGTGCTCGAATTTATGGATACCCTAAAGGGCGATCAGGTACTACAAGATAAATTAAGCACCCTGCCGAATGTAAAAATTATTACCAATGCCCAAACACTTGCCGTTGATGGCGATGGCGCTAAGGTAACGGGTATTAAATATAAAGATAGAGTGAGCGAGCAAGAGCACGAAATAATTACCGATGGTATTTTTGTGCAAATAGGTTTAAAAGCCAATAGTGGGGCCTTTGCCGATGTGGTGGAGACCAACAGAATGGGCGAAATTTTGATTGATGCCACTTGTAGAACTAATGTTGCAGGGGTTTATGCTGCTGGCGATGTTTCGGTGGTGCCTTACAAGCAAATTGTAATTGCCATGGGCGAGGGTTCAAAGGCGGCATTATCGGCCTTCGAAGATCAGATAAAAGGTTTGCAGTTGGCAGGGTAAATTATTAATAATGAAAATAAAATTAACCTCTTTGTTTCTTACAAAGGGGTTTTTTTATGCAGTTATTTAGGGATGAAAGGAATTTTAGAGAGTGATATTGATTACTAATGAGACAATAATAAAGATCTGATTTAATTTTATTATTCTCGTCGAGTTCAATACAATTTAAACAGCTCCTACATCAAAAATAGCTTCTACTAGCATAAAACATAGAATATAGCAATGGGCTTACTAATACACATTGTGGGTTAAGTGTAAGAATGTGTAAACACTAGTGTTAACTTAGTTTTATTACTACGTAATTAAATACTTAAATACATCCAAGGGCTAAAAGGCTTGTTTTGTAAGAGTATCTTAAAGTTTACAGTAAAGGATAACCAAGTAAAATGAACACAATATAATTTGAATATAAATTATGTATTATGCTTTAAGTGTTCGAGCAGTGTATTTTTACATTATCGCAAATTTTATGTAATATTTCTCTCGTCGTTTTCATTGAATTTTGAGCCATAATTTTAAACACCTAGAACATAATTTACATTTTAAACTCAAACAAATGAAACGAATTAGATTAAACTTATGTCTGCGAGCATTTATCTCATTACTAACAATATCCCTTATTACTGTTTCTTGCGAAGAAGAAAAAGAAATTATTAAAGAAATCGAAAAAGTAGTTGAAACAGAGGTAGAAAAGGAGGTTGAGGTAGAAGTTAACCCATTAACGGATTATAAAACACCTAAGTACGTATTTTTCTTTATTGGCGATGGAATGTCATCTTCACAAATAAATATTACTGAGGCTGCTTTAAATAATGAAGAATTTGCGTTAAAAACTGCTTCAGATGTAGGTATAGGGTCATTAAATATTCAAAAGTTCCCTGTTACTGGTATGCAAACAACACATGCCGAAGATAGATATATTACAGGGTCTGCTGCTTCAGCAACAGCATTGGCAACGGGTTATAAAACAACAATTAACACGGTTTCAATGAATGGTGATAAAACAGAGGATTTAAAGACCATGGCTGAAATGGCAAAAGAACAAGGTAAAAAAGTAGGTATTATTTCAAGTGTAAGTATTGATCATGCTACACCGGCTTGTTTTTATGCGCACACCTCTCATCGTAACAATTACTACTCGATAGGGCAAGATCTTGTAGCTAGTGGGTTTGATTATTTTGCAGGCGGAGGTGTTCGTTGGAATAAATATGACTCGGATGGAGAAGTTTCTGGTTTAAGCGAAGATATAAACTTATTTCTTGATAAAGCAACAGAGGCAGGATACACATACGTAAATACAAAAACAGCCTTTGAGAGATTAACGCAAGAAAGTGGTAAAGTGATTGCTACCTTAGAGAAATTTAAAACGAGTGTTTCTTCAAATTCGGCAGCACTTCCGTATACATTAGACTTAGAGGCTGAATCAAATGAGAATAATAAAATTACCCTATCTGATTTTACAAAAAAAGGAATAGATATTTTAGATAACGAAGAGGGCTTTTTTATGATGGTTGAAGCGGGTAAAATAGATTGGGCTTGCCATGCTAACGATGTTGTTTCTTCGGCACAAAATACCATTGAGTTTGATAAAGCCATTGGCCATGCTTTAGATTTTTATAAGAATCACCCTGAGGAGACTTTAATTATTGTAACTGGAGATCACGAAACGGGTGGGCTAACCTTAGGTTTTGCTTCAACAGGATATAATACTGCCTTTGATTTATTAATAAATCAAAAAGTTTCTTACGAAGCTTTTACTGAAATTGTTTACGGATGGGATGATAGTAAAACATTTGCCGAGGCTCTTACCGATGCTGAAACCTACTTTGGATTAGGGAATGAAGATAAAGGCCTTGCTTTAAGTGATTTTGAATTAGGTTTGCTAGAGGATGCTTTTAACAGAACAATGACTGGAGAATCGACTCACGAGCCAGAAGAGTTATCTGTAATTTATGGGTATTATGATCCATTTACAGTTACAATTACGCATCTGTTAAATCAAAAAGCGGGTATTAATTGGGGAACGTATTCTCATACAGGAGTTCCCGTTCCTGTGTTTGCCATGGGACAAGGTCAATATAATTTTTCGGGCTATTACGATAATACTGATGTTGCCCAAAAAATTATGGAGATAGCAGCTTATAAATAAGCAAGAGCAAATTGTATTACTTATTGAACAGTGTCGCTAAGTTGAAGTACTTAGCGACACTTTTCCATGTAGTTGTTAACTACATGTTTTTTGCACTTCAAAGCCTTATTATTTTTCTGACACTACATTTAGCTTAAAAGAATTATACCAGTACAATTTTAGTAGCAATATTTTTATATCATATCTCCATAGCTTTATTGTAATTCAATAAGGATATGGTAATTAACACACCCTTTTTGATGACCAAAAAAAAGCAAAATATCATATTCTTACTCGTAGTCTTATTATTTACTGTTGTTTTAATTTTTATACCTACAGGGTTCGAGAATCCTTCGTTACACAAGAATACAGAAAGAGTAAAGGCTGTAATTACGGCTGTAAATAATAGTGATTTGCAAAATCATGGTATTGTAACTACTGGAACCCAAAATCTAAAGATTAATATATTGGCAGGAATGCATAAAGGTGATACCATTTCTGCAACAAATGTATTGATGGGCCAAAAACGAATTGATAAAATATTTGCCATAGGAGATAAGGTTTTGGCAATTGTAAAAACGGATAATCAAAAGATTTTAACAGCGAGAGCTGAGGATTATTATAGAATAAGTATTGAGTGGATATTACTAGCTGTCTTTGCTTTGTTCTTAATTGGATTTGCTGGCATAACCGGATTTAAAGCCTTGCTATCCTTTATATTTACAGCACTCACACTTTGGAAAATATTATTACCCTTAATATTAAAAGGATTTTCACCCATTGTATCTGCCTTTGCAATAATTGTGCTTTGTACTACAGTGATTATAATATTGATTAATGGTTTTTCAAAAAAGGGACTAGTTGCATTGGTGGGTTCTATTTCTGGTGTTGGTATTACTTGTTGTTTGGCTTTATTATTTGCGCACTTTTTTAGGATTCCGGGTACTGTTCAAGATTTTTCAGAAACCCTTTTATATGTTGGTTACACGCATTTAGACTTACCATCAATCTTTATTGCCTGCATCTTTATCGCAGCAGCAGGAGCTGTTATGGATGTGGCAATGGATATATCAGCAGCCCAAAATGAAATAATAGATCATAATCCAAGCATAACTACAAAAGCATTAATTCGTTCTGGATTTAATGTAGCTTATCCTGTTATTGGTACCATGACAACAACCTTACTGTTCGCATATTCAGGTAGTTTTATGTTTGTTTTTATGGTTTTTATGGCCAAGGGTACACCGCTCAATATTATTGTAAATACAAACTATGTTGCTGCTGAAATATTAAGAACACTTGTAGGGAGTTTCGGATTGGTATTAGTAGCTCCTATTACTGCAATTGTAGGTGGATTTATTTATGTAAGAAACTATTAAAATGTAAGCCCTAATTATTTTTCGTTCCTTCAATATACCTCATCTTATTATATTAATTTTGCAGCTTCGTTAGTTTATCTGACGTTTGTTAATTAATAAATGGAGAATTATAGATGTTAGAAGGCTTAGAGGGATTAGATGCATTAAAACTAAATTTTAACCAGGGTGGTTTACACGCCTTAAACTTCACCTTATTTTTTGTGATGTTTGGTGTGGCGCTCGATATAAAACCAGCGCAGTTAAAGTTAGTTTTTACCAAGCCCAAAGCAACCTTAGTAGGATTAACAGCTCAGTTTTTAGTGTTGCCAGCAATTACTTTTTTATTGGTATGGTTATTCAATGCTTATTTATCAACAGGGATTGCGCTGGGCATGATATTGGTTTCGGCCTGCCCTGGCGGAAATATTTCTAATTTTGTATCTAGCCTAGCCAAAGGAAATGCTGCCTTATCGGTTAGTCTTACTGCCATTGCTACCATATTAGCTACCTTTTTAACGCCCCTAAATTTTGAGATTTGGGGAAGCATGTATAGCAATGCCAACCCATTACTTGTGCCCATCGAGATTGATTCTTTCGATATGTTTAAAACCTTATTACTACTATCGGGATTACCCATTATTTTAGGCATACTGTTCAATCACAGATTCAAAAATATTACTGAAAAAATCAAGAAACCCATAAAGATCATCTCCATTGTAATATTTGCATTTTATGTGATTATTGCCTTTTCGGCCAATTTTGAGCATTTCATTAAGGCCATTAAATATGTCTTTATTTTGGTTTTAATTCACAATATTATTGCCTTATCTATAGGGTATTATATGGCTTCATTATTTAAAGTAGGCCGAAAAAACAGAAGAACCATTACCATTGAAACGGGTATACAAAATAGTGGATTGGCCTTGGTATTGATTTTTAACCCGAAGATATTTTCGCCCGAATTAGGCACTGGTGGTATGGCTATTATTGCCGGTTGGTGGGGGATATGGCATATCTTATCGGGTCTGTTATTAGCCAATAGATGGTCGAAAAGAATATTACCAGAAGATAACTAAGTTATGGAGCCTATATTAACCCAACGTTTGTGTATCAGAGAAGCTTGTGATGTCGACTATCCGCAATTACTACAGATTTACAATAAGCATACAAACATGCGTTATGTTTCTGATGGAAAATATAATTGGACTCTTGATGAATTAATGCAAAAGTACCATCGTTTTAATGTCGATAGATCTTTAGGTATCGGTTTGTGGCTTGTTGTTTTATTAGATACAGATGAGATTATTGGCGAGGCGGGTTTATTCAATTCTTTTGATACCTATAAAAAGCTTGAGCTAGGTTATATAGTGGATGAAGCCTATTGGCGAAGGGGTTATGCATATGAGATTTGCGAAGCACTCATTCACTATTCTTTCAGTAAGCTAAATATTGAAAGCCTCGCTGCACGAATGTATGCCGATAATGTGGCTTCAGTAAAACTAGCCGAAAAATGTAGCATGAAGAGGGTAGATGCCGGCTTAGCGCCCAATGGTAAGGCGTTTTTGCATTATGAATTGACAGGAGTTGACGACCGTTCTTAACCAAACTAGTCGATATCAAATAAAAACAGCGAAGTATCAAATATACTTCGCTGTTTTCATATAAAAGATTCTTAAATTATTCAATACTTATTTCGTTAAAACCTAGGTAATACATTACAACTCTCACAACCACTATAACTGCTAGCTTTTCTTTGGTGAATTCAATGCCTAATAAATGAGCAGGCTCACCGGTTGAGCAATCAACATATTTATTAAAAACTTCTTCAACATAGTTACGATCAACTGTTGTTTTGCCCGCTTCTTTTAATAATTCTTTTAAAATAGGGTTTTCACATTTTAATGTTTCGTTGCTATTCATTAAAGTTTTGTCGGCTGTTAGCTCGTATTCTATGTAGTTTAACGCTTGGGTAATATCTTTTTCGGTAGGGTATTCATCCATAAAATAGGTGCTTAAAATATACTCTTTACCACCTTTAATAGATTTTGTGTCCTGCAACATTCCGTTGCTTATATACTCAAAGTCGAGTGAGTCAGTTGCAACTTTGAGGGTTCTAATTTGTCCTTGATTTGGATTGCTAGCATTTTCCATAATTGATGAATATTTAAGTTAATCTTTAGATTATGTATGATGGCTTTGTGTGCCAAACACTTAAATATAAGAAATAGTTTACACAATTGCAGAACTAAAAAACGCAAGTCTTTATGGAAAGTAGACTTGCGTTTTAAATTGGTTTATTTTAAATGGTATTTATCCATCCGGTTTATATCATTAACCTCAAACTCTCGTCGTAATAACCATTTGGGTTGAGGCATTTGTTGTTCCCATTCCCAAATCTTCTTATACATGCGTTTTACCTTATCAGGATGTTGGCTTGCTAAATCATTAGTTTCTGATATATCATCTTTAATATTATAAAGTTGTGCGGGTCTATCTGGGAAGCGTAGTAATTTCCAATCACCCTCTCTAAAAGTAGCTCTACACGATTTTTTCCAATATAGTTCATCGTGCGGATCATGTGAAGGCATTGAATGATTAGTGTTTAAATAAGGAATTAGATCAACGCCCTCAAGTTCAGGATGCTTTTTTATATCGATACCAGCTGCCTTCATAAAGGTTGAGGCAAAATCCATTGTGGATACCGCTGAAGTATAGGTAGTATTGGCCGGAATTGAAGCTGGCCAACGCATGATAAACGGAATGCGAATACCTCCTTCAAGTTGGTTTGATTTGGTACCGCTTAAGGGTAGATTGCTTGAAGCGTTTTTATCTGTAGGGCCACCGTTATCACTTACAAATGCAATAATAGTATTGTCAGATAATCCGAGTTCTTCCAACTTATTGAAAATGGTTCCGCAAGCTCTGTCGAGTGCCAATGTCATTCCAGCTAAGACTTTTCGTTTTCCTATTAAATCAGGGAATTGAGCAGTATCCTGTGGAAGAAATTCTAAAGGAGTATGCACCGCATTAAAGCCTACCACCTGAAAGAAAGGTTCTTTTTGATGTTTCTCAATAAATTTAGCCGCTTCATCACCTAACAAATCGGTTAAATAATAATCAGGTTCTTTATAATTATCGAAGCCCCATTCTAATTTCTTTCTGTGTAAACTAGGATTGTTTTTCAATGCTTTTTCGGGGTAAGCAAAATAGCTTCTTGATCCATCTCTGAAACCAATAAACTCATCAAAACCTCTTTTCATGGGGTGGAATTGATCACCATCGCCCAAATGCCATTTCCCAAAATACCCCGTTGCATAGCCTTGTTTTTTAAGGTGATCAGCAACAGTAACCTCTTCAATAGGTAAGCCCATGGCATCGCCATCTAAGGCAGAGTTTTCAGACATAAATCCAACCACGTTAATGTGTTCGTAGCCAAATCGCTGTTGGTATCTTCCGGTCATTATTCCAGCTCTTGATGGAGCACAGACTGATGAGGTTACATAGCCTTCGGTAAAACGTGCACCTTCACGTGCTACCTTATCTAAATGAGGTGTTTTCATTTCAGTGCTGCCCTGGAAACCAAAATCAGCATAACCCGCATCGTCACATATGATTAAAACAATGTTGGGTTTCTTTTTTGCATAGCTTGATACAGAAAGTAATAAGCAGAATAGTATAAGTTTTATTGAACGCATAGTGTTGTGTAATATTGATGATTAAAAATGCTAATTTCAGAATTATCTAAGGATTTGTATTCATCAATTTTACCTTATAATAAGACTATTTTACCCAATAGTGATTGTTTATCTGAAACCAAAAAGCCACCATTATATTGATACAATGGTGGCTTGATATTAAAATAACGAAGGGATTATTTTACAACTAGTTTTTTATTAAAAAGAGAACCACATTTTACGTAATACATGCCAGGGCTCAGATCGCTAATGTTAATTTGGAAATTACTGTTTGTTTTGAATACTTGTTTTTTACATAGCTTTCCGCTTATTGAGTAAATTGATAAGGGTAATTCATCTTCTTCAATACCATTGGTTTCAATGGTAAAATAATTATTAGCCGGATTTGGGTAAATCTTGATTTCAGCTTGTTTATCTTCATTTATGGCAGAAGTTGCGATAGATGCAGATTTAAGCCCCCATGTGAATAAAAAGCGATCGGTATTGGAACCGCCATTGCCATTACACCACATATTTGATGATATATATTTTCCGTTATTACCCTTAAGTTCGTAAATCTGATTTCCCTTATGTTCGAGCGTAAATTGTTCCCATGCCCCAATGGCTGATCTTGTACAGGTCATGGCTTTAGCCCCATTTTCAGAGCTTACATATAATCCATTGCTGCCTTTAAGTGCAAATACACTGTTTCCCAAATCAATAAATTCAAATTTTTCCCAATCACCAACAGAACTTCTGTTGCATGTGATTGCTTGTAAACCATTTTCAGAACTTACATATGAATTGTTGCTTTGGTTTTTTAGAGAAACTTTTTGCGTTGTACTTGCTGCATCATCAACCAGTTCGTAAGTACGCACATAATCATAGAAAGCAGTACTTTTAGTCCAATTTCCAAGGTCGGCATTTGATGGTACGCCAGGTCCCCATGTAAAGGTTTCCATATCAAAGAACATGTACATATCTTCTTCAAATGCACCTCCTGGAGTCGCTGTTCCAACATAACTACCATCTCTGTAAAAATTAATGGTCCAAGCATCTTTCCACCAAACTCCAAACACATGGTAGTTTTCTGAATTTTTTGAATTACCAGGGTTTGTAAAGTGCTTCGGGGTAATTTTGTCGTTAGCCCAACCATCTTTAAAATAATGCGTATTACTCATCATTGTGTAATCTAAATACCAGTTAGAGTTTTTAACTTCTCCCCAGTTCTCAATTACATCAATTTCGCTATAGCTACCTTGCATCCAAAATGAAGATACAATTGCTAAATCTGCGGCTTTCATTCTAACTTCGGCATACATGCCCTTTTTAAAAGCTTTGGTTTGAGAGGTTAAACACCCTGTCCATACCCAGTCGCCTGTTCTATCAGGATTTTTAAGTGTGGCAGTAATACGCATATTTCCCGATCCTACACTAATGTTGTCGTTGTTGAATTGACTGGGACTTCTTCCTGTCCAATAAGGATGTCCTTTTTGCCATTTGCTATTATCAAACGAATCGAATTCATCTGATAGGAGATTTACTTTTAGCCACTTCTTTCCAGTAGGGGCAGTGGGTTGTGCTACAGCGCCTAAGCAGATCGCCAATAGGAACAGAGCGAGTAGGTTTCTTTTTTTCATAATAAATTAAATTTTAAGTTAACTAGTTAAAGTTATAAGATAAGGCTGCCAATAAATTTTCATTTTGTGATAAATTACGGGGGGATACTAGCTGGTTTAATTATCGTACTTAATGTTGAAATAGAGTGATCTATATTGCAAATACTATTAGGAATAAGGGTTCTGTATTAGGTTAAACGAAGGTTAAATTGAATATTCACAGAACATTACTCCACATCTGTTGTTTATAAAATTCAATCAGATGTTTAGGATTAACAGATTGTTAAGTATTTTTTAATCCAAGTATCACAAAATAAACAAATTAATGCTTACAGACGAATTGATACAAGAGGACACCCTGACTCCTTTGAATACCCGTTTTTCAGAACTTTTATCTGGACTAAAGCAGAAACTTAAAAGCGTATATCACGAACGCGGCGATATTAATAAACTTGCAATTACCCGAGGTATGCCTCCATTTGTAATGCGTGAGATCATGTCAGTAAATCCTTTTTCCGCAGTAATTCCTAAAGAATATGGCGGATTAGGTGGCGATGTAACTCAGAGTATTGCTTTAATGAGTACTGCTTCATATGAATCTTTAGCGCTATCCTTAACTTTTGGAATAAATATGGCCTTATTTCTTCAGCCCGTTTTAAAAGCAGGACAAGAAGATACTAAGCGTGAGGTAACAAATCGTTTTATCACACAACAAAATATGGGCGGATTAATGATTACAGAGCCCGATTTTGGTAGTGATGCATTAAATATGCAAACCTCATATTCTGATCATGGTTCATATAATCATTTAAAAGGAACAAAGCATTGGGCTGGTTTAACAGGTTGGGCTGATTTTTGGTTGCTAACAGCTCGTAAAGATACTGGTGAAGGTCGTTTAGCGAGAGATTTAGATTTCTTTGTTTGTGATGTTACTAAACCCAATCAAGGAATTGAAGTGGAGGAGTTTTTTGAGAACTTAGGTTTATATCAAATTCCTTATGGTAGAAATAAAATTGATGTTCAAATCCCGTCAGTTCATAAATTAGTACCTGAAAAGTCAGGTGTTAAATTAATGCTCGATTTACTACACAGAAGCCGAATGTCTTTCCCTGGAATGGCAATGGGTTTTATACAGCGTATGCTTGACGAAGCCATAACGCATTGTCAGCAACGTTTTGTTGGTGGAAAGAGCTTATTGGGTTACGATCAAGTTCAACAGCGATTGGCACAATTACAAGCGTACTATACAACAGTATCTGCATTTTGTGTGAATAGTAGTAAAAAAGCAGGTTTGAAATATGATTTATCGGGAATTGGCATTGAAGCTAATGCGGTAAAAAGTATCGCTACTGATATGATGCAGTCAGCTTCGCAAACTTTGTTACAATTGGTAGGAGCAAAAGGATATCGATTAAATCATATTGCGGGTAGATCAACAACAGATAGTAGACCATTTCAGATTTTTGAAGGATCGAATGATATGCTTTATTCTCAAATATCAGAGAGTGTTGTTAAGTTAATGCGTAAGCAAAAGGAAACGAACTTATTTGATTTTATTAAAAACTTTGATCTTACAAGTAAGGCTAGTTCAATGTTAAAAGAACAGTTTAACTTTAATATTGATTTAGGAATGCCACAACGTAAGTTGGTTGATTTAGGTCAGGTTATAGCCAGAGTAATTTCAATTAATCAAGTTCTTGATTTAAGTAACGAAGGTTTTGCACCTAAATTAATTGATGGAGCAACTGCATGTTTACGACAAGAGATTGATCAATTAATGGCTTCTTTTAACGGTTCTAATAAAACGAATGTAATAGAAGATTATAGAGAAAACTCAAATTGGTTAAACTTTGTAGTTTAAAGAATAATCATTTTCGATAGTATCAAAATAAAATGGGCACTTGATTTTTCAAGTGCCCATTTCTTATTTTGTATGTATTATAATTAATACTTGTTCGGGTCTTTATAAAAGGAATATCCAATAGTCCACTCAAAGAAATCCGCAGCCCCACCGTGTGCTTTAATAGTGACTCCGGCATTTAAATGATCCGTAATTCGGTACCTTAAACCTACACGTTCATAATAAGGTGCTTTCTCTCCATTAGCTTCGTTTCTGTTTAGGTAAACCGCTAAGCCAATAGGAACGTATAAACGACGGGTAAGTGCCCATTCCCATGAACCTACAATTGCTGTGGATACAGAATTACCTTCTGCTCCTCTTTCTTCCATGTAAGGAGAATAGAAAACATCAACCCCTAAACCAATACGATATTTGTAATTAATTTGGCGTAAATAGTTAATACCAATACCCGTTTTGTAATAGTTTTGTTCTTCGCCTTGCGTATAGTTCTTACTTCCGTTATACCATGCAACATTTATTAAATCGTGTTGCATATATTTTGCTATAGTACCAGGCGATAATTGCATTTCAGGTTCTTTATTCATTTTATAGCTAACACCTAAAGTAAAAGGAAGTAAGTTTAAACCTAAGTTAGGTAGTTTTGAAGAACCATTACTAAAGTGCTTAAATCCAATTGTTGCATTAGCCGACCATCTTTCGTTGAAATTATAGTTAGCTAAAAATCCTAGATGCACGTAGCAATTGTTTCGCGATCCAAGGAAAATATTCTCAGGATTTGTTTCTTCATCGAAGGCATTAAAGTTATATGATAAACCAAATGCAGCCGTATATGAAAAGGTAAGACGCTCGTCAAACTCAAAAGCAAATGGTATCGTTAAAAAGAAGTATAGTGCATTCGGATTTCCGATACTTTCGTTATGGAAGGTGGAAGCATACCAACCTACACCTAAATAGGGGCGACGGTATACATTGCTATAAACATCATCTTTATCCGACTTTCTAAAACCTAACCTTACATCCATACCATTGTAGTATGAACTCTCAATTAATTGGTCGCCAATTGTATTTCCATTACCCATCATGGCACCATTTTCAAACCTAAGATCTAAATACTTTATATAGGTTTTTGTAGGTTTTACATAAGTGCTATCCTCTTTTATTTGGGCATTTAAAGAGATACCTGCAAAAATAAGAAGCGTAATGATATATAAATGTTTAATTCTCATATTGATTTGTTTTGAAGGATTGATTCAGCTTATATTCCGAGGATTTTAAACCCAACAGTGAAAGTAAATACATCTGTTTTTTGGCCGATATCAAAATCTGGAATATCAGAAATATCTTTTAATCCCCATTCATATCTAAAATCTGCTGTCAAGCGCCAAAACTCTACTCCAGCACCAGCCTGAAATGTCCAATTTGAACTTGAATAATCATTTTCAGTTAAGTCAAATTCTTCAAATTTAGCATTTGAGATGAAAGAGGCTACCGGACCTGCTATCCCGTATATCTTAATAACACTTAAATCTATTAATTGTAGATTTACTAATAAAGGTATATCCCAAGTTTGAAAAGAACCTTCGCTAGAAATATCTCCATCATATAGAGTAGTGTTCTTTTTAGCATAATATAATTCGGGTTGTACAGATAAAGCTCCAATTAAACGAAGTTTAGCATAGGCGCCGAATAAGCCACCGGTTTTTGCTTCGTTTTTAATTTGCTCTGTACTAGGAATCTCTGATAGTTTTAGTTGTGTGCTATTTATTCCAGCTTTCAGTCCGATAGCAATTCTATCTTGAGCATTTATTTGTGTAAAAGACACAAGTATAATTGACAGTATTAAAAGTTTTTTCATAATTAGTTTAATAAATGTTTAGAATTTATAACCATTAATCAGATTAATAGTTCTTTATTTTTAGAGAATAAGCCCCAAAAATAGCAAATATTTTTGGGGCCTATTAATTATTCTTCTATTAACTCTTCGGGTATTTTCCACCCTCCACCTAATGATTTATAAAGAAGTACATATGCACTTAATCGCTGCATGCTAACTTCAGAGGCTGTAATTTCAGAATTAAAATAGGATCTTTCAGAATCTAACACCTCAAGAAAGCTAGTAACACCACCATCATAACGTTTGTTAGAAAGGTTTGCTGCACTTTTTGCGGCTTCCACCTGATCTGTAATGGCTTTATATTCTTCTTTTAAGGTATTTACACTTATTAAAGCATTTTCAACCTCTTGGAAGGCTACCAGTACTGTTTGTTCGTATTGTAATCTAAGTTGGTTTGTTTTTTCACGCTCCATTTCAACTCTTCGTTTATTTTTTCCGAACTGAAATATTGGTCCTAATAAACCACCACTCACTTGATAAATACCTCCGTTATCAAACAAGGTACTTAAATCGTTACTAACAACTCCAAGAACACCAGTTAAGCTGATTGAAGGAAAACGCATTGCCTGTGCAACTCCAATACGAGCATTCTGAGCTTTAAGTTGCTGCATGGCTTCTTGTACATCGGCACGACGTAGTAATAATTCTGACGGCAAACCAACGGGTATGTTGACACTATCAATTGTAAGATTAGTATTTCGTTCTCTAATTATTGGTCCTGGATTTTGGCCCAAAAGAATTGATAAGCGATTTTCTGTAATAGCAACCTGACGTTTATAAAGAGGAACAGCTTGTGCTGCCATCGCTTGTTGAATTTGCGATTGGTTATAGTCAAGCTCTGGTGATACGCCTCGATAGAACTTTTTTCCTATAATTTCTAATGACTCAGTTCTAGAATCTAATGTACGTTGTGAAATCTCTACCCTTCTATCATAATCTAACAATTGAAAGTAAGCTTCAACAACATCAGAAATTAAAGTCAGTTTTATCCATTCTTTAGCAAATTCATCAGCTACTAAATCAGCTCTTGCAGCTTGATTTGATCTTCTAAATTTGCCCCAAAAATCAATTTCCCAGTTTACACTAGCTCCTCCCATGTGCATATTAAAATCACTTTTGGCTCCTGTGTTAGGATTAAAGTTTGCACCTTGACTCTCAAATGTGTAGCCGAATGAAGGATACATGTCTGCTTTGGTAAAGCCTAAATACGCACGAGATTGTTCGATGCGAGAGGCTGCCATAAGTAAGTTTTTATTATTACTTAAAGCTGAATCAATGAGGTTTATAAGTATTGAATCACCTAATACTTCAAACCATTCTAAACTGACTGTTGAATCACCCTCGATATTATCATTAGCAAACACTTCTGGGTTATCCGTTTCAGGGGCACTAAATTTAGGACCTACCATGCATGATGATAAGTTTAGTAGTAAGCCCGCAAAAATAAAATATATTAATCTAGTCTTCATGTTTTGTCGGATTTTGAACTGTTGAACTTGAGGCTTCCAATGCTCTTTTTTCTTCATACTTAGCTAGTTTCCCAATTAATACAAAGAACATAGGGTAGAAGAATACACCTAGCAAAGTAGCTATGGTCATACCTCCTAATAATGCCATTCCCATTACTTTACGTGCTTCGGCACCAGCTCCAGAAGCTAATACCAATGGAAATACTCCTAAAATAAAAGAGAAAGCTGTCATTAAAATTGGTCTAAATCTTAACTTGGCAGATTCCATTGCGGCATCATATAAGCTAAGTCCTTCATCAAATTTAATTTTGGCAAACTCCACAATTAGGATTGCATTTTTAGCAGCCATTGCAATAAGCATTACAAGAGAGATTTGCATAAACACATTATTTTCAAAACTGGTACTGAAGAAACGCGCTATAAATACAAATAGCATTGCACCCAAAATAGCAAAAGGAGTACCTAATAATATACTAAATGGCAGCGACCAACTCTCATATTGAGCTGCTAGAATAAGGAATACGAATACTAAGGCGAAAACAAATACTATGTTACCAGATCCAGATGCCTTACGTTCTTGGTAACTCATGCCACTCCATTCGTAGCCCATACCTGGAGGTAAAATCTCAAGTGCCACCTCTTCGAGAGCATCTAACGCTTGAGCTGAAGTATAACCAGGAGCAGCAGCACCCGTTAATTCAACAGAGCGGTATAGATTATACCTATTTGTGTATTCTGGTCCAGAACTTGGAGTAACATTAACTAGTGAGGATAAAGGAACACTTGCACCATCTGTAGTTTTAACATAAAACATGTTTAAGTGTGATTCATTTATTCTATACTCAGGTTCTGCTTGAATATAAGCTTTGTATAAGCGTCCGAACTTATTAAAGTCGTTTACATATGCACCACCTAAAAAGGCACTAATTGTGGTATATAAATCACCCAAAGGAACACCTGATTTTAAAGCTTTGTCGCGGTTTACTTCTAGCCTTCTTTGAGGAGTGGCCTCACGGAATGTGGTAAATACATTTGCGATCTCAGGTCTTTCACTCGCTTTGGCAATAAACTTGTTCGTATTTTTTGCCAAATACTCCACCGATTGTCCAGATTTATCCTGTAGCATTAAGGAGAACCCTGATCCACTTCCTAATCCAGGAATAGCTGGAGGACCAAATGCAAAAACCTGGGCCTCTTTAATATTCATGTAGAAGAGACCATTTAACTTTCTGGCTAATTCGTTTGCTGTGATATTCCGTTCTTCCCAGTTTTTTAAAGGAATAAACATTAATCCAGAATTTGAACTACTACTACCTGATAATATATTAAAACCAGAAGCACTTGCTATGGCACTAATTTCTGGTAAATCTTCTATAAGTTTTGTTGCCTTAGCAATTACAGCATCAGTACGTTGAATAGAAGCTGCATTGGGTAGTTGAAGGTTTACAATTAAATATCCCTGATCCTCTTCAGGAACAAAGCCACCTGGAATAAACTGCCCTACTGCAACAATAGCCACAACAGATAGGCCAAGATAAATCATACTTCGTTTAATTTTAGAGGCAAAAAGATTTGCTCCCTTCATATAACTAACCGATGATCGATCAAATGTTTTATTAAACCCATTAAAGAACTTACCTAACAAGCCTTTAGGTTCTGTTGGTTTACGCAATAATAATGCACATAAGGCAGGACTCAAGGTAAGAGCATTTACAGAAGAAAAGCAAACAGATACAGCTACGGTAATAGCAAATTGTTGGTATAAACGTCCTGTAATTCCTCCCATTGCAGCAACCGGAATAAATACTGCCACCAAAACTAATGTTGTTGCAATTACTGGTGCAGTTACTTCCCGCATGGCATGTATGGTAGCTGTTTTGCTGTCCATACCATTTGCGATATTAACTTGCACCGCTTCAACCACTACAATGGCATCATCCACAACAATACCAATAGCTAGTACAAGTCCTAGTAAGGAGAGTACGTTTATGGTAAATCCGAGCATTGGAAATACTATAAAAGCTCCAATTAAGGATACAGGAATTGCAATTGTTGGGATTAAAGTAGCTCTCCAATCTTGTATAAATAAGTATACTACTAAAATTACCAGTAAAAGGGCAATAAGCAAGGTGATGGCGATTTCTTGAATACCTGCGGTAATAGGTAGGGTTGCATCCAGAGCCATATCATATTCAACACCTTCAGGGAAGGATTCTGATAACTCATCCATGGTTTCAAGAATCTTCTTTTGAAGGTCAACAGCATTGGTACCTGGAGCTTGATAGATGGTGATAAGGGCACAGGGCTTAGTATCGTACTTAGCACTTGTATTATAACTCTCAACACCGAGTTCGATACGTGCAACGTCTTTTAAAAGAACTTGTCGGCCTTTACTATCTGTTCGGATAACAATGTTTTCAAACTCTTCTTCAGTTTGTAATCTATCCGGTAAAGTTACTGTATAAGTAAATTCAGTTCCTTCTGGAGCTGGTTCTGCACCAAACTTACCACCAGGAACAATAACATTCTGCTCTTTTATGGCTCCCATTATTTCAGGTACGGTGATCCCTGTCTGAGATAATCTATCAGGGCGTACCCAAATACGCATTGAATAGTCACTGGCACCCAAAACATTTACACGTCCAACACCCTTAATACGAGCCAGAATGTCTTGTATGTTAATTAAAGCGTAGTTTCCCAAAAATTCTTGGTCGTATCGACCATCAGAATATAAACCTAAAGCAAGAATAATACTACTCATACTTTTTTGAGTTGTAACACCTAAACGTTTTACCTCTTCGGGTAATTTCGCTGTTGCTGCCGATACTCTGTTTTGAGCCAGTACTGTATTCATATCTGGATCAGTACCTACATCAAATGATATTTGAATGGCCATAGTTCCATCATTTGCATTGATGGATTTCATGTATAACATATTATCAACACCATTGATTTGTTGTTCAAGTGGTGTGGCAACCGATTGTTCTACATTTAAAGCATTGGCTCCTGTGTAGTTAGCTCTCACTTCTACCATTGGAGGAGTAATATCAGGATACTGCTCCATTGGTAAATCTAATATTGAAATAACACCTACAATAACAGTAACAATGGCAATTACCATAGCTACTATAGGTCGGCGTACAAAAAACTCTCCCATCTTACTACTTGTTTAATGTTACCGAATTAAAAACCTCTAATTTTGGAACGATTTTCATTCCCGACTTTACTTGTGTAAATCCTTCCAGCATAATTTTATCTCCAACTTCTAATCCGCTTTCAATAACTTGCAAGTCACCATAAGTTGGACCTTTTTCTATTTCCCTATATTGTAAAGTGTTTTTGCTATCTACAATTAATACACTAAATTGACCTTGAAGTTCTTGTATGCACCTTTGAGGAATAATAATGCGCTCTGACTCATCATCTACGATTAATCTTATTTTAGCAAATAATCCAGGGCGTACGGTAAAATCTGGGTTTGGAAACGAAGCTTGAAGCAAGATAGTACCCGTTGTTGGATCAATATTACGATCAACAAAATCTAGTTTACCATCATAGGGGTGTTTAGAGTTATCAGCAAACAGTAATTCAATTGCTTTATCACTATCTTTTCCTTTATATAAATCTGCATTCTTTTTTGCATATTTCAAGAACTGAAGATATTTCATCTCTGAAATAGTAAACTGAACAAGGATTGTATCAATACGTGAAACTGCATTTAGAACTACAGGGTTGGGTTCACGACCAACAAATTCACTTGTTTTAGCTTGAGTAATTCCAATAATTCCGCTAATGGGAGATTTTATATTACAGTAGCTTAGTTCAATTTGTGCAAAGTTTATTTGTGCCTTTGCTGCAGTAACTGAAGCTTTGGCAGCACCAAGAGTTGCGGTGGCGGCATCATATTCACTCTGACTAACCGCTTTTTCTTCCGCTAAGGGTTTTATACGATTATAATCGCCTTGTGCTTGTACTAAGCGTGTTTGCGCTTCCGCTAATTTACTTTTTGCTTCGGCTAGTTTTGCATCAAATGGTGCAGAATCAATAGTATATAATAGCTGACCTTTCTTAACTCTACCTCCTTCTTTAAAATGAAGTCCTTCAAGGAAACCTTCCACACGAGCTCTGATGCTAATATCAAAGTAACCATAGGTTTGTCCAACAAACTCATCAGTGATAGGGATTTTCTTTTGTATAACCTCAACAACGGGGATTTCTAACGGAGGTCGTTGATTACTTTTTTTACCTGAGCATCCAAATAATATCAGCGTAAATACTAATAATGGGATACTTGTGAATTTCATTGAGTTATTGATATTCATTGTAGATAGTGTTATTTATTTTATTTTGGATTCATTAGTAAAAATAAAACATAAGAAATTAGAAAATTGTTTATCTCTTATCTTAGTCAATTTCAGAAATTAAGGAGAAATCCTCATAGGAGCATCATTAGCGTTCTAAATAAGTACTTTTTTCTCGCTCTATTATATTAAACATTGTTAATTTAAAACTGTATTTCTCGATCGTTTTTCGCTGGGTAATAATGCCTGGTAAATAAAGTAATTCACAGGTACTTCAATCTTTTGTTTTTCTGCTAGCATTACAACCGTACCATTCTGGTATTCTAATTCAGATGGTTTTCCGTTCCATATGTCTCTCGCCATTGAAGAATTGGCATCTGGTGAAAAATTGTCCATTATGGACATGGTGTTATCTATAATAGATTCTTTTAATTTTATTCCTTCACTGATGGCAACAGTATACATCTCATTTAGCATCTCGATGAGCATGCTTCTGAGTTCTGGTGTTTGTAATAATTCTCCATAGTTTGAGCGTGTTAGTGCACCTAATCCGCCAAGGCAAATGAGAACAAACTTTTTCCAAGTATCACCTTGGATATAATTTGAGTTTTTGTTTGTGATATGGGCAGCGTCGAAAGTTTTTTTGATTTGTACGGATCTTTCAGAAATAGAATTATCAAGTTCGCCAAAAACAATGGTAGGCTCGGCGCTCATATGACTAATTACCCCTGGAGATTCTATTTTAGAAAATATACTGCACAAGCCGCCCATTACATTTTCTGTAGGAAGGAATTCGCATAGTTCTTTAGCAGCGAGTACTCCATTTTGTAAGGGAATTACGATGGTGTTACTATTTACTACGTTACAAAGCTCTGTTGCAACACCTTTAACTTGCCAAGCTTTTACGCCGAGTATTATTAACTCACAGTCCTTAAGTTCTGCTATTGTTTTTACCACATGAATGTTGGTAATAATAGTATCCCCTTTTGGACTTTTTATATGTAATCCGCTTTTTTTAATTTGTTCACCATGCGCTCCACGGGCAACTATGGTAACGCTATTTCCTCCTTGTGCTAATCTACCTCCAAAATATCCTCCAACTCCACCAGCACCAATTATTGCTATTCGCATATTGATATACATTTACATATTGGATAATGTAAATGTACAAAAAGATTATTGTCGGAAAGCAGGTTTTGTAAGAGTTTGTGATTGAATGATGTTTTTAGGCAGTAGATTTACGGAATTACTACGTACAGGACAAATATCAATGCCGCCACGTCTGGTGTACAAACAGGCTACCATTAAATTGTTGGGCTCAAATTTATCCAATAATCGTTTGTATATCATTTCACAAATTTCTTCATGAAAATGATTTTCATCTCTTATTGATACAATATATTGGAGTACACCATCTAAATCTATTGTGTACTTAGATTTGATGTGTATAAATACACTTCCCCAATCTGGTTGATGCGTTATTTTACAATTGCTTCTAAGAAGGTTTGACGCTATCTTATAAGTATGTTCGCTTTCAGATACCTCTCCACCTAGTAAAGATGGTGTTTCTGTATAGTCTGTAAATAGGATGTTATCTGCTTCAAGCTGTCCTTCAAGTAATTTGTAATCGTCAAAGTCATATTCAGTGCTGTAGTTCTGATGAAATGAAACTTTGATAATTGTATTCAATAAATCACTAAGGTCCTTGGTAACGGTTTCTAATATTAGCTTTATTCCGTTTTTAGCATTATTACCATATTTACCCATGTTAAATGAGTTCAAGTAAAGTTTTAATGATTTGCTTTCTACTAAAGCTTCACTATCGCACGGATAAACTAATTTTAAGATTCCTGTAACAGGTAGTCCATTCTCAGTTAAGAATGATAATTCGTAGGCATGCCAAGCGTCGTACCCAATAAAAGGTAGGTTATCATCTTTAATATTATAGCTTTCTCTATTGAGGTGTCGGGGCACTGCCACTAGTATTTCAGGGGCATATTGCTTTGGGTGATTGATTTGTTTGCCTAATACCTTACCTTCTATTTGCTCTTGAGTTGACATGGAATAATAATAAAGTTGCTATATAATATTTATACACCTTGTTTAGAACCAAAAATATCAATGTGAATACGCGGTGTATATTTCCAACCATTTTGTATGCACATATTTAATACCAATGGGATAGATTGCTCAAGTTCTTCATGCGTAGCACCCAGCGGCATTAGTAGAATGTCGTCTTTTTTGTAACCGTCTAATATATTTAAGTAATCGCTAATAATTTCATCAGCGGCTTGCTGTTTTCCAACCACAAATTTAAGCTGTAAATCAATATCTTCTTTTTGCGAATGATTTACATAGGCCTGAAGCGCCTTAATGTTTCGTCTAACCTCGTGATGGAATTTAGAGGCACCGGACTCTTTTTGATTATAGAATTTCAATTTTTCAGCAGTAGGGTTTGAGTTACTTAATTTAGGTGAGATGCTAAACAAATCAACATACTTTGTTAAGTCTTCATCAAACAAGGTACCATTCGATTCAATGGTAATATGTACATCAAGCTCTTCTTTTAAAGCTTTACTGAGTGCTAGAACTCCATTTTTTTGTAATAATGGCTCTCCTCCTGTAATTACAACATGATGCATGTTGCCTATATTGTTTTTAACGATGGCAACAATTTCGTTGATGTTGTAAGTCTTTTTTACATCAGGATTAAATGAGGCGTATGAGGTATCACACTTGCAAAAGCTACCATCATTCATTTGCCATATGCAGCGCAAATTGCAACTTGCTAGCCGAATAAATAAAGAGGGCGTGCCAGCTAATTTCCCTTCTCCTTGTATGGTACCCGCAACAGCTAAACCTGTTTGCAAAGTATCACCAATCAACTTCCCATCAGCATCCTTAACAATAGGAAATACACCTTCACCAACCAACACTACTTTTTCCATTTCTTCTATTCTTGCAGCCACTATTATTTCAATAATCCATCTTCAAACCCAGCTTCAGCAAATGCTTTTGCTCTTAGTAGGCAGCTATCACAAGTACCACAAGGTTTTTCTCCACCACGGTAGCAACTCCATGTTAAGCTAAAATCTACACCTAATTCCATGCCGAGTTTAATTTCTTCAGCTTTGGTTTTGTTAACAAAAGGAGCATGTATTTTAATGGGTTTATTGTCCTCGGCACCCATTACCGTACCTTTATTAATAGCTGCTTCCATGGCATCTATAAAATCCTGACGGCAATCAACGTAACCTGAGTAATCAACCTCGCTTACGCCGATAAATATATTTTGGGCTTCAATACTTTCAGCATAAGATGCTGCAATGGATAAAAACACCATATTACGTGCAGGTACATAGGTAACCGGTATATCAGTACGGCTTACATCACCATCTTCAACCTCAATGTTTTTATCGGTTAACGAAGATCCACCAAAATCGCCTAAATTAAGGGTTACTATTTTATGAGCCGCAACACCTGCTTTTTCAGCATTTTTTTTAGCGTAATTTAGTTCTGTTTCGTGTCTCTGACCATAATCAAACGATACAGCATGCACCTCGTATCCTTGACTTTTAGCCAAATATAAAGCTACTGCGGAATCTAAACCGCCCGATAATAATACAACAGCCTTTTGCATAACTTAATTTTTCAAGTATGAATAAGCTCAATTGCCACCAATGTTATAAACACACGAAAGTATGGCGCAGAAATGCGCAAAGAAATTCTTCTTATCATACCCTAGTTTTGTTTATAGACAGGATGGTGTAAATGAACTGTCTTTTGTTTAATGGCGCAAAGATAGGTAAAAAACTTTATTGTAGCTCTTCTTCAATATTTAAAACCATATTTTTTCTTACAGATTAGATAATAATCAGTTTGTCTAGTTTTTCTGTTTTTATATCCAATGGTAATGAATGATGAAGCTAATGTGGTTTCTGGTTGGGCTTAGGTTGTATCTGCAAAGTACCTTCTTCGGTGCTTTGTTGGGTGTTTATTGGTATTTTATTGGTTCTATGGGACCAATGAAGTACCAAACCTGTACCAACGATGTACCGATGCAGACCCGACCAAAGCCTTAAAAATGCGGTGAATTTGGAGTTTTATTAAAATCATATTAAGCCCGTTTAGTGGGCTATTTTGACACTTGTTGCTAAAATGAGGTAATGTATCCTCAGTTTTGTTTTAATTAAAAATTGACCAATAAACTCCATGTCAAAAATGGGAGTTTGGTTGGTGTTTTCACAATAGCCAATAAAAAGTTGAAGATTGCCTTAAAAATAGGAAGATAGACGCTGAAATGGTGTAATATATTTAATTGGATTTTGCTTAACAAAGAATTTTATGAAATTAGCTTGTCTAGTTTTTAGTTGAGGGATTGATGTAAGTACGATTAAAATTATTTGTGTAGTTTAGGCGCGACTTAAGAACCTTACATGAATAATTATTATCAAATATTAGGAGTCACATCTAATGCAACTTCAGCTCAAATAAAAAAAGCATTCAGAGCTAAAGCAAAATTATTGCATCCTGATGTTAATAAGGCTGAGAATGCGCACGAAGCGTTTGTATTATTAACCGAGGCTTATGAGTTTCTGATAAATACTGCAGGGACTTATACAAATACAGCTAAGCAAAAACAACAACAAGCCCAACGCCGAGCGGCCTATAAAAAAGAGTGGGAACAAAAAGAGAGGGAAAAAGCACGTGCCAAAGCGCAAGAGTATGCGCGAATGAAATACGAAGCCTATATTAAATCAGATGTTTATAAAACTACAGAAGCTATAAATGTGGTGGTCGATTTTATTGGTTTAATTTTTATACTATTCCTTATAATAGGTCTGCCGGTGTTTACATATATTGAACATGGCAATATAGCTTTAATAATATCAGGTATTGTTTTACTACCTACTTCTCCTTTGTGGTTTCGTTTTATTGTTAGGACTTTAAGTACGGGTAAGTTACGAAGTTTTTATATAAAGAAAGAGGCTACTCTAAAATCAAAGACAATAACATTTGTGGTATTGTTTATACTTAATGGGGTTCTGTTTTTTAATGTAGTACTGAATACCTTAGTAAATATATATGTGATTTTAGGGCTCTATTTATTTACGTTTACCATTGCTTTATTTTTAAGTAAAAGATATAAAAGTCATTTTACCAGAGTTTATTATAAATTTTTATTAGCTCCTGGAATCGTCAATTTGTTTTTTTGTATTAATTATTGGGTTTCTTTCAATCAGCACGAACAACAGCATTGGTATACCTACAAGATGGGGTCGCCAGTTTTTAAAGAAATCGTTATAGATAATAACAAATTTGATCAGTATATTGGCATGCGTTTTTTCTTAATTGATGAGGAGCTAAAAGATGGTTCTCAAATTAATTTTACCTTAGCCGATGGTTTATTCGGCCTGAAAACAGTACACAATGTTGAGTTTAATAGTACTCACTAATTTAATATGAATTGATATGAAATATTTATTTTTTGTTTTAATGGCACTTACATTTTATAAGTGTACACCACCTGCCACAAGTTCTCGTATAGATAGTATTCAAGATTTTAGTTCAGAGTATGTGCAAGATAGAAATATCTCTGTTTGGTTACCTGAAGGTTATACTAGCAATAAACAATATGACGTTTTGTACATGCACGATGGACAAATGCTTTTTGATAGTACCAAAACGTGGAATGGACAAGAGTGGGAGGTAGATAAAACCATGCAGCAGCTAATAAGCGATGAAATTATCAAACCAACCATTGTTGTAGGCATTTGGAATATAAGTGAACTTAGAACCATAGAGTACTTCCCTCGCAAAGCATACGATTTATTAAGCGATTCAGTAAAAAATGTGCTAAGCGAAGAACGTTTAGCACAAGCCCCATTATCGGATAATTACCTAAAGTTTATTATTGAAGAGTTAAAGCCATATATTGATAAAACATACAGCACAAATTCGGGCAAGGAGAGCACTTTTATCGCAGGCAGTAGCATGGGTGGTTTAATATCAATGTATGCACTCTGCGAGTATCCAGATGTATTTGATGCCGCAGCATGTTTATCAACCCATTGGCCAGGTACTTACTTTGCAAACGAAGAAATACCTAAGGCATTTGCTGCATATATGAGCAATAACTTGCCAAGTGCAGAAACGCATAAGTTTTATTTTGATTATGGTACAGAAACGCTTGATAGTTTATATGAACCTTATCAGTTAATGATTGATAGTGTTTTAATTAAAAAGGGGTACAGCTCAGAGAATTGGGTAACAAAGAAGTTTGAGGGCGAAGCACATAAGGAAACCGATTGGGCCAAGCGTTTTAATATCCCGATAGAATTTATCATGAAAAAATAATTGTTATACATAACAATATTTTATTTCTTGCGTAGATACAAAATATAGAATCCGTTTTATTGCGGGGTGGAACCGAAAAACCTTAAGAGTAGGAGAACAAACTAATTTATATTTTATGGAAACAATGGATTACGGAGATTCAGCTGGTTTATTCGCTGGTTTAGGAGTGGGAGTTATAATTATTTCGCTTTTAGTAAGTCTTATACTTATTGCTGCACAATGGAAGACTTTTACAAAAGCTGAAAAACCAGGTTGGGCATGTATTGTACCTATATACCAGATTATTATTTTACTTGAGATAGTTGGTAAACCAGCATGGTGGATTCTGTTACTAATATTTCCTTTAACATCACCTATTATTGCCATTTGGATGATTAACCTATTATCGAAAAGCTTTGGTAAAGGAATTGGTTTTACACTAGGCCTAATATTTTTGGGGCCAATATTTTGGTTAATCTTAGGATTCGGAAATTCAGAATACCAAGGTCCTGCGGGTGCTCCTGCGCCAATAGCAGCATAAGAACTTATTGGATTATATTTTTAGGAGCAGCTTTACATAAAAGCTGCTTTTTTTGTGCCCAAAAGTAGGTGTAAATATTAAATGCGTTACATAATTATGCATATATTCGCACTGTAGTATATTTACCAATCATCAAATTCCCTAAATACTAAATCATGATTTTATTAGATGTTTCAAGCTGGTGGCTCGATCTCACTACATTAGGCAAAACCCTTTGGGTAATTACAATCCCATTTTCAGTATTATTTTTATTTCAAAGCATTCTTACATTTTTTGGAGGAGATGCTGACGATGGTGATTTAGATAGTGATATAGAGTTTCAATTCTTAACCATTAAAAATCTCATCTCATTTTTCACCATGTTTGGGTGGACTGGAATTATGGGCTTAAATTCAGGTTGGTCTACCACCGTTACCATATTGGTAGCTCTAGCTGCTGGGTTATCTATAATGTTTGTTATGGCCTATATCGCTTATAGTATGAGTAAACTAGCTGAAAAAGGAAATTTCAACATATCAAGCACCATAAATAAAACAGCAACAGTTTATTTAAGCATACCAAGCAATAGAAGCGCATTGGGTAAAATACAGGTTAAAGCGCAAGGGTATCAAACCTTAGATGCGCTAACCGATGATGCAAGCGAATTATCAACAGGCAGTATCGTAAAAATTGTTGATGTTATTGACGATGATATTTTATTAGTAACCAAATTATAGTTTTTTATTATGGAAGAAATGGGACAATACTTAGGTATTTTGGCCGCAGTAGTTGGTATTAGTGTTTTTGCACTAATTTATAGTTTTTTAAAACGTTATAAACGATGCCCTTCAGATAAGGTGCTTGTTGTTTATGGTAAAGTAGGTAAAGGTGGCGGACACGAGTCAAGAACAGCCAAGTGTATTCATGGTGGAGCCTCTTTTATTTGGCCAATTATTCAAGATTATTCTTTTTTAGATCTTACACCAATTTCAATTGAAATTAACTTAACCAATGCTTTAAGTAAGCAGAATATTCGTGTAGATGTACCGTCTATTTTTACTATCGCAGTTTCAACGGAATCGGGCGTAATGAATAACGCTGCCGAAAGGTTATTGGGCTTAGGCCAAGAAGCCATTAGTAACTTAGCAAAGGATATCATTTTTGGTCAGCTGCGTTTGGTTGTGGCTACCATGGATATTGAAGAAATTAACAATAACCGCGATAAATTCCTTGCAGCAGTATCAACCAATGTTGAAGCTGAACTTAAGAAAGTTGGTTTAAAGTTGATTAACGTTAATGTTACCGATATTAACGACGAATCAGGTTATATTGAGTCGTTAGGTAAAGAGGCTGCAGCTAAGGCAATTAATGATGCTAAAAAAACAGTAGCTGAGAAAAACCGTGAGGGTGCCATTGGTGAGGCTAATGCAATGCAAGATCAACGTGTGCAAGTGGCCAAAGCTGAAGCAACAGCTGTTGAAGGGGAAAACCTTTCTAAAGTAGCAGTTGCAAATTCTGATGCAAGCAGAAGAGAGAACGAAGCAGAAGCTGAAAGAAAAGCATCGGCAGCAGAGAAAGTTTCTATTGCAAAAGCCCTTGAAGAAGCTTATTTAGCAGAGCGACAAGCAGAGATTAACCGTGCCGAGCGTGAGTCGGCTACGCAGAAAGCAGATATTATTATTCCTGCACAAATTGATAAAGAGCGTGTAGAAATTGAGGCTGAAGCTGAGGCTGAGAAAATCCGTCGTCATGCAAAAGGTCAAGCCGATGCGATTTATGCAAAAATGGAAGCAGAAGCAAAAGGTAACTTTGAGTTATTATCTAAACAAGCAGAAGGTTTTAAAAAGCTTGTTGATGCTGCCGGTTCTGAGGCTGATAAAGCTGTAATGCTTATGATTGCTGATAAATTACCTGAACTTGTTGCTACTCAGGTTGAGGCTATCAAAAACATTAAGATTGATAAAGTTACGGTTTGGGATTCTGGTAATGGTGGAAAAGATGGTGAAAAAACATCAACAGCTAACTTTTTATCTGGTATGATGGGATCTATTCCTCCAATGCAAGAGATGTTTAATATGGCAGGTATGCAATTACCTGATTATTTAAAAGGGAAAGATCTTGAAACTAAAGAAGAGGATGCTGAAATTATAGAGTAAAGCATTAATTATAATATTGAAAGGCAGGTTCAGTTTTTGAGCCTGCCTTTTTTTATTGTGTTAAAATGTCTAGTTAATTCACTCACAAAAAGAGGATTTTTATCTGATTTATAACCGATAGCGATAAAGAGAAGCACGATTACAGAGCAGAGCAAGTAAAATTCGAAGATAAAGAATTAGCATCAGCCAACTTTCACACCTATGGCGGATGGTGCCACAATGAAACCATGGCAAGCCTGTATTATGATAATGGCGAACCAAAATATCAAAAGTTCTATAACAAAGTAAGCGATAAACCCTTCGATAAGCCAATGTATATGCGTTTGGTTTCTGAAACTTACCCCTTTCCATGGATTGAATTACCCAACGATGAAGAGCTAGCTGATCCAAATAAAAATGTCGTTTATTACGATTGGGTTCGCGCCTATAAATTAGTTGATGCTATTGCGGCCAATGAAACCGAAGTTACATTAGAGCAAGAAATAAACCTCTATTACGAAGACATAATGTTTAAGTCAGTAGAGCTCAATGTGAAAAGTAGTAAAAATATTAGTATCCCACTGAGCTATAAGGCCAATGAAAAACGAAATATTCACTTTTTATTGAAAGATGCCGATGGTAAGAAGGTTGCTGATGCAACTTATGAAGCACATGCCGGATACGCAAATCTCGAGTTTAATTTCAACACCATTACCAAATTAGAGCCCGGGAAGTCCTACACTTTAATTGCCCACATTCGTCCCTTAAAATCCACAAGAAAAGAAGCATTAAATGCAAGTGCAATTGTGCTAAACGTACAATAAACGAATAAATAAAATACCATTAAGCCAGGCACGTCAACCATTTTAGTTGATGCTGTTTGGCTTTTTTTATAGGCCATAATATCACTTTAGTAATTTGTGAATCTAGCAATGTAAATACATATTTCTAATTATAATACCAATTCTATTTTAAAGCGAGGCTTAAATTGTTTTGTATATTTTTGGTTAGGCAAGGCAAAAAAATGAGGTATAGCCCTAGCTACGGCGATATCTTTTAACGATGGATAAGTTAAAAAGAACGAAAGAATAAGGCTCATTTTAATGTAGTATTGGTATAACTAGGGCACCTTAAGCCGCCATCCACTATAGCCTTTATTATTTTGTATAAGTGTTGCTAGGCAATGCGTGTGCTCCCCTGTCGCATCCACTTACCAAGCGCCACTAATACCCAATACCAAAGGGCTGTCGTTCCTGTCTGCGGTGCAGGTCAGTAGAGGTCATTAAAGTATGATTCATAAAATAAACACATACCTGCTTCATGTGTTATTGTATAGTATTTTAACATGAATCCAATATGAAGGTATTAGTATTAGGTGCAAGCGGAGCCACTGGTAAGCATTTAGTAGAACAATTGTTAATTAATGGGCACAAGCTTGTGATAGTTGTTCGAACTATAAGTAACATTCCACAGCATTGGAAGCAGAATGAAAATATTCGCATTGAGAATGCAGAGGTGAACGAGTTAAGCCCCTCTCAAATGGCTGAATTGTGTAAGGAATGTGAAGCGGTAGCTTTGTGCTTGGGGCATAATCTATCTTGGAAAGGAATATATGGCAAACCACGAAAGCTCGTATTAGATGCCGTAAAGTTGACCTGCAAGGCCATCGCAATAAATACTCCAATTAGTCCTGTGAAATTTGTGTTGATGAATACTACAGGTAATAGAAATAGAGATTTAAATGAGCCTATTTCATTTGTTCAGAAAATAGTAATAGCATTGCTCAGATTGTTGTTACCACCACATGTTGATAATGAACAAGCCGCAGATTATTTAAGAGTAGAAATAGGGCAAAATAACCCATATGTGAATTGGGTAGCCGTTCGGCCAGATAACCTAATAAATGATGATAAGGTTACAGGATACGAGCTGTACCCTTCACCTATACGTAGTGCTATATTTGATGCCGGTAAAGTAAGCCGTATAAATGTTGCCCATTTTATGGCATCACTAATAATAAATAATTCAATATGGAATAAATGGATTGGCAAGATGCCTGTTATTTATAGTAAAAATATATAGTTAACTGATACATATTTAGGGGTGGACGCAACTTTATATAATTGTAAGCATCTATATGGTATATTTAATTATCCTAAATACTATAAGCGATGAAAAAAACAATAATTATCTTATTTGCAGTAGTGTCAATATTCTCATGTCAGAAAGATGCGTCGAAAGAGAATTCTATTATTTTGCAAGATCAAGAATGGTTCAAAGAATTACAGGTTCCATGTGATGAGAATTCTATCTGTATGATGAGGATTAATAAAGCCTTGTATCAGGAAGATACAGTCTATTACTCAATATATGTAGGTGCTTTATGTGATATGGTTTTCTCCGTATCTTTGATGAATCTAGAAGGGGAGGTATTAAAAACCTACAGCGGACCTGATGACTTAGAGGATTTTAATAATGAAGTAACAATAGTTGAAACAGTTTATAGTTGTACTGATAATAAGATGAAGTAATATTACATCTATAAATATTTAAACCCAACACTTATAATTAACTATATTATTTGTGTTGGGTTTGTCATGTTATATTGTTTCGTTTTCTAACATCAACTGCTATACTAATCATACTAGTGACTTTTAATCTTTTATCTCATAATGGAAGTAAGTGATTGATAAGTAAGGGTTAGTGTTTTTTTCGCTCTGTATTTTAAATATTTGTTTCAAAAAAAAGTAGGGTATAAGTACCTTATTGCGGTATTCATGTAAACGCTCATAATTTAAATCATTAAAAGAATATTACATGAAAAATTATCTTAAAGTACTCGGTGTTGCAGTTATGTTATTTTCAGCTGCATTTGTTGCAAATGCACAAGAAGAAGTTAAAGCTCCAATTTTAACTGACGAACAAAAAGAAATGGTTTCTTCGAATAAAGAAGAGAGCAAAACGAATAGAGAAGCCTTTAAAGCTACGTTAACAGAAGATCAGTTGGCTATTTTAGAAAATAAAGAAATGACTAAGCATGAAAAAATGAAAGCTTTTGCTGAGTCGTTAAGTGAAGAACAGCAAACCATGCGAAAGGCCAACAAAGAAAGTATGGAGGCAAATCGTGAGGCTTTACAAGCTACTTTAAGCGACGAACAAAAAGAGGCTATTAAAGCACATAAAAAAGAAGAACGCAAAGACTTTAAAGAATCCTTAAGCGATGAGCAAAAAGAGTTAATTGCTTCATCAAAATCAGAGAAAGAGGCCAATCATGAAGCATTCAAGGCTACTTTATCAGAGGAGCAGTTAGCTATTATGCAAGATAAAGAATTAGGTAAAAAAGAAAAGCAAGCAGCATTAAGAGCATCTTTAACTGAAGAGCAACAACAGCTTAGACAAGCCAATGCACAAGTTGTAAAAGAAAATCGCCAAGCAGTAAAGGAAACATTAACGGATGAACAAAAAGAAGCGGTTAAAAAACAAGCTAAAGAACGTTCAAGAAAAAAAGGAAACCGTAAAAACGGATAATCCTTATACACTCCCCATAGTTCATAGAAGTACAGGTCCGCGCCTGTACTTTTTTTTACTCTTAAATATATTCTATGAAAAGCCTATTGCTAGTGCTGTTTTGCTTTTGCAGTTTATCAACCCTGCCGTCTCAAGAAACTTATGTTGACTCGGTACTGAATGAAGTGATGTACTACGATGAGGATGAGGTAATCAATATGGATTTAAAACTTGATAAGGCCTATCACTTTTTATATGTAAATACTAGCTATAGTAATAAAACCTTTTATGCTGGCCGCGAAATTGGTGATCCGCAATATTTTTTAGCCGGGCAAATCTCTTATTTTAACTCTAAGGGATTTTTTGCAGGTCTAGGTACAAGTTCAGGAACTTGGTTTAGTACTAACGGAGAAGCTAATTATAACAATGCCCTAATGTTAGGGTATGGTAAAGCATTAAAGAAGCAGAAATGGTTCAGGTATAATGTTTCCTATAGCCGTTATTTTGGTATTAATGATGGATTTGATTTTTCTTCTACTTACAGTAATAACCTACAAACTGGTATCACTGCAAGATTTAATTGGTTTGGCACGCGAGCAAGCTTGAACTATTTATTTGGTAGCGCATCAAAGGCCACCTTTAATTGGGATGCCTATATCTCTATAACCATAGTAGATTTTGGTTCATTTAACAACCTTAAGTTTGTGCCCGAAGTATCCTTTTTTTACGATTCAGAAGACGTGGTGTATATTACTGATTCTGATGAACTCACCTATAATTCAGAGTTTGGTTGGATGAATACAGAACTAACTTTCCCTATTATGCTTAACATAAATAACTTCGATTTTGAGCTTGCCTATACTTATAATGTGCCTCGTTCATTAGATCCTATTTACGAATATGAAAATACCAGCTTTTTTTCATTTTCTATCGGCTACATATTTGAACTCTAAAATAGAAACTGAAATTCTTATATTCTTAATATATTTGTATAAAAGCTTATGTTATGGAAAAAAGAAATAAAGTATTTATTGCCACTAGCCTTGATGGTTATATTGCTGATAAAAACGGAGGTTTAGATTGGTTGCATAGCATCCCAAATCCTGATCAGGAAGATATGGGGTATTTGCCATTTATGGATGAAGTAGATGCACTCATCATGGGGCGAACAACCTTTGAAACAGTACTCGGTTTTGATTGTGAATGGCCATATACTAAACCGGTATTTGTATTGAGTACACAACTTACCGAAATTCCCGAATCACATAAGGGAAAGGCTTTTTTTATGAAAGGTTCCTTAACAGAGGTATTGCAGCAAGTGCATGCAAAAGGGTATCATCATTTGTATATTGATGGTGGAAGCACTATTCAGGGCTTCTTAAAGGAGGATTTAATTGATGATTTAATTATTACTACTATACCCGTGTTGTTAGGTGGAGGCTCTTCTTTATTTGGTGATTTAAAAGCGCCTTTAAATTTTGAGTATGTTTCAACAAAAGTATTTTTGGGTAAAGTACCTCAAATTAGATATAAGAGAGTGAGAGAATAAAAAAATGATTCAAAGTACAAAGTCAATATATTGACTTTGTACTTTGAATCATTTCTAGTGACAAGCAAATATTATATTAGGTTGTTAACCTAAATTTTTAATCACTCGCTTAAGTTTCGCCTCAATTTCTATAGCTAAACCAGTCAATTCTTTATTATCCACTCTGCTCATCATGGCAATAGGGTTTACGGCAGAAACCTCCACAGCATTTTCTACATCTTGTTGTACAATAATATTGCAAGGTAAAAAGGCCCCAATTTTATCTTCGACCTCAATCGCTTTATGTGCAAATTGTGGATTACAGGCTCCAAGTATTCTATACTTTTTAAAATCGATATCTAATTTTGCTTTAAAAGTTTTCTGAATATCAATTTCAGTTAAAACGCCAAAACCCTCTTTTTTAAGTTCTGCAGTTACTTTTTCAATGGCTTCATCAAAGCTAACTTTACTCAATACAGTGTTAAAATAGTAGTTCATCTTTTATAGTTTTAAATTCATTCTGGGCATTGCTTAAAATTAGTGCTGTAGGTTAGTCTAATACAAGTATAATCTCATAATGATATGATTGGTTTGTAGTTCCTCTAATTTACGATAAAATACACAAGAATTCATTATCTAATTCTATTAATAGTTACATCATATTTGATGTGCTAGCTTGAAATTAAGAGAGAAGCTTACAGGCTTTAATTACTATCTCTTTTGATTCATTTATAGGATGATGCTTTAGACTCAATCAATTATTATAGATATTTATTTTAAAGCGATCTTGATGGTGTTAACATGCGTATCAGCCAAAGAAGTAACTCCTCCTTTATCACCTTCGAATATGATAAAAATCCTGTTTTTTTTAAATAAAACATCACTCAATTTTGGAGCTAATCATAAATAATCTATTTTTGCCGCATTACTAAATCAGAGAAAAAACAAGCAACAGGGAGAGAGGTCACTTTTATGAAGACAGGAAATGAGTTTGCCGCTATGAAAATGATGAATGGTAATGAAGCGGTTGCCAGAGGAGCCTTCGAGGCAGGTGTCAAAATTGCTTCCGGATTTCCCGGAACACCATCCACAGAAGTAATGGATTATACTAATCTTAAATATCCAGATATTTATTGTGAATGGTCTACTAATGAGAAGGTAGCTTTAGAAGTAGCTATTGGCGCCTCATTTGCAGGTTACCGCAGCATGGCTATAATGAAAACCGTAGGTTTACATGTGGCAGCTGATGCTTTAGGTGGAGCTGCCGGAAGTCAAATCAATGGCGGACTGGTATTGGTAGTTGGCGATGATGTTGGTCGTATTGCTGGTGATGATTATAACGATTGTCGTCATTACGGAAACATGTTTAATATCCCTGTATTAGAGCCAAGTGATAGTCAGGAAGCCAAGGATCTTATGGTTAAGGCTTTTGAGATTAGTGAAGAATATAGCACACCCGTTATTCTTAAAATAACATCAGTAACATGTAAAACTACCAGTAGAGTTGTTATTGATGAGGAATACAATTTCCAGGTTAGACATAGAGAAAAATATCCAGTAAGTTTCAGTAAAGTTATAATGACAACCATTATGACTAAGGCAAAAGGTTCTGAGCATCCTAAATTGACCAAATGCTTTAATAATTTTACAGCACACATGAAGCGTTTAGCTGACGATAGCAACAATTTTTCTATTAATAAGCTGGAGTTGAATGGTACAAAGATTGGAATTATCACAGCAGGTACTCCCTATTATTATGTGAAAGAGGTATTACCAGAGGCTTCAGTTTTAAAACTAGGCTTGGTTATGCCCTTGCCCGAAAAACAAATCAGAGAGCTGGCTGAACACGTAGATAAACTCTATGTGATTGAAGATGGACATGATATTATAGAAAAGAATATTAAGGATTTAGGAGTATCTGTAATAGGGAAAGAATTATTTCCAAGATTTCCAGATATGATGCGTTTTACTCCTGATATCATTGAGGAAAAATTGGTTCCTGGCGCTGTTAAAAGAACTCCAATGAAAGATGTTCCTTTTAGGTTGCCAGTAAGCTGTGCCGGTTGTTCTCACCTTTTTGTATCGCGCATATTAAAGAAACATAAAATAAAAGCAGCTGCAGATGTTACCTGCGGTCTTATTGGTTGCTTCCCGCATATGGAATCCTATTCTTTACAAAAATGTATGGGTTCAAGTATTGCATTGGCACACGGTTATAATAAGGCCAAAGGACAAGATGAAAACTTTGTAGCTATGATTGGCGATGGAGGTTTTTGGGCTACCGGTATTAATGGCTTAATGAATTTGATATTCAATAATGGTCAATCAACAGTGATTATTGTTGATAATAGTTGTCTTGCCATGACAGGAGGACAGCATGTGGCTTCTAGTGAGTTTGGTTTTAATTACAAGCCAGAAAACAAGTTAGATATTGCCAAAGTATGCGAAGCTATTGGGGTTAGCGATATTGTTAGTGTAGATGCCTACGAATTTGATAATCTTGAAGAATCAATACTTAAAGCGGTAAATGCAAAAACAAATTCAGTTGTAATTGTTAAAAAGCCGTGTGTTACCAAATTCAAACTACCTAAAGCAACTCCTAGTTATATCGATCAGGATAAGTGTACGAAGTGTAGAAAATGTGTAGGTATCGGATGTTTAGCCATTGAGAGTAAAACAAACGATGGATCGGTTGATATTGTTATTAACCAAGATATTTGCACAGGTTGCGGATTGTGTTCTACCACATGTAAGTTTGAAGCCATAAAATCATAATAATGCAAGACACAGGAAAAAATATAATAATAGCGGGTGTAGGAGGACAAGGGATACTCCTTTTTAGTAATCTTCTGGGTAAGTTTTATATGAAACTTGGGTACGAGTTAAAAACTTCTGACGTAATTGGTCTTGGTCAGCGCGGTGGCGGAGTTGAAAGTCATTTTCGTTATTCAACCAAACCCGTACTTTCGCCTTTTATCAAAGCAGGCGATGTGGATTATGTGATTTCATTTGAACAAACAGAAACACTGCGTCATTTACATTGTCTTAAAAAAGAAGGCGTAGTTTTTTCTAGTACCTACGAATTAACTTCGAGTAGCGTAAATACCCGATTACAAAAAGATTTACCTGAATCGAAAACAGATATCATCAAGCGATCAGAAAATAAAACATTTATTATTGATCCTGAAGAGAATAAAAGTTCAGAGTTTAATATCAACAAAATGATGAATATTTTCATGCTTGGCTATTATGCCGAGTTTAGAGGTTACTCTCATGATGAAATGATTCAAATTGTTAAGGAAAGTGTTCCGGCTAAGTTTGTTGAGGGAAATATAAAAGCTTACGAAAAAGGTTCCGCTATTGCTCGAGCTGAATTGGTAGTTTCATAGTAATCGTAATATTTAATCGTAACTATTTAGTAGTAAGACAAAAGTATAAAGATATAAGACCTAATAATTTAAGTAAATGTAAATTTCTTAATATCTATAGAAATCTATACGAATTGCGTTATCATTGTAAAATAATTAATTAACCATAACTTTACATAATATTAAATGATTAGAAATCTTTATACTTATGTCTTAATACTTTATACTGTATAGTTACATTTAACTTAATAATATGGATTTACCTAAGGGTATAGTGCTTTTGGATAGTTTAGGCGATTTGCAAGTCGGTAATAGCTATCCAATTCTTGTTTGTGGATCTCACTGTGGTGGAAATAGAGACCTTGCCGCTCATATAAATAAATGTGGTGTAAAGGCTGTTTTTCTTAATAGCGCAGGTGTAGGGAAAAACCAGGCTGGAATAAGAGGTCTTCAGCACTATGAATCTGAGCATGTTCTAGCTTGTGCTGTGGATAATTTTAGTGCTGAAATTGGTATTGCTCAAGATACTTGGGAGAGTGGCGTTGTTAGTCACATTAGCCCACAAGCAGAAGCAGCAGGGATTCAAATTGGTGATTCGGTAAAAGCGGCTGTAGCTAAAATAAGTGATAATATAATTCAAACCTCTTCTGTTCAGGTTAGTGAAGATTCAATATCTCATATTGATAATAAAGAGGAGGGCAGTAGCAAGGGCGAGTTAAAAAAACAAACGCAAACACAAATTGCAGGCGTTGATGTTACCGTAACAGATAGTATTACTTTTTTAAACGAGAATAATTCAGGCGATATTGTTGTGTGCGGATCGCACGGTGGTTTGAGTGCTGGCGATTACGCAAAAAAGCGTGGTGTTAGAGCCGTGTTTTTTAACGATGCCGGAATTGGGAAAAATAATGCAGGTGTAAAAAGTCTAGATTTACTAAGTGAGGCTGGAATTTTAGCTTGTACCGTGGATTGTATGAGTGCAGAGATTTTTAATGGTGCCGATGTACTTGCTAATGGAATTATCACGGTTTGTAATCAGGTCGCAAGCTCTAAAAACATCAAAGTAAAGATGAGTGTTAAAGAGGCTATCAGTTTAATTTAATTGAGCCATGAAGAAGACCCATTTGCCCAATAGTGAGAATAGTTATCTGAAAGAGTATGTTAGTCATATTACAAGTAGCTTGAAGAAACTCGCGGATATTGAGATTGTTGATTTTTCTTTAAATTTGGAAGAACAGGCAAAGCAAGCTTTTAATTCTGATTATGTGTTTTTAGCTCATAATGCAACTGATGATCCTATATTTAACTATGCAAATCAAACGGCTCTCAACCTTTTTGAGATGACTTGGGAAGAAATGACTAACCTGCATTCGAGATATTCTGCAGAAAGTGACGAGCGAAGTAAAAGAGAAAAGTTTCTGGCTGAAGTTGCCGAAAAAGGATATTCGAAGGATTACTCAGGTATTAGAATTTCAAAAACTGGAAGAAGGTTTGAAATTAAAGATGTTATGCTTTGGAATGTTTATGATTCTGAAAACAATAGAATAGGGCAAGCAGCTTTATTTAAAGAATATAATTACCTCTAAATAGACCCTAATTATTACTTTGATATAGAGTTTTTAATTTTAAAATCAGTAATTGGTTATAAAAGACATTAATTTTTATATTTTCATGGCTCCAAAATAACATAATTAGAAATAACCATTATTGACAAATTAACCTATTATTATGAAGAACGAAGAAAGATTGTACGATGTGTTGGGTGAACTTTTATATGCAGTAGCAAAGGCAGACGGGGTAATTCAAAGTGAAGAAAAGGATGCTTTGAAGAAATTATTCGAGAATCACCCTTCTGGTACTGAAATAATATGGTCGTTTGAATATGAGGAAAGTAAAGAAACATCAATAGATGAGCTGTACAATAAGGTAATTAACTTTTGTCATGGTTACGGACCATCTCCGATTTATGTAGAGTTTATTGAAGGAATGAAAGTAATTGCAGAGTCTTCTGATGGAGTTGATGCCAATGAATCAAAAATAATCAATTCATTTTCAAAGGATCTATTAGAAAGATTCCAGAAGGAGTCTGACCGAATTATGAATAATAATTAAATCAGCGTTGATTTATTTTTAAATAGATATTGAAATATTATACTCACCCACATAACTCGTTTAGATTATGTGGGTTTTCTTTTTCCCCGAACTCCCTTTATCTTAATTAAAAGGTTTTATTAGAAGGTCAACTTGAATTAAATGGTATTTTTGGTATGACAAATTGTAATATGAGTTCTAATCCCTAGAAATACAAGCATGAAAAACCTATTTACGCTAATCACTATCTTATCTTTATGCACTGCCCTTAATGCTCAGGAAATTGTTGGGAGTTGGCATGGAACCTTGAAGATACAAGGTGTAGATTTACCTTTGGTATTTAATATTTCACAAACTGATGCTGCTTACGCCGCAACATTGGATAGCCCAGCTCAGGGCGCTATGGGAATTCCTGTAAGTACAATTACATATACTGATTCAGAGTTGAATATAAAAGTACAGAACTTAGGTATCCATTATAACGCACACTTAAATGCTGAAGGTATTTTTGAAGGTACTTTTAAACAAGGGACATTTTCTTTGCCCTTGGAGTTGACACAAAAGAGTACTGAAACCAAGGCTGTCCTTCGTCCACAAGAACCTAGCAAACCTTATACATACTATAGCGAGGATATTACCTTTAGAAATTCAAAGGATAACATTCAATTGGCCGGGACTTTAACTATGCCAGCTAAAACGGGTCACTTTCCTGCAGTAGTGCTTATTTCAGGGAGTGGACCTCAAAATAGAGATGAAGCCTTATTTGGGCATAAACCCTTTTTAGTTTTATCAGACTATCTTACTAAAAATGGTATTGCCGTGCTTCGTTTTGACGATAGAGGAACGGCAGAGTCAGAGGGTAACTTTGTTGGATCGAGTACTTATGATTTTGCTAAGGATGTAGAAAGTGCCATTGAATACTTAAAGTCGCGACCAGAAATAAATAAAGATAAGTTAGGACTAATAGGGCATAGTGAAGGAGGTATTATCGCTTCCATTATTGCAGCGCAAAATAACGATGTGAATTATGCTGTTTTAATGGCGGGCACAGCCTTACGCGGAGATCAGTTATTGTTGTTGCAAGCGGAGAAAATTTCAGCACAAATGGGAATGGATACTACCGTGATAAAACAAAATCAGGAAATGGCATCAGGAGCTCATCAGATTATTTTAAACGAGGAATTAAGTAATCATAAACTTAAAGATAGTTTGATGAATTATTATACGCTTAAGTATGATGCTGTTTTAACGCCGCAACAAAAAATGGGTATGGTAAATCAATTAACAAGTACTTGGATGGTAGAGTTTATTCGTTTGGATCCGATGGATTACTTAAGTCAGATTAGATGCCCATTATTGGCCATTAATGGCAGTAAAGATTTACAAGTTCCTGCAGAAGAGAACCTAAGTTTAATTGAAAAAGCTGCCACGCAATCAGGAAACACTAAAATGATCGTTAAAGAATTGGATGGCTTGAATCATCTGTTTCAGGAATGTGAAACTGGCGCTATTGCTGAATATGGAATTATTGAGCAAACCATATCGCCCATTGCTTTAGAGGAAATGTTAGCTTGGATAAAGCTTCAGGTAAACTGAGGATTAAATTAACTATTGGAACCAAATAAGCATCACTTGGTAAGTACCCGGCTGCGTGAGGGATTGAAGTGGAAACCCCACAGCTGCGGAAGGCAGCGAGGAGTTGAAACGAAAAGCCCGACCCTTTAGGGGCACGCCCAAAAAAAATAGTTATTGGTTTACCACATAATCAATCATACGTGCGGCCAATCCTGCAGTCACATTATCTTGGTCTAAGGATGGATTTAACTCCGCGATATCCAAGGCGATTACCTTTTGGCTGCTTAATAACTCAGTGAGCACTTTTAAGGCAAACTTTGGCGTAATGCCCAAAGCAGATGGCGCACTCACTCCGGGTGCAAACGCCGATGAGAAAGCATCTAAATCGATGGTGATATAAAGATGATCTACCTTACTTGCAAATTGATTTAATTCTGCCTTGATTTTCTCAAATCCATCACCATATTCTTCGCAGTTTTCCCAAGGGATAAAGCTTAGTTTTTTGCTTTCGGCATAGTTAAACAATGCGCGAGTGTTGCCTTGTTGCTGTATGCCTATGGCTAAATATTCTACATTTTTCGGATGTTCTTCTATAATCTGATAAAAGGGTGTTCCCGAGTTTCCGACTTCTATCTTTACTCTAAAATCGAAGTGCGCATCAAAGTTTATAATGCCAATTTTTGGTTTGTTGTCCGCCTCAAAGCTATTCCAGATACCTTTAAATGTAGCATAGGCAATATCGTGTCCGCCGCCAATACCAACGGGAAAACATTGAGCCTTCAAGGCTTGGGTAATCACCTTTGCATAGGCATCCTGACAAGCTTCCATGTTATTATCAACACAAGGAATATTACCAGCATCTGCAATTTTAATATCACTGAAATGAACGGGAACTTTTGCCAATTTATTACGGATGGCATCAGGACCTTCGGCTGCTCCTAAACGTCCTTGGTTTCTTTTTACACCCTCGTGGCAGGCATAACCCACAATAGCATAATTGTAGTTACTAAGAGAATCCGTTGGTTGCAAACAATCAATAATTTGATACCAATATTCGTTATCAACGCTAGTCGCTCGTCCTTGCCAAAGCTCTTTGGATGCTGGTATGTGGTTTTTTGTTGTCATTTCTTTTTAGTTATTAGTCAGTAGACTGAAGTCAGAAGCTAGCAGTGTTTCAAAGCTCGCCTTTAGATCGCTTCTTTCATCGCAATACAGAATGATGAACACAGAGGCACTAAGACACAGATTTTTTATGATTTTTACTCTGCGCCTTTGTGACTCTGTGTTAAGCACCTTTTGTCTCTATTTATTTACAAAACTCTTCACCGCTAATAAAAACCTTATCAATTAAATTGCTGCCAAAGTTATATGGTAAACTGTGGTACGAATTTACCTTATCAGTCAGTAATAAATTGGCTTTTTTACCTACAGTGATTGAACCCACCTCAGCTTCTACGCCCATGGCGTACGCTCCGTTTATGGTTGCTGCGTTGATGGCTTCTTCCGGCGTCATCTTCATTTTAATGCAAGCCGCTGCCACAGCAAAATTCATATTACCCGATGGCGCTGAACCCGGATTGTAATCGCTAGCCAAAGCTATTGGTAAATCTGCATCAATCATTTTACGAGCTGGTGTGTAAGGGATATTTAAAAAGAAAGAACATCCGGGCAAAGCCACAGGCATGGTTTTAGAATCCTTAATGGCTGTAATATCCTCGTCGTTGATTAGCTCTAAATGATCGAGCGACAAGGCATTGTTTTTTACACCTGCTGCTACACCACCAATGGCGTTAAACTGATTCACATGGATTTTTGCTTTTATGCTCAAAGCGGCTCCTGCTTGCATCAATCGTTCTGTATCCTCAACTGAGAAATAACCTTTTTCGCAAAACACATCAATGTAGTCAGCAAGGTTTTCTTTTTTTATCTCAGGTAAAAGTACATCTGTTAATAACAAAAGGTAGCCTTCCTTATTGTTTTTGTAGGCTTCTGGAATGGTGTGTGCTCCTAAAAATGTAGCTTTTATAGGGAGATTAAACTCCGCTTTTAAGCGTTGAATAACACGAAGCATTTTTAACTCCGAATCTACCGTTAATCCATAGCCCGATTTAATTTCGATGGCACCAGTACCTTCGTGCATAACACCAAGCAAGCGTTCTTTGCTTTGTTCGTATAGCTCATCTTCTGATGTGTTGGCCAATACTTTGGTTGAGTTCAGAATACCACCACCTTTTTGGGCAATATCCTCGTAGGACAAACCTTTTATTTTATCCACAAACTCACCTTCGCGGTTGCCGGCATATACAATATGCGTATGCGAGTCGCACCAAGCCGGAAGTACTAATCTTCCGGTGGCATCAATGGTTTCCATATCAGTTAGCGCAGGACAAGCATCCATGCTGCCGTACTCTTTTATAAGACCATCCTTAATCCATAAAAAGGCATTTGCAATAATCGGAAGTTCGTTCATTTGGGCACCCGCAACAAACTGCGGTGCCTCTGAACGAACTTGTACCAACTCTTTAATATTGATAAATAGCTTTTCCATTAAAATAAGGTTTCAAGTAAGTTATCATCAACTATATTAGGAAGCGTTACGCGCAGTGTTTCCGAACGTTCCATTTCGCGTTTTATGGCAAACATGGCTTCCTTATTGCGGGCCCAACTTCGGCGGGCAATACCGTTGTTTACATCAAAAAACAACATGCGCTTCACTTTCTCTTGTGCCTGTTCGCTGCCATCAAGTAGGAGGCCAAAACCGCCATTCATTACTTCGCCCCAGCCTACGCCGCCACCGTTGTGGATAGAAACCCATGTGGCGCCTCTAAAGCTATCGCCAATTACGTTATGTATGGCCATGTCGGCAGTAAATTTACTACCATCGTATATATTCGAAGTCTCGCGATATGGCGAATCAGTTCCACTTACATCGTGGTGGTCGCGACCCAATACCACAGGACCAATAATACCTTTTTCAATGGCTTCATTAAAGGCACAAGCTATTTTTGCACGTCCTTCGGCATCGGCATATAAAATTCGGGCCTGCGAACCTACCACCATTTTATTGGCACCAGCTTGCTGAATCCAAGTAATATTATCCTGCATCTGCAATGCAATTTCTGGTGGAGATTGCTTCATAATTTCTTCTAAAACCTGCGCTGCAATGGCATCTGTTTTGGCCAAGTCTTCGGCTTTACCACTGGCACAAACCCAGCGGAAAGGACCAAAGCCATAATCGAAACACATTGGGCCTAAAATATCTTGCACATATGATGGATAGCGGAAATCGATATTGTTTTCGGCCATTACATCGGCGCCAGCTCTTGATGATTCAAGTAGGAAGGCATTCCCATAATCGAAAAAGTAAGTACCCTTGGCTGTGTGTTGGTTAATAGCTGCCACATGTCTGCGCAGTGATTCCTGAACCTTCTCTTTAAACAAAGCAGGATTTTCTTTAATCATGGAGTTGGCCTCTTCGTAAGAAACTCCTGCAGGGTAGTAACCGCCTGTCCATGGAATATGTAACGATGTTTGATCGGAACCCACATGGATGAAAATACCTTTGTTATAGAACTGCTCCCAAATATCCACCACATTACCAATAAATGCAATAGAAACGGTTTCGCCATTTTCTTGGGCTTGTTTTACTCTTTCCACCAAGGCATCCATGGTTTCAATTAGCTCATCAACCCAACCTTGCTCGTGTCTTTTGCGCGCTGCTTTTTCGTTTACCTCGGCAGCCACAGAAATACATCCGGTGATGTTACCTGCTTTGGGTTGCGCACCACTCATACCACCCAAACCTGCAGTAACAAACACTTTACCTTGTGGTGTTTCGTTTGCTTTCAGAATTTTACGGAAGGCATTCATTAGCGTGATGGTAGTACCGTGTACAATACCTTGTGGGCCAATGTACATATATGATCCCGCTGTCATTTGTCCGTATTGGGTAACGCCAAGGGCATTGTATTTTTCCCAATCATCGGGTTTAGAATGATTCGGAATCATCATACCATTACTCACAATTACACGTGGAGCATCGGCCGATGAGGGGAACAATCCCATTGGGTGACCCGAGTACATGTGTAAGGTTTGTGCATTGGTCATGTTGGCCAAATACTGCATGGTAAGCAAGTATTGCGCCCAGTTTTGAAAAACAGCACCGTTACCTCCGTAGGTAATCAACTCCTCGGGATGTTGTGCCACTGCCGGATCCAAGTTGTTTTGAATCATCAACATAATGGCTGCTGCTTGTTCCGTTTGTGCCGGATACTCCGATATGGCCCGGGCATGCATTTTATATTCAGGCTTAAAGCGATACATATAAATACGACCGTATTCCATTAATTCGGTGGCAAATTCTTGTGCCAATTCAGCGTGCCATTCGGCAGGGAAATAGCGCAAGGCATTTCTGATGGCCAACTTTTTCTCGTTGGCCGATAATATATCTTTTCTTTTTGGAGCGCGGTTGGCACCTTTAGGATATTCCCTTTTTTCAGGAAGTTGAGAAGGGATTCCTTGTAATATCTGTTGTTTAAAATCCATAATTAATTTACCCTAAACGATTTTGTTTTTACCAATTCAATCATGTTGTTAATGTCGTCCTTTAAAATGCGGTCGTCCATTAATTTATCCACCTTGCTGCGGATTAATGCGTAAGCCTCTTCAATAATATCAGAGAAAGTATTGGGTCTTCTGAACTCTACTGCTTGCGCACCATACATTAATTCAATGGCCAATATCTTATCTAAGTTACCTAGAATTTGATTAAACTTTCTACCAGAAATACTTCCCATAGAAACATGATCTTCCTGACCCAACGAGGTTGGAACACTATCAGCCGAAGGCGGGAAACATAATGATTTGTTCTCGGTAACCAATGCGGCCGTTGTGTATTGCGGAATCATAAAACCAGAGTTTAAGCCGCCCTTTTCGGTTAATAAACGTGGTAAACCATATTTACCTTCTATAATTAAGAAACATCTTCTGTCGGAAATATTACCCAACTCGGCAGCAGCAATAGAAGCGTAATCCAAGGCCATTGCCAAAGGCTGTCCGTGGAAATTACCGCCCGAAATGGCTACTGTTTCGCTCAATACAATTGGGTTATCGGTTACCGAGTTCATCTCTACCTCGGCCAATTCCTTAAGGTGATACCAGGCGTTACGCGAGGCTCCGTGTACTTGTGGAATACAGCGCATAGAGTAGGGGTCTTGCACGCGTTCACAATCTTTGTGCGAGGCAATGTTCTGTGATTTCTCGAATAAACGGCGCATATGGCGAGCCACCTCTAAGCTTCCTTTGAAAGGACGGATGGTATGCAGTTCCTCCATAAATGGCGATTCACTGCCTTTGTAACCTTCTAAGGTAAATGCACCAGCCACATCGGCAAGCTCCAATAGGTAGGCCATTTTTTCGATGCCCATAATGGTGTGCGCCAATATAAATTGGGTACCATTAATTAGGGCCAAACCTTCTTTGGCTTGCAGTGTAATAGGCTCTAAATTGTGTTGTTTTAAAACTTCAGCAGCAGGTATAATTTCATCCTTAACCCAAAATTCGCCTTCGCCTAAAAGTGGCAAAAACAAGTGCGAAAGTGGTGCTAAATCGCCCGATGCACCTACTGAACCTTGCTCAGGAACAACAGGTAGTATATTATTTTCTATAAAATAGATGATGCGTTCCACTACCTCTAAACGGATGCCCGAGAAACCCTGACATAAAGCGTGTACCTTACAAATCATCATGATTTTAGATAGCTTTTTATCGATGGGATTACCCACACCTACAGCATGCGAAATCAGTAAGTTCTCTTGTAATTGACTGGTTTCTTCGGCTGTAATTTGCACATCGCATAAGGGGCCAAAACCAGTATTGATACCATAAACAGCTTGGTCTGAGTTGGCCATAATTTCTACTTTGGCTCTACAGGCGTTTACTTTTTCTATGGCTTTGTCAGTAACTGCGCCTTTAAGTTCGCCAGTGGCTAAGGCCATTACTTTTTCGGTGGTAAGGGAATCTATTCCGTATTTAAACATCGTATTTATTTTTTGTATTATTCTATAATTAAATAGATGGTAGGGTTTGAGTTAAGCTTATGATTCTAGCCACAAGCCTATTGTCACTCATCTAATATCTAATCAACTCAACTAGATATATTGCAAAATTATCTCTAATTTTGATGCCCAACAAGACTATATTAATCACCAATTAATAACTATGAGTTATCAAATAGAGTACCGTCACTTCAAATATTTCTTATCTGTTGCTCAGGAATTGCATTTTCGCAAGGCGGCAGAGAAATTGTACATATCGCAGCCTGGTTTAAGCAGACAGATTAAGCAATTGGAAGATGATATGGGCGTGAAGCTATTTGAACGTCACAATAGAAAGGTGGAGTTAACGCCAGCAGGTACTTATTTTGCATCTGCCCTAGAGAAACATTTTAAAATGCTTGATGAGGTGATTGAGCACACCAAATTACTGAATGATGGCATGGCCGGAAAGCTTACCATTGGTTATGTGGGTTCGGCCATGCAGCGCGAGATTCCGGATTTGTTATTAAAGTTTCAAGAAGTAAATAATAAGGTGCTAATTACCCTTAAGGAAATGGACAATGGTACCCAAGTTGAAGCCATACTGAACAATGGCATTGATGTTGGTTTTGTGCGACAGAGTTGGTTGCCCAAGCACATTGGCGTAAAGGAAACCAAGGAAGAAACCTTTGCGGTGGTATTGCCTAAATCGCATCCCATCAATCAGGATACTTTTACGGGGCTTTCGCAATTTAAGGACGAGCATTTTATTCTGTTCGACTCGCAGTACAGCGAATCGTATTACGAAACAGTAATGCAAATATTCGACGACAGTGGGTTTACACCCATTATTTCGCACTCTACGGTAAATGCCAGTTCTATATTTCGCTTGGTAGAAAATAAGTTGGGGGTGTCTATTGTGCCCACTTCCTTAGTGCAAGGCTATGATATGGCCATTAAGGTAATTGAGTTGGATAAAATACCACAGCGTACTTCGCTAAAAATTATATGGAACGAGAATAACCCAAATCCGGTATTGGGTACTTTTTTGGAGTTGATGGGATAGTGTTTTAGTCAGGAGGTATATAGCCAGAAGGCATAAGTGATATACATCTTGCTTTATTCAGTCAGATGGTAGTAGTATGTTAAAGCTGTTAGAGTATGTAATTTGGTACGATTATTTTCTGAAAAAATGACACCTAAGGTGGTTATTATGACAGAGTTGATTGCAGTAAAGCTGTCATGTTGACTTGTGAGTATTTTCATTATTTATCCACAAAAAAACTAATTGTTTGGAAATCAATAAAAAATAAAAAAGGGTAAATTATCCTTCCATGAAATGGCATTTGGTTTGAGATAGCTTAGGTGTAAATAATTAAATTTGTTGAACTTAAATTTTGGAGGATAAAGCTATGACACTTGCTAAATTATCAAACAACTGGATTCCATCAGTACCTTCATTCTTCGATAGATTTTTTGATGGCGAATTGATAGATTGGAATAGAAATAACTATTCGAGCACTGCTACTACGCTACCTGCGGTAAATGTTAAAGAAAATAAGAATGATTTTTTAATTGAAGTTGCTGCCCCTGGATTAACTAAAGACGACTTTAAGGTGAACTACGAAAATGGTCGTTTAACCATTTCATCTGAAAAGAATAACGAGAAGGAAGAAACCGACGATAATATTACCCGTCGTGAATTCAGTTATCAGTCTTTTCAACGCTCTTTTACAGTTTCTGAGAATGTTATAGAAATTGATAAAATTGCAGCTAATTACGAAAATGGCATTCTACACCTAAGGCTTCCAAAGCGTGAAGAGATTAAGCCAAAGCCAGCAAAACAAATTGAAATTAAGTAGTTTATTATGGGGCAGTTTTACTGCCCTTATTTTCTAATTCTTTAAAATATCTTGTTATGAAAACAATAGATGAATTGCTACATAATGGTATAATTAAATGTGGCTATTCATGCTAATTAAGTTGGTTTTATTAAACATAGTAGTAATCCTATTTTCTAAATATCGTAATATGTTTTAACTTTTTGTTAACGGAGTTTAACCGCTCTTTAACCCATTCTATTTATTTCAGATTATAAATTTGCTATCACTAAAAACATTCATAATAGATTATATTTTGTTGAATCTTTATTAAAGTATCGTTCTATGTTAGATTTATGTATGACAGTATTAGATGGAGTTCATGAAGACAGATACCTTTTTAGAAAGGAATTGATTAAATCTATCTCTTGGTTGAATAATGATGACCAAGAAAAATTTATTACGTGGGTACGCGAGCATTTCAAAAATGAGCATGCTGATGTCATTGATGAGATATTAAACACAAAGTACCAATTTGCATCCTAAATAATTTATTTGAAGCATACATTGGCTAATGCTGTGTATGCTTTTTTTTGGAGTTGTTTAGAGTTGTATTGAAATACGACGACGAATATTTATTGCTTTTAGTTCAGTTTTATTTGCATAGTAGAATGTTACCTGCGATAGATTAAGTTGCGCTGATAAGCGATATATCTCTTCAGAAATTTCCTTACAACTTTAAGCAACCTCTATATAAACCTGTGTTCAATATTGAGCATGGAGCCACTTTTAATGTATCATTTTAATACTAACTATTTAAGAAAGAACTCATGAAAAGTCTGTATTCTTACTGTAAAATTTTAATCGTATCCATTCTGCTTATTAATGTTCAGCATAACCTTTTTGCTGCTGATGGTAAAACCGAAATTTATACGCCCTACACCAAAGTATCTGTATCGCCCGGAAGTACAGTGAATTATTCTATGGATATAATCAATAATAATCCATACACCATAAACGAAAGCGTTAGCATAGTGAATATTCCCCGTTCGTGGAATTATACACTAACGGCCAGTGGGATGAATGTTAATAAAGTGGCTGTTTTAGAGAGCAAGAAAGAAACGCTAAAACTTAAAATAGAAGTCCCTTACCATGTGAAAAAAGGATACTATACTTTTTATGCAAAACTGGGTAGTATGGCTTCGCTGCCTCTAATTATTAATGTGACCACTGCTGGCTCTAACGAAACAGAACTATCGTGTGATCAAAAAAACATGGAAGGCACATCAAAGTCTGATTTTGCCTTTAATGCAGTGCTAAAAAATAAAACGGCCAATAAACAGCAATATGCTTTAATGGCTTCACCACCCAAAGGTTGGAATGTAATTATAAAACCAAACTATAAACAAGCTACATCAACCGAGATTGATGCCAACGGCACTAAAAATATTAATTATACCATAAAGGCGCCGTATAATGTAAAGGCCGGAACTTATAAAATACCTGTAAAAGCCGTTTCAGGTTCTACTTCGGCAGATATGGAATTAGAGGTTGTTATTACAGGAACTTACGAAATGTCTTTCTCAACTCCAACGGGTTTATTAAGCGCAAAAGTAACCGCAGGCGATGAAAAAAAGATTGAGTTAGTGGTAAAAAACACAGGCTCAACAAAGCTTGAGAATATAGATCTATCGGCTTCGAAGCCTAAAAATTGGGAAGTATCCTTCGATACAAAAAAAATAGAACATCTTGAACCAGGAAAAACAGCACGTATTTATGCAACCATTAAGGCCGATAAAAAGGCCATTCCTGGCGACTACGTTACGAAAGTTACTGCAAAAACATCTGAAACAAATCAAAACTTATCTTTCAGAATTATGGTGAAAACACCCCTGTTAATGGGTTGGTTAGGCGTATTAATTATATTGATATCAGTTGGTGGCATCGCATTTTTAATGACCAAATTTGGGAGGAGATAAGCATGAGTAATCCAGTTATTCAATTAAATGGGATTTCAAAAAAATATGGCGACTTCACAGCGGTAAATACGCTCGATCTATCCATTAATGAAGGAGAAATATTTGGATTATTAGGCCCCAATGGAGCAGGTAAGTCAACAACCATTCTGATGTTAATGGGCTTAACAGAGCCCAGTGCAGGAAGTGTTAACGTATGCGGAATAAATTCTACATCAAAACCCATTGCTGTAAAAAAGAAAGTGGGCTATTTGCCTGAAGATATCGGGTTTTATGATGACTTATCGGGTTTAGAGAATCTGATATATACAGCTCGGCTCAATGGTTTTAATTACGACTCGGCTAAACAAAAAGCCAGCGAATTACTCGATAGGGTTGGATTAGGTAAACAGAAAACAAAAAAAACAAGCAAGTATTCAAAAGGAATGCGGCAGCGTTTAGGTTTAGCAGATGTACTGATTAAAGATCCGCAAGTAATTATTTTAGATGAGCCAACTACAGGCATCGACCCCAAAGGCGTTCAGGAGTTACTTAGTTTAATAAAAAAACTCAGCGTTGAGCAAAATATTACCGTATTGTTCTCGTCTCATAACCTGCATCAGGTGCAGCAGGTATGCGACCGTGTTGGTATTTTTGTAAAAGGTAAACTATTGGCCGAAGGAAATATAAACGAGTTATCGCAAAAACTATTTACGCATGGTATGTACCTTATAGAACTTGAGATAGATGCACCCAATAAGGGGTCTGTAGATTTAAAAAATATTACAAAGCTATTGGAACCACTCAGTGGCATTCAAAACGTATCGTTTACTGATAAACGCTTTCAGATAGAATGTTCTTCAGATATTTCTTCGTCCATTGCTAAAACTATTATACAGGCCAATTACAATCTCAATTTCCTAAGCAAAAAGGAGTATGGACTCGATGCTATTTATAACCGTTATTTTGAAGGAGGATTAAATGATGTTTAGTATAAGTAATAAGCAAATTAATCCGTTTGGGGTTATTGTAAGTAAAGAAATATCCGACACCGTTAAAAGTTGGAAGTTTATCATTTTAGTGGCACTAGTTTTACTAACCTGTTTGGGCTCGTTATACGCTGCTTTAAGCGACTTTTCGGCAGCTATAAAAGGAGGAAGGGGTGATGATAATTTCTTCTTTCTAAAACTATATACACATTCGAATGGAACCGTGCCTTCGTTTTTGGTTTTTGTGAGTTTTTTAGGGCCATTGTTAGGCATTAGCATGGGTTTTGACAGTATAAATACAGAACAAAATAAAGGTACCTTGAGTCGACTATTGGCGCAGCCCATTTATAGAGATTATATTTTAAATGCCAAGTTTATAGCCTCTTTATCTATTCTTAGCGCCTTATTTATTGGCCTGAGTTTATTAGTACTTGGTTTTGGACTTATTTTTATCGGAATTCCGCCAACTGCGGATGAGTTATTAAGAATTTTTGTCTACTCCATTATAAATATCATATATGTAGGTTTTTGGCTCAATTTATCCATACTGTTTTCGGTAAAATTTCGCCAGTCGGCAACATCTGCATTGGCCGGAATATCGGTATGGTTATTCTTTACGGTGTTTTATGGTATGATAGTAAATATTATTGCTCAAGGTATTGCTCCTGCGCGATTTATTAGCGAATATCAGATGGTAAATTTCGAACGTTTTGTACAAAACTTAATGCGCTTTAATCCCGGGCAATTATTCAACGATGTTACCACCACTTTATTGCAACCTTCTGTGCGCAGTTTGGGCCCCTTAACAACAGAACAAACTATCGGAGCCATCCCAAATCCTTTGCCCTTAGGTCAGAGTCTTTTGTTGGTTTGGCCACAAGTGTTTGCTCTAATTTCGGGCACATTGCTATTTTTTGCCATTGCTTACACATTATTTATGCGCCGAGAAATTCGATCGAGATAGCTTTAATTTTAGCTTGATTTATGTATTGGTAATATTTTAAAAGCGGGTTTTGTATAGCCTGTGAGATGATGATAGAAGGCTGAAGTGTGAAAGATCTTTACCTATAAAAAGAGCTTGCCCTTGCGGCAAGCTCTTAAACTTACTATCAGTAAAAAAAAGATTATTAAAAAGTTTCTATTTAACTGTAATGCCCAACTTCTCCAATTCCTGCTTCTCGTTACCCTCGTAAAATATATCCAAGCAAGCCCTTAATTTGGAGGCATGCTTTTTAAGGTCTCTCATTAACTCCCCTTTGTTTACAGTAGCCATTTGTGCCTCTGCGCTCTCACGGTTGCTGTCTATCTGCATGGTATCAACCTCATTTAACTTATCAATATAAGTATCAATCTCTTCTGCCGAAGTACCAAAGGCACTCACTTTAGTTAATAAGTCAGTATTGGCTTTTAAACCATTAAAAGTTTGAGCTACATAGGGTTTCCACTCGGCAAAATTAGTAGGTATTTCACCCCTAAAGTTGCAAGCCTTCGATTCGGGCGAGTTGGCTTCGCTCATATATCGACCCATTTTGCGCAAGCGCTTGTGAAAGGTATCAATTTCGTCCAATGCATTATCAAGCTCTTGGCTTTTGGCTTCACTTTCGTGCTGTTCCTTCTTTTGCTTTGCAAACGATTCTGTTGTTAACTCAAGCAAAGAAATACCGGCATCAATATCTGTTTCGCCATAAACGGGAGCAATGCGGGTGGCTACCGAAGGGTTGTTTTTTACCCCTTGTATAAGTCTGCGAGCTTTCTCAAGCTCTTTTTCATTTGATTCTGTCATAAATTAATTAATAGATTTATCTACACATAGAAATATGGGTAGACTTGTTAAAAATAGATAGTAAGCTGTATGCTTTTAAGGAAATTTTTTGCTGTAGAAGATCATTTTAAGGGTTTGGGACTTAGTTTTTTAATTGTAGTATGAAGCTAAGCATAATATTTTATTTCTACAAAGCTTTTTCTGACAAAGAGTCACTTTTTACCACCATACCTAAACTTTGCACCACCATACCTTGCCTTTTTATGATCATACCTCGCCTTTTACTGACAAAGAGTCGCTTTTTGCTACCATACCCCAACTTTGCAGCCCCATACCTTACCTTTTCAGCTTTAGGAGACCCTAATATGTGATAAAGGCCTATTTATTTTAGTTCTAAATTAACATATGTAGATGTACATAATTAAAGTTTTGCTATTTTCATAGCCAAATTGTGTAATCCCACTTGCGTATATATTGCCATTTAAGGTGAGTATACAGATATACTCTATGATAATATATGCATAGGGTGACGATATATTCAAGTTACCTTTTATTGGGCAAGTAGTCAATTAAGAAGGATTTATCATATCACATAGACAACTTTACTTGTATAATTATTAAGGAAATATCGCAAATGGTAAGGTTTAATAATCATTAAGAGCCATAAGGTTATATTAAAGCTGAAGTTCAATATTTATTATAACAATGAAAATTAATATAGTACTCAATAATCGTAACAAGCTAAGTCACCAGAATTTTATGGAGAAATTAAAAGGTGACTTCATTAAGAAGGGGCTAGTAGCAAAGGTTGACAGTGAGAACGTTCTAAGGTTTAAAGATTGTTCTGGTGGAACTAGAGGATTAAGTCTTAGTAGTGGAGAAATTAAGTGTTCATGCTTTAAATATGAAAATTACTTGAAAATAAGTGTTAACGAAAACAATCGATTAAGAACAATATATGTTATAGCTCCACTTATTGCCTGCATAGCTCTATCTGTGAACTTTATTTCATATTGGGAATATTTTATTATAACTGGTTTTGTCGTAAGTGTATTGATATATTTAATATCCTTTCTCGTAATGAGGTTAAGATTTTTATTACAATTCAGTAAGGTCTTAAATATTAGGTGAGCGCAGTTTGTTGAATTATTGAAAACCTTTTTAGCAAAGCGTAGTGCAATTTATTTTTGAATTTAGAATCCAGTACCATTATCATTTAAAGATAATTTGAATGTACAATATATTTGTGGACTTGGGAAATAAGGTTAATGAGACTGTTGAATAGAATAACTTTATTGAAAAAATAACAACAAAAGGTAACACTTTGTATATATAATAGCCGAATCAGACTGGGTTCGGGGGCTTGGTTCGCTTTGGAACACCGCCGAAACTCTTGTTTCGACTAGCAAAAAAATATTAAGTTAGCTGCGAAAACAACAGCTTCGGCTAAGTTAGCGGTGGACAATGACGCTGGTGAAAATCGGCTACTATACATACAATCACCGTTAGTGGCATAACCAAAGATAGCTATGATAGAAAATACAGCAGAAAGATTTCTAATACTGATTCAGCATCCAGAGAAATGCCGATTTATTGTGTCAGAGCAGATAAAGAATGTCGGATTCTTGGGGGCAATTTTTCTAGACTTATCGAATTCGAAAAATTTAGACATAGAAAGTGGGAGAATAATTGTTAAATCTGTCGATGTTGATTTATCAACAAGCCATCTAATAGTTATAGAACAAATTGCAAAATCTAGAAGAATCCGGAAAATTAAATCATGGTTAAACATATTTTCAATAAAATCGAGAAAGTATCAAAAGGATATATTTTTGGGACTTGAAAAAAAAGGAATTATAAGGATTAATCATAAACGGTTTTTAGGAATCAAGTATTACAATACTCAGTTGACCAACCCAACAGTTAGGGATAATGTAATTAGTGAGCTTCGTAATATTATTTTTAATGAAGCAGTAATGAATGCTGAAAATTCGATAATTCTTGGATTAATAGAAGCTTGTAAAATGTATAAAATAATTTGCAGGGATAAAAAAGAGATTAAGGTTTGCAAAAGAAAGTTGGGTGAAATATTGAAATCTGATTTAATTGCACAAGGAGTTGATAAAGTTATTAAAGAAATGCAAGCAGCAATAATTGGTGCTGTGGTTGCATCGGCTGTGGCTTCGACTACTAGTTCAAATTGAATAAGTTATGCCACACACACACACACACACACACACCAATAAACAAAGTTCATAGGCCTGAGTGTAGTTTTGGGAGTTTAACTCGTTTAATAAAATCACCGAAACATTTGTTTCGGCTAGTTAAAAGAATAAATTCATACCCTAAAGAAAAGTTCGGCACTGTTGGATTTTGGTTGTTTTGCTTTTCAAAATCAGCCTACATCCTTTGATAGAGCCTTAGCCAATTTGAGAAAATGACAATCCGAGAAATATTAAATACGACTGAACACAGGCCTTGGAAAATGCCGACTGAAAAATGGAAATTTTATCAAGAATGGAATAACGTAATATTTCTTCATTGGCAAGTGGAGTTATCTGAATTGAAAAAGTTTGTTCCAAAAGAACTTGAAATTGACCTTTTGGGCGGAAAACCTTGGGTTTCTGTTGTAGCTTTTACAATGGAAAAGATAAGGCCGAAAAATCTACCTTCTTTTGCACCAATTTCAGATTTTGATGAAGTAAATATTAGAACATATGTGAAATCAAATAATAAAACGGGTGTTTACTTTTTGAGTATTGAAGGTGGAAAAAAATTGTCTTGCAAAGTTGCAAAAGGAATATCAGAACTTCCATATAGATTCTCAAAAATAGAACGAGGTGAAAATCAATACAAATCCAACAATTCGGAATTTAAAGACCAACTAAATGTTCAGTTCACGGTTGGAAAGAAAATTACGGAGAAAACGGAATTGGACAAATGGCTCACTGAAAGATATGTTCTTTTCCAAGACACAGAAAAATCAATTAACGAATTTGAGATTCATCATTTAGAATGGCCAATTAAAGAAATTGAAGTAAAAAATTTAGAATTTAACTATGCAAGATTTGACAAACTAATTAAAAGCGAGCCTAATAAAATTCAATATTCAAATGGAGTAAAAGTAATAGCTTGGGGAAAGTGTAGAAAAGAAAAAACTAGCTATAATAAATAGGATATGAACAGTCTGTAATGCCTAGCAAATACCATAAAGTAGTTTTCAGCACCATAACACGAATGATGAAAATTAAAATAAAACTGAAATTTTAGAAAAAACAACACATAATACTGTTAAATTAAGCCTCATATACTAACTGTCACTCTTTAATTTTAAACCCACAAATTATATACTTATGAAAACAATACAGCCTTTAATCCTCATCATCTTAACAAGCTTATTTTTCAGTTGTAATAACAAGTCAAATAGCGAAAATATAAACCAATTCGCTGGGTTATGGTCCTTATATCAAATGCAATTTTATAACCCTCAAACCAAAGAATGGAGCGAATTTAAAAATGCTGAAATTGGTTTCCCTGATGGCCTGAAAGGAAGCATACTTTACGACAATGCCAATCACATGTCGGTACATTTGGTGCCGAAAGCTTATGAAAAAACGGATCTAAAATTTCCAATTATTATTGACTCTCTATCCATTGAGGCCCTTAAACATCGCGCAACTTCCTATAGCTATTTTGCTAATTATACAATCGATACGGAAAAGAAAATAATAGCACATAAAAGAATCTCACATTCAAACCCACACATGTGGAGCGAGACTGTATTGCGGAAATATTCTTTCTCAGGTGATACCCTAATACTTCAACCTATTGAAGAGGAACTTGCAGGAACAAGGCTTCTATGGATAAAGGTTACTAATGCAAATGAATAATTAATTGGCAATTTACCGTTCTGTAAATATGTTCGTTCGCTCTTATAAGAAGTTTTAATTACTTACTCGAAACTGATTGATGCTCCATTAACAAGCCCATAAACATTAATTACATAGGATATATTTAAGAAAAAATCTATTTTTGCGATTGTGAAGGCAATACAAAAAATCGGACTCATAGCAGCTGTACTAATTATAATGATGCACAATTTTGTGGGTCATAATGATCACGAAGGCCATTTTCATGAGAAGCCAGCACACGAAGAGGGTATTTTAGAATTTCTGAAGGATGTTTTTGCTTTTGCAGGTGGTGATGAAACCATCGAAAACATTACAAAACATCAGCAAGATGAATATAGCAATGTGGCTGTATGCACTAACATCTTACCTTTTATAAACTGCCAGTTTGTTTTAGAAGAAATCAATACCTTACCGGTAGGTGATACTTATAAATATTGTAGATCTTTTACTAAGGTCGGTAAGTATTTAAAAACGAGTAATCATTTCCGAGGCTCCCCATACTTTCAATCATAACTTATACAATTTCAACATTTAGCATATATCGCTTATTATAGTATTAATAAGTCGGGTTATGTCTTGTTGCGTTGAAATTACTTCTAGTAACACCTTTTTTACCATAAAGGTGCCTATCGTATCATACATATTGCGCTTTGCGCACTAAACAATCTTATAATGATCAACAGAATAATAGCATTCTCCATTGAGAATAAATTTATTGTGCTGCTTTTTACTATGGCTCTTTGCATATGGGGTATATTTGCCATGAAAAATCTTTCGATTGATGCAGTACCAGATATCACCAATAACCAAGTACAAGTAGTAACCGTTTCACCATCATTAGCTCCCGAAGAGGTAGAGCAATTTATTACTTTTCCGGTGGAAATGGCCATGGCCAACATTCAGGGAGTTGATAATATTAGATCCATATCTCGTTATGGATTATCGGTGGTAACCATCGTTTTTGATGAGACTTTTCCTCTTTTGGATGCCCGTCAGTTGGTTAGCGAAATGCTTATAACAGCTTCGGACGAGATACCTGCCGAATATGGAACACCCGAGCTAATGCCAATCACAACAGGCTTGGGCGAAATCTATCAGTATACACTTGAGGTAGAGGAAGAATTTAAAGACCAATATACTATCACAGAATTACGTACTATTCACGATTGGATAGTGAAACGACAATTATCGGGTATTAAAGGAATTGTTGAAATAAGCGGTTTTGGAGGCTATTTAAAACAGTATCAGGTGGCCATAGATCCATCGCGATTAAACCAATTTAATATTACCATTGAGGATATTATAACGGCTCTCGAAAATAACAACCAAAACACAGGTAGTGGTTATGTCGAAAAGGGGGATCGTGCTTCCTACATTAGAGCAGAAGGTTTGTTAAGAAGCCTTGAAGATATTGAAGGTATTGTGGTAAGTACCCCTAATAATATTCCGATTTTAATGCGCGATGTAGCCAAAGTTAACTTCGGAAGCCCAGTGCGTTATGGAGCAATGACAAAGGATGGTAATGGAGAAACAGTGGGAGGGATCACCCTAATGTTAAAAGGAGCCAATGCCAATAAGGTTATCGATAACGTAAAACAACGTATCGAAAAAGTAAACAATTCCTTACCCGAGGGAGTGGTTATAAAACCCTACTTAGATAGATCAGATTTAGTGGGTAGAGTTATAAAAACCATTGCCACTAATTTAACCGAAGCCGCCATAATTGTATTAATAGTCTTGGTATTATTACTGGGTAACCTAAGAGCGGGTATACTAACAGCCTCAGTTATTCCATTATCCTTATTATTTGCCTTTTCGCTGATGAATATGTTTGGCGTAACAGCTTCTATCATGTCACTTGGCGCTATTGATTTTGGATTAATTGTAGATGGAACAATCATCATTATTGAAGGGATTCTATTTTATCTGCACAGCAAAACAATGGGCAAAAAACTGAACCAGCGAGAGTTTGATACTATTATAGCAAAATCGGCAGGTAGTGTTGGTAAATCGGCAGCCTTTGGAATTGCTATTATTCTGATTGTGTATTTCCCTATTTTATCCCTCACTGGTATTGAAGGTAAAATGTTTAAACCAATGGCCATCACCATTGCATTTGCCTTAATTGGAGCGCTTATATTATCGTTAACATACGTGCCCGTTATGGCCTCTCTCATCCTTAAAAAGGATAATGTACACGAAACTAATTTTTCTGATAAAATAGTAGCTGCAATCACTTCATTTTTTAACCCTTTGGTAAATTATTCTCTTAAGAATAAGCTTTTAGTATTGGGTGTTTCCATAGGCTTGTTTCTATCAAGCTTGCTATTATTTGGTCAGTTGGGAGCGGTTTTTATTCCTAATTTAGAGGAAGGCGATTTAGCCATGCAAATGGTTCTCCCTCCCGGAAGTTCGTTAAACCAAAGCATAAAACTAGCCACAGCAGCAGAGAAAAAGTTATTGGATAAGTTCCCTGAAGTGAAGAGTGTAGTGTCTAAGATTGGAACGGCTGAAGTCCCTACCGATCCAATGGCAATTGAAGAGGCGGATGTGATGATTGTAATGAAGGATAGAAACGAATGGACAACTACCAAAGATAGAGAAGAGCTGATTGGTTTGATGAAAAAGGAAGTAGAATCGATATCGGGTGCCGAATTTGATTTTACACAGCCTATTCAGCTGCGATTTAATGAGTTGATTACAGGGGCTAAATCTGATGTTGTTATTAAAATATTTGGCGAAGATTTGGATGTATTATTCGATAATGCCAATAAGGTAGAGCATTTGATTAAAGACATACAAGGGGCTGCCGATATTCGTGTGGAGCAAATAGAAGGATTGCCTCAGGCTACATTTACCTTTAATCGTACCAAGTTGGCTCGTTATGGTTTAAATGCCAAGGATATAAATACGGTGATCAGAACTGCTTTTGCAGGGGAAATGGCAGGCGTTATTTTTGAAGGCGAGCGTCGTTTCGACCTTGTTGTGCGCTTAGAAGAGCAATATCGTGATAACATCGACAATATAAAGCGACTGTTTATTGATACGCCAATGGGCACACGTGTTCCTTTGTCAGAATTGGTGCATATTAACTATAAAGAAGGGCCAATGCAGATATCCAGAGACGATACTCGTAGACGTATTACCATTGGTATTAATGTTAGAAATAGAGATGTAAAAAGCTTGGTTTCAGAAATAGAGTCTACTTTAACGGCCTCTCTTAAATTGCCTCCAGGATACAATATCACCTACGGTGGAGAATTCGAAAACCTACAAACGGCATCACAACGATTGTTAATTGTTTTACCCATTGCCTTGGGTTTAATATTTATTCTTTTGTTTTTCACTTTCGGATCGTTAAAACAAGCATTCATTATTTATGGTACTATCCCTTTATCTATTATTGGCGGTATAGCCGGATTATGGCTGCGAGGCATGCCTTTTAGTATTTCAGCAGGTATTGGTTTTATCGCTTTATTTGGTGTGGCAGTGCTTAATGGAATTGTACTAATCAACCAGCTTAATTTATTAAAATCAAACGGTATTACCGATGTGGATGAACGTATCCGCAAAGCGGTAAAAATAGTTGTACGTCCTGTAAGTTTAACCACTTTGGTGGCATCATTAGGATTTATACCCATGGCCATATCATCTCAGGCAGGAGCCGAAGTGCAACGTCCGTTGGCAACTGTTGTGATTGGCGGATTAATTGTAGCAGCTATTTTAACCATGGCAATTATCCCAATATTATATAGTTATAGCGAAAATGGAAGTAAAGTGAAGATGCCTAAAAGTTCTATTGCCACTATTTTAATAATTGGATTTGTGTTTTTATGCAGCGCAGAATCATTGGCACAGCAGAACATTTCCTTAACCGAAGCTTTTACTATTGCCGAAAACAATAACCTGAATATTAAAAGTGGGGCATTACAAGTACAACAAGCCATACATAATAAAAAGGCAGAGTTTAACTTGGGTTTAACAGAAATTGAGTCGCAGTATGGTCAAATTAATTCAACGTATAAAGATTACGCTGTCGAGGTAAAACAAGACTTCGGAAACCTTTTTCAGATGGCCTCGAATGTCAAATATGCAGGTATACAGGTCGATCAGCAAAAGGTAAATCAGGAGTTACGCATGAAAGAATTAAGACTTCAGGTGTCGCACATTTACTTTTCGTGGCAACACCAGAATAGTAGGGCCATGTTGATGGAACAAATAAATGATGGCTATACTGAACTTGCAAAGATTGCAGCACTCCGACAACAAACCGGAGAAACCAATTTGTTGGAGTCGATGACGCTAAAGAATAGTGCGAATGCGGCTAAAGTTCAATTGGATAGAGAAAAGTATGAGGCCGAGAACTTGGCCAATCAGTTTAACTTCTTATTAAATGGGGGTGAGGCTTATTTACCTCAAGTTGCAGATATCGAGAACGATCAGGTTAATCAACGTTTATTCGATACAACTAATGTGGAAAATAGCACAAATTTGCGTCTTCAAAAACAAGAAACCGCATTGGCAAAGCAAAACATCAGAATGCAGCGAAGTGGCTTTTTACCGGAGTTATATCTAGGTTATTTTAACCAACAAATTGATGGTGTAAAAGGCTTCGAGGGCATACAAGGTGGAATAGCCATTCCTTTGTGGTTTAGACCCGCTAGGCAAAAAACTAAAGTGGCAAAACTATCTTACGAGCAAGCTGAGATTGAATATCAATTGCAAAAAGATGAGTTAAACACACAGCTTCAGAATTTGATGAATCAGTATAATAATTTACTTATTAATGTGAAGTTTTATAACGATTCGGCATTGCCCAATGCCAATGAGATGCAACGCAATGCCAATTTACTGTATCAAAATGGTGAAATAGCTTACATTGAGTTTATACAAGCTATTGAACAGGCCATAGCAGTGAAGTTTGAGTATTTAAGCGCTGTAAACCAACTTAAAGATATTGAGAGTACAATAGTATTTCTGTTAAATTAAATGCTATAAATAATAGAATTGATCATTAAAAAAGATAACAATGAAGACAATTAATATAATCACATTACTTCTTGCAGTTTTATGGGTAGGATGTAATAACACGCAAATCGAAACACAAGTAAATAATAACACAACTGAAATAATCAAGAAAGAAAGCCCAAGAGAAGAACCAATACCTGTTATTTCAGAACTTAAGCCCATCCATTGTACTGGAATTATAGATATACTGCCACAACATACTGCTACAGTAACCGCTACAGTGGGAGGCTTTGTTGAAACCATTAACGTGAACATGGGGCAATGGGTAGAAAAAGGAACACTTTTAAGTACATTAAAGCATCCTGATTATATAGATATGCAAATGGAATACTTGAGTTTATCGAGTGAGTTTGAATATCTAAAAACTGAGTATATGCGTCAAGAAACTTTGCATAAAGAGAAGGCCATATCAGAAAAGACCTATCAGCTAACAAAATCAAATTTCAATACAGTAAAAGCGCAAAAAGCGGGACTTTCTGCCAAGCTAGAGATGTTGGGAATTAATCCGGCTAACATCACAGCTAGCAACATAAATTCAACAATAAAAATACTGGCTCCAATAAGTGGTTATGTCGATCATATTGATATTGTACCAGGTAAAATGATTACTTCCGAAAACGATATGTTTGATATTATTAATGTGCGTAAAAATATAGTTCGACTGAATGTTTTTGCACAGTACAGTGGTTTGTTAGAAACAGGCCAAGAAGTACTTTATTCATTAAACGATGATGAAACATTTAAGGCTACCATAAGCTATATCGATAAATCGGTGGAGCAAGAAAGCAATACCCTACAAGTATTGGCCAAACCAATAAACCAAAGCAAAGAGTTTGCTATCGGAACCTATATTGATGCCCAAATTATACTATAGTCATTGTGGTTTTAAATGCCGCTTAATGTATAAAAAAACGTAGGTTTATTTTTTGAAGTTTTATATAGTAAAATATGCCAAAAGAACACGGGAATTACCATGTAGTAAACTGTTCTTTTGGTATTAATAATATTACAAAATAGATTGTAAGCAGCGAAACAATGCTTACAAATAACTCACATTCTCCACATTATAAATAGAAATTGGCTGATAATCTTTTTTATCAGGCGCGGTATTAAAGGCCAAGAAATCAAAAAGCTTCTTAAAGGTTTTTTCGGCTTGCTCAATGGGGCGTTGACCAATAAGGTAATTAATCACACCATCCTTTAAGTACTTAATATTATTATCAAACACTTCGTAACCCACCAAAAACAATTCCGATCGCTTACTTTCTTTTAGGTACTGGGCCACTGCGTAGGTACGCGAACTGGTTACCACAATACCCTTAATGTTTGTGTGCGTGGCAAATATCGGGTCCAATACATTTTTTATATCGTCAATGGCATCGCTGGGTATTTCTACGTTTATCTTTTGTCCGGTATTGGTATTCTCATCCTCAAAATAACTCAGAAAGCCTTTTTGGCGACTATTTAGATGCCCTACATTCTGAACGTTACGAGCAATGTTAACCAACAAAATATCCGCCTCCTTTTCAATGCCTAAATCAACTACGCTGGCTGCAACTCTGCCTCCCTTGTAGGCATCCTCACCTACAAACGAAATACTATTGGTATCATCAATAAACGAATCGATAAAGGCATAGGGTATTTTAAGCGAATCAAACTGCATACACAAGGTTTGCGATTCCTTTTTCAGAATAGGAGCAAGGATAACACCATTGGGCTGCCAGCTTAAAATTAGTGCCGCATTCCTATTAAAATCATCCTCGTTGTGCATTTCGTATAAAAAGAATTGCATATCAACCGTAAAGGGATAAATAGACTCTAAGCTATTGTTAAAACCAATGGGGTGCTTACTCCAATATTGATTGTTACCCAAGGCTTTGGGCAGCATAATAGCAATTTTATATGAGGTCGATGATTTTAAAACACGTGCAGCAATATTGGGTTTGTAATTCAGCTTTTCGGCAATTTTTAGCACCTTTTTTTTAGTAGCTTCCTTTACTTCACCTCTTTTGTGCAGCACTCTATCAACCGTTCCGATGGATACACCGGCTTCTTTGGCTATGTCTTTAATTCTTACTTTGCTCATGCGGTTTGCAAATATAAGTGGCTTTTTTGTTTTGTTAGTTATAAAGACAAAAGTATAAAACTGTAATCTATTAGATTCTTAGCTTACAATCTTTATACTTCTGTCTATTATCTTTTGTATCAATTAAAATCCAAACACTTCGGGTAGCAATAAGCTTATTTTAGGTATGTACGTAACCATCAATAGTACTACTACCATGGCTAAAAACATAGGCAGTAGTGGTTTAATTACCTTATCAATTTTTACATTGGCCACACTACAGCCAATAAATAGTACCGATCCCACCGGAGGCGTACATAAGCCAACACTAAGATTAAGTACCATAATAATACCAAAATGCGTAGCATCAACACCCATACTTGTTACAATAGGCAAAAATATTGGCGTAAAGATGAGTACAGCAGGCGTCATATCCATAAACACTCCTACCACTAATAATATTAGATTGATGATGAGTAAAATGATAATTGGGTTATCGCTGATCCCTAATAATCCATCGCTTACATTTTGCGGAATGTTTTCATAGGCCATAATCCACGAAAGTCCGATACATGTAGCTATTAATAATAAAACAATAGCCGTGGTTTTAACCGAATGTAATAGGATAGAGGGTAAGTCGCTTACTTTTATTTCGCGATACGCAAGTGATAAAATAAATGCATATAAAACAGCTATGGCTGATGCTTCTGTTGCTGTAAAGAAACCGCCAACAATACCACCTATAACTACTATCAGTAAAAACAAACTAGGTACGGCTTGCCATAAAACATTAAGTCCTCGCTTTACCGAAGCAGGTCTTCTGACTATAAATCGAACGATAAAGAACAATAGGCTAGCCAATAAAATACCACAAATTACTTGATGCGTAATAGGCGAACTTCCTTTAATTACGGAAAGACCATAAATGGCAGATCCAATAGCGGTTAAACCGAGTATTACTTTAGTTATAGCTATAGCCGATGCGGAAAAGCCTTTTTTATAGTAGATAATCAAGGCCATTGAAGTGAGCATAATCGATAGTCCTGTTAACAAACCAGGTAAATATCCTGCTAAGAATAAGGCGGTAATGGAAACCCCACCGCTAGCTAAAGAATATACGATTAAGATGTTACTTGGCGGAATAGAAAGTCCTGTTGTGGCCGATGCAATATTAACGGCAGCACTAAAATTCTCATCATAACCGTCTTTTTTCATTTCGGGTCCCATAATTGAACCAATGGCTGAAGCCGATGCCGCTGCCGATCCGGAAATGGCACCAAATAACATATTGGCAAAAACATTCACAAAGGCCAATCCAGCGGGCCATCGCCCCACTAATAATTTGGCTAGGTTAATTAGCCGTATGGCAATACCACCTCGGTTCATAATGTTACCAGCCAATATAAAAAACGGAATGGCTAATAGAGCAAAGCTATCTAAGCCAGTGGCCATACGTTGTGCAAAAGTTGTAAATGCAGGTAAAGAGTCGATACTCACTAACATGGTAAGTATACCCGATATTCCTATACTAAAAGCAATGGGTACACCAATTACTAGCAGAAATAAGAATGAAAATATTAATACTAAAATTCCTGTATAATCCATTACGATAGAGATTCTGAAGGGTTAATAATGTAATAAATAGAGTAGTAAATGGTTAGTAATCCGCTTATTGGCATCAGTAGGTATACATATCCTAAGGGTATGTGGAGTGCTGCGGAATTTACATTAAAAAGAAATCGTGTATAGCACAACCATGTACCTCCAATAACCATTACGGTTATGGCAAAAAATACAACGCAGATATTGATGAAGATTGACATTTTAACTTGCGTTGATGGCTTTACTTTTTGCAATAGCAAATCAATGGCCAAGTGCTGGCGCTGGCCTACTACATAAGCAGCTCCGAGTATACCTACCCACATTAATAAAAAGCCTGCGAGCTCATCGGTAAATGAGCTTGGCGATGCAAAGATGTAACGACTAAAAACCTGCCAAAGTACATCTAGAATTAATACACCCATTAAGGAAACGAGTACGTATTCTAATATTTTGTCTATTCGTTTTTTTAAGATCATAACAAGGCTATTTAGTGTTTCTAATGCGTTGAATAAGGTCGTATATCTCAGGCTGAGATTTATAAGCCTCGTATATTGGCTCTACCATTTTCATAAACGGTTCTTTATCTGGTATAATAATCTCCATGCCGGCATCTTTCACAATTTCTAAGGCATGTTCTTCGGCTTGGTGCCATAACTCACGCTCTTTGCTCACTGATTTTTCGGCCGCAGCCTTTAACCATTTTTGTTCCTGTTCACTCAACTTGTTCCAAACAACAGTGCTTATAATAATCACATCGGGTACGCAGGTGTGTTCATTTAGGGTGTAGTATTTACATACCTCGTAGTGGCGAGATGTATGTAAACTTGGTGGATTGTTTTCTGCACCATCTACCACGCCACTTTGTAAGGCTGTGTATAACTCGCCCCACGAAATTGGAGTAGGGGATCCACCCATGGCTTTCACCATATTCATGGCAGTTTGGCTTTTCATTACGCGTATTTTTAAGCCCTTTAAATCATCTTTAGTGTTGATGGGTTTGTTAACAGAATAGTAGCTTCTAAATCCGGCATCGTAAAAACATAAGCCCTTAAGATTAAATTGTTCTGTTGAGTTTAGGAATTCCTCCCCAATAGGGCCATCCATCACATTAAAATGATGTTCTCTTGATCGGAATACATACGGTAAACCCAATACTTGGTAGTTGGGCGTAAAGCTCTCAAGCACAGCTGCCGATACTTTGGTAATGGCTAAACTACCAATTTGAAGTAACTCCACACATTGCTGTTCGCCACCTAACTGACCGCTAGGGTAAATTTCAATACTCATTTTACCAACCGATTCCTTTTCAAGTTCCTCGGCCATATAAACCATGGCTTTATGCACTGGGTGCGATGGATCGAGTCCGTGGGCTAGTTTTAAGGTGGTAGTATCTTTTTTTTGCTTACATCCTGCAAGGAGGATGGTAAAAACAAGTAGTGTTAATTTTGTATAGGTAGATAGTTTCATTGTTTATTAGATTATTTGGAATTAGTTAGTATAAAGTCAAAAGTATAAAGACATAAGATTTAACTAGTTGATCAAAATTACATCTTTGAAGATCTAGAGAAATCTATGCGAATTACCTTATCAGTGCATAATAATATATAAGTCCAATTTGCATTTAATGCTTAAACGCCTAGTAATCTTGATACTTATGTCTTTATACGTTATACTATTTATGTTTATATATTCAAACTTCGGCGTATGCCTAATTCTAAGCCTCTAATTTCGGCTAAGCCTTTCATTCTACCATATAATGAATAACCAGGGTTGTTATCCTGACCAATATCACCAAGCATTTGGTTTCCATGATCGGGACGCACTGGTATTGAAATATCTGTTCTTCCTTGCGCTTTGCGTTTCTCTTCTTCGGTAATAATCGATTTTAGTACCGAGTAAATATCCACATCACCTTCAAAAAGGTAATCCTCGCGGAAGTTATAATCCGTATCGCGCTGCACATTTCTTAGGTGAGCAAAGTTAATGCGTGGCGCAAGTTCTTCGGCCATAATTGCCAAGTCGTTAAAGTGCCCAGCACCCCACGATCCTGTGCATAGTGTAACCCCATTAGAAATGGAATCAACTGTTGCAATTATTGCTTTGGCATCCTCCAAAGTACTTACTACTCTAGGTAAACCAAGTAATCCCCATGGTGGATCATCAGGGTGAATTGCCATACGAACGCCTGCTTCAATAGCAACAGGGATAATAGCTCTTAAGAATTCCTGTAGGTGGTCTCTTAACTTTTCATCGTCTATACCAGCATATTCATCTAGTACTGCTTGAAATTGCTCTAGAGTATAGCTTTCTTCAGCACCCGGAAGGCCCTTAATAACGGTATTGGTTAAGGTTTCTATCCCATCAGCATCTAAACTGTTGAAGTAAGCTTCTGCTTCTGTTTTAATTTTTTCAGAGTAGTCGTTTTCTGCGCCTTTACGTTTTAATACAAACATATCAAAGGCAGCAAATACCTTTTGTTGGTATATTAAAGCAAGTGAGCCATCGTTAAACTCAAAGTTTAAATTGGTTCTCGACCAATCTAAAACAGGCATAAAGTTGTAACAAATGGTTTCTATACCGCATTTGCCAAGGTTGGCAATGGATGTTTTGTAGTTTTCGGTATAGGTTTTCCAATTACCGCTTTGCTTTTTAATGTCTTCGTGTACCGGAACGCTTTCCACAACCGACCAAGAAAGGCCTGCTTCCTCAATCATTGTTTTACGTTTGGTAATTTCTTCCACGGTCCATATTTCACCATTTGGGATGTGGTGTAAGGCCGTAACAATACCGGTAGCTCCGGTTTGTTTAATATCGTTAAGCGTAATACGGTCGCTAGGTCCGTACCATCGCCATGTTTGTTCTATAGCCATTTTAGTTTTTTTAGAATGTATTTGTTTTCCAATAACAAGGGCATTTGTTAATTCAGGAACTCAAAACAAAATTTCAGAGTGTTTTACACACCACTATAAGCACTAAAGCCGCCGTCAATCGGAATAACAACTCCGGTAACAAATTTGGCCCAGTCCGATAATAAATACATCACAGTTCCGCTCAATTCTTCTGGCTCACCGTAACGTTCCATTGGCGTACCATTAATAATTTTTTGTCCGCGTGGTGTAGCTTCACCAGTCTTTTCATCTACCAATAAAAAACGATTCTGATTGGTTAATAAAAATCCGGGAGCAATGGCATTTACTCTAATACCAGTTTTAGCCATGTGCACAGCCAACCATTGTGTAAAGTTGTTAATAGCTGATTTTGCAGCCGAGTAGGCTGGTATTTTAGTTAGGGGACGGAAAGCGTTCATTGAAGAAACGTTAATGATAGAACCATCCTTTTTGCCTAACATATCCTTAGAAAATACCATTGAAGGCAATAAAGTACCTTGGAAGTTAAGGGCAAAAACCTTATCAAAACCATCCATTTCTAAACCGTAGAAAGTATCCTCTAGGCTATCCATTTCGTTTTCGGTAATTTCTTCGGCCTTTGTAGTTGCTGAAGCAGCATTACCACCTGCACCATTTACCAAATAATCAATGCTACCCAATTCCTTGTTAATAGCAGTTTTTGCCGTTTCTAAAGAGGCCTTATCTAACACATTAGCCGATAAGCCAATGGATTTAACCCCATATTCAGCAGTAATCTCTTGAGCCACCTTTTCGGCAGCCTCTAAGTTAAGGTCTAATATTGCTGTTACTATTCCCTCAGCTGCCATGTTACGTGCAATGGTGGAGCACAAAACTCCACCACCCCCAGTTATAACAGCAACTTTATCTTTTAAATTCAGTTGAAGCATATTACTATTTTTTAACCGACTCAATATTTGTCATTAAGTCTTTTACCATTTCAGTCATTTTAGCCCAATCGCCTTGTGCCATTACTTCTTTAGGGAATAATTTAGATCCCATTCCAACGCAAGTAACACCGGCATCAAACCACATTTTTAAGTTTTCTTTACTTGTATCTACACCGCCTGTTGGCATAATATCTGTCCAAGGCATTGGTGCTTTTACCGCTTTTACAAATGAAGGACCACCCACTTCTGAAGCAGGGAATACCTTTACCACCTCAGCACCTAATTCTTGTGCTTTGTTAATTTCAGAAATAGTTCCGCAGCCAGGTGACCACATTACCTTGCGGCGGTTACAGATTTTAGCCATGTTTTCGTTCAATAGTGGCGATACAATAAAGTTGGCACCCAATTGCATATATAAAGCTGTTGTTGCTTCCTCTACTAACGAACCTGCTCCTAAAATCATTCCAGGTAGTTCGGCCAAAGCGTATTTGTTTAATTCATCAAATAACTGATGAGCAAAGTCGCCTCTATTTACAAACTCGAAAACACGAATGCCGCCATCGTAACACGATTTTAATACCGCTTTACAAACCTCAATATCTTCGTGATAAAAAACAGGAACAACTCCTGTTTCCTTCATTGCATTAAATACTTCTATACGTGAATATTTTGCCATTTTATTTTTTCTGTATCGGTGAAAACCGATTTGATTTTTACTATTTGATACTTTATTTTCTTTTGCGAATGTAATATTGCGTCATCACGAGCCTCTCTATGATGTGGTGCGTAATTTTCACAAAAGAGTATTGTTTATATCATTTTTGTCTCTGTTAAAAGATGCTCTTTAATACGTTTGAACAGCAAGCATACTTCAAAATACTGGTTCGTTAACCAATATCGTTCAGCGCATTAAAAAGACACCTTTTAAACTTTGTCAAAATTGATATAAATATTTTTATCTTGATACTCTACCCGAAGCATCACCACCCATTAGTTTTTCAACTTCAGCAATGCTTGCTAAGTTGTAGTCACCATGGATTGTATGCTTTAAACAAGATGCTGCAGTAGCAAAGTTTAAAGCTTTTTGATCGTCTCCTTCGTAGGCTAAAAGTCCGTATATCAAACCACCCATAAATGAGTCGCCACCACCAACTCTGTCTACGATATGCGTGATTTGATATGTTGGAGCTTCGTATAATGTTTTTCCATCGTATAATACACCAGACCATGAGTTATGGTTTGCGTTTATCGATCCTCTTAAAGTTGTAATTACCTTTTTAACTCTTGGGAATTTTGCCATAATTTTTTGAGATACACCTCTGTATGCTTCTGCCTCAACGTGTCCTCCAGTAACATCAACACCATCAGGGTGAATGTCGAGCATCATAGCTGCATCTTCTTCGTTACCTAAAACAATATCGCAACCTGCTACTAACTCAGGCATTATTTCAGCACCTGTTTTTCCGTATTTCCAAAGGTTTTTGCGGTAGTTAAGATCGGTAGTAACCGTAACCCCTAATTTGTTGGCTACTTTAATAGCCTCTAAACAGGCATCGGCAGCACCTTGAGAAACGGCAGGAGTAATACCTGTCCAGTGAAATGCATCCGCACCTTCTAATACTTCTTCCCAATTTACCATACCTGGTTTAATTTCAGAAAAAGCCGAGTATGCTCTGTCATACACAACTTTACTAGCTCTGGCTACAGAACCTGTTTCAAGGTAATAGGTACCTATTCTATCACCACCTTTAACTATTTTTTTTGTGTCTACATTATGCTTGCGTAATTCCATAATACATGCATCTGCAATTTCGTTTTCTGGTAAACGAGTAACAAATGATACATCAACGCCATAATTAGCTAATGAAACAGCAACGTTGGCCTCGCCACCGCCATATGATGCGTTATACGAAGTTGCTTGTGAAAAACGTTGGTACTGTGGAGTTACAAAGCGTAACATAATTTCCCCGAAAGTGACTACTTTTTTTGCCATAATTGATATGCCCTTAAAAATTTTACTGTGATTAAATTAGAATCCTAAAAATGCTTTTGCATTATTATATGATAAACCTTCAACCAATAGTTGAAGAATATTTTCGTCGTTTGGTATTAAGCCTTTTTCAACCTGATCGCCAATGTAATTACAAGCAATTCTTCTGAAATACTCGTGGCGAGGATAGGATAAAAAGCTTCTTGAATCGGTTACCATTCCTATAAATCGGCTTAGTAAACTTAAAGCAGATAAATCTTCTAGGTGGCGTTCCATTCCTGTTTTCTGATCTAAAAACCACCAAGCAGCACCATAAGATACTTTGCCAGCAGTTGTTCCATCGGCAAAATTGCCACACATTGTTAGGAACATCTCATTATCTGCTGGATTTAAATTGTACAGAATGGTTTTTGCCAATTGATCGGTACTATCTAGATAGTTTAAAAATTGAGAAGCTTTTAAACTCGGTTGAGAATCGCCGATGGAATCAAAACCAGTATCAGCACCCAAATGGTTAAACATACGTGTGTTGTTATTTCTAATGGCTCCAACATGGAACTGTTGCGTCCAACCACGTTTATGGTTCATATGACTTAAGGCTGCCATTACAGCTGTCATATATTTTTCTTTCTCTTCTGTAGTAATGGTTTTGCCATCAATAGCTTTATCGAAGATGCTTTTTACTTCATCCATATTATAGGCAGCAAAGAAAAAGCGATCAGGTCCGCTATCCGAAATTCTACAGCCTAAATCGTGGAAGAATTGATGTCTCTTATCCAAAGCTTCTACTAAAGTGTCGAACGAGTTGATGTTGATATTTGCACTTTCGCCAAGCTTTTCTAAATAAGCTTTAAAAACACTTACCTTATCGATGTTAAACACTTTATCAGCTCTAAACGATGGTAGTACCTTAGTTTCGAAACCTTCTTCTTTTAATCTGATATGGTGTTCCAAGCTATCAGCAGGATCGTCAGTGGTGCCAATCATCTCAACATTCATTTTTTTGATGAGGCTTTGTGCACTAAACTCAGGTGTACTCAACATTTCTTTTGTTGAGTTATATATTTTATCCGCATTAGCGGGAGAAAGTAACTCGTAACTATCGAAATAACGAGCCAATTCTAAATGTGTCCAATGGTATAGAGGGTTTGCTGCAGTATAGGGAACTGTCTCGGCCCATTTCATGAATTTTTCTTTATCAGAAACATTTCCGGTACAGTATTTTTCGTCAATGCCGTTAATACGCATGGCTCTCCATTTATAATGATCGCCTCCTAACCACATATCACCTAGGTTGTCGTAATTGTAATTGTCTGCAATTACTTTCGCATCAAGGTGACAGTGATAGTCTATAATTGGTTTATTACTTGCGTACTTATGGTAAATCTCTTGTGCTACTTTTGACTGTAATACAAAATTGGGATTTATGAATGTTGACATATTTTCAGTTCTTTTATTTCCGTTAACGAACACGAAAATACACGAAAATGCACAATTTCCAAAATGTAATGATTTTGTAGGAAGGGAATTGTAAACTATTAATTGCTTTCAAAGCTTTTATTAGTAAGGATAGTGCTCAGTTGTTGGAAAAATAAACTTTTCATTATTTATATTAAATATAAATAATGAATGTGTGTGATTTATGTTTTCGTTAACGGAATGTAAAAGAGACGATATATTGGATAATGATTAAGGGAGGAATGACGTAATCATCTTATTTTAAGCTTTTTTATACAACTATGGACTGATAATTGCGTTTAAGGTTAAGAAGTTGTTTAAAGTCGTACTGAAAAACTGCGTGTAACATCTTGATTTCATTGCCTTCAGCTAATTTTTATTCCGTAGCTACGGCTATGCAAGAAAAATTAAGCTTTGTCACTGAAAACCAATATGTCACTCTCGAAATTTCCAAACAACATTAAATAACTTCTAAGAAATAATTCAATTATTGGTGTATGAAATTTAAAATTGTTGCGTTTTTAGCCATCCTCATCATACTTGTTTGTGTTGATTTATTGAGTTTTTTAATCTTTAAAAAAGAAGTTAAACAAACTTCTATAACTAAAAACTTAGCCCGTCTGTTCTTTGGGATTGTCCCTTTGGTTTTCGGGATTGCTTACTTTTATCTAACGATACAAATTAGAGAAATATCGTCGCCTGATTTTTACCATTATTTTATGGTAATAAATGGAGCCTTTCTTCTTTTATACATGCCCAAATTCTTTTATTTGCTTTATTATGGTCTATTTATGTTAATAGATTGGGCATTCTCACATTATAAAGTAAAGAAGGCCTCGTTGGAACAAACCACCATTCGATATCCACGAATTAGTAGAAAGAAATTCGTGAGTCAGGTGGGGATTATATTTGCCACTGCACCTTTTATATCTGTACTATTCGGTATGGTAAAAGGGAGGTTTTCTTTTTTTACCCAGCACCAGAAAATTAAGTACCCCAATTTGCCTAACAATTTCAGTGGTTTTAAGATCATTCATATTTCAGATATTCACTTGGGTAGTTTTGCTTCAAATTACCACAAGCTAGAAGGTATTGTAGATATAATTAATAAAGAGAATGCCGACGTGATATTTTTTACGGGCGATTTGGTAAATAATTTTGCAGAAGAAACCCATGGTTGGGAAAGTATGTTTCAACAATTAAAAGCCAAATCCGGTAAGTTTTCTGTATTAGGAAATCACGATTATGGTGATTACAGCAATTGGCCATCAGAAGCAGCTAAACAAGAAAATTTTCAAGGTATATTGGATGCCCATAAGAAGTTTGGATTTAGATTGTTGAAAGATGAATCTGTAGCTCTAAGTATCGGAGATCAGGAAATTGCTATCACTGGAGTTGAGAACTGGGGACAAGCACCATTTCCGCAATACGGAGATTTACAACAAGCTAAAAAAGGGACTGAGCATTTCGATTTTAAAATCTTACTTTCTCATGACCCTGATCATTGGGAAGCTGAGGTTGTTGGGCAAACCGCTTATGATTTAACCTTAGCAGGTCATACCCATGGAATGCAGTTTGGTATTAATTGGAAGGGTTTTAAGTGGTCTCCCGCAAAATACAAGTTCAAGCATTGGGATGGTTTATACAAAAACAAAGATCAATATTTGTATGTAAATCGTGGTTTGGGTTATTTGGGCATGCCAGCACGTATAGGTATGTCTCCTGAGATTACAGTTATCGAGTTAAATAGTTAATGTGATATAGATATAAAAAGAGCTTTTCTAGTTGTAGAAAAGCTCTTTTTATATGTGATTTTGATTAAAACATCTTTTTAAAACACCTCTTACGCTTATGCTGAATGTGGTCAAATGATTTCCACATTTGTATGGCTACATTGTTGTCTTCTAACATGCCTGTTGTTTCAACAAATTTAACACCATCATTATTTGCGGTATTCCATAGCTCATTGGTAAGTAACGCAGCAAGTCCTAATTTCTGAAATTCAGGACGAACTCCAGTCAACATAAGATCCATTTCAGATGGATTGTCAATAGCTTTTTTCAAGTGGTACCATCCAAATGGTAATAGTTTCCCTTTTGCTTTTTGTAATGCTTTTGATAAAGATGGAAGCGCGATAATGAAACCTGCTAGCTCATTTTCTTTGTCCAATATTACTTTAACATATCTTGGGTTTAAAGCAGGGAAGAATTTATCGATATAATATTTTACCATTCTATCAGGTAACCTGAAGGTCCCGAATAAACCAGAAAATGCATCGTTAAAAACCTTGAATATTTTTTCTTTATATGGCTCAAGTTCTTTTTTTGAGGTAAAGTTAACCGGAGTAAGTCCATATCGTTTTTTAATCATATTGGCCACTTTAACCGATTTTTCTGGCAAAGCATCAGGGAAAGTAATCCTAAACTCTAACCAGTCACGCTCTTTGGTGTAGCCATTATCTTCAATATGCTTTTTATAATAAGCAAAGTGGTAATCAGATGCCATAACAGGCATGTGGTCTTGTCCTTCTATTAGTATACCAGAGTGGTCAAGGTTAGAGAATCCTAAAGGTCCCATAACTCCAACCATGCCTTTAGATTTTAAATAATCTTCAGCAGTTTGAATTAATAATTTAAAGACTTCGGCATCGTCAATGGCTTCAATACGAGTGATACGTCCGATCTTTTCTCCAATCTTTTCAATCCAAAGATCATTAACAATTGCACCAATTCGGCCCACAACTTCAGAGCCTTTCATGGCAATCCAAAATTTGGCCTCACAGAAATCGAAAGCTGGGTTTTTCTCAACATCAAGAGCGCTATACTCATCGCCTTTTAGAGCTGGAAGCCAAAATTTGTTGTTTTTATATAGTTGATATGGAAATTCTACAAATTGCTTAATTTGTTTTTTTGAGCTTACCTCTACTATTTGAATACTCATATTTTTAGATTGACTAAGTAAATTGCACCCATTGTGTGGGTTTTTCTGAAAGCCCAAAAATAAAGAAATTATTCAATAATGGGTTTAACCTTTCAATTCAATTTTCAATTAGTTAATTAAGAGTCCAAATATTTATTAGTTAACCTTCTAGCCATATTTTAAACCCTTTTATTCTTTCGCGTGAAACTATATACTCATCATCAATACAGCCTTTTAATTTTACTTTTATCCTTGAAGGTCCAAGGGTTTGCACTTCTGAGATTGCCGATATTCTAATAATTTGCTTCCGGTTAATACGGTAAAATTCTTTGGGGTTAAGGAGCGCTGATAGTTTATCTAATGTGTAATCAATTAGATAATTAGATTTATTTTGGGTGAGGATATACGTACCTTTCTCAAAACTATAAAAACAGGTAACTTCACTTGTGGTAACCATTTTTATTCGGGTACCAACTTTTACAACAAACCTCTCTTTATAACTCTCTTGTTTGTTTTGTATTGCATTAATTAGTGAGTCTATATTTAATTGTGATGGCGTGGGATTTTCTAGTTTGTGGTAGTTTCTGAACTTTAAGATTGCTTCATTAAGTTTATCGATGCTTAATGGTTTTAATAAATAATCGATACTATTTACACTAAAAGCTTGTAATGCATATTTATCGTATGCAGTTGTAAAAATGATGAAGGACTCTATTTTAACAGAACTGAAAATTTCAAAAGAAATACCATCACCTAAATGAATATCCATAAATACTAAAGGGGGATGTTCATTTTGGTTAAACCATTTAATTGAAGATTCTACAGAATCCAAGATGGCTAGTATCTTAGTGTCAGGATTAACTTTATCAAGCATTTTGCATAAATGCTCTGCTGCTAATGGTTCGTCTTCTATAATGAGTATATTCATTTTTTATAATTCTAATCAAAAGTTAATAGGGGAACATTTACTATAAATTGCTCCTCAGTTTTTATAAGCTCAAACGGAGAGTTGCTTAAATATTTATAGCGTTCCTTTAGATTACTTAAACCTAATTTTTCTCCATCAATAGGTTTGTTGTACGGCTTAATATTATTTGTGATTTTTATGTGCTTATCTATTGTTTGTATGTTTATTGTTAACGGGTTATCCTTACTGATTTGGTTGTGTTTTATGGCATTCTCAACTAACATTTGAATGGTCATAGGTATTACTTGGTATAATTCCGAATTATCAATATTTATCTTAACCTCGATATTATTTCCGAATCGTTCTTTTTGTAGCGCTATGTATTGATTTACAAATAATATTTCATCCTTTAGCGAGATTATATCTTTTCCTCTATAGGATAGTAAATCTCTATAAAATGAAGATAATTTATTAACGTACGATTGGGCTCTTTCTGTATCGATATTAATTAATGAGCTTAAGGTATTGAGGCTATTGAATAAAAAATGCGGATTAACCTGATTGCTCAAAACCTTATATTGTAGCTCAAGTGCATGCTGCTTTAATTGCTGCTCGCTAATTATTAGTGTTCTCCACTCGTTGAAAAATGCACGGGCAAACATGAATAGTGTAATGACATAGAGTACGAAGTATTCTGATATAATAATATTAATTACAAAGGCCTTAAAAGCACTCAAAGAAAGTTTCATAATTACGATGAACCATAAATAGTTAACTCCCCAAATTATTATGCTCGAATAAATGGTTGTGATAGAGAATGCAATAATTAGTGATCTGACAGGATGTTTGGTCCACGATAACCAATGGTTTTCAATTGAGTTGAAAATATATCCATTAGCAAATAAACCAACTCCTATCATTAAGGAGTAAGCAACATTTATTAGTATTTCTCGCAATGCAATATTTAAGGAGCCTGATAAAATAAACATTATAGAGGTGCCAATTAGTATTGACATCAAGCTAATTTTCAAGAGCCCTTTGAGTGAAAAGCGTTTTTCTAATTTTATTTCGGCCATGAGATTAATTTTTTGAAATACATTTTTGTATCATTTTTTTGTTGTGTTTGATGTCCCAGTCAGGCCAGAACTTTTCAGGAGATCTCCATGTAGCGTATAGCTTCTCAGCTTTCTGATACAATGGGAGCGCATTTTTTTTGCCGCCACCAAAAGCTGTAGGTGTATGCAATATATTATTACCTCTGCAGTAGTATGCCCTTGGGTTATTAGGATTTAATTTTTCGGCCCTATCTATGGAGGCATTCGATAATCCAGAATATTTCATACCTCGTGCCATACTCGTAATACGCATAGAATATATAATAGCTTGTAGAATATGTATTTCGGATTCCTCTGGATTAGATTTTAGTAATTTATCAACGTAAGTTTGAGCTTCATCTAAGTAAGTATCAATAACATCAGCATCTTTAATTAAATATGTTATTCTAACTAAACTGTAAGAAGCGTAATATAGCGGAATCCATTTGTCTTTTTCTGTCTCTGCTACTCGATAAAAGTAACCGGAAATTGATAAAAGATCTTCAGGAGTTTGGGACATATACATTTTATTAATATTTGCGGTCATTGCATCTTCATATGAATTAGCAGTTATTTGGTTTGTGAATAAGATGCTAAATAAAAAAATGCTGAGTGAAAATACTGTGTTTTTCATGATTATTAAATTTATGTTACTAAAATAATTATTTGTTTATTGAAGGGTGATGAAAATACCTAGAAATGCGAATTGCTTAATGTCATTAGTTATTGGAATATACACTGGGTTATTATCTGAATCATTAATAGGACCCCGACGATATCCAAAGTTGCTGTTTGCGCCCAATATATTTGAAACTTCAAAATGTATGATGGTTGAATAGTTGAATAAATGGGTTAAATAGCTGATGTTTAAATTTAGCTCATTGGTAGAGGCTCCTTTGTGTGTTGTGTAGTTTTGCTTTGTATACTCATACCAATTACGGTCAGATGCCAACCAATATGTGGCACCAAACTGACAATTAATTGCAGGAATATAATATTTACCAACTATTGAAAGAACATGGTTTGAAATAAAGTCGGGCTGAACCGCAGTCTTAAAGCTTTTGTATTGTCTCTCCGAATTAATGAAAGAATAAGATATCCAATAATCTAATTGCTTTACTGTTTTTGTATCACGCCAAAACAGATCAATACCGTGCGCATGGCCATATCCGCTATTGTTGTAGTTTGTTCCTAAATAATAGTCCTCACCACGATAACTGACTAAATTATTGTACTGTTTGTAATAACTTTCTAATCGGAATAACCGAGATTTTACACTTCCTTTTTGATACCCAAGAATATAATGATGTGCGTTTTCATAGTTTAATTGTTTAGCAAATTTTAAAACATCATCTTCCGGATTTTGATAAAAATGTCCATAAGATACAGATACCTGACTTTTGTCTCCAGTGTTGAATGCCATAGCTATACGTGGCGCAAAGTTGCTTTTATTTAGAACTGAAGCATACTCATATCTCAAACCGGTTCTTAAGGCAATGTTTTTATTAAATTTAATTTCACTTTCAATGAAAGCTGCACTCAAATGATCGGTATATTTAGGCAAGAAGGTTGGGGCATTTATATTTGCCTGATAGCTTTGTTTATAGTTTGTATAAGTATGGCTAACTCCATAACGTAAATTGACGGATTGTGATAAATCATGAACCAAAGTCAGCCGTGTTTCTATATTTACATCATGGGTTTTAATATACTGAGTATCATAAATAATATCAGGATTATCACTTGTTGCAGATATTCCAGTTTTGATACATGTTTTTTCACCAATAGCTTGTTTGTAAGTTATATTTCCATAATGATTTAGGTTTTTAACCTGAGTGGTATACCAAATATCATCAACACCAGAATAGCTATTGTATTTTAACTTACTTGCATCGCTTGATAAGTATGCTTTTAGTATGCCATTGTTTTTTGTTTTGTGTCTGTACACCAATGCACTATTCCCTGATTCTACAGGTTTCTCCCAATCCTGTTTTGTATCAATTAAACCATAATATGGCGCCATGTTAATATAGTTTAATATAATCGATAATGAGTTGTTATCCCAAGCGTTCGTATATTCAGCACCACCACCTATACTCATTAGTGAGAGTGATAACATATCCTTTGTTGCTAAATCATTACTTTTTAAAGATAAAATAGAGGATAGTGCTTGTCCATATTCTGCACTATACCCGCCAGTATTAAACATTGTACCTGAAAATAAAGAGGGTGAAAATCGACCTCGGGTAGGAACATCGGGTACTTTTGTAAAATAGGGACTACCTGCTAACAAACCATCAATTACAGTGCGGGTTTCGTATGCTTCGCCTCCTCTTACTAACAATCTTCCATCATCGTTTGCTGGTTGAGTTCCTGGTAATGTGGTTAGGGCACCAATAGCATTTCCAACAGCACCTGCAGTAGTATAAATATCTAATGGTTTAAGAACAGAAGCTTTGCTCTCATCGCCAGCGGCAAAATTCCCTGCAGTAATGGTTACTGCATCAATACTATTTATATTCTCCTTGAGTACAATAAGTAATTTGCTTATTTTATCAGGTTCAATTTCTTGTTCAAATTTAGTATAACCTAAAAAACGGGCTATTATTATTGTATTTTCAGAATTGGTTTCAATGTGAAAATTACCTTCCAAATCACTTGCTGATCCATCATAAGTGTCTTTGAAATATATGTTTACTCCAGTTAAAGGCTTACCTTTTTTATCAACTACAGTTCCAATTACTTTTGTTTGAGACGATATTACAAAATAAAAGCTAAAAAGGTAGATAATAATAATTGTTGTTTTCATTACGTTTAGTGTTTAAGAACAATTCAAAATTGGCTTAACAAAACGTAACAAGAAAAATAGCTTTACTGAGTTGTTGTTTTATTGGGATGAGTGGTAATTATTCATCAATAATTTATCGTAGGGAATCTAAATTACTTTTAAGTTGATCAATTTCAATGTGGCTTGATAAGTGTGATTGAGCAGCCTCAATTGTAGAAATGATATGTGGAGTTACTTTTGAGTTTTTAATGAGTTTGCTATATAGCGTAGTTATAACAACTTCGTTGGGTTTGTTGGTTAAATAAATTGAATTACGATTTGCATTTAGTTTAGGATCTATATCAAGAAAATTTGAGATGCGATTAAGTTCTTTTAAATTGATATTCAGGTGACAAGTCTGCATATCAACTAATGTATCATAATCTACTGAGTAGTTAGGATGGCTTATTATTTCTTCAATAGATTGTACAATGTTATCAATGGTAATTGTTCCTTTATAAACAATATATAATATTTTACTTTCAGTATCTATTTTATAGTTGATGTAACCAAACATGTTTTATCAGAATAAGTGGGTTATTAAAATGTATTTTTGCCTATTTAATTGTCATAAGACGAATTATTGCTTTGATAGTTACATAATTATTGAAGTTTTATTTGAAGAGTAGTATTTTGTAGATTAATGATCCAAAACTAAAGTTTAATCTTGTTAGTGATTAAATATTAGGCACTAACAAATAATATGCTGTACCTAATATTTTGTATTATAACGATGTTTTATTTACGATATATATTTGTTGCATCGGCTTGCTGCGTTGGCATTATTAGCATGTCGTTGATATTTACATGGGCCGGACGAGTTACTATATATTCTATCGCATCTGCAATATCTTCAGCTAAAAGTGCATCAACTCCATTGTAAACATTGTTTGCTTTTTCTTGATTGCCACCAAATCTAACTAATGAAAATTCGGTATCAACCATACCAGGAGATACTGATGAAACTTTTATATTATGTGGTAGTAAATCAATTCTCATTCCTTTAGTAATTGCATTTACAGCATGCTTAGTCGCACTATAAACGCTGCCTCCAGGATAGGTTTGTATTCCTGCAATGGATGATATATTTACAATATGACCTTGTTTACGACTCACCATTCCTTTAATAATTTCTTTAGATAGAAATAATAGTCCAGTTATATTGGTATCAATCATTTGTTTCCACTTAGTCCAATCTGCCTGATCAACAGTTTCGGTACCCGATGCTAAGCCAGCATTATTGATTAGAATATCTATTTTGCTCCATTTTTCGCCTAGTGTATTTAATGCTGCTGTAGTTTCTTCTTCATTTCTAATATCAAAGGCAAGAGCTTTTGTATGGATACCAAATTCACTTTGTAGCAAGTTGGAGAATTGATCTAATCTTTCCTTTCTGCGTCCGGTTATTATCAGATTATACTTTAGTTTAGCTAATACCTTAGCAGTTGCCATGCCAATGCCCGAAGTTGCGCCAGTTATAAGTGCTATTTTGTTCATTTACTAAATTTTATTGTGTAATTAATTCTGTTACAAATTTACAATCAGATAAGTAAAGTTGACTACGTATTCTTCGTAAATTTTTATTTACTTTATGGGAGTGATTTCTATTTGGCGATTGAGCAATCTATCGTTACTTAATATTCAATACCATGGGACAGGAAAATATAGCAAGCGAAATTAACCTAACAGCCACTGAACAAGATCTTATATTTGAAATCTTAAAAAGAGAACCCAATTCTCTCGAATTAGAGATGTTTTCCCGTTTGTGGAGTGAGCATGCATCCTATAAAAACTCAATGAAATGGCTACAAATGATGCCTACATCGGGGGATAAGGTTGTTGTTAAGGCTGGTGATGAAAAAGCTGGAGCTATTGATATTGGTGACGGATATGCTTGTGTTTTTAAAATGGAATCCCATAACCACCCCTGTTCTTTTCAACCTCGATTGGGAGCTTTAACGGGTATGCGTGTTGTAACACGAGACGTGTTTGCCATGGGAGCAAAACCTGTTGCATTGCTCGATTCATTGCGTTTTGGAGAGTCAAACAGAGATACTGCGCGTTGGTTATTTAATGAAGTTATAGGTGGAATTAGTGAATTTGAGAAAACAATGCGTTTGCCAGTCGTTGGAGGCGAGGTTGTTTTTAATAAAGCATTTAACTCAAGTCCCATTGTTAATAATATGGCAATTGGAATTGCAAAAAAGGATGAGTTAATTTCGGGTACTGCAAGCGGCTTGGGTAACCTTATTTTAATAGTAGGTGCATTAACCGGAAATGAAGGTATTGATGGCGACACTTTTTCAGCAGATTATATTTCTAATACAGAGCAAGACTCATTTGGAATTGAACAAATGCTCGATTCAACAGTAGAAGGAAACCTGATTAATGCGATTAAAGAACTAAAAGAAGAAGGTAAAGTAATTGGGATTCAAACCATAGGTGCTGCGGGTATTGCCGGAGCAGCAACAGAAATGGCTTCTCGTGGTAATGTCGGTATTACTATAAATTGTGATAAAGTTCCAACTCGTAACGAAAATATGGGATGCAGAGATGTCCTGTTTTCAGAAACATGGGGACGAATTTTAGTTTGTATCGATAAAGATAATCTGGCACATATTCAAGGGTTATTGTCTCCAAAACAGTTGTCATTTGCTGTAGTAGGAGAGGTTGTTAAAGGTGAAAACCTTATTTGTTTAAATAATAATGATGTTGTTGCAGATATTCCAACTAGCTATGTTGGTTTGGGAGGCAAATCACCGATTTATGAACGAGAGGTAAAAGAGCCAGAATCTAATATTATAAAAGCTCTTAATATTGAGGATATTCCTGAGCCAGAAGATTATCAAAAAGTTATTGCAGTGATGCTGAAGAATATTAATTTATCATCAAAAGAAAGTTTGATGGATTTATTTGATCCATCATTGCAGCATGAATCCTTTAATAATAGTTTTCCTTCAGATGCAGCTTTTGTTCATATTGAAGAAATTAATAAAACATTAGCTATCTCAATCGATAGTAATTCTAATTATCTTGAGGCAGACCCTTTTGTGGGAGCGCAGATTGCAGTAGCAGAAGCTGCACGTAATATTATTTGTGGAGGAGGTGTTCCATTAGCTGTAACTGATTGTTTAAATTTTGGAAATCCATATGATCCTGAAGTATTTTGGCAATTTACAAAATCAGTAGAAGGGTTATCAGACGCATGTGAGAAGTTTAATACACCTATTGTAAGTGGAAATGTAAGTTTCTACAATCAAAAATCTGTTGAAGGCAGAATAACCGCAATTACACCATCACCAATAGTTGGAATGCTTGGTTTAGTTGAGTCAAAAGATCATCATTCAGTTTTACCATTTAAGCATAAAGGTGATGTGATATGTTTAATCGGGGAATCTAAAGATGATATTAATGCCTCAGAATATTTAACTTACTATCATAAGCAAAAAAGTCATGCTGCACCATATTTTAATATGGAAGAAGAATTAGAATTACACGAAATTGTGAAACAAGTAATTCGTAAAAGGTTAGTTCGTTCGGTTCATGATGTTTCAGCAGGTGGATTATTTTTTAATCTTTTAGAATCGGCAGTGCCACTTGGCTTTGGATTTGATATTACAAGCGATGCTGAAATCAGAAAAGATTCATTCCTATTTGGAGAATCTCAAGGTAGGGTAGTGGTTTCTGTAGCACCAAGTTTACAAGATGATTTTGTTGATTTTATGCTTGAAACCGAAACAAAGTTTTCAGTGCTTGGTCATGTAACTAAAGGTGAGGTAAGAATTGATGATGAATCGTTTGGTTTCATTGATGATATAAAATCAGAATATTCAAATTCCTTTAAAGATTGGATGAATAATGAAGAGAACTAGTTTAGTTACTTTCTACCTTGGAATAACATTACTGAATTAAGATAATATATTAGTTAACGTCGCAAGTTTATTCTTGTGACGTTTTTTATTTGCACATTGTTAGTGGGACTATCCTATACCAAGAGAAGTGAGGTTTCATATTATTGTATTTAACTTTAAAATGTCGGTAAGTAATTCTAATTCTTTATTAATTGTTCTGATATAACATATTGAAAATTATTATTTTACTACCTTTGGTATAGCGAAAGCTTTACATCAGAACAAAGTATGCAAAAACACCTTATTCTATCTTTAATCTTTTCAATAGGATTTATAAACCTATTGGCCAAAGAAAATACACCTGATTCAGCCTATCTATCTTTTCAAAGTAGGATTATAGAGTCGGATGGTTTAGAACTATCGATGGCAAAAGCTCATTACGATTATGGTGTTTATTTAGATGATAATAACCTTGTTGATACAGCAATTTATCACCTCAAAATAGCCTTAAAAATAGCCAGTTCCATACCCGATGATACTATAATATCAAAAACAGCGAATTATTTAGGTAGTATTTATTGGGTTGAAGGTGATTGTAATAAGTCAACGGCGTATTATAATCAGGCTTTATCAGCTGCAGAGCGAGATAATTTGCTGGATATGATATCTATAATAAAAATGAATTTAAGTGGGAATTTGAATTCTGCAGGAGAAAACGAAAAAGCCATTCAATATGCGCTTGAAGCCTTATCCTATAAAGAAAGCGTAAATAAAATAGAAGGTATTTGTTATGATTATGTAATGGTAGGAGAGATATTTCAACGAATTGATAATATCGATAAATGGGAAATGTACATAACCAAAGCTTACCAATTAAGGAATGTTGAGTCATGCGCTTCTGTAAGTGATTTAGTTATGGTTTACAATAATATGGGCCAAATTGCAGAAGCGAAAAAGGAATATAAAAAGGCCTTGGCTTATTACGATACGATAGTTCAAGTGAGTAAGCCTGTTGCTTATAATCAGGGTATTGGGATATCATTATTGAATAGTGCTTTAATATATCAAACTCTTGAAAAACCTAGCAAAGCATTGGATTTAGCCTCGGAATCGGAAAGTTATTTAGGTGATGTTCCTTATTTTGTAATGGCAATTAATAATGTGAAAATAGAGCAGCTAATATCCCTGAGCCGATATGAGGAAGCCCTTAGTTTAGCTAGAGAAAATATAAATAACGAACATATCTATTTATACCCTGTCCTTAAGCAAGATTGTTTTGCACTTTTGTATGAGATTAATTATGCCCTAAAAGATTACGCAAAGGCTTATACCTGGAATGATTCGCTCAGAAATTATGAAACTAAAATTTTAGAGGAGCAAAATAAACAGAATATTGAGGAATTAGAAACGAAATACCAAACGGAGAAAAAGGAGCAACAAATAGAATTATTGTCGGCTGAAAATCAAATAAAAACACAGCGCAGTATTTTATTTATAGCGCTTTCAGTTTCCCTATTGCTAACTCTATTACTTGGTGTGTTAATTTACTTCCGATATAGAAGAGAGAACCATCAAAAACAGGAAACGTTGAGGCAACAATTACTGCGGTCGCAGATGAATCCACACTTTTTGTTTAATGCCTTGGGAAGTATTCAAAATTATATGATCAATAATGATACTAAAAAGGCAGCTGGTTATTTAAATAACTTTGCGGGGTTAACAAGGGCGATACTTCAACATTCAGAGGCCGAAACAATAATGCTTGATGAAGAAATTACTGCATTGCATAATTATATTAAGCTTGAGCAAATGCGACTTAATAATAGTTTCGATTATAGTATTGACTATGATACAGATCTTGAAACAGAATTTATTAAGATACCACCTATGTTGGTTCAACCATTTGTAGAAAATGCGATAAAGCATGGTTTACGAAATCTACAGGTAAGGGGAAAGTTAACTATTAGGTTTACTGATAAAACAGAGACTTTAGAGGTAAATATTATTGATAATGGAACTGGTTTTGATGAGAATTCCGTAAAAAGTAATAATCATAAATCAATGGCTATGTCTATTTTTAATAAAAGAATACAACTATTAAATAAGGCATTAGGTAAAAAGGCTAGTATACAAATTAAAAGTACTAGAGGTTCTGGAACTACCATAACTATAAATATCCCTATTATTGAGTAGCATATGAGAGTAGTAATAATTGAAGATGAGAAACCATTAAGAGAGACAAATAGAAATCTCATTATAAATAATTTCCCGCAAATGGAAATTGTTGGGGAGGCAGCAGATGTTGCCTCATCCATTGAATTATTGAAAACGTGCAAACCTGATTTAGTTTTAATGGATATTGAACTCGCTGATGGCAATTGTTTTCAGGTATTACAAGCATGTAAACCTTATGTTTTTAAAATTATTTTTATTACTGCTTATAATCAGTACGCTATTAAAGCTATTAAGTTTAGTGCGATTGATTATATTCTAAAACCAGTAAATGAGTTTGAATTCTGTAATGCCATAAATGAAGTAATCGTTCGCTCAAAATCAGAGGAACTCCAAGAGCAGACTAACCATTTCGAAAAGCAGTTTAAAAGTTCTCAAGTTCCTGATAAAATTGTGCTTCGAACAGCAGAAACTCTATTTATTTGCAAGATTCAAGATCTCAATTATTGTAAAAGTGATAATAGCTATACAACCTTCTATATCAATGACCAGAAACCGATAGTGGTATCAAAAAGTATTAAGGAATACGAAGCTTTACTTTCGGAACATGGCTTTATCAGACCGCACCAGTCTTTTTTAGTAAATATTAATGCAATTTCTAAAATTGATAAAACAGATGGAGGTTTCATTATTATGAGCGATAACACTGAAATTCCGGTTTCTAAAAGAAGAAAACAGATGGTGCTTTGTGAACTAGATAATTTATTTTCTTAAAAGAATAGGGTCATTTTAATATAGTCTCAAATTCCTTATTTATGGTATTGATGTCATTTCGGATAAAATTATACCGCATTCAATAGTACGTTTACCGTATTCAAATTTACTTACAAACTCAGCTTTTACCTTCGTTACTTTGTAATAACAAAAACCATTTGTTATGCTCGGTTCAATAAATAAGGCTTTAATATCAGGTAAGGATTTTTATCATTATGTAACCATTGCTGATATTTTATACTGTAAAAGTAAAGGTTCTAATACTGCTTTCTGTGTGCAAGATTACGGTTTTATAAATGTATCAGTTGATATACAAACCGTAAGTGAAAAGTTACGGGTGAAAGGTTTTATAAAACCACATAATCTGTACCTAGTAAATCAGGCTTTTATACAAAGTATATCCCGAAAGAAACATACCGATATTCAATTAAAAGGTGGAGCTACTATACCAGTTAGTGAGGAGCTAAAAACAGAACTTATCAATAGTCTGGAACAATCACTTGGCTTACGCATACCCTAAACGTGAAATAATAACTCTAAAATATACGATTATGAAATCTGTAACCTCCATAATTTGCATACTATTTTGTAGTATAGCATTGCTAGCTCAACAATCCACTATTAATGGGTACTGGCAGTTGTCAAAAGTAGAAGTTGGCGAAAGGATATACAGTGATTTAAGTGCTATTTATGGCTTTGTAGAAGATGGAAAGCTAGTGGCTTCGCGGTCACTTAATGAAGAAACTTATACGGTTGGAGAGTGGGAAAAAAACAAAAACGAGTTACTCCTGCGTAGCAGTTCTTTGGATAATGATTTTAATGGGTCGGCAACTATTATCGACTTAACTACAGAGGATTTAGTTTACGAAAAAGATGAAGCGATTTTATATTTTACTAAGGTAGAGTTGCCAAATTTAGAGCCAGTTAAGGAGGGACATCATACAACTATAGAACATCTTGATTTTACAATAGATGATTTTTTTGATGAGGACGAAGAGTTTAAATATTATGATGATGAAGAGAAGCTCCCTTGGAACAATACTTTCGAGTTATTACAGTATCTAAGTAAGGTGAATGAGTTAGTTTATCATTATTTAAAAATAGATAGTGATGGAATAATTACAGATAATAAAACTCTAAAATCTAAAGTGATAACAAATTTAGAAGAGCCTAGTTTAAGTGTTGACTTTATTTTCCATGGATATGATGCCTATAACTTACCAAAGGATACTCAACTGCCGCCTAACATGTCTTATGACCACCTTTTGTTTCCAGAAAAAGAATACTCCTTTAGAATCGCAGGTAGTGAAATTATAACTACTCCTGCAGGAGAGTTTGATTGCACTGTATTGGAGGTAATTGGCGAGTTTGATGAAATAAGAAAGTTGTGGATGATAACCGATAAACCTGGAGTATATGCAAAAATTATTGTTTATAAATCGGGTGACTGGGGCTACAATGCCTTGTACGAATTGCAGGCAATTAATTAGTGATTTTTAAGAATATCAAACCCTCAAAAAAAACAAACTACAATGAAAACTTACAATAAGTTAATACTAGCATTTGTACTTTTTTTGATGTGCACTTTAACAGAAAGTCAGGTTAAGCGGTACACAATAAAATCGGGTAAGGTTTTATACTCAACAACAGGAAATGGAAGTGTTATGGGTACCAGTATAAGAACCAAAGGCACAGAAAGTTTATATTTCAAAGATTGGGGCAGAACGGAAATTAAGACAGCCGAATACACTGAGACGACTGTTATTAAAATGTTTGGAAAAACGAATGAAGAAACATTGAAAAAGCAAAGTGTCAATAAGTATGAGAATGGCCAAAGTTATGCAGTGGATTTTGAAAATCAGGTTATCTATTCGAATACGGATATGGCAATGGGCATGATAGCAAGCCAAAACCCGGAGAGCAATGCGAGTGATATAGGAGAGCAAATGTTTATTAATATGGGAGGCAAGAAGGTAGGTAAAGGACAAGTACTTGCTTATTCCTGCGATATATGGGAGTTTGCCGGAGGTAAACAATGGCTATACAAAGGCATTCCTTTAAAACTTGAAATGAAAATAATGGGCATTACAACTAGTACAGTTGCCAATGTTGCTGAATTTGATATATCTGTTCCCGAATCGCATTTCGTACTCCCGAATTATCCAATACAAGAATCGCAAACACCTTACCAAACTGATGCTTTGCTAGACGAGATGAATGACGAAGATCAGGATGAGCTTAATAGCGATATTAAAAAAATGCAAGAAATGGCTAAGATGAGCTATTCTAAATGGCGGACACTTGTAATTAATAGTGATGAGGAAGCACGTTCAATGAGCGAAGAGGAGTTACGTTCAATATACGATATGATGCAGCATATGGTAAAGCAAACGAAATAAATATTAATCCTAAATAATAGAAATCATGAAAAATTTATCAATCCAATTATTAGCAATTTTAACAGTTTTATTGTCGTTTTCATCTTGTGATAAAGAAAAAGCAGTAGATGATTTATTAGGTAATAACAATGAGTATATGATTAAATTGAATGGCGAGGTTTACGAAGAAGGCGAGAGCTTACTGTGTGGAATTAGTCAAGATGTTACTCACGAAGAAGCCATGGTAGCGGGTGTATCACCTACAATTACAATTGCTTTTGAAGTTAAGAATTATAAGGCCGGTGAAGTTTTAGAAGTCGGGCTTGAAGAAGAACTGAACTTTAGAGCTGTTGCAGCTGGGGTATTGATACTAAATGCAGATACCGATAGTGAAGAGTTTATTACTTATGTGGCAAAATCAGGAACGGCTACTCTAGTAAGTAAAAAAAGGATGGAATTTGATTTAAACTGTTATTCATTAATGGATGTTAATGATGATGGTAGCATTATAGATGGTGCAACAATGTATCATATTTCAGGTTATGTAACCGAAAATAATCCACAATAATTTATTGTTATTACCCTTCAAATTAGTACCTCATGTAAATCAAGTCTGTGGTACTAATTTCCGTTTAAGGTTTTCGTACCCAGAATGAAATTATAATCAAGTGTATTCCGTTTGTCCTGTAAGGGATATTGATAATTAATGAAAAGTCTAATGTATTTTATGAAGCAGAAGCAAAATCTGTTTGAACGATGAAACAATCTAAATTCAATTAATCCTATTCGTACTGATATGTGTAGTATTTTATTCGCAATTGTAAAATTCTATTGTATTTTTGCCCCTGTAAATTATTAAAATGCTACAATGTCGGTAACTCCATATAAAACGTCTGAAGAGGGAAAGAAAAAGCAAATAGAATCAATGTTTGATAACATTGCTCCTAAATACGATTTTCTAAATCATTTATTATCATTTGGTATTGATAAAATATGGAGGAGGAGAGCTATTGGCCTGTTAAAAAATATTCCTTCTCCTGTATTGCTTGATATTGCTACAGGTACCGGAGATTTAGCTATTGCCGCAATGAAACTAAAACCAAGTAAAATTGTAGGTTTAGATTTATCTGCAGAAATGCTAAAGGTAGGTCAGGAGAAAATTGAAAAGCTGAACCTTACAGATACCATATCCTTGGTGCATGGCGATTCTGAAAATTTACCTTTAAGTGATAATCAGTTTGATGCTGCTACAGTTGCCTTTGGTGTTCGTAACTTCGAGAATTTAAATAAAGGCTTAACTGAAATCTGCAGAGTTTTAAAGCCAGGAGCTAAGTTTGTGGTACTTGAGTTTTCTAATCCATCCTCATTTCCTTTTAAGCAAATCTATCAATTCTATTCTAGTAAAATATTACCATGGTGGGGCGGCTTGTTTTCTAAAGATAAAGCAGCGTACGAATATTTGCCAGAATCTGTTGCAGCATTTCCTGAAGGACAAGCTTTCGTAAAAGAACTTGAAGCTAGTGGTTTTACATCGTTAAAAGTATGGAAACAAACTTTTGGAGTGGCTACTATTTATTTTTCTGAGAAGAAAGTACAATAAAACATAATATTCAGAGTTTTATATTTAGTATTGATTGATAAAAAATATTTGAATTGAAGCATTTAATTATAGTATTCTTTTTAGTGTCTTTGGGTTTAGGTACATATGCCCAATCATCAAAGAAAAAGGTTGTGCCAAACCTTGTCACATTCGATCAAAAAAGACTGCACTTTGGTTTTTTAATAGGTGTGAATACTATGGATTTTACCATTCATCATTCTGGTGCTTCAACTCCCGAAAATGGCAATAATCCGCTATATGCCTCAGTTGAAAGTTTAACTCCGGGTATAAATCTGGGTATTGTAAGTAGTTTACGATTAAATCAGAATTTTAACCTAAGGGTTCTTCCAGGTATAAGCTTTGGACAGAGGAACCTTTCTTATATAGATGAAAATAAGGTAGAGAAAGAAGACGATCTTCAAATTAAATCTACCTTTATTGAGATGCCTATTTTGATTAAGTATAGCTCATCACGTATAAAAAACTACAAGCCATATTTAGTAGCAGGTATAAATCCACGATACGATTTGGCAAAAAGTAAGCAGGACGGTTTGGCTCTTAATAAAATGGATTTATATTACGAAATAGGGTTTGGTATCGATTCGTACTTAAATTACTTTAAACTAACTACTGAGTTCAAGATATCAATCGGTATGTTTGATGTATTAAACCATGAGGGTACAGGCGATATGGTAGACTTACCATATACACAAGCAATTGATAAACTTACTTCAAATATTTTTCAGCTTACCTTCTATTTTGAATAAAAAATGCCAAGATTGTTAAACCTTGGCATAATGTATTTTATAAATAAAATATAGCTTATTTTACTAACCTTATTCCTCCATCTTCAATTGTAATAATTCGTTGTTTGTAAAGTGCTCCAATCGCTTTCTTAAAACTCTTTTTGCTGATACCAAACATTCTTGAAATCTCATCGGCAGGACTTTTATCTGTTACAAGCATAAAACCATCTTCTGATTTTAGTTTGTTTAAAATATCCTGAGAAATTCCATCAACTTTTTGATAGCCTGGTTTCTCAAGGCTTAAGTCAATTTTGTCGTCTTCTCTAACTTTTTTAATATAGGCTTTTACCTTTTCGCCTTTGTGTATATCTCTAAATACTTCATTATGATAAAGCATACCTGAGTGTGTACCATTAATAATAGCTTTATAACCAAGGTCTGTTTCCTGAAATATCATGATATCTACCTCTTGGCCTTCTTCATATTCAGGCGGTAAATTATTTAAATACTTTTCAACTTTAGACGACGCTGCAATACGGCCACTTTCATCATCTAAATAAATATAAACAGGATAGTATTTCCCTTCCTCAATATCTAATTTTTGCTCTCTAAATGGTACTAATAAATCTTTAGGCAAGCCCCAGTCTAAAAAGGCACCAACTTTACCAACAGAGATGGCTTTTAAATAGGCAAATTCTCCAACAATCGCATGTGGCATTTCAGTAGTAGCAATTAACCTATCTTCAGAATCTAAGTATAGAAAAACCTCTAATTCTTCATCTACTGTACAATTAATAGGTACATATCTTCTTGGAAGTAAAATTTCGCCTAGTTCTTCCCCTCCATCAAGGTATAACCCAAAATCTAAATCCTTTACAACCTTTAAAACATTATAATTACCTACTTCTACCATCGTACTCTATATATTTATTTGCTGCAAAGATATACAAAACATTGAGTAAATTTACTTTGTTATCATAACGGCACTGTTATTGTTACCGGAATTTTGTAAATTTCTATACTAAACTAAATAACATAAAAACGATGCATCATTTAAAACTTATTTTATCCCTAATCATTCTATTCTCAGTATCCTCGTGTTCTTTATTAAATATTGCTATTGAATCAGATGTTGTTCCCCTGCCAAAAAGAGAACTTAATACTCGTATGGCTGTCCGATCTTTTTATCATGACTTTTCTGGGAAAGTAATATTGGCTGCCGATTCTATCTATCAAGTATCAGAAGATGTTGAAATAAAAGGACGTGCTTTAAAATGGAAGATGAGTGCAACAGGGGCAGCAGCAAGTGCAGCCTATCAAACGGTACCACAAGTTTCGTTGGTTGATACTTGGTTGCTTTGTTTACAAATGGAAGATTATTTTAATAGTAGTTATGGTGATACTATTTTTCATACAAATACACATTTGGCGAGTGAGGTTTCTGCAGAACTGAGTAAGGAAATTAGCTCAGTTGCAAAATCGCTTTATGGCAAAGAATTTAAAGATCTAGAGTCTTTTGTAAATCAATATGCGAAAGAACATGCGGTGCACGAAATGTTTTTTCCTAGAGAGAATATCATGCCTAGTTTAGCAGAGTATCTTGAAATTCCAGATACCAGCTATGTTGAAACAGTAGGTTCTGCTGCTGAAGTGATGAATGATTTTACCGATCGCTTAAGCGGATATAATACACAAATAGGCAATCAGCTAAATTGGCAAAAAGATTTATTTACCCTAAAATGGGAGAATGACAGCTTAAGCGAGAAATATCTTGAGAAAGCAGATTCTTTATCTGCAACAATAAATAGGTTGGCAATTATTGCACAAGAATCACCTGAAATGTTAGGTATAGTTGCAGAGCGTATGCGCGAGGAATTAACACCTCTTATTTATCAGATGAATAATGGTATGGAAACGTCGATAATGCAACTTTCTCAAGAGCGTGATTCTCTTCAAAAGTTTATTCATGAACAAAGAGCTATCCTTGTTGAGGATATGAATGCTACCGGTGCTAATCTTATAAAGGAGACCACAGAAAATGTTGGTAAAATGATTCGATCAGTATCGTGGGTATTAATCATTTTGGTGCTTGTATTAGCGGGCGTAATGTTTGGAATTCCATTTTTTGCAGGTTACCTTTTAGCTAAGGCTAGATTTAAAAAGAAAGAATAAGATCAATAAAAAGCTCAGGCTATAAACCTGAGCTTAATTTTTTAGTCTAATACCGAGTTGCAAATATAATTCGGATGTATATTTTTATCTTTAATCAACTTTTCTGCTTGATTGGCTAGGGTACTACCCGATAGAACAAGTACAGTATCAATGCCAAAATTATTGGCTCCAATAATATCAGTATCTAAAGTATCCCCAACCATTACAATATCTCGTTTTTCAATCTTTTGCTTTGCGTTAACCATATTAAAGCCAAATTGAAAGATGCTTTCATAGGGTTTTCCAAATTTAAAAAACTTGCGATCAGAAACAGCTTCAAACATGTTTGCCAAACTACCAATTGCAATAGCAGTATCTTTATCGTTAACCGGATAAATTAAATCGGGGTTAGCCACAATAACAGGAATGTTAGTTGATCTAATAGCATTTAAGGTACAATTAATACCTTGTTTAAAATCATATCCACTATCATCAAATAACATGATAGCTCCTAACTCGGCATAATTATATTCAGAGTCTTCCTCTATTTTTACAGGAATTAACTCAGCATTTTTCATATAGAATTCTGAGCTTTTTCTACCTAAGTATGCTACTTTCTTCCCTGGGCTAATGTTTTCTTTTAAGAACGATTCAGCCATCATAGCAGAAGAAACTATATTCTCAGCTTTAATTGTATCAATACCTTCTTTGTGATATGCTTCAGTTAGTAATTCAGGAGAGCGTGAGGCATCGTTTGTAATAATGTAAAACTGAATGTTCTCTTCTAAAAGAAAATCCAACATTTCCTTAACACCTTCAATTGCACCGTTATGTTTTTTAAGCACACCATAGGCGTCAAAAAACACAACTTTATAATTTAATACTACATCTTTAAATTTCTGTAATTTCATATTGCTAAGAATAAAATTTGTTTGGCAAACATAGTTAAGTAAATATTTATTTGCCATTAAGCCTGTTAATAATTAGGGATATTTTCAATAAACATTAAAAAATCATCATTATTAAACATTAGTTAACAAATAAGAAGAGGTAATGTAAGGTTTGGTGAATTTAAATAATTAATTTTGCGCTCCTTTTTAGATATAAAGCAAAACATATACAAATGATTACAGTATCGAATTTAAGAATTCAGTTTGGTAAAAGAATACTTTTCCAGGATGTTAACCTAAAATTTCTTCAGGGTAACTGTTATGGTATTATTGGGGCTAATGGTGCTGGTAAGTCAACTTTATTACGTATTCTAAGTGGTACTCTTGATTCAACAGGAGGAACAGTAGTGTACGGACCAAGTGAGCGCTTATCGGTACTGAAGCAAGACCACCATGAGTTTGATGAGCAAACCGTTTTAGATACGGTATTAATGGGCCATCAACCTTTGTGGGATGTAATGCATGAGAAAAATGCATTGTATGCCAAAGAAGATTTTTCGGATGCAGATGGTATAAAAGCTTCTGAATTAGAAGAGAAATTTGCAGAAATGGATGGTTGGAATGCAGAAAGTGATGCAGCCAACTTATTGAGCGGTTTAGGTATTAAAGAAGACCTACATTATTCGCAAATGGAAACTTTACCTGGTAAAGTAAAAGTAAAGGTTCTTTTGGCGCGTGCCTTATTTGGTAAGCCAGAAAACTTGTTGTTGGATGAGCCAACTAATGATTTAGATTTAGAATCGGTACAATGGTTAGAGAACTACCTTTCTAATTTCGAAAACACTGTATTGGTAGTATCCCATGACCGTCACTTCTTAGATGCCATTTGTACGCATACTGTAGATATTGATTTTGGTAAAGTTAAATTGTTCTCAGGTAACTACAGTTTCTGGTATGAGTCAAGTCAATTAGCATTGCGTCAGCAACAACAACAGAACAAAAAAGCAGAAGAAAAGAAGAAAGAACTCCAAGAGTTTATTTCTCGTTTTAGCGCGAATGTTGCTAAGAGTAAGCAAACAACTAGTCGTAAAAAGATGCTTGAGAAACTTAATGTAGATGATATTGAACCTTCTACACGTAAGTATCCAGCATTGATTTTTACTCCAGAAAGAGATCCAGGTAATACAATATTAGAGGTCCGTAATTTAAGTAAAACCGTTGAGGGGAAAACTTTATTTAAAGATGTATCTTTTAATGTTGAGAAAGATGATAAAATCGTTTTCTTATCAAAAGATCCTAGAGCGATGACTGCCTTTTTTGAGATCATTAATGATCATGAAAAACCAGAGACAGGTGAGTATCGTTGGGGACAAACAATTACTACAGCATATTTACCAGTAGATAACTCAGAGTTTTTTAATAACGATTTAAATCTTACAGATTGGTTAGCTCAATTTTCTAGCGATACCACAGAAATGTTCTTAAGAGGTTATTTAGGTAAAATGTTATTTTCAGGAGAAGAAATCTTCAAAAAGAGTAGTGTTTTATCAGGGGGAGAGAAAATGCGTTGTATGATATCTCGTATGATGCTTAGGAATGCTAATACAATGATTTTAGATACTCCAACTAACCACTTAGACTTAGAATCGATTCAGGCATTTAATGAGAAATTAACGCAGTTTAAAGGCATTGTTTTATTTTCTAGTCATGACCACGAGTTTATTCAAACAGTATCTAATCGTATTATCGAGTTAACTCCTAATGGAATTATCGATAAGCAAATGGATTACGATGATTATATTTCGGATGAAGCTTTAAAGGCGAAGCGAGAAAAAATGTATCAAGAATAATATTAAATTTATTTATACTAAAAAAGGGCTGAATTTCAGCCCTTTTTTTATTGGTTCTTAGTTGTACTCATAAACTTTTTTCTTACCCTCTAAAATATCTTTGGCAAGTTGTAAAATTGTTGTGTCGTCTAGTTCAACAATACCACCATCAGGTCCGGGTTCAATGTGAAACCCTACACTTCTGCCTTGGCGATAATTATACCCTCCAAAATAGTTCCGCACTGTTTCTACGTTTAATTCCAAATCATTAGCGATAGTTCGCATGCTGCCAATAGGTAGACTGTCTTTTAGCTTTCTTAACTGGTTAAAAGTGATTGTTGTAGTACTCATAAGCCATCTGATTTTAAAATTTGAAGTCCTTATCAATTTAAGAAAAACAAATCGCAATTAAAACAGATTTAACATTTAAGTAATTTCTAGGTTAGATTAAAACTTTAGAGGAAAGTAAAATTATTGCGAAACTAATGATACCCGCAAATACAATCTGCAAAATATCTTTACATTGAAACTGTTCAGCTACCCCACGTTTTAAACCTTTACCATTGAAAAAAGTAAGTCTTATGAATCGAGGCGTTAAGGTAATGTATATTCTGTATACAATTAATGCGATAATGCTTCCTAATAGTAAACCTCCTAATACATCGCCTGGGAAATGAACACCTAAATATATACGTGAATACGATATTATTAAAGCCCAAATAAATATAAATGCTGAGAAAACTTTGTTTCTGAATACCAAGGATGTAAAAACTGCTATTCCCATTGTGTTAGCTGCATGTGAAGATACAAAGCCATAAGTACCGCCTCTGTATCCATTTACGATTTTTACAAAATCTTGTAATAACGGGTCATGAGTTGGGCGGAAGCGAGCTATTGTTGGTTTTAAAAATCCAGAGGATACTCTATCACACAGCACAATTAAAATGATTATGGCAATAACAGAAATCCAACTTTGATATTTTTGGTTTTTTATAATGGTATATAATATCATTACGTATAAAGGTATCCAAACAGTTGTGCTAGATATAATCCACATAAAATTGTCCCAAAAATCCGTGTGGAAGTAATTTAAGAATAATAATAATTGACTGTCTAAATCAAGTAATGCTTGCATTCTCTAATATTTAAAGTATTTAATATAAATCTATTATTGAAAAATCATCAGTGTTAAATTTCTCACTACATTTGTTACCGACAATGATACAAAACTTACGTGTTATATGGTGAATAGGTTACTATTTCTTATAAATCCTGTTTCAGGAATTGGGAAGCAGCGTACAATTGAGAAATTAATTGAATCAGAATTAGACAAAAATAAGGTACAAGCAGATGTGGCCTACACTCAATACAAAGGGCATGCCAGAGAACTTGCTGCCGGAGCTGTTGATGATTATGATGTAGTTGTTGCCGTTGGAGGAGATGGAACTGTAAACGAGGTTGCATCTCGTTTAGTAGGGACAGATACCGCCTTAGCTATTATTCCGGCCGGTTCAGGTAATGGTTTAGCTCGTTACCTCCAAATACCTTTACGTGCACAAAAGGCGGTTCAGGCTTTAAATTATATAAATCTTCGGAAGATAGATACCCTAAAAGTGAATCAGTTTTGCTCAGTAAATGTTGCAGGTGTTGGTTTTGATGCTCATATAAGTCATAGTTTTGAAGGACGAAAGTTACGGGGGCCATTGAGTTATGCACAGCTAGTTTCTGCTGAATTTGCAAAGTACAAAACCAACTTTTTTAAAGTTACTATAGATAACGAAAAGAGCTTTAAAGATGTATTTCTAATAAGCTTTGCTAATTCATCGCAATATGGAAATAACGTTTATATTGCCCCTAATGCTAAAATTGATGATGGCTTAGTTGATGTATGTGTTATAAATCGTTTTCCTAAAATAATTGCAGGAGCTATATTGTTAACCTTGTTTGGTAAAACAATGGAGCAAAACGATTTTGAGGAGATAACTAAAGCCAAGCATATTGAAATTGAAAGTGATGATGAGATAAAGGGACATATAGATGGAGAACCGGTAATGCTAGGAAAAAAGGCTATTGTTAAAGTAGTTCCGTTATCATTAAATGTGGTGGTTCCACCTAAGCACTTAGTGGATAGATGGACAGATCCATTTGTAGAATTTATTCCGAATATTGAAGATTTTGTAAACGAGTATATATTAAACAAAAAAAAGGAAGACCAATAGTCTTCCTTTTTTTGTATAGAGTAAATAATATTACTTTTTCTTTTGAGCAGCTTTAGCTTTTTGTTGTTGCTTAGCCATCTCTTCTAGTCTGGCTTGAAAACCCGATTTCTTTTTCTGAGGTTTCTTTTGATTCGCATTTAGTTTTGCTAAAATAGCTTCTTCATCAACAAAACGTCTAATTAATACGGTTTGAAGTATAGTAATTAACGTTGAGATGAAATAGTAATAACTTAAACCAGCAGCGTAGTTATTAAAGATGAATAAGAACATAATAGGCATCATATACATCATGCTTTTCATTCCAGGCATCTGACTTGTAGATGCTGTCATCTCTTGATTCATCTTAGTGTAAACAATATTAGTTACTGCCATTAATAATGTAAACAAACTAATATGGTTACCATAGAAGCTACTAATTAATGGGATGTTTGTTGTCCACTCAAAAATAGAATCGTAAGTAGATAAGTCGGTTGCCCATAAAAAGCTTTCTCCTCTTAATTCAATTGAAGCAGGGAAGAAGCGGAACATGGCAAACAAAATAGGCATTTGTAATAACATTGGTAAACATCCGCCAAGTGGACTAACACCAGCTTTACGATATAGTCCCATTGTGGCTTGTTGACGCTCCATAGCTTTATCAGCAGGTATTTTCTCGTTAATGGCATCTATTTGAGGTTTTAAAACTCTCATCTTAGCTGATGACATATAAGATTTATATGTAAGAGGGAATAGGGCTACCTTAATTAATAAAGTTAAAATTAAGATGATTAATCCATAACTTGCAATTGAGCCTTCTAGCCAATTAAATACAGGGATAACAACAAAACGGTTGATCCATCCAAAGATACCCCAACCAAGATCAATAATTTTGTGTAGCTCAATGTCCTTGTACTTTCTAAGCGTTAAATAATGGTTTGGACCATAATAAAACTGAAAATCTTGAGAACTTTCAATGCCACCTTCATAAGGTATTACTAATGATGATTTGTTAGTAGAAATAACTTGAGATCCTTCTATATCATTTACCACTGCAGCAACAGACCCACTTGTAAACTTATCTTTTGCAATAAATACAGAAGCAAAAAACTGATCTTTGTAGGCTACCCACTTTAAAGGTGTACGAATTTCTTCTTCTCCTGATTTTCCTTGTATTTTATCAAGATCATCTTGATCATATTTAAAGAAAATACCTGAGTTTTGAAGTTCATTTTTTCTACCCTTTTCTTGAGCGAAAACATCAACTTTCCAATCAAAGTCTAAACTACCTCTATTGGTTTGAATAATACCATCCATATTCTTCTGAGACATGGTCATATCAATCATATATGAATCCTCAGGCAATGAATATGTAAAGGTCAATTCTTGATCATCTGCTGTTTGCAAGGCGTAAGCAATAGATGTTTTAGAATTTGAGTTTAACTTATTAAAAAATAAGTTATTTGTGTTGAATGGTTTATTGTTGTGGTAAAAGTTAAAACCAAATGTATTGTTTTCACCATCAAATAAAATTAATGGTTTTTCATCATAGGTTTTAAAATCTTTTAATTCAACAGAATAAACTTTACCACCTTTATTAGAGAAAGTAATTTTAACCAAATTATTTTCTAAAGTAGAAAACTCAGTTTCTCCTTTTATCGCATTTGAAAAAGAACCAAATTTCGCTTTTAATTCTTCATCACTCGTTGTGTCAGCAATTGATTCTGTAATTTTATCAGCAATTGGCAATGCGTCTTTTGCAGCTTCTTTTTCTTGTAAAGCGGCAATTTGATTTTGTCTGTTAAGTTCTCGCTGTTTGGCAAGTTCTTCTTCACTAGGCTTATTCATCCACCAAAATACTCCGAGTATTAAGGTTATAAGTACTAGTCCTGTAACGGAATTTTTATCCATTTCTTAGTGAAATTTTATTAAGAATTAGCTTATTTCTTTTGTTGTTTGATTGCAGCCTCGATAAATGCCATAAAAATTGGATGTGGCTTTAATACGGTACTGCTGTATTCTGGATGAAACTGTACACCGGTGAACCAATCTAGTTCTGGAATTTCTACAATTTCCACTAAATCAGTATCCGGGTTAGTTCCTGATGCAATCATACCATTTGATTCGAATTGCTCTATATAATCATTATTGAATTCGTAACGATGGCGATGACGCTCTGAAGTTTCATTCCCTTCGTATGCTTTATAGGCATTGGTATCATCTTTAAGCTTACAAGCATAGGCTCCTAAACGCATTGTACCACCCATATCAGATACATTTTTCTGATCTTCCATTAAATCAATAACCGGAAATTGTGTTGAGTGATCCATCTCGGTAGAATTTGCCTTGTTAAGGTTGGCAACATTACGTGCAAATTCAATAACTGCACATTGCATACCTAAGCAAATACCTAAGAAAATCTTATTGTTCTCACGTGCATATTTAACCGCAGATAACTTTCCTTCAATACCTCTGCTTCCAAACCCTGGAGCTACTAAAACAGCATCCATAGCTTCAAGCTTGCTAGCAGCATTTTCGTTAGTTATTTCTTCAGAGTGTATTAAATGAATTTTAGCTTTTCTATCGTTATAGGTGCTCGCGTGAATTAATGCTTCAATAATTGACTTATAAGCATCAGCTAACTCAACATATTTACCAACAATACCAACGTTAATTATTTCGGTGGCATTTTTCATCTTGTCAAGGTAGTTTTTCCAAAGTTTTAAATCAGGCTTCTTGCTAATTGGTAAGTCCAATTTCTCAAGAACAATTTCATCTAAACCTTCTTCCTGCATTTTTACAGGTACCTCGTATATGGTTGAAACATCAATTGATTGAATTACAGCACGTGGGTTTACATTACAGAATAATGCAACTTTACGTCTGATATCGCTACCTAATTCTTTCTCCGTTCGTAAAACTAATACATCAGGCTGAACTCCAGCTTCTAATAATGTTTTTACAGAGTGTTGAGTAGGTTTCGTTTTTAATTCGCCAGAAGCATTTAAGAAAGGAACCAATGTTAAGTGTATAACCATTGCTCTATTTCCTAATTCCCATTTTAACTGACGCACAGCCTCAACATATGGAAGTGATTCTATATCACCTACAGTACCACCAATCTCAGTTATTACAACATCAAACTTGTGCTTTGTGCCTAATAATTTGATGTTACGTTTAATTTCGTCGGTGATATGTGGTATAATTTGAACGGTTTTTCCTAAGAAGTCACCTTTTCGTTCTTTATTAATTACATTTTGATATATTCTACCTGTAGTAACATTATTTGCTTGCGATGTAGGAGTATTTAAGAAACGCTCATAGTGACCTAGATCTAGATCAGTCTCAGCACCATCTTCAGTTACATAACATTCTCCGTGCTCGTAGGGGTTTAAGGTACCTGGGTCAATATTCAAATATGGGTCAAGTTTTTGAATAGTTACTTTATAACCTCTCGACTGCAATAATTTTGCCAATGAAGCTGAAATAATTCCTTTTCCCAATGATGAGGCAACACCTCCTGTAACAAATATATACCTAGTATTCGGCATGTACTTTTTATTTTATATTAAACCAAAAAAATCAAAGCGCAAAGGTATAAAAAATATAGTGTTTGTGGGGATATTAGTTTAAAAGTTTGTTAACGAAACTTTTATTCTTAGTTAATAATATTGGTAATGGCTTTTACCCAATGATCTGAATCGTTAAGACTTTCTACTAGCGTGAGTTTTTCGCCACCAGCCTTTAGGAAATCTTGTTCGTATTCATACGATATTTCAACTATGGTTTCTAAACAATCGGTTACAAATGCTGGAGCAACTACAAGAATCTTCTTTTTTCCATCCGCAAGTAGCTTCATCAGTAATTCATCAGTAAATGGAGTTAACCAGTTTTTTGATAAACGCGATTGAAATGATACTGAGTAATTTTTTGAATCGATGTTAGAAGCAGCGGCTAATAAACGTGTAGTTTGGTAACATGTAGCTTTATAGCATTTACTGCCATAATCAGGCATCTGTTTCTCGCATATGCATTGAACTCCGCTGTGTTGCGGGTGTAATTTTTCAACTTGGCGAATAGGTAGGCCATGATAGCTAAATATTACATGGTCATAACTATCCGGTTGCTTTGCTAAAATATTAGTTGTGAAAGCCTCAATAAATTTAGGATGATTATAAAATTCATCGACAAAAGATATATTAGCTTCAATTTTTAGCTTTTTAGATAGGCTTTCAATATTTTTTATTGTTGATAATGTTGTTGATGTTGCATATTGCGGATACATGGGAAGTACCTTAATTTCAGTATGCTTATTTTTTTTAATTTCAAGTAAAGCCTTTTCAACACTTGGATTACCATAACGCATTGCAGAGTATACTGTATACTCACCCTTTAAATGGTGATTAAGTTTATCGCGTAAGCTATTTTGATGGTATAAAAGTGGAGAACCTTTACTAGTCCATAATCGTTTGTATAATTCTGTAGAATTATTTAGTCTGAAAGGGATTATTATTCCGTTAACCAATAATTTACGAGCTAACCAAGGAATATCAATTACGTATTTATCGTTTAAAAAGGGCTTTAAAAAACGTTTTACTGAAGGTTTGTCTGGTCTATCTGGCGTACCAACATTTACTAATAATAATGCTTTTCTCATATTAACTAAGAGTTTTCAATAATTTGGATAGCAATGTCTTTGGCTTGTTTAATACGATCTGCCATACCTATACCATCTCTGATATTACCGGCAATTATTAATCCCGGATATAGCTTTTCTAATTCTTTAATTGTTTCGAAACGATGTTTTGAAGTTATTTCGTATTGTGGAATAGCGTGTTTGTACCTATTTATATGTATTAAATCTGGGTTTTCACTGGATTTTAGAGTTTCCCTAATTTCTTTCTTAACAATAGATGTCAACTCATCATCAGTCATTTCAAAAATATCAGGACGCCTAACACCTCCCATGAATACTGAAAGAAGTGCACCTTCTTCTGATTTTCTGCCTTTAAAAAGCGAACCCGTAAATAAAATACCTAAAGCATCACGTTTTTCTATGGTTGGGTTTAATCCTCCAAAAGCATTTAAAGGAATTCCTTGCCATTTTTTATAGCCGACAATTACTTGGCATACCTGAGCGTATTTTGTGTCGTTTATTGGTTTCAGATTTTTATCAGAAATAAAAGAGAAAACCTTACTTAAAGCATAGCCACCAATTGTACTAATAACTCTTTGAGACGAAATTGTTTGAGAACCGTTTGGTGTTACAATTGTGCTGACATACTCAGGCTTCTGATAATCAATATTAACATTAGCTTCACTAATGATGTTCTCTTCACCAATTGCTTTAACTAGGGCTTTCACCAAATTAGATAAGCCACCCTCTGCCGAAAAAACTTTACCCGTAGCCTTTTTTTGAAGGTCGGTTTTAGGTTCCTTCTTCTTTTTGAAGCCACCTTTTATAAAACTGCCATACTTTTGTTCTAAGTTATACAACTTTGGCAATGCATATTTTGGAATTAAGGTTTCTGGATTACCTGCATAAATTCCGGATATAAATGGATTCACGGCATAGTTTAAAAAGCTACTACCCAAGCGTCGCCTAACCATATCCGCTAATGTTTCATTTGGGTTAGTTCCTTTGGGTTTGAATGGTTCGCTTAAAATACCAAGTTTATCTTTTCTTGAAAATAAAGGGGTTTTAAAAAAAGCTATCGGGTTTGATGGAAGCGAATTCCATTTGTTGTCTTTCCAAATCCAACGGTTATTTGCTTGAGGATTTGCAATTTCAAGCGTTACGTCATTTTTTAAATCCTCAAATAATTGAACTGTTTCAGCATTGCTTAAAGTACCCGTATTAGGACCGATTTCAAAAGTAAAACCATCCTTTTTAATGGTTTGAATTACACCACCAATATGCTTGTTTTTATCAATCACTAAAACTGACTTACCAGCTTTGGTAAGATAATAAGCCAACGTTAAGCCAGTTAATCCTGATCCAATAATTACAATATCTTTACGGGTATTCATATGCTGGGCTTATAATGATTTTGAATATTGTTTTTCGCTTTGTTTCAAGGCTGGATCAAATGCAGCTACAATGTTTCGTATAAAAACGGTACCTAATTCAGTAATATGAATTTCGTTTTCATCGTAGTTTAATAAATCATCCGCTTTGAAGCTTTCTAATACTTCTGCATTATAACCAACCGTTTGTTTTATTTTATCAGCTGATATATTTAATGATTCGCCAAGTTTATCCCAATTGATATATTTATTACACATCAATTCATTAATTACTTCACGTATTATAATCTCGTGAGCTTTTACCTTGTAGCCTTTTTCAACGGGAAGAATTCCTTTGTTAATTTGGCTTATATATTTAAATTGATCTTTTGTGTTTTGTGCATAACCTTCGGTTAATTGACCAATACTTGATACTCCAAAACCATAAACTTGTCCGGTAGTACGTTTGGTACAATATCCTTGAAAATTACGATGTAGTTTATGATCGTTTAAGGCAACGGCCAACTCATCTTCAGGAAGAGCATAATGATCAAGGCCAATTGGAATGTAACCACCATCTTTCATTAATTTATAGGCGGTTAAAAACATTTCCATTTTTTCTTCAGCATTTGGTAATCCCTTTTTCTCAAGAATACGTTGGTGCGTTTTCATCCAAGGTACATGCGCATATGAGAATGTTACAATTCTATCGGGACGCATGGCAATTGCCTTTTTTATAGTTTCACCAAAGCTTTCGGCATCTTGCTGAGGTAATCCATATATAAAGTCGAGGTTAACCGACATTTTTGGATCGTGCTTTTTCACGTATTGAATCAATTCATCAACAGGAAGTGCAGATGGTAAACGGTTTACGTTTCGAAGAATGTCAGGATCAAAATCCTGAATTCCGAAGCTAAAACGATTAAAACCAGCATCAAATAGCTGGTCCATATATTCCCATGTTAATAGTGCCGGGTTACATTCTATAGCAATCTCTGGGTTATCAATGAATTCAAAATTATCAAATAATAATTGATTCAATTCTTTTAAGAAAACCGAGTTAATTGCATTTGGCGTTCCTCCACCATAATGAATTTGAGTAACTTTTCTGCTTTTATCAATGTCTTTAATGGTTAGTCTGATCTCTTCTTTAACGGCATCAATATACTTTTTAACAGCATCGTCGTTTACCATTACAATGAAGTTACAGCCACAATAAAAACAGATTTGTTTACAAAACGGAATGTGAATATAGAATCCAATGTGATTCGGATCGCTCAGATTTGAAGCTGTAATTAATGAGGTGTAATCATCACCTGAAAAAGTATCGTTGAAATGATTTGCAGGTGGGTAACTCGTATAACGAGGTACCTGCACATTATATTTTTCTAATAGTTCGTTACTAACCTTCATCTTCTTTAGTGTTGTGTCAAAGTGTTATTAAATAAGTATGAAATATTAATCAATACCTATATTAAACCGTTTGATGATTTGTATCTTTTTCTGATTGGTTCAACTCTTTCTTTTTTCGCTTAAAGCGAGAGAAGCTTTTCTTTTGAAAATTATAGAAAAATCTGAACTGACCGCATAATGTACCTATAACAATTAATAGTATTTGGTAGTTTATAATAAACAGCGGAATCTTGATCCAAAGCGATAATTCAGTTTCAATTCCTAAAAGATTGAAAATAAAAGTTCGCACATATAGCGAGGCTGAACCAGCTGCGGAAAATACAAAGAGAATAACTACTAACTGAAAATTAGAGTTGATTCCCCATCGTGTTTTTAATGACTTTAACATTGAGTATAATTAGTATTTATCGTTTCCAATCGGCAACTTTAATCCAATCGGCTAAAAACTTGGCATTTTCGTATGGGATATCCGGTAAAAATCCATGACCAAGATTGATTATCCAGTCGTGATTTTTACTACCAAAGTCTATGTATTGATTCAGTTTGTTTTGAATTGTTTTTTGATCGGCATAAAGTAAGCGAGGATCAATATTTCCTTGTAAGCCAATAGACGAATCAACCCACTTACGAGCGGTTTCCATTGGAGTTTGCCAATCAATACTTAAAAAGTCACACATGTCAGGGGTAATATCCTGAATACCCGCACCAATTCCTTTTGGGAAATAAATAAATGGCGTACCTGTTTCGCGTACAGCTTGAGCAATTTTTTTAACAGCAGGAATAAATAATTCTTGGTATAGATCCCAAGGAATTAGACCTCCGTGCGTTTCGAATAGCTGAAATACCTTAATGCCATTTTTAACTTGCTCTTTGGCATAAATAATTGAAAGCTCAGTAATAGCTTCAACTATTTTTTTAACCATTCCCTTATTTTGGTATAGGTATGTAGTAGTAACCGGAAAATCTTTACTTCTTCCGATCCCTTCGAGCATATAAGATAGAACAGTTAATGGCGCTCCACAAAATCCGATTAATGGAATATGTGCAGGCTTTTTTGCCATAATCTGTTTAATTACCTCGTAAATGTATTGTAGCTTGTCGGGTTGGGGATTTAAAACCTCAAGTGGGTTAGCTCTTTCAGATAAAGGCACATCAAACTCGGGCCCTCTATCTGTAAATTCCAATCCCATTCCCATGGCATAGGGTATAACTAAAATATCCGAAAATAAAATAGCTGCATCAACACCCAAATCATTTATAGGAAGTAAAGTAACATCAGCTCCAAGCTCAGGCTTTTGCATCATTTCCCAGAAACTATGTTTTTCCTTTAGTTTCATGTATGAAGGAAGCACACGTCCTGCTTGTCGCATAAACCAAAATGGCGGACGTTCAGTTTTTTCTCCAGCTAATGTTTGTAATAATATAGAGTTACTCATCTATTTAAATTTTCTTCAATTTTAGAAAGGTGGTTATAAATATTTCCGCCTTTCATTTAGTATGTATAAGCCTACCGTTATAGGTTAACCTATGTAAGCTTCAAATGTTTTATTGTAATTGTTTTAGTGCATCGAAGCTAGCTTCAATTGTTTTTTGTAAATCGGCCTCGCTATGGGCTATAGATACAAATCCTGCTTCAAATTGCGATGGGGCAGCATAAATACCTGCTTCTAATCCCAATTTAAAATATTTTGCATACAGTTTTGTATCACAAGTCATCACATCACTAAAGTTTTTAACTTCTTTTTCTTTTGTAAAGAAAAGTGTGAACATTGCACCAACTTGATTTATTACAGCAGGGAAGCCTAATTTATCAAGATTACTTTGTAAGCCTTGTACATAAAAATTAGCTTTTTCCTCTAGCTTAGCATAAAAATCAGGCGTTTCGTTTAGGATGCGTAGCGTTGTTAAACCAGCTGCCATAGCCATTGGATTTCCGGATAAGGTACCGGCTTGGTAAACTGGGCCATTGGGAGCTAAGCAGTCCATTATTTCTTTTTTACCACCGTAAGCTCCAACGGGTAAACCACCACCTATAATTTTTCCTAAGGTTGTTAAATCAGGAGTGATACCAAAAAGTTCTTGAGCGCCACCTTTGGCGACTCTAAAACCAGTCATTACTTCATCAAAAATTAAAACAGTACCGTTGTCAGTACATGCTTTGCGTATACCCTTAATAAATTCATCGCTTGGGCGGATAACCCCCATATTACCTGTTACGGGTTCTAAGATTAGTGCCGCAATTTGGTTTGGATACTTTGTGAATAGATCTAAAACAGAATCCAAATCATTGTAACTAGCCATTAAAGTATCGCTTGCAGTTCCTTTAGTTACACCAGGTGAATTTGGAGTACCTAGCGTTAAGGCACCCGAACCTGCTTTAATTAAAAAACTATCGCCATGACCATGGTAACAGCCTTCAAATTTAATTACTAGATCGCGTTTTGTGTAGCCTCGCGCCAAGCGTAAAGCACTCATTGTTGCTTCAGTACCTGAGTTTACCATACGAACGCTTTCAATAGAGGGAACCATTTCGCAAATTAAATTGGCCATTTCGGTTTCCATAAGGGTAGGGGCCCCAAAGCTAGTGCCGTTTAATACCGTTTGGTTTAAGGCTTCTACCACAGCAGGATGTGTGTGTCCTAGAATCATAGGTCCCCAAGAACCTACGTAATCAATATATTCGTTATCGTCAATGTCAGTTATCTTAGAGCCTGACGCACTTTTTATAAATAATGGGTTTCCTCCAACAGAATTAAAAGCACGTACTGGAGAATTTACTCCTCCTGGGATATGTTTTATTGCTTCGGCAAAAGCCGCTTTGCTATTTTGAGTATTCATTTTTTGCGATTTTTAAATTTTTAGATGAGAATAATGTTTAATCATTTGCTCTCATTTAAAATCTTGTGATTAAACCTATAATTTGTCCACTACATCTTGAGTGTGGTATGAAATAATAACATCAGAGCCTGCTCTTTTAATCGAAGTTAAAACTTCAAGCGTGATGCGTTCTTCATCAATCCAACCTTTTTCTGCAGCTGCTTTGATCATTGAGAATTCGCCACTTACGTTGTAGGCAGCAATTGGTATGTTAAATTCGTCTTTTACGCGTCTTATTATATCTAGGTAACTCAAGGCTGGTTTTACCATCACAATATCGGCCCCTTCAAAAATATCAAGCTCTACTTCACGGATAGCTTCGTTTGAATTGGCAGGGTCCATTTGGTAGGTTGCCCTATTTCCGAATTGAGGAGCACTTTCTGCAGCATCTCTAAATGGTCCATAAAAAGCTGAAGCGTATTTGGCGGAGTATGCCATAATTGGCATGTTTTTAAAGCTATTTTCATCTAGAGCGGCTCTAATAGCGGCTACTCTTCCGTCCATCATGTCGCTAGGTGCAATCATATCAACACCTGATTCAGCTAAAGAAACGGATTGTTTAGAAAGTGTGATTAATGTAGAGTCGTTATCAACATCACCATCGATAATAGTACCGCAATGTCCGTGTGTGGTATACTCGCAGTTACAAACATCAGCAACAATAAATAACTGGGGCACTGCTTTTTTAATAGCACGTGCAGCTTGTTGTACTATACCATTTTCTTGGCAAGCAACCAAACCATGCTCGTCTTTATGTTCAGGAATACCAAATAATAAGATTGATTGAACCCCTTTATTATATAGTCGTTTACATTCTTCAACCAATAAATCAACAGATAATTGATAGTTGCCAGGCATACTACTTATCGGATTTTTCACATTTTGTCCGTAGCGTACAAATAAAGGCATAATTAAATCGTCGCGAGTTAACTTAGTTTCGCGTATCATATTGCGAGTTACCTCAGTGCTCCGTAAGCGGCGTAATCGAGTTGTGGGAAACGACATAGTTGTTATATTTTAATGGTTGAATTGTTTTTGTAATAGTTTAATATGGCATCACACAAACCTTTGTTTGTTGGTGTGTCTGCCATTGCCAAAGGTTGATACCCCTTATTTATAGCTGCCTCTGTGGTTGTTTTGCCAATGCATACTAATTTTAAGTTGTTGGCTTTTGTTACCTTGTTTAGGTTGTTAACTGCCGAGGGGCTTGCTGTGATGATTAAATCATATTCATCTTTCTCAATCCTATTAATTATAGAATTATCAATGCTCGATGGCATTGTGTTATGGTAAATATTTATTCGAGTCAACTCAATATTAGGATCGGTATTTTCTAAAATCTGGTTGGGAGAAAGGTTGCCCGTTGGCCATAGCACTTTAATAGATTCCCCATTAATATACTTGTTGAACCTTACTGCAAAATCATAACCGGTTTTAGCATTAGCATCAAAAGCGATATTAAAGCCTGCTTTTTTTATTTCCTCGGATGTACGGTATCCTATGGAAGTAATTTTAATTTTATTTAGAAGTGATTTGTAGTTGTCAAGTTTCTTAAAACAATCAAGAAAGAAATTAAACCCAAAAACACTAGTAAAGGCAATGTGCGAAAATGACTCAAAATTATTTAGCGCAGAATCAATACTGTTATTTTGTGCTGCACTAAGTTCAATTAATGGAAGTTGAATCAGAGTGCCACCTTCATTTTCTATGAGTTCAATCAAATCCTTGCTTCTATTTGCAGGCCTGGTTGAAATAATGGTTTTACCTTCTAATAATCTTTCTTTAATCATTATAAGTTTTCTCTTATTTGATTAAGAATAGTTGTTGCACCCAAATCAACCAATTTATTGGCAAGGTTTTCTCCAAGCTCTTTTGAATTTTCAATAGATGCTGTTGCACTCTCTTTTAGGTAACTTTTGCCATCTAAAGAAGCAACAAAACCTGTTAAGGTAATTTGGTCTCCCTTTACTGAACTATATGCTCCTACAGGAACCTGGCACCCACCTTCAAGAGTTCTCATAAATGCACGTTCGGCATCAACTTCTATCTCGGTTTTAGCATGATTTATTTGTTTTAATAGATCGTTTACTTGTGTATTGCTGCTAGCTGTTTCAATGGCAATTGCACCTTGAGCAACAGCAGGAATAAATTCTGTTGGATCTAAAATCTCAGTAATATGTTGGTCTAATTCTAATCTTTGAAGACCTGCAGTAGCCATAATCATACCATCGCACAGGCCACCTTCCATTTTTTGTAAGCGAGTATTTACATTTCCTCTGATGTCAACAATTTTAACCTCCTTGTTTACTCTTCTGAGGTTAGCTATGCGTCTCAAGCTTGATGTTGCCACTGTATGTTCGGCAGTTAGTTCGCTAATTTTAAGACCATTTTTACTTACGAATGCATCTCTAAAATTGGCACGTTCTAATACTGCAGCTACCTTAAATTCGCTTGGTAATTGTGTAGGCAAATCTTTGAGGCTATGCACTGCTAAATCAATACCTCCATTGAGTAATTCAACTTCAAGTTCTTTTGTAAATAAACCTTTATCTCCAATTTTCGATAAGGCTACATCAAGTATCTTATCACCTTTGGTTTTGATGATTATTACTTCGGTGCTGAAATTAGGAAATGCCTCGTTAAGTATATCTTGCACTTTGTGGGCTTGGTAAAGTGCTAGTTGACTACCACGAGTACCTATAATTATTTTATTGTCTGTCATTTTATCTGATTAAGAATCAAACTTAAAAAGTTGCTCTATGGAATCCAAAGACTTTGTGGATTCTCCGTTTTTAGTAACGTCTTTTAAATTCCTTATAAAGCTCCTGATGCATTTTTGGGTAAGTAGGTTGGTGTATTTTTCTATTTCCTTAGCTAACTCTGGCGTTAAGTTATTTTTGTATTCGTTTAATTCTTTAGCACTCAGTTCTTGAAGGTTATTGGTGATAGAATTAATTACTGGACGTAATGAACGACTATTTAACCATGCTATTGAATCACTAACCAATTCATCAATAATAATTGTAGCGCCATCTACACTCAATGCACGTTTTTCGCTGTGTGAATCAACAATCTTTTGTAAGTCATCTACACTGAAAAGTTTTACTGCACCTAAGGAGTTGATGTTTTTATCTATGTTTCTAGGAACCGATAAATCGATATACCATTGCTTTTTATTGTCACGATCATGCAATGCTTTTTCAACATCTTCTTTTGAAATTAGATATTTACCAGCATTTGTTGCTGTGATAATAATATCGACTGATGATAAGTGCTCGTGAAAATTAGCAAACAAAATAGGGTTGGCTTCAAGGTTGTTAGCAACTTCTAGAGCTTTCTCATTTGTTCTGTTTGTGATCGAAATATGTTTTACACCTCTGTGTTTTAAATTTTGCAATGAGAGAACACCTGTTTCGCCAGCTCCGATTATCAGTACTTTACTGTTTTTAAAATCAGTGGCTTCTTTCTCACAAAGATCATTGGCAACGTAACCAATAGAGGTTGCCCCTTTTTGAATTTCGGTTTCGCTACGAACCCTTTTGCTGCACTCAAAGGCCTTTTGAAACATACGCATTAAAACGGCATCTGTCAGGTTAGCCTCTGTCGCAGTTAGGTAGGCATTTTTTATTTGGTTTACAATCTGGTTTTCACCAATAACCATCGAGTCAACACCCGAAATTACTGTAAATAGATGCTTGATTGCATCGGCTTTGGAGTAATGATAAAAGTAATCGCTATAGTCCTCAGATATGTCAAGTACTTCATGCACTTTCTTTAGCATATGAGCTCGCGAACGCGAAGTACAATCCGTATGTCTTGAATAGTATATCTCAGTACGATTACATGTTGCAATAATTACAATTCCTGTAATTTCAGAATGTTGCATCAAATATTCCGCAGTAGGAATTATTTTGTCTGGTGCGATGGAGAATTTATCTCTTACGTCAATTGATGCTGTTTTATGATTTAATCCAAGTATCCCTATCATTAATAATGCTTTCAGTTAAATAAATAGTCGGCTTAATTCACTGTGATTATAGGCCGATATTGCAATTTATTAAACCAAAAATGGGGGAGGGCGAGAGGTAATTTCTTCAGCATGTTGTACTTGAAAAAAACTACAGGTAAAAGAAATTAAAGGGATTTGTTTCTTATTAAAAAGAGTGTTTTTTGCCTTAATTAGCAGTTTGTTTTCAACGATTTTATTTTGAGTACAATTAAAGCTTTGAGAAGTGTAAGCTTTTGAGTCTTCAAAAGAATGAGCGTCAACATTAATTTCGATGTCAGTTAAGCTTAGAGCATTGCCTTCATCGGAATTTAACACCATACTTCCATAGCCGCAGATATATACCGCAACTAAGATAATGTATGTTATATGTGAAGTCAGAACTCCGAAAAAGAACATGTTGATGTTTTAAATGTGTTGGCAAAAATACTATTTGAATAGCTAAAAAACAAAAAAGCTACCTCTTAGTTCATAAGGTAGCTTTAGTATTTTAAATTAACTAAGTACTAGTCAATTCTATTTAGCATTTTAATTTTCTCTTTGAGTAATTCAATACTACGTTTTCCATTTTCTATTTTACGTTGGAAATCTTTTAGCATAGAATCAGCATTTTTACTTTTTGAGAAGAAACCAATGTTGTTTTCCCATGTGGTTATATCGGCTTCAAGTTGTTTTAATTTAAGCTGAAGCTTATGACGCTCTTGGTATACTTTATCATCAGAGTTGCCAGAGTTCTTAAGGTTCTCAATTCTATTTCTGAATTTCTGAACATTCTTATGATACTCATCCATGTTGAGCGAATCGAAATGCTTGTTTATTTCATTTCTAAATTCTTGGTTAACATTGTCTTTTTCCTTGTAAGGAACGTGACCAATCTCTGAAAATTGTTTTTGAAAAGCCTGAAGAGCCTTAAACGTTTCTTCGTTATCTTCTTTGTTTACGAAAGCTTTTACCTCAGCAATTAAAGCAACCTTTTTGTCTAGGTTAGCAACTTGAGATGCATCTGCTTTATTTGCGTTTTTACTTTTGTTGTCAAAAAAGAAATCGCAAGCAGCTCTAAATCTGTGCCAAATTGCATCTGATTGTCTGCGAGGTACCGGTCCAATTTGTTTCCAATCTTTCTGGATTTTTATCAGAGCTTCACTCGTTTTACGCCACTCAGTACTGTCTTTTAATTGCTCTGCAAGTTCGCAAAGTTCAACCTTTTTATTGTAGTTGTCTGATTGCTCATTTTTATAATCTTTGAAAAATGTTCTTTTGTTTTCAAAGAATTTGTCACAAACTCCTCTAAAGCGTTCGTAAATTGTATTATTATCTTTTTTAGGAGCAAAACCAATCGTTTTCCATTTTTGTTGAATGGCAATTAATTGCTTGCTTTTTTCTTCCCACTGTTTTGGCGATTCTATTTTGCCAGCAACAATTTCTTCAACTTCCTCGCAGAGTTTAGTTTTAGCTTCAAGGTTAGCGGCAAGTTGTACCTTTAAACCTTCAAAATATTCTTGATGTTTTTGATTTATTTTAGTGGTTGCGGCTTTAAAACGCTCCCAAAGCTCATCCTTAAGTTCTTTAGGTACCGGACCTATTTCACGCCATCTGTCGTGGTATTTTTGTAAGGTTTTAAAACTATTAACAACGGCTGTTTCATCAATTAAAAGTTCTGCCTTTTCGCAGAGTTCTGTTTTTAGAACAAGGTTCTTTTTCAGATCTAAATCTCTTAGTTCTTTATTGATTTTTACATAGTCGTAGAAGTTTTCAACATGTAAGTTGTACGTATCCCAAACATCTCTAACTTTAGCTTGTGGTATCTGGCCTATTTTATGAAATTGCTGTTGTAACTCTCTAAAATCATGGAAGGTCTCGTTCAACGATTCTTGTCTGTTAAGAAGGTTTTTAATCGCCTCAATAATTTCGTATTTAGCTACTAAATTGGCTTCTTTTTCAGCTTCTATTTTATGAGCAACTTCTGATTTCTTAGCCTTGAAATCTTTTATCAATGCCTTTGCCTCTGATTCGAAATGATCAATAGGTGGAGCAAAGTTTTCTTCAGGTTCGCCTGATTCAAGAAATTTTTCTTTTAGAACGGCTAATTCTGCATGATATATTTTATAAAAGATAGATTTTATATCTTCAACTTCATCTTTAATCTGAAGTACTTCAAAATTGCGTGTGATATATCTTAAACGATCTACCAATTTTTCTCTTGATAAAACTGATAAATCAACTTTATCAAGTTCTGGTTTTTCTTCTTCAACCTTTGCAGTCTCTTCTGTAGTTTCTTCTACAGACTCGATAGGCTTACTCGTTTCTTCAACTGAAGTTTCAGAATTAGTATCAGAAGATACATTCTCAGGTGTCTTATTTTCAGTGTTTTCAACTGAATTCAAATCTTGTTCTTCGTTTCCAGATTTGCTTAGATCATTAGCTTCCATCAGCGTATAAGTTCGTTAGCGTTAAAAGCTCTATCTATGATAGAGTTTAATTGGCATTAATAATTCAGTACGAATATATTATATATCCTTAAAAGCGCAAATTTTTTATGCTTATAATAGTTGCTATGGAGCGATAAAAATTCAATAACCTTAAATAAAATTGTAATGGCTCTTAATTGTGATTCTGATAAATTATATTTGCGAATAAATTTTAGAAGTATGAGAATTGATATTTTAACCCTATTCCCCGAAATGTTTGTTGGACCATTAACAGAATCAATTGTTAAGCGTGGGCGAGAAAAAGGGTTGATTGATATACAATGTCATGATATAAGAGACTATACTAAAAATAAGCATAAAAAGGTTGATGATTATGCATTTAGTGGTGGTGCTGGGATGGTTATGACCATTCAACCTATTGCTGATTTAATTGAGAAGCTGAAAGCTGAAAGAGAATATGATGAAATTATTTATGTAACTCCTGATGGTGAAACTTTGAATCAGGGGATCGCAAATAGATTATCCTTAAAAGGTAATTTAATGATTTTATGTGGACATTATAAAGGTGTGGATCAACGCATACGTGACCATTATATTACCAAAGAAATTTCTATCGGAGATTTTGTTTTAACAGGGGGCGAGTTAGCTGCCGCAGTTATTGTTGATTCTGTGATTCGTTTGATTCCGGGTGTAATTTCTGATGAAACTTCGGCATTAACAGATTCTTTTCAGGATGGTTTATTAGCACCTCCGGTTTATACTCGTCCGGCTGAATATAATGGATGGAAAGTCCCAGATATTTTACTTTCAGGTGATGAGAAGAAAATTGAAGCTTGGAAAGAGGAGCAAGCCTATCAACGCACAAAAGAACGCAGACCAGACTTGCTTCAATAATTATTTACCACATATGTTTGCATAACTGCAGTTTTTGCAATTATCAATGTGTGTGGTTTGCTGAAATGCTACATTGGCGTTAAATAAATCTTCAAGGTGTGTATATAATGTATCCTTAAATTCATCTTGTACCATATTAAGAGTAAGTGTTTCTGCTTTACCTCTAGCAGGTCCTTTTTTTAATGAATAATCATTGCTAGTAAATATCTTTTTAACCCAAACAACACCAGGTATATATGTTTGTGGTGACTTTTCGTTCTCTTGCAGTATAGAACTATATAATAAGGTCTGAAATATGGCCTTTAGTTTTTTATGCTTCTCTTGTTTAAATAAATCTTCAATGTTTGAGAACTTATCGTCGCCTGCACCAGTTTTATAATCGATAACTCTTATTGAACCATCCTTACCGTCTAATCTATCAATAGTTCCACCTAGGTTTACAATAGTAGAGCTGTTGATTTTAAATTCGGCATTTACTACTTTTTCTAATCCAAGTATTGTAAATGGTGCATTTTCTTTTTCTGCTTTAAGAAATTGAATAATGTACTTTTTAATAATGTCAAAGATGAGCACATTCTGACCTTGGATGTCTTTAAAATCGGAATTATCAATTGTGTGGGTGAAATACTCCTCAAACGACTCATGTAAAATGGCGTCAATCTTCTTTTTATCTTTTAGTATTAAATCAATGTGTTCTGATTTAATTTCTTGATTAAGTAGGTTGAGATAAAGCTTTTCGATGGCTTCGTGAAATAGTGTTCCAAATATTCTAGGGTCAATATCTTCAGTAACTTCATCAGGTTCATGTGCCTTTGTAACATACTTGTAGTAAAATCGCATTGGACATTCAAAGTACGTACTTAAGGCACTTGGCGATAGTTTTTTGGTATTTGGTAATAAATAAGCACTTAAGGTATTCATAACCTTTTCATCTTTTTCTACAAAAAATGTTGGCGTATTGCTAATGTTTAAGTCCTCAGATACTGTAGAAAATTTCAGCTTATCTCTAGGATATTCATATTTTAATTGAAATAGGAAACGACTCATTTCACCAGATTGCATTCCTTGCGCAGCTGAATTATAAAGAAGCCTTACATTTTTTGCTCTATGTATTAACCTGTAAAAGTAGTAAGCAAATATGGCATCTTGATGTTCAATGGTAGGTAAGTTAAAGGCATTTCGTAATACATATGGAATAAGTGAGTTTGTAGCACCAGTTTGTGGAAATACACCCTCATTCATATTGAGTACAACTAGGTTCTCAAAATCGAGTGCTCTGGTTTCTAGGATACCCATTACTTGCAGACCTTTAAGAGGCTCTCCGCTAAATGGGATGCTTTGCATTTCTGCAGACCTCTTGTATAGTTTAATCCAAGTATCGTTTTTAATTGAAATAGAAAGGTTTTTTAATAAATCACTTATGTGATTGACCAATAAATAGGATTGGTAAATAAATTCTTTCTCAATGCTGGTATCTACAGCAGTTAAGGTTTTGAAAGATTGATAAACCGTGAAAAGGATATGGTTTAAATATTCGGATAAATTTTCGGAACTATCTATGTATTTAAAAATCGAAGTTAACAGATGGGTGCATTGCAACTCACTTGCTTCAATATATGTTTTGTTTTTTGATACAATATCTTTTGCTAGTTTCTGATGTGTTTTGCTATCTAATGGTTCTAAATATTGGTGGGTGAGTATTGGAAGTACATTTCTAAAATAGAACCAGGTTTTGCCTTGCTTTGTTTTTCTGCAGTTCTTTTGTAATTCAAATATTAACTCAATTAAACCATATGCAGGGGTGTTTTTCATCGGATACCCCATTGTTATATTGATTGATTTTTCCTCTTTGGGAATACCATGAAGAACCGGCAAAAGCATATTCTCATCTGTTAAAATAACTGCTGTTTCAGTGGCTTTAATGTTATTTTTGGAGTCGAAAGAATCGGAATCAATATTTTTAAGGAATTGATTAATTACCTGAGTTTGCGTTGTGCTCGAAGCTACTGAGGTAATTTCGATGTTAGGGAGTGTTTTATTTTCTGGAAACTTCCAATTGCTGGGAGCTGGAAAGTTAATTAAATTATCTTCCATAAAATGCACGGCTTCCGCTCTAGTTGGTGTTTCGTGCATTGATTTTTTTATCTGATTAGCGTTTAAAAGCCATGGTGTATAATCCCAAATAAAATCCGCCTTATCAGTAATTCTTAGGTGATGAAACAGTTTTTCTTCGCATCTATTTAGTGCGTTGAATGCCACAAAAATAATTTTAGGATGTTTGATATTAAGGGGTTCTTTATTATCAATGTTGTTGGCAATGGTTTTATAAATTTGCCCCTCATAACAAATATTTTTTAAACGCAGACGTTTGTTAAACTCCTCATAAACATCATCTAACTTTTCCCAAATTTTCACAAAATCGGTTTGATGTTCAGACAGCTTATTGGGATTAAAACTAGCCCAGAAACTTTTTATTACTTTGATTTGATCCTCTGATAGAAAGCTATAATCATCTTCAATTTCCTTAATGGCCAATAGGTTGGTATATACTTGTTTTGCATCGGCTCTATACTTATCTATATCATCAAAGTCGTTAAGTATAATTTCACCCCACGGAAGAAAATCGTCGAAAGACACACCTGTTTTGTAAATATCTTCGTAAACCTGATATAGTTCAAAAACCAACGTGAGTTTATCAGCTACGGGTATTGTGCTAAAATCCTGTATAAACTCATTAATTGTTAGTGTTTTGGGAGCCCATATTGGTTCTGAAACCATCTTCTTTAGATGCTCTTTAAAAAAAAGGCAAGCTCTTCTACCTGGAAAAACAAAACAAAAGTCAGTTATTTTGGTTTGGTATGTATTGTAATAATATGTAGCTAGTTCTTTTAAAAAAGTATCCATTTTATAAAATGTTTCTTTAAGGTGCGATGCAAAAATAAAATAAGAATGCTTAAGGGCACTCTTATATTTTATTTACTTTTTTTAGAATGAATAAATATTGGGCAAAAAATGATTTTTTGTAAGTTAACGATATCTTAACAGGATAGAAATTACATATATTGCAATTAAATATTAGTAATGATCTACAGCGCAAAATAATTATTGTACTTCTATGGGAGAATTTTCATTTATTGGTAATAGCGATATTGATTCGATAGAACAGCTATATCAGAATTACTTGGCAGATCCGGAATCCGTGGATCCAAGTTTTCAACAGTTTTTTAAAGGTTACGAGTTTGCGCGTAAAAATTACGAAGCGCCAACACATGGGGTTGTTGGTAAAGAGTTTAATGTTCTCAACTTAATTCATGGCTATCGTCAGCGGGGACACTTATTTACCAAAACAAATCCAGTGCGTAATCGTCGTCAGTATTTTCCAACCTTAGATTTGGAGACTTTCGGACTAGAAACAAAGGATTTAGATACTGCATTTGAAGCAGGGAAAGAACTTGGTTTAGGAAAAGCCAAACTTAAGGATATAATAAGTCATTGTAAACGTACTTATTGTAGTTCGGTTGCAGTTGAATATTTATATATAAGGCATCCAGAAGTAGTAAGGTGGCTTCAACAAAAGATGGAGGCAGTAAAGAATACGCCTAATTTTTCTGTTGAGAAGAAGAAATATATATACGACCAGTTGAATGTTGCATCTGGTTTCGAAAATTTTATACATAAGAAATTTGTTGGTCAAAAACGCTTTTCTCTCGAGGGTTGTGAGGGGATGATTCCGGCATTGCAAGCTATCATTAATAAAGGTGCCGAACTTGATGTTGAAGAGCTATTTATAGGAATGGCTCATAGGGGAAGATTAAATGTACTTGCCAATATTTTAGATAAACCTTATCAGAACATTTTTAAGGAGTTTGTTGCGGATGAATATGAAGAAGGGATTTCTTTAGGAGATGTAAAATACCACTTAGGATATCAAAATGATATTTCAGCCTCTAATGGTAAAAAGTTGAGAGTTAACCTAGCACCAAATCCATCTCACTTAGAAACTGTAGGTCCAATAATTGAAGGAATTACAAGAGCTAAGATTGAACATAAATACGATAACAATTATAATAAAGCTATTCCTGTAATAATACATGGTGATGCTGCAATTGCAGGTCAGGGTGTTGTTTATGAGGTGGTTCAAATGAGTCAGTTGCCAGGTTATAAAACCGGGGGAACAATTCATGTTGTAATTAATAATCAGGTAGGTTTCACAACTAATTATTTAGATGCACGCTCGAGTACTTATTGTACCGATGTTGCCAAAGTAACACGAAGCCCTGTTTTTCATGTTAATGGCGACGATGCCGAGGCTATGGTTTATGCCATGGAATTGGCTGTTGAGTTTAGACAAAAGTTTAATGCTGATGTATTTATTGATGTATTAAGTTATCGTAAATATGGTCATAATGAAGGTGATGAGCCTAGATTTACGCAGCCTACTTTATATTCGGCCATTGCCAAACATCCAAACCCAAGAGATGTGTATGGCAAAAAGTTGATAGAAGAGGGAGTATATACGAATACTGAAGTACAAGGGCTGCAGAACAACTTTAATGAATATCTTGAAAAGGAATTGGCTGCATCTAAATTAATCGATAAGGTTGCCATCCAACGCTTTTTACATGATGATTGGGTTGATTATAGATATTCGCGAAAAGAAGATTTTGTTAAGTCAATAGACTCAGGTATAAGTGAAGAGAATGCGAAACAATTGACTGATAAATTGACTGCTCTTCCTAGTGATTTGCCTTTTTTTAGAAAGGTAAATAAGATAATGGAGGATAGAAAAAAAATGGTGGCTAACGATAAGCTTGATTGGGCTATGGGCGAATTGTTAGCCTATGCTTCTTTGGCTGAGGATGGGCATCCAATTCGCCTTAGTGGCCAGGATTGTATCAGAGGAACCTTTGCCCATCGCCATGCAGGATTAACTATTGAAGATACCGATGAACAGTATTTCCCGTTAAATCATATTTCCGAAAATCAAGCTCAGGTAAAAGTATATAACTCACTTCTATCTGAATATGGAGTGATGGGTTATGAATATGGATATTCATTAGCAACTCCAAAAGGATTAACTATTTGGGAAGCTCAGTTCGGAGATTTTTATAATGTTGCTCAGGTAATTATCGATCAATATATATCTTCAGCAGAAGAAAAATGGGGTTTAATGAATGGTTTAGTCCTTCTGTTGCCACATGGTTTTGAAGGGCAAGGGCCCGAACATTCCAGTGCTCGTATTGAGCGGTTTTTATCATTAGCTGCTAATAATAATATGCAGGTTGCGAACTGTACAACTCCAGCAAATTTCTTTCACATTCTTAGAAGACAGATGAAGAGAGAAATTAGGTTGCCGCTGATTGTTTTTACCCCTAAAAGTTTATTGCGTCATCCGAAATGTACTTCTACTCTTCAAGATTTATCAGGTAACTTCCAGGAGGTTATTGATGATGATAATGTAGATGTTGATTCAGTAAAGCGATTGGTGTTTTGTAGTGGAAAAGTGTATTACGATCTTTTAGCACGTAAAGAAGAACTTGATGCAAAGGATATTGCTTTGATAAGAATAGAACAGTTACATCCGTTTCCAAAGGAGCGATTAGATGAGATTGTTGCTAAATATAAAAATGCCTTAGTCAACTTGTGGGTTCAAGAGGAGCCTGAAAATATGGGTGCGTGGAAATATATGCGGGCTATGTTTAAGGCAATAAAAATGATTCCTGTAGCTCGATTAGCAAGCGGAAGCCCTGCAACCGGACTGAATGGATTGCATGTAATAGGACAGAAAGAGATTGTGGATAAAATATTCAGACCATGTAATTGTGAGTTGAAGAATAAGTATTGTGGATTACAATGTGCAGAAGGTAAAGACAGACAAGAAGCACTGAAACAGCATATGTATTTCCCACAAAAATCTCGTTTTTCAATTTAATAAATACACAATAACGAACGTGTACTTAAGTGTACTGGAATAAAATTGCAAGTTATGATTATTGAAATAAAAGTACCATCGCCAGGAGAGTCAATAACAGAAGTAGAAATAGCTTCATGGTTAGTTCGTGATGGTGATTTAGTAACAAAAGATCAAGAATTAGCAGAAATAGAATCAGATAAGGCAACCCTTACTATTGCTGCTGAACAAGCCGGTAAAATAAAAATTTTATTAGAGCCCGAAGTTTTAGTTGAAGTAGGTGCTATAGCATGTACAATTGATACATCAATTGTTCCTGAGGAAGGGGCCGAGCCTGTTACTCCGAAAGCAGAAGAAAAAGTAAAAACAACAGAAGAGTCGAAACCTGATGCTAAAGAAAAGGCTTCTGTGCCTGATGAGTTATCAAAAGTTAAGGTGAGTCCGGTTGCTCAAAATATAATGGAAGAAGAGGGTTGGACTGTTGAAGATGTTGTTAAAGGTCTGCACCGAATTTCTAAAAAAGAGTTAGAAGCAGTAAAGAATAATGTCAATAGTGTTGTTTCTTCAGGTTTAGAAAATGAACCAAAAGAAAGAGCATTGGATAGAAATAAAATGAGCTCTTTACGCAAGAAGTTAGCTCAGCGTTTGGTTGCTGTAAAGCAAGAAACTGCAATGCTTACTACTTTCAATGAAGTGGACATGACTAATATTATGGCACTGCGTAAAAAGTATCAAAGCTTGTTTGTTGAAAAGCACGGTGTTAAACTCGGTTTTATGAGCTTTTTTATAAAGGCATCTGCATTAGCGATGGCAAAACATCCAATGGTAAACTCAATGATTGATGGTGATGAAATAGTTACCCCAAATTACGTAGATGTTTCTGTGGCAGTTCAAACGCCTAAAGGCTTAATGGTTCCTGTTATTAGAAATACAGAATCTATGAGCTTAGCTCAAATTGAAGACACACTAAAGCAGTTGGCTGTAAAAGCAAGAGCTGGAAAAATAAGCTTAGATGAAATGACAGGCGGTTCATTTACGGTAACTAATGGAGGTGTATTTGGTTCTATGTTGTCAACTCCTCTTATTAACCCTCCTCAATCAGCTATTTTGGGTATGCATAATATTGTTGAGCGCCCAATGGCTGTTAACGGAAAGGTTGAGATTAGACCAATTATGTATACTGCTTTATCTTACGACCATAGGATAATTGATGGTAAAGATTCAGTAGGCTTTTTAGTAACTCTTAAAAAGATGTTAGAGAACCCTGAATTGATGCTTACGGGCGGCGATGAATTAGAGAAATTAGTGCTCGATTTATAGGAATAATCCTGTTGAAATAATTACATAACCCCGATATATTCATCGAATGTATCGGGGTTATTCTTTTTTAGAATCGTAAAAAAAATATCTATGTTTGTAATTCCTCTTACCCATATCGCTAAATACCGTAAAATATAAACTAAAGTATGTTGCAAAAGATATTTATTACAAGCCTTTTAATTTTAGGATTCTTAGTTTCAATAACTGCAGAGGAACGCATACTTAATTACTCAAATAAATATACTATTAATAATGGTTTAGCTCATAATGGGGTAACTTCAATATTAGAAGATTCAAGAGGGTATATTTGGGTAGCAACATTCGATGGTTTAAATAAGTATGATGGTTATGCTTTCGAATCGTACCGGAATACTATCGATAAAGATTTATTTAAGAGTAATAGAATACGTACCCTTTTAGAAGATTCAAAAGGCAATGTGTGGGTTGGTACTGATGAAGGTATCTCAATCTACGACTACCAAATGCAACAATTTAATATACTCGATATTCCTAACGATTTGGCGAGTGTATATAACAGACCAATGGTTCGTAAGATAGTTGAGAATATAGATGATAAAACATTTGTAGTTGCTACAGAAAATAGTGGAATATGGGTATTTGATGATAACTATAATTTTATTGCGAGTTACAATGCACCTCGAAGTATTGCAACCGGAAATGGTGATATTGATTTTTACGATGCTATTTTCCTTGGTCAATCAAATTATCTTTTCGCCAGTAGCCGAGGAATTATCTTATTTAATACTAAAACTAAAGAATTTATTAAGATATTTAAGAATCAGGTTGCTCGTATCGCATACTCACTTAGTAAAATTGATTCATCTAGCATAATAGTTACTTTATCTCGAGGTGTGGGTGTTATTAATTATAAACATTCACCTAAGGGTCCTCAATTTGAGTTTAAAGAAAAGGTTTTAACCGATTATCAATTTAATGTTTCTGCCATTGATAATAACAATAGTCTTTGGCTAGGCTCTTCCAAAAAAGGAGGTATTATTCAAGTACCTAATGTAAACTCAATAGATGAAAGTAAAATAACAATACATGCGCCTATTGATAGTTATGTTGAGCGACTAAAGGTTAGTTGTTTCGGAATAACAAAAAATAAAGGTTGTTGGGTGGGTACTTTTAATAAAGGTATGTTTGAGTTTGAATCTATCACAAATCCATTCTTTACTTTTACAAAAAACAGAAAAGATAAAAGAATACCTCTTGATGATGAGTTTACATTTCTGAGCATTTACGATGATGAAAGATTTTTGGTTGTATCAAGAACGAAAGGCCTGTATATATATAATATCTTAAAAAAGAAGTTTGAGAAGTTACCATTTAATATTAATGCAGAAAAGGCAAGTATAGTTAAGGCAGCTTATAAAGATTCGCGCGGAAATGTTTGGTTAGCTTTTAGAGGTTCTAATGAAATTGGAAGAATAAGACCAGATAAACCTTGGTTACAAATAGCTGCTGATAATTCAACTTTTGCCCGTGATTTTTCAATGCGTTCTATAGTTGAGGATGCAGATAGTAATATTTGGATAGGTGGAACAAGTGGAATTATACGTATTCGATTAAACCAAAGTAATACCGTTAAATCTTTAGAGCGATTAGATAAACACTTATTCTTTAAAGATAGAGGTGCACCAGAGGTTCATAGGTTATATTCGGATAAAAAGAACCATTTAATTTGGGCAGGTACTAAAACAGAAGGTATATATCGCATAAATACCAAGGGTGCGCGAACGCTTCAGGATGTTAGGCTGGATATATATAAGCGAGATGTTAAGAAACCAAATTCACTATCGAGTAATTCGGTTACTTCTTTTATTCGTTTAGAGAATGATGAATTCTGGATTGGAACCGAAGGCGGCGGTATATGTAAGGTACTCAATAGTACTGACGATCCTAAATTTCTTCCATTCACTGAAAAATCAGGATTGTCAAATAATGTTGTCAAAAATGTTTTAGCAGATAATGAGCATAATTTGTGGGTGTCCACTAATATTGGCTTAAATAAATTTAATACAAAAGATAAACGATTTAGAGTTTACGGAGCAGAGGAAGGCTTGCCGTTTGAAGATTTCTGGTACCCTGGGTTTAATATGGCTAATGGTACGCTTGTTTTTGGAGGACTTCAAGGATTCGTATGTTTTAATCCTAAAGAGTTGGCCTATCAAGAGCCATTACCAAATGTAGAGCTTGGCGATTTAAAGTTGTTTAATAAAAGTGTTATGCCTGGCGATACTATAAATGGTAGGGTTTTGTTAAGTGAACGAATCAATAATCTGAATAAAATTACACTTCAACATGATGAGAATGTTTTCTCAATTGAAGTTAGATCACTCCATTTCTCAAACCCCAAAACACATTACGTAAAGTATAAAATATTACCTATAAATGATGAGTGGATTGAAGTGTCCTCCGATCAGCGTAATATATATAGTAATGGTTTGCCAGCAGGTACCTATACCTTAAGAATTGTTGCATCCAATTCGTTTAATAAATGGACAGAGCCTCGTGATCTCGAAATTGAGATATTACCACCGTTTTGGAAAACCGGAACAGCCATGTTTTTATATATGATTGGACTTGTAATTATATTGCTGATAATACTAAGGTATGTTCAGCGCGTTTCATTTTTAAAGCATAGTGTAGAGCTTGAGCAAATTGAAAAGAAGAATGCATCAGAGGTTAACTCTGCCAAGCTTCGATTCTTTTCTAATATCTCTCACGAAATTAAAACACCATTAACCTTAATTTCCGGACCAATTAATTTGTTGTCAGAAAAGTATAAGTCATACCCTGATATTTTTGAAAACCTAAATAGAGTGCAGCGTCAGTCACGCAAGATATCTCAATTAATTGATCAGGTTCACGACTTTCAACGATCAGATGCTGATTTACTTGAAATGCACCACACTCAATTTAGTGTGGATATGTTTATCGACGACATAACTACGGACTTTAACTTTTTGGCTGAGCGCGATAATAAAAACCTCGTAATTAATAATAACCAGAGTGGATTGTTTGTGTGGGCAGATCGTGATAAGCTTGAAAAAATAATAAACAACTTATTAAGTAACGCATTTAAATACACAACAGCAGAAGATACAATTACAGTTGATTATGGTTTTGAAAATAATGAGTTGTTTATTAAGGTAAAAGATACTGGTAGAGGAATTGACGAAAGTGATTTGCCTCACATCTTTGAGCGGTTTTATCAATCAAAAATTAAGCATGGAGCATATATTGGTGGCTCGGGAATAGGTTTGGCATTCTCAAAAAGACTTGTAGAAATGCACTATGGCAATATTACAGCTGAGAGTGAAGTGCATGTTGGTACTACTATTACTGTGCAATTACCAATTTTAAAACAAACAGATACAGCTTCAATTAGCGAAGAAAAGCAGCTGCTTGAGCAAGAGGAGAAATTAGAGGTAAAAGCAAATGAAATATCAAGTAGTGTTGAAGATTTAAAAGGTTTATCTGTTTCTGATGACCTTAAAAATTCAAGGATATTCTTTGCTGAAGATAATACAGAGATGAGAAGTTATGTATCCGGTATTTTGTCCGATTTTTTTGAGGTTAAAACATTCAAGAATGGTCAAGAGTGTATTGATGCAATGCACGAAGAATGGCCCGATTTAGTATTGAGTGATGTGCTCATGCCTGAATTAAACGGATTAGAATTGTGTAAAAATATTAAGGGTGATATCAAAACTAGTCATATTCCGGTAATTTTACTTACGGCTTGTACTACTATTGATGATCAAATAAAAGGAATACAAGAAGGTGCCGATGCTTATATACAAAAACCCTTTAATGCACAGCACCTACTTACAAGTATTGAGGCTTTACTTACCAATAGAGCAGCTTTACGTGAAAGGTTTAAGGTAGAAATACCATTAAAGCTAAATAAAGAAACAGACAATATAAACGATACGGTTTTTCTAGAAAAGCTGTATAATATAATGGAAGAGAATTTAGATAACCAGAATGTTGATTTTAATGACATTGCTCGTAAATTATACTTAAATCGTACGCATTTCTATCAAAAGGTAAAAGCCGTTACAAACCAAACACCTTTTGAGTTGATACGCATGTATCGTATCAAGAAAGCTGCTGAGTTTTTTGCTCAAGGAACCTACTCCGTAAATGAAGTCTTTATGATGACTGGTTTTAAAAGTAGATCGCACTTTACAAAATTATTTAAAGAGAAATATGATGTGACCCCAGGTAAATATGCCAGCGAGGCGCTAAAGAGAATTAAAGAATAAGAATTAAGATTATTGATTACAAAAGCTGAAACTATTACTATGGTTTCAGCTTTTTTTTGCTCCTATTTGAGCGAATCTGCTTAAAGAATGTGTTGTAAAAGCATAACTTATTCAATCAGGGCTACGTTAATAGTTGCAAAAGCATGTTTTGAGTTGTTTTTTGAGTAGTGTGGGTGGTTTGTGTTTAATTAGCTGCCCTGCAGTGTTTTGTGTTGTTTTTGGGGTAAGTTGTGTTTGCTAAATTACCTTGAAGAACAATAAGATTATTAGGGCACACCAGTATAATTAACAAAAATTAGAGATTTGTTACGGAAATTATAACGATGTGATTCTGTCATGATGAATCTCTAAGCAAAAATCCAATTAATATTCTATGATGATGAAATTAATGATGATTAAAAATCGGCATAAGAGTCTCCTTCTTATGCTATTTTGCACTTTGTTTTTAAGCGTGAGTGCACAAAATGGTAACTTAAAGGTAACGGGTGTTATCGTAAGTTCAGAAGATAATTTACCTATCCCAGGGGTAAGTGTTGTTGTAAAAGGAACAACAAATGGAACCATTACTAATATGGATGGTGTCTACAATTTAGCAGCCAAAAAAGGAGATGTACTTGTATTTAGCTTTATAGGTATGCAAATTCAAGAAAAAACAGTTGACAAGGCAAAGATAGATGTGCTAATGTCGCCTGAGAGTTTTGATATTGATGAAGTTGTGGCCATTGGTTATGGTGTTCAGAAAAGAAAAGAAGTAACCGGAGCAGTAACCCAAGTAAAAAGTGATCAGATAGATAATTTTGTAACACCTGATTTAGGATCTGCACTTCAAGGGCAGGTTGCTGGGGTTACAGTTAATGCATTATCTGGTGAGCCAGGAGAAGGGTCTAGTATCTTGATTCGTGGACTTTCATCTATTACCGGAGGTAACGATCCTCTTTGGGTTGTTGATGGTATACCTCAACCCTCTGATCCTCGTTTGAGTATGAATGAAATAGAAAGTTTAGATATCCTTAAGGATGCCGCCTCATGTGCTGTATACGGTACACGTGGAGCAAGTGGGGTTATCTTAGTTACCACAAAGGGTGGTACCGAGGGTACAGCCAAGATTTCCGTTACCGGGTCATATGGTATTAGAAATATCATGTCGGGTACTCCCGTTATGAATTCTACCGAGCAGTTATATTTTGAGCTAAATAGAATTAACTATGTAGACGAACAGAGTGGTGCTAATAACCTTATCACCAATCAAAATCCACATTGGCTGGGTAATGAAAGTAACTTAGATGATATGTTCTTAAACGATAATTCCTTTACTCAGAATTATGGATTAACGATATCGGGAGGTACCAAACAAATGTCTTACAGTTTAGTAGCAGGATATTACGAAGAAGAAGGGGTGTTTTTAAACTCAAACTTTAAACGCTTTAATACCAGAGCAAATACTGTTTATCGTTCAAAGAATAATAAATTATCGATAAATGGTAGTATTGCTGTTATTCTAGAAGATAAGCAAAAGCCAGGTACTAACTTCTTAAATACTATACTGAAGTATAAGCCTTATCAGCCACAAGTTACGCCAGATACAGATGTTGCTGAAGCAGGTTCAGGTACTGATCAGAATAATATGAATGCAGTATTAACTGCGATGAATAAAAAGGATAATACAAATACAGACCGTATTAATGCAAATGTCCTTTTGAATTATGAGATTTTAAAAGGTCTTAAGATAAGAACTCAGGGAGGTGTGAGTGTAGTGAATACGAACAGAAGTTTATTTTCTCCACAATATGCATTAGACCTTAACTTTGACCAAGGACGTGAGCAGGATCCAACTAAAAGTTTAAGTGGCTTTGAATCAACTAGAGCTGATAATTATAATTTTGAAGCCGGATTAAATTATACTACAAAAATAAATAAGCATCATAAAATAACCGGTTTAGTCAACGTTTCTTATGAAGAGTATAATTCTGGTAAAATACTTGGACAGAAGCAGGGTGTATACAATAATAATGTAGAAGTTATTAATGGAGCAACAATTTTCCCAACATTAGAGTCTCAAGGTTATAGAAAAACGGTTACAGTTGGAACTTTGGCACGTGTGCAATACGATTTTAAAAGTAAGTACATGTTAAGTGCTTTAGTACGTAGAGATGGTTCTTCTCGTTTTGGTGAAGATAACCGTTGGGGAACTTTCCCTTCGTTCTCTGCTGGTTGGAATATTTCAGATGAGAACTTTTGGAGTAGCATGAAAAATTCGATAAACTCATTAAAATTAAGAGCCAGTTACGGACAAACGGGTAATGATAAAATTGGAGACTACTTATATAATAACTTAATGGTTTTTGGTTACGATCAAGTTTTTCAACAAGGAGCATCAGATGTTCATAATATTGGAGTAATCCAAGATTCATATGGTAATCCTGATGTACAATGGGAAACTTCTATTCAGCAAAATATTGGTATTGATATGGGATTCCTATCTAATAAAATAACTTTTAATGCTGATTTTTATAATACTCAAAAGAACGATATGCTTTTCCCAGTTCGTTTGCCAAGTTCAGCAGGTGTTGGTACTAAAGGAACCTACACAGTAAATGTTGGTAATATGCAGAATATGGGTTATGAGTTAGCTGCACGTTACCGTTTTAAAACAGGTGGTTTTAATTGGGATTTAAGTGGAACGTTTACTCAGAACAAGAATGAAATTACTGATATGTATGGTGAAACTGATATCATTTATACTACCGGTCAGGTTATTAGTGGAGATGCTGCTGCAGTAGCAACTACAATTGCCGAAGGCTATGAGGCTGGAGCATTCTTCTTATATCAAACCGATGGAGTTGTTAAATCAGATGCGCAATTGGCCGAATATCAAAAATTAGTTCCTACAGCACGCTTAGGTGATCTAATCTATAAAGATATGAACGGCGATGGTGTTATCGATGATAAAGATAAAGCTTATTCAGGTTCTGCATTTCCTGATTTCGAAACGGGCTTAAATATTAAAGTAGAATATAAAGGATTTGACTTGTCAATGCAATGGTATGCTAGTGTTGGTGCCGAAATTATTAATGGTAGTAAAGCAACTGCTTTTACCTGGGGGCGTCATAAAGACTTAACTTACATGTGGACTCCGAATAATACCGATTCAGATATTCCACTGTATGTTGATCAATCTAAAGCACATCCAAACTACGCAGGTTCAACTGATCTTTGGGTAGAGGATGCATCTTATCTTCGACTTAAAATGGTGAGTTTAGGGTATAATTTCTCAAATCATATTACCAATAATTTAGGGATGAGTAATATGCGAGTTTATATTACAGCGCAAAACCCACTTACATTTACAAATTACGAGGGCTATGATCCTGAAATAGGTAGTAGTAATCTTAATAATAGAGGAATCGATAGAGGAAATTATCCAGTTAGTGCACTTTATTTAATAGGGTTAAAACTTGACTTCTAATCAATTAAAAGTTATTACAATGAAACGATATACATATTTATCATTAATAGCGCTACTACTAGGAGTGTTTGTTACAAGCTCGTGTGTAGATAGTCTGCTCAATCAAGACAATCCTAACGGGATTAATAAGGATGATTTCTTTACGAATCTAGATGAAAGTGAGAGTGCTATAAATTCTCTTTATTCAACCATGCGTAATCACTGGGTAGTGAGCGCTAGGGCAGAATCGTTAAGATCTGACTTAGCCTGGCCAGGACGCCGTTCTGGAAACATCGTTGTATCTGATGTAAATTATAATCAAACCTTTTTGAATATTTCAAACGACCTAGATAAGAAGTGGGCAGCATACTACCAAGGTATCTTTCGAGCCAACCAAGTTATTGAGGGTTTAAATAAAATGAAATTCGAGGAGTCAACAACTGATGAAACGATTTTAGCACGTTGGAATAAGCAAATGGGAGAAGCAAAGTTCTTTAGAGGTTTGTTCCACTTTTATGCACATTCATTATTTAATAATGGGGATATTATTATTAGAGATACTGTTCCTGTAAGAATCACCGATTTTGATACCCCATTATCAAAGTCTGCAGATGTAATAGAATTTTTCAGAAAAGATTTAATGTTTGCATACGATAACTTGCCTTTGCCTTCAGAAATTTCAGAAAGTGGAAGAGTTACCAAAGGAACAGCAGCTACCATATTAGGTACTTCTTTTCTTTACGAGCAAGAATACGATTCTGCAAGTGTATATTTTGATAGGGTGATTAACGAGTATGGTTATGCATTAGAAACAGATATGTCTAAAATGTTTACCGATGCTGGTGAGTTTAATTCTGAGTCTATTTTTGAGATTGCCTATTCTTCTGAGATTTTACCAGAAGCCAATCAATGGGATGAGGAAAGTATGCATAATAGATGGGCTCGTGGTTTTGCACCATGGGGAACAGTTGGTGGTACTACGGATTGTGTGCCTGCTGCATGGTTGGCTTATGAGTATACTGTGGATTCAATAAATATTTTAGATCCTCGAAATAAATACGAGAAAGACTACTCAACTATTGAGCCTGTTGCTGTAGCTCCGGTTTACCGCGAATCGTCATTGCGTGCTAGTGCACTTACCGTATTAGCCACTGATTTTGAAACACCGTACTATTTGGATTTAAATCCGGTTAAGCAAAATGTATTTAAGAATCTAACACCATGTTTTTGGAAAAAATATACCAATCATGATGTTACTGATAGTGAAAATACAATAATGGGAGTAAACTGGAAATCGCCTTGTAATGTGGTAATGAACCGTCTTTCGGATGTGTATTTAATGAAAGCTGAGTGTGAGTTATTAGGTAATAATAATGTAACTGAGGCACTAAAATTAATTAATGCAATTAGAGATCGATGGGGGTTGCTTTTATTAGGAACTGCTGCTGATAACCCTGATTATTCTGAAACAACACACACTTTTGATAATGTTGCTTACGATAAAATTTCGTTAATGTATCACCTTATGTTTAAGGAGCGTCCTTTAGAGCTTTCGGCAGAAGGGCAAAGTATTAGAGCAATTGATATGAGAAGGTGGGAAGAGGTTCCTGAGCTTAATTACTCAACCAAAAAGCGCTTTCAAGATCTTACTAAGGAAAATTATCACGTAGTAACCTACTTTTTCCCTGAAGAGATTGATTCGCCAACTACGAATAATCCTGCAGCAACAGCCAAGTCTCGTAAAGAGTGTCTTATTAAAAAGGGATCAGTATTCGATACATCTGATGATACTGCAGTGCCATTACCTCAAGAGTTTGTAAATGCAGCTCAGTTCTACAATGATAGTAAGGCTTATTTGCCTATTCCATTAAGTGAAATACAAAATAACCAAGCATTATAATTGCTTAATATTATACGATATGAAGAATAAAATATATATCATTTCTTTACTCTTTATCAGCATATTGTTTGGCTGTAAAGATGAGTATGAAGCCCCAATGTACCTTAGTGACGCTTCGTGGTTGATTAGTGAGTCTAACAGTGTTCGAATAAGCGAGGGTATTTATACAATTGATCAAGGCCACTGGATCTCATTTGCCGATTTATCGCAAGGAGTGCTTAGTCACACTTGGACTATTAGTGATAGTGCTCAGTTTATGACAACTGGCTTCGGAAAAGAGGAAGAGGATTACTCTAAATTTGTAATTCCTAATGCTGGTAACGTAAGCGAAGATCCTAAAATACATGTGTATTTTGGCGAGGCAGGAATTAGAAATGTGCGTTTATATAATACTTTTCCTGATTCAGTTTCGTTTACAACAACAGGTGAAACCATTGATAAAGTATTTGTTCCGGGAGATACATTAGCCTCATATTACGATAGTGCAATTGATGCTTGGGTTATTGATACAACATTTGTTGTAGATGTGTATGGTGGAATAAAACCAGCTCTTGAAGTGTATCGAATTTTAGAAGATGCCGAAGGAAATCCTACCGGAGAGGAGCTTGTTGCAGAGGTGCTTGAAGGCGAATTGTATACCATTGATGATACTGCTAGTTTTAATACCGTAGCTCTTGAGATGGGACAAAAACTTCGTTTTGTTGACTTAACTACATTTGACAGACCTGATAGTATATCGTGGAGCATAAACCATAAAACAGGACCAAACACCCTATCTAGTGCCAACGATACCACCATTAGCTTTAACGAATTAGGTGGAGGAAATGTTGGATCGTTAAAAGTGTTTAGACAAGAGAATGGTGATTTAAAAGGAGTGAATGCCACAACTACTATTCCGCTTAAAGTAACAGTTGGTCCATCAAGTAAACCATTTAAAATTGACGGTGAGATATATGAAACAGAGCTTACTGCAGATAATTCAGTTAAATTTGCAGTAACAGGTTCTATAGGAGCTATTCGTGCTAACGCTAAAGATGCATTTACCGTAAATGTTGAAGGTGTTGGTTCTATTGCAGTGGATGATGTAGTTGTAGATCCAAGCAACTCAGCCCTTATTATACTTTCTATGGCAGATGCAATTTATAATACAGATGTAATCACTGTATCATACTCTCCAAGTTCAGATGATCAGGCTATTGTTAGATCGGATACAAAGGTAATGGATGCCTTTGCAAATCAAACTGTTATTCCTTTCTTTATGGAATTACTAAGTGATAGAGAAACTGCTGGCGTTGAAATAGAGAAGGCCTCAGCTAACGTTTTAGCTCCTGAAGCTGAAGGTTGGTGGGCAAATATTAACCCTAAACCAGCATCAGAAAAATTATTCCGAAGAGTTGAAAGTGATGAGTTTGCTGATGTTATTGGAGTAGCTTCAATGTATTTCAAAGGAGATGTGGATGCTTTAACAGCCTGTAGAGTAGATTATACTAGTATTAGTGATGATGGAATGGTAGCGGGAACTTACAAAATGTCTATTAAAGTCTTTATGCCTAACACCAATACAATGACCTCATTCAGATTACAAAGTATTAAAGGAACTGGTAGCTTCTTGCATGATTTTGATGTTACTTCAATAGAGCGTGGCAAGTGGGTTACACTTTCCGCAGATGTTGTAGTACCAGAAATTACGGGACAAGTTAAGTTGCGTATAGATCCTAATGTTGGTAACACAGGAGTGCAAGAATTGTATTTCGATGATCCTTCTATACTTCTTTATGAACAACGATTATAACTATTTAAACCTATTACAATGAATATAATATACAAATACAGTTTGTTAGCTTTTTCATTAGCACTTACTCTGGTAGGTTGCGAAGAAAAAGAATGGCAGCACAACGAGGTTGAAAATGTTCCTGTTTATGCAATTACAGAGCTTGATGTAACAACCAGTGATGTTCCTGAAACAGAAGAGCCGCTTGATAATATAGATATTTACTATAATCAAGAAATACATATTTATAAAATTGGCAGCTTTTTAACTAAAGAAGAAGTAGAAGGTTCAAAGGTTACCTATACTGAAGAGGATGGACTTACTCTAATTGAATATAGAGCAATAGGAGAGTTTTATTATCTATATACCGATCCAACAAATGGTAATCCTATAGCAGATACAATTGTTAATCCATTTTATAATTATGAAATTAATTTGTCAAATGGGCAGGGAACTTTAGAGATTAGTGATGAAGATATGGTTATTAGATCTTATAATCTAAAAGCCAAAAAATCAGAAGAGCTTTATCCGGTCTCATCAAAATAGAAACACAATTCAGAAAACAAAGAAGCCTCGCATTTAGCGGGGCTTCTTTTGTAAATGATTGATAGGTCGGGCACGCCTACCTATACCTCAAGCAAGGGTCACCAAGCCCCTAGCAAGGCTTACTTATACCCCAAGCAGAGCTTACCATATCCCTCAGCAAGGCTAAAGTATCCCCGAGCAATAACTTACCAAGCCCAGAGCAAAGCCTACCCATACCCTAAGTACGGCCTACCTAGCACGCATAAGCCCCAATAAAGCCTATATTACTGGGTACACTACTATGCTCTGATATATTTCTCACGCTTGTCCTTATTACGCCAAAATACATACCTACCATATTCTCTAATGGTTTTGTCACGCTCAATTAGCAAAGTTAATATAGCATCGCGTTTGAATTTGAGTTCCGAATTGTCATCGGCTGCTCCAAAAGCCATTTCGTGCGTGTCCTTTAGTTTTCTCGATAAAGCCTTATTCTCATCTAGTAGCTCCGTATTAAAACCAGTATTATCAAGCTGTGCTATATTATCATTTCCAACAACATCTAAATCATACAAATCCTGAATTAAATCTGCCTTGCTATCCCCTTCGCGTATGGCGCGCACAGTCGATAGTAAAGCACTGTCATTTCTAAACGCAAAGGTAAAATGATGCAAAAGTTCCTCGCGCATATTCTCTGCTTTGGGCAGCAAAGTCTTCCATTCTTGCTCCATATCGCTCTTTTGCTTGCTATTAGCAGTCCACTCCGATTGTGCCAAGCGCAGCTCTTCCGTTAGCTCTCTGGCTTCAATAACAATGGTCCAATCCAATTTTGCATTTAACAGTTCCGTTTTGTCATTTTCAACACTAATCAGCATTAGTTCAGTATCGGCAATAAAAGATTTGATGCCAATTGCAGGTCTAGTAAAGTCAGCTTTTTTCATTTTAGCTATAACAGCTTCCCAGTTAGTCGTTGTTGTCTCTGATGTCTCCGACATAATTAGTAATTTGTTTGCGTTACCAATACAGCTTACCTCTTACTATTTATTTAGCATCCTTTACCGTAAAAAAACAATTGTATGGAAGTGTGGTTAGGGGGCGAAGGCTTAGGCTAAAATGGGTAGATAAAGGTAATGGGGTATAGGCAACAAGTTTAAAATTTAGTTATCAGTATTAAAACTAGTTCTTTATGGTGATTATTCCAAATGCTTATGGAGGGATTTATGTTGCAAGATAACTTCATGAGTGATGAATAATCAATGCTCAATTATACAACAAGTATTAATGGTAAGCATCCTTTACTGCCGATAAAGAATGCTTCTTAAATAGGTAGAGTAATGATGCCTTTTAAAAATGAAAATAAACCGACATCGTTAAATTGGTAGCATCTAAACCAAAAAATGAAGTGCTTATATCGTCTCTGTTATCACTATAATTAATGGTATCGAAACTGAATAAATTAGTAGAGGCAGCAAACGACCATTTGGGAGTAAACCAATATTGCAAACCGGGTCTAATTTGAATTCTAAACTGACTGTAATTATCTGCGCCACCAAAAGCCAGAGCACCATCTCCAAAAAACTTAAACTGTTCAGTAACCCCTAGGTAATACCTAAAATAGGGTTCAATAAGCCAATCATCATCAGATAGAATTAAATTAGCACCCAACCCCATATTTTCATTAAACAACATACCCCATTGCGGACTAAGATTCCAACCATCATTGTCGCCACCATTGAAGCCAATGCCGCCACCAACCCACATTCCTTTATTCTCCTTTTGTGCCATAGCGCCAATAAAAAGCATGCACATTACTGTTATTACAAGAGTCTTTTTCATAATTAACTAATTATTGATTTATACTTTATGATATAACTAATATACTGCGAATAACAATAAAGCACCAGTGTACATGGGTTTATGTGAAAGTATTTTATCCGTAAATAAGTTATTCTTACGCTTAAGTAAGTATTAAACTAACAGATACATTTTTCGAAACGAATAAAACATTAGAGGGTACAAATTAGGTATTCTATCGACAAATAAAATATACCAAGTGCATACCTTTGTTACTAATTGTACGATTAATGAATTTGTAACGAAACTGTGAAGTGTACAGATAAAAGGTGAAGCTGATGTTATTTTTCAGAAATAATAGTCACTATTTCATATCTAAATAATTTACAGTTGTAGTCAATAGCGTCCTAAATGACTTTTAAATTTAAGTCAAAACTATTAACGAATAGTTTATTATCGCAATGTATTTTTTCATAGACTTATATTTAAGCGCCTTGTTGTGCTGGCCTCTTTACAAAAGGCTTTTGTTTTAGTTGGAGCTTTAGTAAGACTGGCTAGCTGAGAGCTTTGCTCTTAGATCCGCCAGCCGCACTTAAGCTACAAATAAATAAGAAAGGTTTTTGTAAAGCAGCCTTGATCTTTTTTGCTTCGTTTTTTCTATCAAGAGAAAAAATGAAGTTGGGTCTGCCGGCAGGCAGGCTTGGGCAAACAGCCCAATATGTATTGATTATTTATCCCAATATTGAGTTATCGTAGAAAACTCGATGAATTGTTCATGTTAGTTATTATGCATCATAAAAATATTATTACAATGTCTATTTTAATAAAAACGGTGTTTGCAGTGTTCGTTATTTTTCTTTCTATCCCACTACAAGCGCAAAAGAATACAAAACCAAACGTACTTTTTATTGCCATTGATGATATCAATGATTGGGTAGGACCATTGGGCGGTCATCCGCAAGCCAAAACGCCAAATCTCGATAAGTTTTGTAAAGAGGGCTCTGTTGTATTTAAAAATGCAGTTTGCGCAGCTCCTATATGCGGACCATCACGATCGGCTGTTTTATCGGGTTTTATGCCAAATAATACAGGCGTTTATGGCAATGCTACCAATATTTTAAATACCCCCATTGGTAAAACACACGCCATGTTACCCGAGTATTTTTCAAAGCATGGTTATTATACTTTGTCCGATGGTAAAATATTTCATAAGCACGCCACGGCACACGGTGTCGATTTTGGGCATTGGGCCTTTGATGAGCATCACCGCTCGCGCCGATATGTAAAAGAAGGTATTATGCAAGAAACATTGTATAGTGCAAAGGGAGTTATAGCTGGCAAAAAGAATCCGCAGTTTAAAGCTGCCTCTGGAGCAAAGTTAAGTTGGGCTTCAACAAAGTGCGATATCGATGGTACAGTAGATTATAAAGTGGTTAATTGGGCTAAAGATAAATTGGCACAAAGTTACGAGAAACCCTTTTTTATGGCTGTGGGACTTATTAAACCTCATTTACCATGGATTGTACCGCAAGAGTTTTTTGATATGTACGATTTAGAAACCATTCAAACCCCTACAATAAATGAATCAGATTTAGATGATATTATCAATCCTAATGGTAAACTAACCCACAAACCGGATGCTGATTATCAGTGGGTAAAAAAGCATGGACTAGAGAAGGAGGCCACACGTGCTTACTTGGCAAATATTAGTTATGCCGATGCCTGCTTGGGTGTATTATTCGATGCGCTTGAGAATAGTCCCTATGCCGATAATACCATAGTGGTTATTTGGGGAGATCATGGCTGGCATTTAGGCGAGAAATTAAGATACAAAAAGAATACACTATGGTCTGAAGCTACTAAAACGCCCTTTGTTATTCGTACACCTGATATGCATAAAATGGAGTATAGCGACAGAACGGTTAGTTTAATCGATATTTACCCTACACTGGTTGATTATTGCGGTTTGCCCGATAAGCAATTAGATGGCGTAAGTATAACCAAGTTATTATCTAAGCCAAATAGCAAATGGCAACGTCCGGGCATTACGGTATCCGCTAGTGGTACATCTGTAATGGGAGAGCGCTGGCATTATATCAGTAACCTATCTGGTTCCGAGGAGCTGTACGATTTAGATAACGATGCCCTCGAGTGGAATAACTTAGCATCAAACCCTGAATATAAAGATATTGTAAAGTCAATGAGGGTATGGGTGCCAAAGCATAGAGAAGTTGCAGAACGCATCAATTATAAGAAACCTCCTAAATATGTTGATGCAGATGCAGACCCACACATAAAAGAAGGTCGAGATTTGCATAAACTCAAATAACATTAGAAGAGATTATTACGCAGGTGATAATCTCTTTTTTGTTTTCTATAGCGCTGTTTTATTACATTTGTACAGTAAAAATGAAGCAATGGATATTAGCGGAAAGTATAAGTTTACCGAGGATTTTGGATATGGAAAAGATGAAGGAGAGGCTTTTGTTATTCAAACAGGCTCAAAGCTAGAAGGCACCATGTCGTTTACTGAATCTATCGAAGGCGATGACCCATTTACGGTGGAGTGTATCATCGAAGGTGATGTAAATAAAGAGCAGGTTGAAATTAGGGTGAAAAGTTTCAAAACAAACGATGTTGAGTATTATCCAGAAACCAGAGTAGGTATAATAAATAATAAAGGCCAAATTGTAGGTTCCAGTGAAGATGAACAAGGAATTTGCGGTGTTTTTGTATTTACGCCTATAGAAGATGTTTAGTGGCGTAGGTGATTTTTTTATTGCATCGCTATTACTTCGGAATAAAATGAGCAACAGACAATGGAATTAAGGGCTTACTCACAGTACTTCGAAGCAAATTTAAACGAATAAAATTCGTAACTTTATAAATATACAAGCGTATAAACATATACTACTTCGTGTTGTGTTTAACGAAACACATCATATTTTCTCTCCACGGTATTATTTTACCGTAATTCGTTGGTTAAAATAGAGGTCTAACTATTTTACCTTGCTTCAGATACTAAAAGACAATGTGATGAAAAATGTTTTATTACTGTCCGATTTTTCAAATACTGCGCGTAACGCAGCATTATATGCTCTTAAGATGTTTCAAGGTGAGAATGTTAGATTTACCTTGTTAAATTCCTTCGATCTTGAATTTAGTGGTAGCCCTTATGTGGTACAATTAAAGGATGAACTCGCTTTGGAAAGCGATAAAAGTCTAATCTCAGAAGTTGCAATCTTGCAACGTGCTTTTCCCAATACGCTTATTCAAGTAAAATCCATTTTCGGATCATTAATACAAGCTGTGCATGAGTTTATTTCCGATTATCAACCCGAGTTGGTCGTTCTTGGGTGTAGGGGCGAATCTGCATTAGAGAATTTTCTATTAGGCTCTAATGCATATGAGGTTATTAAAAACATTAATGCACCTATTTTGGTGGTTCCTAAAAGCGTGCAGTTTAAAAAGCCTGATAAAATTGTTTTTGCAACCGATTTAAAAGATGTTGACAATGATGAGGTAATTCAACCCGTCAGAAATATTGTAGATAAGTTTCAATCGTCTCTTATGTTGGTAAATGTATTAGATGATCAACATGTAAACAGGTTAGTTGCAGAAACAAAGATTGCAGCGCATTTCCCAAAAATAAATCTCAGTTTTAATTTTATCGAGGGTGATGATATTGCCAAAAGTATTCATGAGTTTGCTGATGAAAACGATGCTGAGATGATTACTTTGGTTAGGCATAATCTAGGGTTTCTTGATAGGCTGTTTAACCCAAGTGTAACAAAAAGAATGGTAATGCACCCTGAGCATCCCATGTTAATATTGCACGAAGAACTTGAATAGAAAGCAAAAAAAAAGCCGACTCCTTTTTCAAAAGTCGGCTTTAAACATTATTTATTTTCTAGTATGCAAATAAAGGGAAATCCTTCATCATTGCATTAACTTTTTTAGCTACGTTGCTAAGTAAAGCTTCATCTTCAACATTTGAAAGCACTTCATCAATTAAGTCTACAATAGGAGCCATGTGCTCTTCTTTTAAACTTCTTGTTGTTAAAGCAGAAGTACCTACGCGAATACCAGAAGTTTGGAATGGACTTCTGCTATCATAAGGAACCATGTTCTTGTTGATTGTGATATCAGCTTTTACCAATGCTTTTTCAGCAACTTTACCAGTTAACTCAGGAAACTTAGTTCTTAGGTCAATAAGCATTGAGTGGTTATCTGTACCTCCCGAAATAACTTTATATCCTTTATCTATAAATGCTTGAGCCATCACCTTAGCATTCTTCTGAACTTGTGTTTGGTATTCAATATACTCAGGCTGAAGTGCCTCTAAAAATGAAACCGCTTTTGCAGCAATAACGTGTTCTAATGGTCCACCTTGCACACCTGGGAATACTGCGGAGTTTAATAAAGAAGACATTTTACGAATAACTCCTTTAGGAGTTTTCTTTCCCCAAGGATTATCAAAATCTTCTCCTAATAAAATAATACCACCTCTTGGTCCACGTAAAGTTTTGTGAGTTGTAGAAGTAACAATGTGTGCATGTTTAACAGGATTTTCTAATAATCCAGCAGCAATTAAACCAGCAGGATGGGCCATGTCAACCATAAATAAAGCACCAATCTCATCAGCTAATCTTCTCATGCGAGCATAATCCCACTCACGAGAATAAGCAGATGCTCCACCCACAATTAGTTTAGGTTTGTGTTCGCGAGCCAATGATTCCATCATTTCGTAATCCACTAAACCTGTATCTTCTTTTACAGTATAGGCAATTGGCTCATATAATAAACCAGAACTATTTACCGGAGAACCATGAGATAAGTGACCACCATGTGATAAATCTAAACCTAAAAATTTATCTCCTGGATTTAAAACAGCCATAAAAACAGCCATGTTTGCTTGTGCACCACTGTGTGGCTGAACGTTTGCATATTCAGCACCATATATTTTACAAAGACGCTCAATCGCTAACGATTCACTTTGGTCAACAACTTCGCAACCGCCATAATAACGAGCACCCGGGTATCCTTCGGCATACTTATTTGTCATGTATGAACCCATCGCTTCCATTACTTGCTCACTTACAAAGTTTTCAGAGGCAATTAGTTCAATGCCATTAAGCTGGCGTTGATGTTCTTTTTTAATCAGATCAAAAATTTGTTCGTCGCGTTTCATACTCGTTATTGTATTTTAGTTTTTGAAATGTAATTTCTATCTATTTGGGTTAGTACCTGATTTATTTAGGATTGCAAATTTAAACTTTAAATAGATTTATTAAAATTTTTATTCATCGGAAAAGTGAATTAACACTCTTCGGTATACCGAGAATATCTTCGACTTAGAAACAAAGCCCATGTATTTATTGTTTTCGATAACTGGAAGATTCCAAGCGCCAGTTTCTTCAAACTTCTTCATAACCGAATCCATACTCTCGTTAATCTCAATAAAACCTGGAGGAACTTGCATGAAATCCTCAACTACCGTATCGTCGTATCTATCATGGTTAAACATGATTTCTCTAATGTCATCGAGTAAAACAATTCCTTTTAGCTGACCTTTAGAACCAATTACAGGAAATAGATTTCTTTTTGCTTTAGATATGGTTTTCACCATTTCTCCAAGCGTATCGGTTGATTTAACGGTTAGGAAATCAGTCTCTAATACTTTATTGAGTCGCATTAATGTGAGTACTGCCTTGTCTTTATGGTGTGTTAATAACTCTCCTTTTCGCGCAAGTTGTTTGGTGTATATTGAGTGTGGTTCAAAATACATAATTGTTAAATAGGAGATTACACTCGTCATCATTAATGGAGCAAACAATTCATAACCATGCGTAATTTCTGCTATTAGAAATATAGCTGTTAGCGGCGCATGAAGAACACCAGCCATAATTGCAGCCATACCAACTAATGTAAAATGACTTTCGGGTAGTTCAACTAAGCCCGTCATATTAATTATCCTTGCAAAGAAATATCCGGTTACACCGCCAGTAAAAAGAGACGGAGCAAAAACTCCACCAACACCACCACTACCTGTTGTGGCTGCTGTAGCAAACACTTTAAATAGAAGAAGCATACCTAGCAAAACAACAAGCATCCATTCGTTATCTTTTAATTGATAAAATAATGAATTGTCGAAGAGTAATTGGCTATCTCCATTGAGTAGACCAGTTATGGTTGAATATCCTTCCCCATATAGTTGCGGCATTATAAAAATCAGAGAACTTAGTATTAATCCTCCTGCGGCAACTCTTAACCATGGGCTATTTACGGCTCTTAATTTATTCTCTGACCACATTAGCATGCGAGAGAAGTACAATGAAACAAAACCGCCCAATACACCAAGTACAATATAATATGGGATATTGTTTAATATAAAAGGGGTTTCCAGAGTCCATGAAAATTCGGCAGCATCGCCAAGAAAGAAAAATGCCACCATTGCAGCACTAACCGCAGCAATTAATAGAGGAATTAATGAAGCCATGCTCAAGCCAAGCATCAATACCTCTAGGGTAAACACTAGTCCGGCAATGGGAGCCTTAAAAATACCAGCAACAGCTCCTGCAGCACCACATCCAATAAGGAGTGTGATGGTTTTATAATTCTGATGAAATAGCCTCCCCAAAGATGAGCCTATTGAAGCCCCGGTTAATACGATGGGTGCCTCAGCTCCAACCGACCCACCAAAACCAATTGTGAAAGTACTGGCAATTATAGACGAGTAATTATTATGATTTTTAATTTTACCGCTGCCTTTACTTAGGGCATAAAGAATTTTAGAAACACCATGGCCTAAACTATCTTTAATGATATTTCGGGCAAATATGACTGATATAAATATACCAATCATAGGCAGAATTAATAATACGTAGTTTTGAGAATCTGTTTGTAGGTGCCCCGTAAGTAGGTGATGTGTAAAGTGGATGAGGTTTTTTAACAAAACTGCTGCTAATCCACTTAAAAGGCCAACCGCTAAACTTAATATTAATACAAAATTACGTTGATTAATATTTTTAACGCGCCAAATTAAAAATCTTCTAAATATAATTGATGCTTTTGCCATAGAGGGTGCAAAAGTAATTAATTAATTAGTAGAATTAGCAGAAAAAGCGAGCTAGAGTAAGTAGATTAACGTTAATAAAACATAATTGGTAATTGAAAATTGGTAATTAAACTTACCTTTGCGCTCGATTTACCGATAAGAGTAAGTCATAATTTCATTACGTAATTCTAGTATGCTTCTGTTTTCCAGTTTATTATTTGGTTGAGATGTGGGGGTAAACTGGATAAATTGGTACATATGATAACATTTAAAGAATTAGGATTGTCTGAGAATATTCTAAAGGCAATTGATGAATTAGGATTTGTAAATCCAACCCCAATTCAGGAAAAGTCTATCCCTGAGTTAATAAACAATAAATCTGATTTAGTAGCCTTAGCGCAAACAGGAACAGGAAAGACTGCAGCCTTTGGTTTACCAGTATTAGAAAGAATTGATATTTCTAATAACAAAGTACAAGCTTTGATGCTTTGTCCAACACGTGAGTTGGCACTTCAAATCAGTAGAGATCTTGAGAATTTCAGTAAACATATGAAAGGACTTCATGTAACTTCTGTATATGGAGGTGCTGATATTCAAAAACAAATCAAAGAGTTAAGAAGAGGTACGCATATTGTAGTTGGTACTCCAGGACGTGTTAATGACTTAACAAAGAGAGGAATACTAAAATTAGCTAACCTTGAGTATTTGGTTCTTGATGAGGCTGATGAGATGTTAAACATGGGATTTAAAGAAGAATTAGATTCTATTATTGGTAACACTCCTGATTCTCGTCAATCTTTATTGTTCTCTGCAACAATGCCAAAGGAAATTGCCAGTATGGCAAAAAGATACCTTACTGATCCAGTAGAGTTAAAAGTTGGTAAAACAAATTCAGGAGCAAATACAGTAGATCACCAATACTATATGGTTCATGCTAAAGATCGTTATTTGGCATTAAAGCGTTTAGCAGATATACATCCTGATATTTATGGTATTGTTTTCTGTCGTACCCGTTACGAAACCAAAGAGGTTGCTGAAAAACTAATGTCTGATGGTTATAGTGCAGATGCTTTACATGGTGATTTATCTCAAGCACAGCGTGATCAAGTAATGCACCGTTTCCGTAACAAGAATATTCAAATACTTGTTGCTACAGATGTTGCTGCTCGTGGTATTGATGTTAACGAGTTGACTCACGTTATTAATTATAACCTTCCGGATGATATAGAGGCATATACTCATAGAAGTGGAAGAACGGGTAGAGCTGGTAAAACAGGTACTAGTATCGCCATTATTCATACTAAAGAATCAAGTAAGATTCGTGAAATTGAGCGTATTTCAGGTATCAAGTTTACTAAAAAATTAATTCCTTCAGGAGAAGAGATTTGTCAACGCCAATTATTCCATTTAGTTGACAGAGTTGAGAATGTTGAAGTGAATCATGAACAAGTAGATTCTTTCCTACCAAGTATTTTTGAAAAGCTTGAAGGTTTTGATAGAGAAGAATTAATTAAACGTTTTGTATCTGTTGAGTTTAACAGGTTTATTGCCTATTACGAAGGTGCTAAAGACTTAAATGTTTATAGAAAAGAGCGTGATGATTTTGGCGGAGGACGTTCAAACCGCAGAGACCGAGGAGATAGAGGTAACTTTGCTAGAATGTATATTAATGTAGGTAAGGCTAAAAATCTTACGGCACCGCGTTTGATGGGAATCGTTAATGAGTATTCTGGTAAAAACAAAATAGGTTTTGGTAAAATTGAAATTTTAAGAAACTTCTCTTTCTTTGAAGTGGATGAGGGTAATAAGTCAGATATTATCTCAGCTTTAAAGGGTAAAGCATTTGAAGGGGAAACCTTACACGTTGAACAAGCTTCAGCTAAGCCAAGTGGTGGTGGAGGCGGTGGCCGTAAAGGTGGCGGTAACTATGGAAACGGTGGAGGAAATAGACGACGTTCAGATAAACGAAGAAGATAGTTCCTTCACAAACAATATTTCAAAGGTTGCCTTAGTTTAGGCAGCCTTTTTTTATTGAAAAAAAAGGCATAAAAAAAGACTGTCGGCTTGGTACGACAGTCCTTTTGATCGATAGTTTAGTGTACTGGTTAGATGGTACTTCTTCAATATTTTATACGGAGGCCCAACAAGCCTTGTTTTTAATTCTAGAAATTTGCATCTCACTAACGCAAAATAGCTGAGCAATCACTTTTTGTTTATGCCCTTTTTTTAGCATTATTTTAATTGCATTTACATCTTTCGGCTTTAACTTTGAACGAGTGACAATCCCACCTTTTTCTTGTCGCGCTTTTGTCATTCTTTCTTTAGCTCTATTAAAACTTTCAACTTTTGTCATCCACATTAAGTTTGAAACTCGATTGTTGGTTTTGTTCCAATCTTTATGTCCTACAACTTCTTGTAGATCGTTATCTTTTGCAATAAAGGCCTCTGCAACTAATTTGTGAACGAGGCATGTTTTCTTTTTGCTATTGATAATAATATTTACACTCTTATAACCTTTAATTTGGCCTTGTTTAACAAATTTGCCTTCAGGTTTACTGGTGTAAAAACTGATTATTCTACCATAATTGCTAATGCTATATTTGTTGTTAGAATCAGCAATTGTTTTCCACTTTTCGTTGGTTAACTTAGTTAGTTTGGCTTGGTTAAAGATTAGATCCATTATTTTTAATAGTTAAGGTTGTTGTAAGCTTTATTTTTAGTGTTTGTTGTGACAAATGTATGTTAACAAACTGTTTTATCCAAATCTAGATAGGTTTGTAAGTGGTTGTATTGGTGTGTTTTGTAATGATGGTTGTGGTGTTTTTCAAATGAAGTATTGAAGTTTTTACACGAAATGAGTTCTTTTTTAAATGAAGTAAAAAATGTATTTTTTTTCAAAAAATGTGCATATTAATTTATCTATAAATGTTGATATTTTAGTTCTGGACAACTATTTTATAGTATTATTGTTTATTACACGAATTAGCCTTGGTGAATTGTAAATTCAATCAGGTTTTAATATTTATTAAATGAGTTTTTGGAATACCTTAGATAGTTTTTTTGCACTTGCTCCGATGGAGGATGTAACAGATACCGTATTTAGAGAAATGGTATTGAGGAATACGGATACACCTAAAATGAATGTAGTTTTCTCTGAGTTTCTTTCAACAGATGGTTTTTGTCATCCTATAGGGAGAGAAAAAGTGTCGCATCGTTTTTTTATAAATGATTCAGAATTAGAGTTGTTGAAACAAAAGGATGTTAAGTTGGTAGCGCAAATTTGGGGAACAGACCCGAAAAAGTTTGCAGAAACAGCTGAATATATTACCAACCACACTCCTTTTGATGGTATTGATATAAATATGGGTTGTCCTCAAAAAAACATTATAAAAAAAGGAGCTTGTTCAGCCTTGATTAATGCCCCAGAATTGGCCAAAGAGATTATTCACTCAACTATTGATGCAACTACATTACCTGTGAGTGTAAAAACGCGCATAGGGTTTAAATCAGTTAATACAGAAGAATGGGCGACTACATTACTATCTACACCTATAAAAGCATTAACAGTACATGGAAGGACACAAAAGATGATGTCTGATGGTGTTGCGGATTGGAATGAAATTCGAAAGGTGGTAGATCTTCGCAATAAATTAGGATTAAAAATCCCAATTATTGGAAATGGAGATGTGACAAGTATTGATGATGGAAATACCAAGATTAATGATTACCTGACTGATGGAGTAATGGTTGGAAGGGGAATTTTTTCTGATTTCTGGTTTTTTTCCAATAAAAAGGAAGTATGTATTGAGGATAAGCTTAGCGCGATGCTACAACATGCTGAATTGTACCATAATACCTGGGAAGGGCAGAAGCCCTGGGTAGTATTGCGTCGATTTTTTAAAATTTACACCTATCATTTGCCGCAGGCTGCGAAGCTACGTGATGGAGTTATGAATACGAATAGTTTAAAGGAATTGAAGCAAATTATTTTTGAATATAGAAAAACAATTGATGCTTTAGTAGACTAATAATGCGACGAAAATCGTTTCATTTGATTTCTATAGGCGGTGTATGCATTGGCTCTTGATATAAAGCCAATGTATCGCCCTTCATCAACAACAGCAATATTAAATCGACTTGATTTACGAAATAAGTTGACTAATTCTTCCATATTACTATCTGGTGTGATATAGTATTCTGGCATATACATGATATCTTCAACCATAACAGTATTGTATAATTCAGGTTTGAAAATAATACCTCTAATATCATCCATCTTTAACATCCCTCTTAAAATCCCTTTATCATCTACTACAGGAAAAATATTTCGGTGCGCTTTTGATATAATCTCTACTAAATCTCCTAGGGTAGCATCTGGAGCAACAGGAGCAAAATCCTTCTCGATAAGTTTCTTTACATCCATAACTGTCATAATATTTTGGTCTTTGTCATGGGTCAATAATTCATTTCTGTGTGCAAGTTGATGCGTGTAAACAGAATGTTTTTCAAATGATTTTGCAGTAATGTAAGATGTTGTTGCTGTAATCATCAACGGTAGAAACATTGAATAGCCTCCCGATAGATCGGCAATAAGAAATAATCCAGTTAAGGGAGCATGAAGAACCCCTGCTATCAGCCCACCCATACCAATCAAGGCAAAGTTCCGTTCCGATAATTGAACCCAACCAAATTTATTGATAATTGTAGCGAAAAGAATGCCTGTGTTGGCACCCATAAAAAGGGTAGGAGCAAATATTCCCCCTACGCCACCGCTTCCAAATGTTACTGATGTGGCAATTACTTTGATACCAATTGTAAGAATTAATGCGATTATAAGAGTAACAAAATTATCTTGGAAATATGCGAAAACACCAATGTTATTTAAATAGTTAACATCGCCGCTTAATGCAGAATTTATTTCTTGATAACCTTCCCCGAATAATTGAGGAAATAGAAACATTAAAATGCCTAAAATACTAGCGCCAACAAATAAACGTTTACCAATACTGCTTGTGTTTTCAAATAGTCCTTCTATATATTTATAGGTTCGTGTAAAATAGGTAGCAATTAAACCACAGCTAAGTCCAAGGAGTATATAGAAGAATAATTCTTCTATATCGTAAGTATGAGTTACGTCAAAAGGGTAAACAACTTCAGTACCTAAAAAGATATAGGATACAGTAACGGCAGAAGCTGATGCAATTAATAGTGGTACGAGTGAGGCTAAAGTTAAGTCGAGCATGATCACTTCTAAAGCAAATACTATGGCTGCAATGGGGGCCTTGAATATGGCTGACATAGCACCAGCACAAGCGCAGCCAAGTAAGAGGGTTATTTGTCTGTAATTTAGGTGTAAAAAACGACCTAAGTTCGAACCTATAGCCGCACCTGTTGATACCGTAGGTCCCTCTAATCCAACAGATCCTCCGAAGCCAACAGTTAATGAACTGGCAATAACAGAGGAAATCATGTTGTGCTTATTCATTTTACCCTGTGTTTTCGAAATAGCATATAATACATTCGGTATACCATGCCGAACAGGCCTTTTTACAATATATTTAATGAAAAGAACGGTTAATAGAATTCCTATACCTGGGGCAATAATGAAAAACCACTCATTCGTACTATTGTCAATTACATGATGAACTAGATCGTGTATTTTTTGTACCAGCATTTTAATGGTTACTGCAGCTATACCTGAGGCGACTCCTATAACGATGCTTAATGCAATAATAAATTGTCTATTAGTTACATTTTTTAATCGCCACTTGAAGAGTTTTATAAGTAGGTGTTTTTTCTTCATAGATTATTTTTCTGCCCTTAATTTATGAAAAATTAGATTGCGAATGTGTTTATATGCTAATATTCTATATGGTTATTATTCATATTTGATTTTGGGCTAATTTATTATATTGGCACCCTCTTTAGAGAGATTGAAAATTGACCATGTTAATACATTAGAAAGTGGTTGATAATAAAATAGATGAGATTAAAATTCTAACATAAATTATAAAGTAACTATTAGATTATGAATAAAATAATAATTGGATTTTCGTTAATGGTATTGATGCTAGCATCGTGTACTACAAAAAATAAGTTTTGCCTAAAGGGAAACCTTAAAGGGGCTGAAGGGAAAAATATTACACTTAGTATGTACGATAAAAGTGGCGTTAATGTGATTGATACCTTATCGATTGTTGATGGTGCGATTAACATTGAATTAGAATTATCAGAACCTGTTTTGTTAATACTTGGAGAAAGTGGTAAGCGAGGGGCTGCTAGTTTTTTTGCTGATAATTCTGATTATACAATTAATGGTGATGCAGAAAACTTATTAGATGTAGAAATAAGTGGAGGTGATTTATATAACTTATATAAAGAAGCAAATAATGCAGATGATAAGTTGCGTGAGATTAGTGCAGAATTGAGAGAAGCATATGTAGCAGCCAGTAACGAAGGAGATACAGCTAGAGCAAATTCTATTTCAGAAGAATATGATGGGGAAGTTAAGAAGGTAGAAGAATTTAAATTGGATTTAGTAAAACAAAACTCAAGTTCTCCTGTCGCAGCTTTCCTTATTTACGAGCAATTTCGCCATAAAGCACTTGAAGAAATAGCATCAGGATTTCTATTGTTAGATAAATCCTTAGAGAGCTGTACTTATTATGAGGCTTTGGTTAGTCGAAAATCTAAATTAGAGTCAGTAGCTGTTGGGAAGAAGGCGCCAGATTTCGAATTACTCGATGTTGATGGTAATCCATTTAGTTTATCTTCGGTAAAAGCAAAAGTATTACTAGTTGATTTTTGGGCAAGCTGGTGTGGTCCGTGTAGAGCTGAGAATCCGCATGTAGTTGAATTGTATAATGACTATAATAACAAGGGTTTCGATGTTTTAGGGGTTTCTTTAGATAAACAAAAAGATGCTTGGTTAAAGGCTATTGAAGATGATAAGCTGACATGGAATCATGTTTCTGATTTAAAAGGTTGGAAAAATGAAGCTGCACAATTATATGCAGTTAATAGTATACCACATACAGTTTTATTAGATGAAAATGGGGTGATTATTGCTAAAAATTTGAGAGGAGAAGAGTTAAGAAAGAAAGTTGCTGAGCTGCTTGATTAAAAAAAGTTAAATAAGATGTGTAGTAAAAAAGCTTGACTAGTAGTCAGGCTTTTTTTTGCACTATAAAAGTAATCTATTACTTTTACGCCGCATTTGTTGATGAATTATTATTTATTTACCACTTTTGTTGTCAAAATACTACAAGGTGTTTAGGCTTAAGTATCGTTATTATAATAGTTCTTACTTCCACGTTTCAACCAAATTACTAACAAAATCAACATTGCAGTCTTTTATAGTTTGGTAATACCTGCTGCTCAATAATTATAGAAGTGAGTAGCATTTTTCTTTTTGCATTATGAGTGATATAAGTAACACATCTTATCGGTTATTGGTAAAACAACTTCAGGCTAGTGATGAAGCAGCTTTTGAAAAGGTGTATGATTTAATGGCGTCAAAAATTTATCATTTTGTGAAGTTGTCGATAAAAAATAAGGAAGATGCTCAAGAAATTACTCAGGAGGTATTTATTAAGTTATGGAATGAGCGAGAAAGGATAGATTCGTCTAAATCTCTTCAGTCTTTTCTATACGTTATAGCAAAAAATAAAATTAACGATCACTTGAGAAAAGTATTAAATGAGAAAAAATATCTTGAGAGTATTATTCATTCCTATAATATTTTAGATGATGATTTAGTCAATATTATAGACTTCAGAGATACCGAGAAGGTTATATTAAAACTAATATCTATGTTACCAGAACGACGTAGGCAAGTGTTTGAATTAAGCAGGTTTAAAGGTTATACTTATAAGGAAATATCTAAAGAATTAGGAATATCTGAAAATACAGTTGATACACAAATAAGAAAAGCATTAGCTAATTTAAAAGAGGGGTTGTTGCGATTATCTATTTATTTATTGCTAGTAATAGGTGGTATTATTTAAGGGTATCGGTATATAAATGTTGTTTTTTTTAAAAAAAAGCAATCTAGAGTCACGGAACATTAAAACTCAAACGTATTATAGTATAGTTGATGGATAATAATTCAAAAATATCAAAGCATATAGGTTCTATTTTAAATAAAAAAAGAATTAAAATAGATGAAGCAGAAGAGTTAACTGAATTTGTTAATAATTTTTCTGAGAGTATTGATGTCGATAATTATTTGAAGAATAATTGGAATGAAGCTGATGGTGATATAAAATTGCCTCATATGCTTCAAGCAATAAAAAGGAACATAAGTAGTCGAGAAAGAATAAAATGGTATAAAACAATTTGGTTCGAAAGAATATCTGTAGCTAGTGTTTTATTAGTGTTGTGCATTGGAACAATGTTTTATATAAAATCATCTCAACCAGAAACAGAATCTTTAATTGGCAAAGCAGGGCCTAAGGTTGTTGAGGATCAAATAACATTATCAGTTGGAAATGATGTTTTTAATTTGTCGGAAAAGAATATTGCATTTAATAAAAATAAAGCAGAAGTAAATGGAACAGAGAGTCAGCTTGTGGTTAATGCTCTTGAAGAAGAAAGTAAAACTATTAGCGTAGCTCAATGGAGCACCCTAAAGGTTCCAAAATTAAAAAACTACTTTATAGAACTTTCAGATGGTACTAAGGTGTGGTTAAACGCTTGTTCTGAGATAAAGTTTCCTGATCATTTTGTTGATGGAAAAAGGGAGGTTTTTATTAGCGGAGAGGCCTATTTTGAGGTTCAATCAGATGTGAATAATCCATTTTTTGTAAATACCAATAATTCTGTTATTCAAGTTACAGGTACTAAATTTAATGTTAATAATTATAGAGATGAGCTTAATACGGTTACTTTATTAGAAGGTAAGGTATCTGTGAAAGTAGGAGAAGAACAGTATCATATTTTGCCTGGTCAACAGCTGGTTCGTGGTAATGATGAGGAATGTAATATATTAAAAGTTGATGCAGCGCTTTATTCAATGTGGAAGGATGGAGTTTACGAGTTTAGTAATATGCCAATAAAAGAATTGGCATGTAGATTAGAGCGTTGGTATGATGTTGACTTTGAGTTTGAGAATGATTCTATTGCGAGTGATTGCTTTAGCGGAATGATTAAAAAAGAGTATGATATAAAGTATTTCATACAAGTTTTAGAAAAAACTACAAATTATAAATTTACACTACAAGGATCCAAAATAGTAGTAAAAGAAGAGTAACCTAAATTTTAAAATATTAAGAGCTTATGAAAAAGCCTTTGTCTTTTTTACCCTTCTGGATTCCAGATAGGTACAGGGATTCTTATGTCCCGATTCGAATATCATTTTTGGTATTTATATTTTTATTTTCCAACTTCTCTTTATTTGCTAAAGCGCAAGGTAATATAATATTACAAAGAGATGTGTTAACAGTTGAAGAGCTGTTTAAAGAGGTTAAAACACAAACAGGCTACACCGTTATATACAATAATAGTAAGCTTAATGGGGCAGATGTTATAGCACTGCCAAAGCAAAATCTTGAGCTTGATAATTTAATGCACGCAGTGTTAAAAGAACGTGCCTTAGATTATGAAGTTGAAGGTGATTATATAATTGTAAGGCCTCAAAAAGCACCTAACTCACAAGATCAAACGGCTATTAAAAAAATTGCAGGAACAGTTGTTGATGAAGAAGGTTATCCTTTGCCAGGTGTTGCTGTTTTAATTAAAGGCACACAAAAGGGAACGGCTACAAATATTGATGGTGAGTTTCAAATGTCTGTACCTACAGATGCCATTATAGTGGTATCTTTTATTGGTATGATTACTCAAGAGGTAAGTATAGAAGGTCGTACAAAATTAGTGGTAACATTAAAGTCTGAACTAACTGATTTAGATGAGGTAGTTGTTACAGGTTATCAGCGAATTGACCGACGACTTTTTACAGGTTCTGCTGCTAAGCTAAATACAGACGAAGTTAAGCTTGACGCTGTCCCTGATGTATCAAAATTTCTACAAGGTCAGGTAGCTGGAGTTTCAGTGGACAACGTTTCTGGTACGTTTGGAACAGCACCAGTTGTTCGTATACGTGGTAATGCCTCAATTAACGGAAATAACAAACCTCTTTGGGTAGTTGATGGAGTTATACTTGAAGATTTAGTAGAGGTAACGGCTGATGATTTAACATCAGGTAATTTGTCAACAGTATTGAGTTCTGGTGTCGCCGGGTTAAATCCTGATGATATTGAGGATATTCAAGTACTAAAAGATGCCTCTGCTACTGCTTTATATGGAGCACAAGCTATGAATGGTGTTATAGTAATTAATACCAAGAGTGGTAAGAAAGGGAAAATGCGTGTTAACTATTCGGGTAGTGTAGCTGTTAAGGAAAGACCCAATTACGGACAGTTTGATATTGCTAATTCAGCTGAAGAAATTTCTCTATATAAAGAATTAGCGCGCAAAGGTTGGATTGATTTACCAGGTTCAGTTAGAGCTAAAGATTATGGGGTTATGGGTAAAATGTACTCCGAAATAGCTAAAAATAATATTGGATGGGGTGCAAACGGAACTGTTAACGAGGCATTCCTTTCAAAGTATGCTAACGCTAATACCGATTGGTTTGACGAGTTGTTCCAAAATTCAATAGTTAATCAACATTCACTAAGTTTCTCTGGTGGATCTGAAAAGATGAATTATTACGCTTCTCTAAGTTATTATAACGATAACGGTAGAACAATCGCTGATAACGTATCTAAATATACAGGTACAATGAAAATGGATTTTCAGTTAACTGATAAATTTAATGTCGGCCTGAAATTATCTTTTTCTCATAGAGATCAGGAATTACCTGGTTCAAAAGATAGAGAATTCAATGCAGTAGAGGGCGTTTACAAGCGCGATTTTGATATTAATCCTTTTAGTTATGCATTAAATACCAGCAGAAGTATGCGTGCATATGACGAGAATGGAGATTTAGAATATTTTAGAAGAGATTATAATCCCTTTAATATAATTCACGAGCTTGAAAATAATAAGGTTGAATTAGCGGCTACTGATTTAGTGGGCCAATTGAATTTAGATTATCAGTTTACCAAAGATTTATCTATTAGTTCGATAAGCCAAATTAGAAGAAATACGGCTTTGCGCGAGCATATGATTCATGAGAATTCTAATCAGGCCAATGCTTACCGTGCTATGGATACCCAATTTATAAGAGATGCAAATCAATTATTATTTAGCGATCCTGATTTTCCTAACTCAAATCCATACTCAATTCTACCAACAGGAGGATTTTATAATACAGTGGATAATAGTTTAGATTTTTTCTCTACCAGAAATTCTATTTCGTACAATCCAACAATTAATGATACCCACATAATGAGTTTCTTGTTCGGGCAAGAAATAAAGTATGCAAACCGTAAAGAAATTTCAAGTAATGGCTGGGGAATTCAATACGATAGAGGTAATCTCTATAGCGAACATGCAATGCTTTCAAAGTATTTGAGTTTACAAAATCAGAATAGAGAATCTCTAGATGAGGTTAAAGATCGTTTTATGGGTTTGTTTTTTAATGCAGCTTATTCGTATAAAGGTAAATATACTTTTAACGGAACAGTAAGGCGAGATGGGTCTAATCAGTTAGGTAAAACTAAAACCGCCAGATATCTAAATTCATGGAATGTAAGTGGTAAATGGAATATCACAGAAGAGAATTTTATGGAAGGCATAAATGGGATTAATTTACTTAGCTTAAAATCTACCTATGGTTTAAGTGGGGTAATGGGACCATCAGCAAGTGCTATTGAAAAATTAATTGCTTACCAAACATGGCGTCCTTATGATAAGGAAACTGGTATTGAAGTTGAGGATTTAACTAATGAGGATTTGTCTTGGGAAAAAATGTATGAGTTCAGTTTAGGAATGGAAGCTGCATTTTTGAATAATAGGATTTATACTGATTTTGCTTACTACCAACGTAATTCTTTCGATTTAGTAGGCTCTGTTCGCACTTCAGGAGTTGGCGGAGAGCATATTAAGTATGGTAATTTTGCAGATATGGAAACCAAAGGTTTCGAAATTATGCTGAATACTGTAAATGTAATAGTTAGTCACTTTAAGTGGAACAGCAGTATTAACTTAGATTATAATACAAACGAAATTACAAAGCTCGATAATTACAATACTTTTAATGAATATGTAAGTAATACCGGAGGTAATATGTTAGGCAAACCACGAAGAGGTTTGTATTCTGTTGAGTTTGCTGGCTTAGATCAATTCGGACTACCTCAGTTTGTGAATACCGAAGGGGAACCCATGGATAAGAACTTAAACTGGCAAGAAAGAAAGGATGCTGAAAAGTATTTAAAATATGAAGGTTTGTTAGATGCACCTTTATCAGGAGGATTTAATAACACATTCGAATATAAAAACTTATCCTTAGGTGTTGGTTTGGTATTCAGAGCAGGTAACAAAGTTCGTTTAGATGATTTATTCACAAGTGAACCTGAAAAAATGGGCACACAATCTATATCTAAAGAGTTAGTTAATAGATGGTCGGCTCCAGGTGATGAAAACTATACCAACGTTCCTGCCATAATGGATATGAGATTTGATAAAGATCTCGATAGTCAAAGCTTAAATATCTACGAAATGTATAATAAAAGTGATGTTAGAGTTGCTGACGGTAGTTTTGTTCGATTAAGAAATATTAGCCTTGGTTATAATATTCCTGCAACGTTTGCAAAAAAGATGGGTATGCAAAGAGCTAAAGTGTCATTTCAGGCACAGAATATATGTTTGTTGTACTCAGATAGTAAGCTAAATGGTTTAGATCCCGAGTTTTATAGATCTGGTGGCGTTTCTCTTCCCGTACCACGTACTTACACATTTAGTTTAAATCTTAGTTTTTAATGAGATATGATAATGAAAAGTAAATATATATATATGAAATACACATATACATTATTAATTGTACTATCTCTATGTTGTTCAGGTTGTAACGATTTCTTAAACGAGGCACCTGATAATAGGATAGAAGTTAATACACTCGATAAGGCTTCCGAGCTTTTAGTTGCTGCTTATCCAAATGTAGATTACTTATTTACAGATTGGTTTACCGAAGAGGCTGAATATATAGAAACCAATAATCAAACTCCACTGATGACAGAGTCTTTTATGTGGGAAGAGTTAGGGAGTTATGATGATACTAACTCTCCATCAGGATATTGGTATGCCGCATATAAGTCTATTGCTCAGGCAAACTCAGCATTAGAGGCTTTGGAAAATATCGAAGATGAGGATGATGTTTATAGAAATGCTATTAAAGGAGAAGCATTCCTGTGTAGAGCTTATTCACACTTTATGATTGCTACATTATTCTGTAATAATTATGATAGCACAACAGCAATTAAGGACATGGGTATTCCTTATGTAGCGGAAAGTGAAAAGCAACTCATAAAAGAGTACGATAGGGGAACATTAGCTAATACCTATGAAAAAATAGAGGCAGATCTTTTAGCAGGTTTAAAATTAGTTAGCGATGATTATTACAGTGGAAGTAAAAAATATCACTTTACTAAGCAAGCAGCTTATGCCTTTGCATCACGGTTTTATTTGTATAAAAAGGATTATAATAAATCTATTGAGTATGCAGATAAAGTATTTGGTGGCTCAGCAATAAACAAAGCTTATATAAAGGATTTAATTGCCTATTCTGAGCAGTCTGGTGTAACTGAAAAAATGCAGTTTTATATAAACAACGGCGATGCTAGTAATATATTAATAGTCGAAAAGCTAGTAAGTATAGGGTTACGTCATAATTACGGTTACCGAACAGCTATTAAATCATGGAATGCATTGTTTGAGGCTACTATTTTTTCTGGTAATGATTTCAGGTATCGTTATATGTCTTACTATGGTGATGGGAGTAGGAATGTTATTAAAGCAGCAAAGTTTGATGAAGAATTTTACAAAGAAAGTTTAACAGCAACAACAGGGTATCCGTTTTATGTGCAAGCTGTATTTAGAGGAGAAGATTTACTCTTTAATAGAATAGAATCATACATACAGTTAGGGGATTTAGATAAGGCTTTAAACGACTTGAATGAGTTTTCTCAGTATCGTTACTCTACCCCAGTTACCCTTACAATATCAGATGTTCAAACCTATTACACAACAGTAGATGAAGAAGGAGTTACAGTTGTTCCGAGTGAGAAAGAAGCTTTATTGCAATTGTGTTTAAGCGAAAAAAGAAAGGAATACATACATGAGGGAATGAGGTGGTTTGATATTAAACGATATAATATCGAGGTAACTCATATAACATTTGATCATAAGAAGTTAGTGTTAGAAAAAAATGATCTGCGTAAAGTATTACAGATACCTATAGATGCAACTGAAGCTGGCTTAACTAAGAATCCAAGATAAATGAATATGAAGAATATAAAAATTATACATATACTATTACTTTTAGTTTTTATAACTAGTTGTAATGATGATGAGGCTCCTATTTATGTCCCTGATGAGCTTGAGGAATCTACCGATTTGATAGATGTGTACTTTAAAGATAACTTTCTCGAGCCATACGGAACTGCAGTCCGATGGCGCTGGGATGATAAGTTAGTTGATAACTCAAAAAGAGTTACCCCAATTAAGCGTGAATTTTGTATACCTATGGGTAACTTTATTAAAAACTTTTGGATAGCTCCATTCGAAAAAACAGAGGATGGTAAATCTTTTATTTATGAGCTTTTCCCACCAGAGGTTATGTTAATTGGTTCGCCAATGTATAATTCAGATGGAGAATCAATAACCCTTGGTTATGCTGATGCCGGTGTACGAATTACATTTACTCAAGTCAATGAGTATGATTTAGGTAATCCAGATTGGGTTTTGATGCAGTTAAGAACTGCAGAGCATGAGTTCGGACATATTGTTCATCAAAATTACAATTTACCAAATGGTTTAAAAGAGGTAACTCCTGCTAATTACAAATCAAATAATTGGCTAAATCTAGCTGGTGATGTTCAACAAAGCAACCCACGTATTTCCCGTGAAGCTATATCATTAGGTATGGTATCAAATTATGGAACTTCTGATGTTAACGAAGATTTTTGTGAACTACTCTCAATTTATATCACTTCTGAAGTAGCGGAGTTTGAAGAGCGTTATTTAACGCATGAACCAGAAGAAATTATAAAACTGGATGATGGAACTGAAATTGAGCCGAATGCAGATGCTGTAGAAGTAAATAAAGGGCGAGATTTTATTGCTATTAAATTAAAGTTAGTTAAAGATTACTATTGGGAGAAATTTAAAATTGATCTTGATGTTTTACGAGACGAAATTGTATTTAGACTAAAAAATCCAAATAACCCTAATGGGGATAAATCTGATAAATAATGAAACATATATATTACATATTAGGTATCTGTATTCTTCTTATTTCATCTTGTACCGATGAAACTGAAGAAGTTTTTAAAGAAAGTCCTGAGGTTCGGATGTCCGGAGTGTTATCAGAATATAAAAATATTCTAATGAGTGGAGATGGGCAGTGGTTAGCTTATTATGGAGGAGAGGCTATTTTAATGCACTTTTACAATGATAGTGTTGCTTTCAAATCAACATTTAACAATGGAAATGATGATAGAACAATAACTTACCGAGTCGGTGCTTCTCAAGCTCCAGAGCTTATATTTGAAACGCACTCGGTTTTTCATTCTTTATACGAATTGGATAGAGCCAATAGAGAGTATGAGTTTTTATTTGAAGAAATAAGTGATACTGAAATTACTTTAATCAGTAAAACAGATTTAGGTGCAGATAAAACACGTATTGTTTTTGTTAAAGGTGTACCAAGTGATATTGATGATGCAAGAAAATTGAAACCAATAGTAGATTCATTGTCTTATTTTAAAGATTTCTATGTTAATGATAATCCTATTAATTATAGGCTTGTTACATTATCAGGAAAGACCTTTGTGAAGAATATTCAGGAGGATGGATTAATTGTAAATACACCATTAGATATGGGTATTACTAGGGATGGAGTCATTTTTGTGCCATCTCTGGAGATAGAAGGAGAAAGTGTGAGTGAATTTGTATTCGACGAAACCTCAAGCGTTTTTACGGCAAAAAATACTAGTAAAAAAATAGAAATTAGAGTTAGTGAGGATACACATTTTTCTAACTCGGATGTGTTTAGTAAGTTTATGGAGGTTGATTTTAAAGGGTTAATAAATACCTCATACTCTATGGATTCGGTGTTAACCTATTTACGTAAAGATGTTCCTAATTTTAGTGGAGTACAGTTTTATGTTATTAGAGGGTGGACTTTAGCTTACGCTCCAGGTAGTGAAGGTGGTAATTGGGCAGGACTTTCTGATTTTCACTATAATAAAAGAGATGATAATAACTTTCTAATAACATGGGATTATCTTGTTTGGGGAGGTTCTTTTTGGAAACTCTTTTATTATAGTAGAGGTGGAGATATTCTTTTCAATGAGTTTCTTCTTGATCCTAATGGTATTTATGTTGATGAAGTGGGAAATGGAGAATACATCTTGGTTAGTAATACCGATCCTTCAAAATATATTCAATTAAATGATTAATAGTGTATTTTAATATTATTATGGCAATAATACCTTCGAAGGTGTTAATCTATTTATATTAAAATTTAAGGGGGTGGATTGCAAAATGCAGTACGCCCTCTTTTTATATTACACTCTTCAAGCAATTAACAATTTTATTATCCTAAGATAATAATCTACCAAGTCTTAGTAATAGATTAATAAGCGATAGAAGACCTGATAAGTAATTAGAGCTTGCACTATAACATTTTATTTCTCTAGCTCCGCTATTGATTTTGAAAAGAATATAGGAGATATAATCTTTACGCGGAATATTGAGAAAGTGGAATAACTAGTTACAAGGATGAGGTATACTTTAACCGAACTGGCATCAAATAAAAGTTGTATTCTTCTTTATATAAGGTTAATGTTGCTATATATTCTTATACCCCTATAACATATCTACTTTTAGGTAGCTTCGAAATTAACAACACTATGATATAACATAGTATTAATGATACAATAGCAATCAACGGTGTTTCTATTAAAGGATGTGGTAGTCTATTACCTTTTAAAATAAGCCACACGCCATCTCTAATAACTAAAATGTGTATTAAATATATCCCATAAGAATACTTCGCAATATCATTAAAAATATGTTCTAAAATTTTGGGTAATTTAAAATTCTGATAAAAACAGAATATTGCAACAACAAACAGCGCACTGGTTAAAGAAAGGTTATTCTCAACTACAGTCAGAAAATCTCTATTGTATAGGTAACCAATCAATAATGGCAAAATAGCAATAATGAGAATACATGAAATAATGAAAAATGACATTACTTTAGACTTAAATACAATTGGGTACTTTCTCAGATAAACACCCAATAGAAGAAAACCTACAAAACCGCCTAAATAAGATAATATAAAATAATAGTCTCCTTTTATTACATATATTTCTTTTCCAAATAATATGTTTAAATATGGAAAAATTAATGTCGTACTCCATAAGAGTAATAAAAATTGAATCTCTCGTTTTTTTGCATTTAATAACCATGGTGATATAATAGGAATTATTAGATACAGTCCACATATAGTATAAACAAACCAATATACACCATGAGTTGGCTTAATTGGAAATAATAAGAACTTATAAATAACTTGAGAAATATTAATCTCCTGTTTTAAAAAACTAATTGCTAATACAACAACCGACCAAAAGAAAAAAGGCAAAATTAATTTACCGAACCTTTTTTTGTAAAATGAAAACATATCCTGCTTAGTAGGTGCTAAAAGACATGAGGATATTGTTACAAACAGCTCTGAACTTGGCGAGGCAATGACAGAAAATAATACCATATATACTCCATACGAGTTATCTGTTGCTGGCATTGCTGAATGAGTTAGAAGCACTAAAAAACAGGCAGTTGCTCTTAGATTATTGAAGTATTGAATTTGCATGAGAAATTTTATTGATAATTAATAATAAAGGCCTGATATAAATAGTATATCGTGGATGCATGAAATAAGACTTTTCGGATACCAAGAAAAAAACATTGAGATTCGATAACTCACCTACCTTACTAATTGGAAAAACCATTAAGTGGACAAAAAAAATACTAATAATCGCAAACCCTCTAAAATAGTGTATATGCTTCAAATAGGTGGGATTACTGTCTCCCAAATTATTCTCATTAATTAAGTTTGATACACTAAATATATTTCGTAGACTCATATAATTTAAACCAATCTTGAGTAAAATTTTTAGATCCTGTTTCAAAAGCCAAATTTGTTTACTGTAGTTAGCTGTTTTTTTTAAGATATATTAATTAAACAGCTACTTATTTTATTAATGTTTTAAGGTAGGCTAGAATTACTTTGATGACGTCCATGTTATAACATTCATTTTGTCCAATGTCCACTTAAAAACTTTCCAAAAACTAAATATGAATTTATTGTTTACCCAATATCTAGAATCTTCAAATGCAATATGTTTGGCTCCAAAACCTTCTTTAAATCGAGCTACAGAAGGACTTGTTCCTACAACGAAATCGTAACAATTATATCCTTGTTTTATACTGTACTTTAACATTTCATTATGCAAGAAATGTCCAATTTTGAACTCATTATGCTGTCTTAAAATTCCTCCATATGCGTAGGTTAACCGTTGGCCAACTACAAATATTATTAGAGCTCCTTGCACTTTTTTATCTATTTTACAATATGGTACTATGCATAAACCATCGTTAACCATCCCAATTAAAAAATCTTTCATCTTACTCCAAGACCTAACGGGAAAGCCTTTGTATTTTGCAATCTCTTCTACAACTTCATATGCGGATTTAATATCACTTTCTGTTTGGGCAAATTGTAAAACAAGATTACTAGACTCTGCTTTTTTTATATTACGTTTCGTATTTTTGTTATACTCCTTCCATAATAGTTCATATGGAGTATGTTCAGACTCATATTGTATCTGAACCGACCTAAAACCGTTGGTTCCTCTAATTAACCCAAACTGACTACCTTTTTTTCCTGAGTAGTAAAGACTATTATTACCAATTTCATTGAGAGCAAATTGAGAATATGTTACACTATACTCCTTTAGTATAGGTGCTTTTAACTCACAATAAAACGTTTTGTTTTTTTTTGATCGGTTTATATATTCAGATATAATATCATCAAATAAAAACTCTACCTCTTTACTTATTATTGGTGCTATTGGTGCAACTTGCACTTTCAAAAAGGGTATTCCAACGATAAATGTTCCAATTCCAGCAACTATCTGCCCTTCTTTGTTCCTTACGATTAATACTTCATAGTTAAAAAATGGATATTTAGTATATGATTTTAGGTAGTGACTTATCTGTTGACTATGACCTCTAGGATTATTTAGTAAAAAAAGATCCCATTCCATCAATGCTTCGTCTGCTTTAGTCCATTCGAAGCTATAATTTGAACTCATATTTGGCTAGATTAAATAATTTTCATTAGTACTCCTGTATTCCGGAAAGCTAATATTTTCAAGTTTCTTTTTTCGTTCTAACTTGTGCTTACATAAAGAATCATATAACACGGTATTATAGATTTTAGTTCCCACATAAAAAGGAACGTTACCTTTAGGTGCAAAACCTTTCTTAAAATTAAATAAGCTGTCACCCGCATCAACACCTCCGCCCAACACATAAATTTCTTTCTTATTAGCTATACCCCAATTGATTATTTCGTAATGTAATAAATCATTAGGGCGCATCGAGAAATAATTCTGATCTGAACCTCCCAAGAAAAAATATATTTTTTGTGCAGATACCAAAACTAAGGCAGTTGCGATTTTTTTTCCTTGCCAACTGACATAAAAATATGAGAAATGTCCCTTTAGGCCTTGATGTAATTTATGAAAATATGCTTTATCTAAATAATACTTCGAATGTGCTCCTAAGCGGTTCATTGCAGAATAGTACAGCTCTAAAAAATCATCTAAATCGGTACCTGAACTATCCATACTAATCTCGAGACCTGATCGTTTAGCTTTTTTTATGTTACGCCTTACCTTTGCAGAGAATTCCCTATAAATAACCTCTTCACCTTTATTTAAATGGCAAATGATGTTTTCATTATTTAAACACACTTTTCCGCTGTAAAGCAACCGACTATTGCTTAATAAATCAAACCTTATAAATTCACTAACAACATTATTCTCAACTGCCCAACTTTCAAAAAGTGACCTAAAGTTATTTAGTTCATTTTTAAAAGAACCTTCTCCCAAGTAATAAATATCACCATAACCATAAGGGGTTATAATATCATACACAATATTATCGCCTACATTTAGGTCAATTTTTCTTAAACAGAAAGGAAAAATGACCTTCTTATCTTTTTTCTGATATATAGCGCAACATGCTTCTGAATTCTGATAGAGTGATAAGTAATTTGGGTGAGCAAAAACCTCTCTTTCCTCCCAATTCTCCCAAATATTTAACCACTCTTTATGCTCTTCTATGTTTTGGGCCTTTAATACTTTTAACATTTAGGATTATTTATATTTCTATTGTCATAATATACGTCACATGTAAGTAAGTGTACTATAGATTAAGTATTAAAAATTAAATACTTTCCTTAGTACTTTTTCTATCCTTTTTAGATCTTCATTTGTCATATTGCTGCCTGAAGGAAGACATAAGCCATCTGTAAACATCTTTTCTGAAATTCCGGTCCCATAAAAAGGATAATTATGAAATATCGGTTGTAAATGCATTGGTTTCCATAGGGGGCGAGATTCAATATTTTCTTTTTCAAATGCTAATCTTAAATATTCCCTTGTAATACCCCCTGTTTTTTCAGAATCTATTAAGATAGAAGTTAACCAATAATTAGAAAAATATTCAGATGACAATTCTTCTTGAAAAGTAATTCCGGATATGCCCTTAAGTAATTCTTTGTACCATAAATTTATTGAACGTCTCTTAGCGACTCGTTCTTCAAGTACCTCCATTTGACCTCTTCCAATACCTGCTACAATATTACTCATCCTATAATTATAGCCAATCTGACTATGTTCATAGTGTGGAGCTTCATCTCTGGCCTGAGTTGCTAGAAATCTCGATTCTCTTATTAAAGCCTCGTCGGCTGATACTAGTGCGCCACCTCCAGAGGTAGTAATGATCTTATTCCCATTAAATGAAAGGACGCCTAATTTCCCCCAACCACCCATTCTTTTACCTTGAAATGAAGATCCTAATGCCTCAGCAGCATCTTCAATAACAGGTATGTCATAGGCATTTGCAATATCTAAAATTTCATTCATTTTTGTAGGCATTCCATATAAATGTACCGGAATAATAGCTTTGGGTTTCTTACCCTTTTCTATTCGATCTATAATAGCTTCTTTTAAAGCATTAGGGCACATATTCCAAGTATCTTTTTCTGAATCAACTAAAATAGGTTTGGCCCCTAAATAACAAATAGGATTTACACTTGCAGAGAATGTGAAGCTTTGAACAATCACTTCATCTTCAGCTTTCACTCCTAATAAAATTAATGCTAAATGAATAGCCGCAGTGCCTGAACTTAGGCAAGAGGCTTCTTTTGTGTGCGTATAAGAAGCAATAACATTTTCAAACTCGTTTACATTTTTCCCTAATGGTGCAACCCAATTAGTGTCGTAAGCCTCCTGCACGTATTTCATCTCTCCACCTCCCATATGAGGCGATGATAACCATATTTTTTGTGACATTAAATTTTAATATTTAGTTAGAAATGTGAGCTTGTTACTATATAATATCAAGTAACTGTTTCTTAATTATCTTTCCTGGATTACCAACGACTACAGCAAAGTCTGGTACATCCCTAATTACAACACTCCCGGCTCCAATCATAGCCCATTTGCCAACTTTAACTCCTGGAATAATAGTAGCGTTGGCTCCAATTTGTGTTCCTTCTCCTACTGTTACATTTCCGCATAAAGTTGCTTGTGGGGAAATATGAACATAATCATTTAAAATACACTCGTGATCAACAGAAGAACCTGTATTAATAATGACATGATTGCCTATTATACAACCAGATTGAATGATTGCATGATGCAATATCACAGTTCCTTTGCCAATTTCAACAGACCTAGATATACTAGCGCTAGGATGTATAACATTAGTGAAAAAAGGTTTTACAATACTTGCTATTTGTTTTCTAATGATATTACTGCCTATGGAAATAACTAATGGAAATGTATGTTCTTCTTCATTATAATTACCAATAAAATTTAATCCATGAAAGTCTTTAATATTTAAATTATCGTCAAAAACTCCAATAACCCCTGATTTATTAGCCTTTATACAATCTAATATTACGCGTGCATGACCACTTGCTCCATAAAGTAAATAATTTTTTTCTGCCATTATATTACCTTTTATTCACATATTGCCTTTTTCCAGCAATTATAAGTTTTGGATTCCTATTAATTGTTTCCATTGAATGCTTCTGTGGTAGCATGATTTTCTTTATTAACACCTTCACTTTTAAATACCTTTATTACAGTCATCATTATAATCGTAAGATCCATTTTAAAAGAAATATTATCTACATACTCAACATCAAATTCAAACTTCTTTTTCCACGATATTGCATTTCTTCCATTTACCTGAGCCCAACCTGTTATTCCAGGCTTTACTAAATGACGCCTTGATTGTTCTTCTCCATACAACGATAAGTAATCAATCAATAAAGGCCTTGGCCCAACCAAACTCATATCTCCAACAATAACATTAAGTAACTGAGGGATTTCGTCCAAAGAGGTTTTTCTTACAAAACTTCCGACTACAGTCATGCGTTCAGCATCCGGTAATAATTTTCCATCTTGCCCAACTTTATCTGTCATAGTCTTAAACTTCACTATTTTAAAGATTCTGGCATTCTTCCCTGGGCGCAATTGGAAAAAGAATGGTTTACCATTATTTATAAATAACAATAGAACTGTAACAATACAAAAAATCGGACTAAATATTATAAATGAAACTGTGGCTATAACTAAATCCAACGAACGTTTAATATATCTCTTATACATAATTTACTATGTTTATTGACATGACTTAAAAGAATGTCAAGATGGGTTACTCAGGCTCAATTGTAAAGTATACTCTTCCAACAACTCTTCCCAGACAAGCTCATTTTTATATTTATCTACAATTAATTTTCGAGCATTTTCTGCCAACTTTGAACGTAATTGCTCATCAACAATTAATCTTTCCATAGTACAACTTAGCTCTTCCTTGTCTTTTGATGGAATTATTAAGCCATTAACTCCATTACTAATTATTTCGTTTGAACCACTTATATTAGTGACTATACTAGGTAAGCACATTGCACCAGCTTGTAAAACTGTATTCGGAAATCCTTCACGATAACTGGGAAATACAAAACAATCGGAGATACTTAAATAAGGTCTAATATCAGTTTGCCATCCAACTTCGATAATTGATTTAGTACTTTTAATTATTCTTAGTGTCTCATCCTGTAAAGGGTCTAGTTCTGCTTCATAATCCCCAACCAATACCAATTTTATGTGATTATGGATTAGATGAAGCTTAGAAAAACTATCAATCAACTCATTAATTCCTTTATCTCCAACAATACGTCCTACAAATGAGAAAATAAAATCACCGTGTTTAATCTCTAATTCTTCTTTTAACTTTATTTTCTGTTCATCACTAACCAATTCCTGTTTGAAATAATCAATATCAATTCCGTTCACATTTCCATTTGCAATTATATTTAATGGCTTTTTTGTGATTCGATGCTTGATTAGATCACTTTTGACCCCCTGACCCTCTGGAATTATCTTAGTCGCAAATAGACACGTTAACCTATCCATATTTATTAATAAATAACGAAAAGGCCCATTTCTATAAGGGAAAATCAGACCTGTAAATGTATGAATACGTATAGGAACATTGGCCAAATATCCGGCTATCATAGACAGTAAGCCAGCCTTTGGTGTTACAGAATGTATGATATCAGGTTTTTCTTTTTTGAACAGCTTATATAAATTAAAAACTGACTTTAAATCCTGTTTTAGACTTATATTCCTTTCAATCTTAACAACTGTAGTTTTAATTCCTTCGCGATCTTGAAGTATCTTATGACTTTCGCCTTCTGATGCTACTCCTAAAACATCAAAGTAATTATTTAAAAATTTTAGTTGCCCTTTCAACAACCAATCTAACGAGCCTGGTATGGCTGCAATTCTTAGTATTTTTATTCTCTTCATTAAAAACTAACTATTAAACTGGCCTTAGTTTTGTAAATAGATTTGCTCAACAACTTTTGACGATGTCTTTATATCAAATTTACCCAACGCCTCTTTGTCCAGTTTCATTCTCTTTGTACTACCTTCAATGTAATTAGCGATTTTTTTTGCCCATTCTTCAGCACTCAAAGCCAAAGGAATAAACATACATAAACCAATATTCGCTTGCTTGGGCACTCCATCTGAAATAAAACACGGCAAACCGGCTGCTTGAGCTTCTACAAGGGCAAATGGTAACCCTTCATATAAAGAAGGCATGAGAAAATAATTAGGAGTAACAAGTAGTTGTGGTATATCCTTACGTACTCCTAACAATTCAATATTTTTACATAAACCTAATTCTCTTATTTTCTTTTCAATACTAATACGGTCTGAACCATCTCCAACCCAGGATAGTTTCACTAATGGATAAATCTTTTTTAATTCAGCTATAACGTTAACCAAAAACAAGCAATTTTTCTGTCGCACCATCCTGCCTACAGTGATAAAGTTTAAATTAGGCTTTCGTTCCAGAACTTTAAAATTGTTCAAATCAATTCCATTATAAATGACCTGACTTTTTTCACAGGCTTTAATACCATATAGAAACTCATTGGCATCATGAGAACAGCCTAATTTTACATTTGCAAAAGTATTAATAAATAACCTCATCGTTTTCCTATAATACTTAACAAGTAGATTATCTTCTATTTTAGCTGAATTATGAGAGTGAGAGACTCTTATTTTTACCTTAGCCAAATAAGCAACAAACAAATTTAAACCATTTAAAAAGTCCATATGAGAGTGACAAACATCAAAAGGCCCGAATTTCTTTAAAGTTTTATAAAGCAGATAAAAATGCTTAAACAACTTTACTATTCCATTCAAGTCACAAGTCATATAAACCTTATGCCCTAAACTTTCAACATGATCCTGATGGTATTGCCTGTCATTTACAGCTATAAGGTAACTTACTTCTAACTTATCCTTATCAAGATGCTCAACAGTATTTAATACAAATGCTTCTGTTCCTGCAGGTGCTAAACCATGCAATATTTGTAATACTCTTACTTTTTGTCTCATATACGTTTAATTAAAACAGAGTTTTCTTAAGTCTTTACCTACCGAACTTCCATTTTCCTTCCCTTTATTACCATATTTCTTGCATATAAATATAAAATACAACCAAACGGAGCAGCAACGATTGTTAGAAGCTTTTGTGGCGATTCTGAAACAAAATTTCGATTCTTAGAAATAATGCTTGAATTGACATAATGAATAGCTTCTATAAAACGCCTTTTAAATGAAGGATGATGTTTCATAGCTTCTTTACGAATAAAAGCAAAACCTTTAGGGTTTCTAAAATATTGCTTATACATATTCATGGATGAACCATCTAGCTGATAATCTACAATTATAAGAACCTTATTGATTGTAATCATCTTATATTTAAGGTCAGCTAACATATATTTCCACCCTAATCCTACATATTTCTCTCCCTCAAACTCTGGGTATTCTGGAAGAGACTTCATTATGTCTGTGCGATAAACCAATTTTTTATCACCTTTTCCTCCCTGACTATAAAATTCCGTTAATGTAGTTTCTGATTTAGTAAATAGTGTACCTATTACATTACCATCTTGCATACTTTCATCTAAACCAATTATACCAGCATACTGATCTCCTCCCTTTTCTTTCCACAAGTTCACAATTAGCTCTACACTATCGTCAGTCATATAATCATCCGAATCTATACAGGTGTTTAACTCAGTATCGATTAATCTATAGGCCGAATTATGAGCAGTATGCATTCCTCCATTTTCTTTGTAATGATAGTTTATGCGTATTTTATTCTCCTTAACCCAACCGTTTACCAACTCTTTTGTAGCATCAGTTGACCCATCATCAATAACCAACCAAACAAAATCTTTGCAAGTTTGCCTTAACAGGCTTTCGTATGTTCTATGAATGGTATGTGCCCTATTAAAGGCCGGAGTGAAAACTGTTAGAATAGGTTTATCCATTATATTGTATTTTTATTTATTCTTTATTTGTGACAAATAAAATTCTGTTAACCATTTTGCATTTTCCTTGATATCAAAATGAGCAACTTTGATACTTTCAAACGTATTTTTTCTCTCGTATTTCTGTTGTAAAATTTGAGAAGCCCAATACTTGGCACCCCTATTCAACTCTATAAAATCAACCAATTTTGGAATAATAGCCACTTGTTTTGAAACCCCAGTTGATGTATATGTTTTTAAACCTGAAGACTGAGCTTCAATCATGGTCACTGATAAACCTTCATGAAATGAAGGAAATAACAATACATCCATACCTTGCATTAATTCGGGAATATCTGATCGAGTTCCATATAACTTTATATGATTCCCTAGGTTAAGATCTTTAATACGTTGCTTTACTTTCTCATATTCGCTTCCATTAGCTCCAATCAATACACACAAAATATCCTGACGTTTTTTTAGTATCTCACTAACTATATCTAGCAGGAATAGATGATTTTTTTGCTTATCGAAACGAGACACATTTCCTATAATAAATCGTTTATCCCACTGCTCTCTTGTCCTTATTTTATTTCGCTTATTTTCAGCATATTGGAATTTAGAAGCATCAACAGCATTTGCTTGAAAGATGGCATTTTTCGCCCTTTCTTTACCAAATAACCATATTGCAGAGGCTTCGGCACAAGTAAAGCAATGAGTTATATAAGGTCGCATTAATCTTTTTAAAACATTTCTAAAAGGCATTTTTAAATCCCAGCCTAATGGAGCGTTATGTGCATGTGCAGCAATAAAAGGAACGCCTTTTTTACTGGCTTCTTTATAAATCCAATACCCCAGCTCAGAACAATGTCCATGAATAATTCTGTAATCATTATGCTCCTCAAAAAACCTATGAACAGCCTGTTTATATGCAGATAGTGATTTTAATGAAATCCCCGGCAGTTTGAATATATTTCCTCCTAAAGTCTTTATCTCATTATCATAAGCACCTTCTTCTTCTCGGTGTACGAGAAAATCAAAAACTACTGTACTTCGATCAACATTTCGAAAATAGTTCATTACCATAGTTTCTGCACCACCACGATCCATTATGGTAAAAATCATCAATACGCGTATTGGGGAAATATTCATAATTATCGATTAATTATTTTCCTAATAACTATTAATAAAGCATATACTCCAATGGTAAGGTTTAGCTTACAGCAAAGAAAAAAGACATGCCAATGAAATGGCATATATTTTAATTGTAGATCAGATATTGCGTTCCTATATAGTTTTGAAGATAGGTAATTATTTAAAACTGAGAGTTTCTTTTTCAAAGGTTTAGAACTATTAAACTCATTTAATCCCACTCCAATAATACTCAAACTAATCCTACTGTTTAATGCTCGGTTGTATACCTTTTTATTGTTATCATCAGGTATAAATGCAGCCATTTTCTTAAATAATACACTCCATTGTTGCGCGAGTTCTTGTTTGTAACTTGAAGTTACTGAACTTGTATTGTCTTTCCGGTAATGATAATAATTCTCTTTTATATAGAAAGCTGAACTCGCTTTACCCATTGCTTCTAAATTAAACAAAGCATCTTCTGCTGTGCCAATTAACTTAAGACTAATAAACTCAATATCTTTAATAAGGGTTGTTCGGTATAGTTTGCCCCATACAGTAACCATTGAATCAGCGCTGCTAGGATCAACTAACTCTTCAGCGTATAACCCTATAACTCTACGTTGTAATTCATTATATAAACTCAGTTCAAAATACTTGCTATCTGAATACAAATGCTTTACTTCACATCTGTGTGCAAACTCTTTTTTATAACCCCAAAATACTAAATCAACCTTTTGTTGTATTGCAATATCCAAAGTTACCTCGCAAGTTTTGGAATCAATCCAATCATCACCATCTACAAATAGAACCCATTCTCCTTTAGCTTCTTTTATTCCTCTTGTTCGTGCTGCAGATACGCCTTGGTTTTTTTGATTAATTACAATTATACGATCATCTTTATTCGAATATTCCTCTAGAATTTTATCACTTCGGTCTGGAGATTCGTCATTAATACATATGATTTCAATATTTACGTAACTTTGACTTATTAAGCTATCAAGACATCTAGGAAGGTATTCCTCAATATTATATACTGGAACAATAATGCTAATTAGATATGTATGATCAAAAATCATCTTTACTCTTTTTATTTAGGTCAATTCCATTAATTATAACATCAGAATAGCTTAAACCCACCATATATAACATTTGTGTAAAATGTATAAATGTAAAATAGGATTAGTGCATGACTAATCATTTGCGATTGGTTAGCCCAAAAACGTTTTTTATAAAAGGGGTATATCAAAACGATAGGCATAATTATCCATGACAACATTGCAAAACGATTTGAAAAAGCAGCGCGAATCACAATCACCCAGAAACTATTACTTATAACATAAATATTATAAATCCATATATAAGTAGGATCTTTAAAGTTCCTTTTAAATATAAAATACGCCCCTAATATAATTGGCATCGAACTAAATAATAGAAAGTCCCACCTAAACCCTGTTTTTGAGAAAGAACTAGCATATTGATCAGCAGTATCCAGATAGCTAGCTAATCTATCATCTGCAATACCTAATGCAAGAAAAAGGTTAGCCACAGCATTACCAACAGTTAAAGAAGCAATTATTGATAAAAGCCAAGCCAGAATATAATATTTTGGGTTTTTAATAAACCAAGCTAAAATGCCCGATATTATAACAAGAATCGCTGAATTATGCGTAAAATAAGAAAAAGCGCACAGAAATATTACTACTAAAAGGTTTTTTTTATAGGACATTGCCCCCAGTAAAGCTGATATAGCTATACCTGTTCTTATAGCGTTTACTGTATTCGTAAAAAATATAAACATACTCATTGATACCAGTAATGGAACAAAGTAAAACTGTCCGAATAATCTTCTAGTGCATAACCAATAAAATCCTATATATAGGGAGGTGCAGAATAGAAAAAAGATATGAACAGAAAAGTCATTATTCGCAAACCACCACATTAAGCCATTAAAAACCCATTCTGTTCCACCATCTGAATCTGTTAATCCCATTTGTATCCTATCATAGGAAAGAGCATAATTAGATGTATCTCCAAAGTAATATCCAGATATTGGTCGTAACCCTATATAAAGTATTAAAATAATAGATATCAATATACCCCAAGGTACCTGTATTTTAATTAAAGTTCGATTTAACAAAACGCCTGCGTAACCCTGAACAACAGTTACAAGAACCATCAATAAAATTAAGTAGTTAAAAAGAGTTGTATATATACTTAGAGGTATAAAGTCAATCATTTTTCTCTATAAAATGTTTCCTTAAATAAAGATATAAACCTGTCGGAAGCAGTGATCTTAACTTCTTTTTCCATTTTACTGCAGGAGAAAACCAGGAACCGTCAAAATGGTGAATACAATATGTGTTTTCTGTTGTATGAACTTTCAAAGTTAACTGATCTTTTGGGCAGAAAAAATCTGTTGGGTAAAGGTGTAATATTCCATTACAAGTTTGAAATGTATTATTGGGTAAAAAACCATATTTATTCATCATCTCCGAAATTATGGTAACATTTGTGATAGGTTCAGGTGTTCCATCAGGCCTTAAATAGGGTCTATTCTTATAGTAGCTAAACATCTTTTCTGACCAAAAGCTTGCTTTTTCGCTCCCTATTAAACCTGTTTGTATCATTGTTTCTGATTCAAATCCTGCAAAAGCAGGGCAGTCTAAAAAACGATCAAATGACTTTAATACCTCAACATCTGTATCCATATAAATACCACCTTCTGTATACAAAGCATGTAATCTTACATAATCAGCTACAAAAGCATACTTTTTTTCTTTGTAAGCCTGTTGTGTCCACAAAGTTGAATTTACATCGAAATTATCTTCATTCCATAAGCGCAATTCATAATCTGGTAAGATCTTCTTCCAAGTGTCAATGCAATGCTTTGCCAAGGCATTCATCTCACCTCTACCAAACCAACAGTAATGAATAATTTTTGGTATCATATGAGCTAATTTCTAATTTTGATTATTTTAGCAGGATTACCAGCTACCACAGCATTATCTGGCACATCCCAAACAACTACAGCACCGGCTCCAATAATAACATTATCTCCAATTGTTATTCCGCCTATTACCGAAGCGTTGGCATGTATTTCCACATTATTACCTATAACCGGTTTTTTGCCATTCTTTTCACCAATAGTTACAAGGTGATTAATATACAAGCTACTTCCTATTGTCTCTGTATTAATGATAGTCGCATTGGGATGAGCCAATTTTACCCCTCCTTTTATATTCGAAAAATCACCAATAATAAAACTAGGATACGATGGGTAAAATATTCTTAAAATTTTTGAGGATATATTGTTCAAATGAAAGTAAAAAAAAGTTCTAAAATACCTATCGACTAATAGTTTATATATTAGTTCATTAAATTTACTTATTTTATTATTTAGATGCTTAGAAGAATTTGCATTTAGGTTTGGACTATTTATATTCTTTTTAACGGCCGGCAAGTATAATAGTAGATGAGGGAAAAAAAATAGTTGACCTAAGTAGTTAATAAATCTCATAAAATTAATGAATTAGGTTAGTACGCTTTCTGTGTTAAGACAAACAGTTATAAACTTTTTCTATTTCTTCAAAATTGCCATAATCAGTGCGACTGCAGTTCTCAACTAATTTTTCCTGTAATTTTTCATCCTCAATCAATTTTTTAATTGCTTCTGTAGCTCCTTTAATATCCATTGGAACTATAATTCCATCAAAGCCATCTGTTAATTGACTCTGTGATGTTGGAAAGTTAGTTATTGCAACTGGTTTAGAAAGCATTTGAGCTTCACGTACAGTGACAGCTTTACCTTCATAACGAGAAGGTTGTACGTAAATATTGCATGCCTTCATATAAGGGTAAGGATTAGTTTTTTTACCTAAAATTATAAAATGCTTCTGCATGCCTGTATCTTCAATCGCTTTTTCTATAGTTTCTTGATCTCCATAACCTATAGCATACCATTTTAAAGGTACACCCATTTTTATTAAGTGAGCACACATATACACGGCTCTATCAAATGCTTTTGCGTGAGAAAAACGACCAACTGTTAATAGAGTAACCTGTCCTCCTAGAGTAATAGTTTCTTCCATTGCTTGTTCTTTAACAAATTGCATAGACAACATATTCTCAATTACTAAGACTTTTTTTTGTAAGGAAGGAAACAATTTATCAAAAGCACCTTTAGAACTTTCTGAAATTGCAGCGATATAATCAAAACTAGACCATATTGGTAATTCAGCCTTTGCATCTATCGAAATGGTAGAATAATCCGTATGAATCCATGCCACCTTTTTTTTAGCATTTACTTTATCTTTTACAATATTGTGGGGGGTTAAAAAACTTATTGCCAAATCATACTCTTTATTGCTAATTTGTGGCATGTATTTCACCGTAGTATCTGCAATATATTGAAATATAGAATAACTCAAAGGATCTTCATCTAAATTCTTCGCTTTTAATTTGGCTTTTAATCTTCCAAATGCTACTTTAAAATATCCTTCCTTTAATATTTCAAAAATGGGTCGGGTAAGAGTAGTGTAGGCGTGTATCTCATTCAATAAGTTAGCGCTTGGATTTATATATTTCATTAATTCACCCGTATGATTGTGAATAAAAACATCTACTTCATAGTTATTATAGTTAATAGCATCCAAGAATCCAAGCAATGATCTTTCAACACCTCCTAAATGCATGTATTGGGTGGTTATAAAAATTTTCTTTTTCATTTATAATATTTTTAAAAATCATATGCGATATATTCTCTAAATGATATTTTTCAAGAATAAACGGTAAAAAACGAATAACAACTCTATGATTTTGTGATTAGGAGGTTAATGTTTTGTGTAAAAATAACTTGGAATTATCGATCAATGGTGTTAATAAAGAGTTTACTTCGGTATAGTTAATCTCATCAAGCTTTTTAGTCATTGCAGGAGCAGGGTCTAATCTATCGGATAGATTTAAAAATTCTAGTAAATTCTGCATTCTTGTATTTATTCCTTGTTCTCTTGAAATAACAATAAACTCTTTATTGTAAATTAATGAAAATGCAGCTCCATGAAAAGAGTTTGTTATAATTACATTAGCATCCCTAATTAGAGAAACAAATTCTGAAGGGCCGACAAAATTAAAAGCTTTATCTGCATAACTTAATTTAGCTTTTACAGAAAATATCTTTAAGTTCTGGCTTTTAGAAATTTCCAATGCAATCTGCTTGATTCTCTCATTCTCTTCAAAATCATATATTAAAATATAATCACAACCATAAGATTTTGTACCAATAGAGTTCCATTGTTTCGCATCGAGTAAAAAAACGGGATCTGAAACCCATGAAGCATCGCTAATCCCAAGCTCCCCTAATATTTTTAGTGCTCCCTTTTCACGTACTGATATGTGATCGAAATTTTGCAACATTTTTTTTACAAATGGTACATGTTCAGATATTACCGTTTCCGTTGCGAAACTTGCTGCATAAGAAATCTTCAAAGAATTCCCTAGTGCAAAATCCAAATAAAATGCTGCATCTCGACCATTTGGAAATAAACAATTCCATATCTGATCGCTACCTGCAATAAAAACATCTGCTTCTGGACAATCTTGTTTTAATTCTGTATTTGAACTATACCTTTTTGATGTAATTACCAAATGCTTTTTTCTAAAATTATCGAAATTAAACTTACCCTTTAAATCAATCAATCGGAACGGTAATTTCAATGCTAAATATATTAACCGTAATAACCAATTAGTATCCCATTTAGGGTGATTAACCTTCCATAGGTTATAGTGCTGACTTAAATAGGGTGGTTTATAATTTATAATCTCAACATTATGCCCGCTATCTATCAAATGTTTCTGCAAGGCATATGCCTGAAGTGATGCCCCATAGTTGTATACATCATGGCAGGTTATAGTTTTAATCTTCATTCATTATAATTTAAATACTCAAATTAATCTACGGAACTCTCTATCAATGCTCCCCTCGTGTGAGAAATAATTGTTATGCATTGGGTTATTCTATATTCGATATATTATACTAGAATACACAGCTTCGCCTCCCTAAATCACATTTTATATTTTAGTTTGACCTGAAATATTTGTGCGATTATATTAACTGTGATTTCCTTTTTTTTAAGTCAACACAATCTTTTTGCTCACAATGCATTGACTTTATATTCGTATACTGTAAATGTAATATTCAATTACTTATTTTGATTTTAATAATGATAAACACTTTGTTTTTTTTGTTTAAGTAGAAATTATTCACGACAAAAGGTAAACCCCCATTTGTATACTTCTGATAAACAGAAAATATTAGATGCTAGTACTCGTGTTGTGTTAGTTTTAAGTGGTTTTTTGCAATTTACTGGAATTCAAAATCAGATATTATCATATCACCCTTTTACTTTGTTAAGTTGTATATTTCTGTTTGTGAGTGTGTTGTAAGTGTGTTGGGTTGTTGTTTTATAGGATGTTTAATAAGCTATTTTATTTTTTTATGATTATAAAAAAAATAATCAATCACATTTAAAGTAGTAATACAGCATTGAAATAACTAGACCTCTAGTTTTTGTTATACTGGCTTGATGGGTGTTTTTTTGACCAAACATGTAACTTTTTTGACCAATACTCGTTATTTATTGATATATGAATGTTTGTAACGATTTGTAAGTCTGTAGTTAAGAGTGTTTATTATGATAAGGCGACTTGCCTTAGTATTTAATGAATGAGCTCTTCTTAGTAGCAGGATCGATACCAATAACATATTTGAATACAATTCTCAATTTAATATAAAACGACATGAAAAACACTTCTCTTTTTTGGATAGTAGCTTTTATCCTTATTAACGCATGCTCAATCGAGCAAATTATACCTGATGATGACATTTTGAATGATTCTTCAAATGAAAATTTAGGCGACGAGGATAACTTAGATGATATTGCATACACGCCTTGCGATTTCGATTTTAATACAGTAGAAATAAATGACACTTTAAACATCAAGTGCAGTCACGATTTAAAAGGTGAGGATATAATTATTCCATCTAGTGTTGTGATTAATTATTACAGTGGAGGTGAAATAACAAACGGAACCTTAATCTTTAATGAACAAGGACAAATAGATGGTCGTCTACTTAATTATGACCTAGAAGTGGAAGGTGATGCTAAGTTATTAAACACGACTTTTCAATTTAATAAAGATAATTGGCAGATTACAGAAGGAAGGGTTACTGACGAAGTTGCAATCTTCAATAAAAAATCAATACAGAAAGCTATTGATGATAGTAAGCGACTAGGTGCAAATACCTTTAATATAGGAAAACTGGATGCATATTTTAATGTCACTTATGACTATTATCGTAAGGCAGCAATTACATTGCATAATAATTTCACACTACAAATGAATGATGATACTAATATTAGAGTACAGCCTAATGGAAAGCCCAGGTATGTTCTTTTTCAAATTCGCGAAGTAGTAAATGTGAAAATATTAGGTGGTAATTTTTATGGAGACAGGGATGAACATGATTACTCTAGTACTAATAAATTAGACGGAGCATATACATGGGAAGATACACATGAAGGAGGTAATTTAGTAGGTATAACAGCCTCCCAAGATATTTTGGTTGAAGGATCAGTATTAGAATATTCTACGGGGGATGGACTAACCGTTGGGTGTCTTGGAACCTATACAAGTATAGGTAATGGGATGACATATACGCAGTCATCCGATATTACTATATCTAATTGTACATTTGATAGTAATAGAAGAAATGGGATTTCACCAGGTGATGGTGTACGTGTAACAATTGATAGTAATAAATTTCTTAATTCCGGAGTTGATACAGAAAATTCTAAAGGAATAGCCCCTAGGTGTGCAATTGATGTAGAGTCGTGGTGGGGACTAGACGATAATAAGAACCTTATACGTTATCATACTACTCAAGATTTTGTTATAAGCAACAACATTGAAAGGGGGGGGGCAAATATATCTTTTACTGTTGCAATAGGAGAGAATGTAACAATTGAAAATAATGATGTTCAACAAAGAATGGGCTTTAATACAGGTAGAAATATAACTATACGAAATAATAAAGTTGCCAGTCAAATTTTTATCGGCAATGGAGCTTACAGAACTTATCACGAAAACAATGAAGTTTATGGTAATACTATACAAAGTGATACAATAGGTGGTATTGGTATTTTTTTTCAAGCATTCAATGCAAAAGTTTACAACAACAAAATTATTGGTAAAACAACCGCCATGGCAATTAGAAATTGTGGTAATTCAGAGATCTACGATAACCACATCGAACTACCTAAGGACAGGTATGTTACTTACGGGATATATGCGTATGGTGCAGTGGCAAACAATCTAAAAGTATATAACAACAAGATTTTCAATTGTGCCTATATGCCAATTAGCTTTAGTGGAATAAACAATATTGAAGGTGGTGAAGATAAGTATGTGTTAATTTCTGATAACTTTTTAGATGGAATACAAATGAGTAAAAAAGAAGTAGAGAGGCATATTTATAATTCTAAAGGTATTATAGTAAATTAATGTAAGGATGGTATAGGGCTTAGAGTTGTACTATCGTATAAACTGTTTAACTGAAACTACTGAGTGTTTTCAACACTCGGTAGTTTATTTTAGGGATAATTAGAGCAGTGTTTGTTTGCTAATAAAGTTTAATCAATAAGCTCTTTAACCTTTAATAGTTCTGTTATGGCCGTAGTATTCTCTTCGCATTCTGTATTGGAAATTAAATAAGATCTCAACTCAAAATTTTCGATTAGATTTTTGATCCCTTCAAATACGGCCTTGCTATTCATTTCAACAATCAACCCATTCTTACCGTCAGATATTTGGTTAAATACCGATGAGAAATTAGTAGACACTATAGGTTTGTGTAATATCTTTGCTTCACTTACGGTTAGTCCAAATCCTTCGGATTTTGAGGTTTGAACATATAAATCAGATTCTCTTATAAAAGAATATGGATTCGGTTTTAATCCTAATAACACAAATTCGTTTTCCAAATCAAGGTCACTTACTAGCTTTTGCATTTCCTTCATTTTAGGTCCGTCCCCTATAGCATACCATCTAAAGGAATATCCAGCATTTTTTAATAGTAAAGCTGTATTTATTGCTATGTCATATCCTTTTTGCTCAACCATTCGGCCAATTGTTAAAATACGTAAACCTGCATAGTTATCGTTAAACCCTTTATCTAGAGACATTTTTTGAATTAGCTTAGGGTTTAGCATATCATACACAGTAACAAACTTCTCTGTAAATTCAGGGTAGTTTTTACTTAATTTAAGTTTTAACGAGTCAGATACGGCAATAATATTATTAAATTGCTTATAGAATTTTTTATTAAACTCTGGTTTATAACCAGCATTATCAATATCTGCATTAATCCAGGCTATTTTTTTAGTAGCACTAATCTTTTCTGCCACAAAATAGGTAGGGAAACCTTGTTGGTAAGCAATTGCGATATCGTAGTGTTTACGTTCCTTATCAACACATTTATTAATAGAATTCCATAATACCTCAGCTCCATGAATTTTTCCTTTTTGTTTTCTAACTTGGCTTGACAGTTTAATCCTTGATATAATTTGGCTTAATGAAAGACGTTTAAAAATTGCTTTGTACGACATATCTCCCAAAAAACCGGTAGGGCTTATCAAATTAATACCATCAGGTAAATAAGCTTCAAAAACTCCTCCTCTTTTTAAAAGTAATACATCAATATTATAATTTGAAATGTCGATTAAATTCAGGATGGATACAAAACTTCTTTCTGCCCCACCACAACTTAACGAATCAATAACCCATAATATAGTTTTCTTTTTTTCTATTGTCATTAAATTGAAGTTTTTAGGTTTTGTTAATATTGATTAGATGCTACTTAAAACTCACCTAAACCTGAGCTAAGACAATGCGCGTCGTAAGAGTGATTTCTCTTCAATATTCATAATAAAAAAATAAAATGCCATACTATAAATTATAGTATATATAGCTATTGTTATTCCTAAATTAGTCCAGGTAAAAGATATACTCAGATAATTAAGTATATAGTTTCCACTTATAACTAGAAATAGTAATAATAGGGTTTGTTTAAAATAAACCTTGGAATAAAAAAGTAAGATTTTAAAACCAAAAACATATCGAAAATACAAATTGCTAATTATTACATTCATAAACATAGCGGCTGTGAGTGGATATATCATACCCTTAATTCCGAATTTTTTTGATAATACTAAACCAATTAAGACTCCAATTATAATTGTCGCTAAATTTGCTAGCGCTTTGAAACGAATTTTGTTCTGCGCTTCAAGTATCGAATGGCCAAAACTTTGAGACAAAGGAATTGTTGTTACTAACATTACTAAAAAAGCAACTAACCATGATTCTCTGTATCCATCTCCCACCCACAAATGAATAAATGTCTCACCAAATAAATAAAACCCGCTTAGTATTAATAATGAAATTCCATTACACAACCTCCCGACTTTTATTATTATCAAGGTTAATTCGTTAGGACTTTTATCTTGTACAACCATTTGGTTTGCTTTTGGTAATAATAACGTATTTATTGCACCTGCAAATGCGCCATAATATGTTCCCAACATTATTCCTACTGCATAAACTGCCACAGTCACTGTATTTACATTAATACCTAAAACTAATTGACCTGCATTCCATTGAAACGATTGTGTTATGGCAATTATAAATATCCATATCGAATAATTGAATATAGGTATTATTGTGCTGAATCGAATATTTGAAAATACAACTCTAATTTTGATGTTTCTTTTTGTATATAAAAACAACGTAGTTATACCTATGATATTCAATATGGTATCTAGGATAACTAGGGATATTGCTTTTCCTCCTAATTTCAGAACAGCAACAACTGTTATTGCCCGTACTAAATAGCGAACGAAATTAATCACTCTTGGAAATACGAAATGTTCGTAAGCATTGCAAATAGCAGTAAAAGATCCCCCCGGCAAAGAAATGGCAATATTAAATACTAATATTAGGTACATTACTTTTGCCTTCTTAATTTGATCTATAGATAATGATTCGCTAAAAATTGTCTCTATGTTAAAGTATAAAATCAGACCTATCATGGTGACCAATAACGAAATTGCACCATATATAACATATATACGTCCTAAAAACTTCTTCTCTTCTTCTCGATCTTTTTCAGCTCTATATTTTGATACAAAACGAACAATAGTATTGTTCAACCCTAGATCCATTAATGTAAGGTAGGCTACAAATGAACCAATTAAAGTATATAATCCATACTCTGAATCACCCAAAGACCGGATAATAAAAGGAGTTAAAATTAACCCTATACAGTTTACAACTATAATATTTAGGTAAGAGAGTGCGGCACCTACTTTTAATTGATTAATGCTTTTTAATTTGCGTATCATTTCGCTATAGTAACTGAAGAATCTATTTACTTATTTTTCAAATTAATTTAGATTAACTCTTAGTACATATAGAAAATAGTTATAATTAAAGACTAAAAGAGGTTAATCAATTTTGAATCTACACAAAAAAAAGTTCTCCGAGTTTTGAACTTGATTAATCTGTTATATTTTTATACCAATGATATGCTAACTATGCTAAAATTAATCTCTAAAATTAATTCTTCAGAATAGAAGATAAGATACGATTCTTAATCGTAGTCTATACTCCTAGTATCATTCTTGATTTTTGTCCTAAAATTTTTTTGGAAAGTTTCAGTATCCACACATTTATGAAAAGAAGCATTGTTGCGTATAACAAAACTACCGGAATAATTAGAGGACTATAATTTTCACTAATAAGAAACTCAACTAGGTAAATTTTAAAATTGTAAAAAAAATAGTTGATAAATAGGTGAGTGAAATATATACCAAAACTTAACTTGGCTAGTTCATCAAACAAATATAACCGACTATTTTCAAAGTTTCTAAAAGCTAAAAGCACCAAAACGGTAATTGATATTTTCTGAATATAAAATAAACCTTCTTGAATGCTGAAAATACCATAACGATCAATAACGTTTAACTTGTACTGTAATATTAAAAAGAGTGTAGAAACAATTGCCACAACTACAAATAAGTACTTTAGTTTATTTATAACCTCAAGAACTTTGTTATAATCCATCGAAGTATATATTCCCAATAAGTATACAGGACCAAAATATAAAAATTGCCATACACTTACCTGTGCGCCAGTTCTCGTGCCCAATAAGGGTAGTATAAATATTAGAGGTGCTAAATATTTAAAAACTTTATTAGGTATTAATAATATATATGGACTTACCAAATACACTAACATAATAAAGGGGATATACCAATATTGAATCTGAGCAGTTCCAAAAACTATAGATATTAACCACGTTTTAAAAAAATCTACATAACCTAAATTTTCAATGTCATAAAAATGATTAACTATAACTACTAAAGAAGAAATTATAACATAAGGAATAAATACAAACTTAATTTTGCTGTAGTAATATTTCTTCATGTTAAAACCATCAGATAGATAATGAAATAAAAAACCAGATATAAATAAGAAATAGATTGTTGCTCCATGAAAAATAACCTCCATGAATGCTACATAATCGCTATGATGTATGCCTAATATTGACTTATCACGAATGAAAGCTAGATGTACAAAAGCAATATTAATAATCGCAAATCCACGAAAAAAATGAATGTGTTTTAAGTATTTTTTCTTATTGGAAACTTTTGAAGGTATATTCTCACATTTCATCAGGTTAACTTTTTAAATAATAAACTTACCAATCATGACTTAAAAAATACCTTATTACAATGCGTTATTATTTTTGTACTAAATCAGCCTTGACTAAACAACTTATATCCTAAGCTATTGAAAAATATTATAGTGCATCAACTTACTTGATTAATGAATTATATTTTTATACAAAGAACCAAGAGGTGCATATTAAAGTAAATTAAGAACTACAATACTAATTGATAAATTATTTGATTTCATGGCATCTAGGTCTATCTGGTTTATTATCAAAACAAGAAAGTATTATAAAACTTTCTTCAGTTCTGTATAATCTTTTAGTAGTTTATAGCATTTAATGGAAAATATGATTGCGCTTAGGCTTCTGATTACAGATGGTGAAGCCATCATTATACGATAAAACTCTAAAACAAGTGGTAAAAAAGTTTATATCAAATAATACGAGTAATAAAAATTTAATTAATCTATTCATTGGATATGCAGATCATAGTGTAAGCTGTAATTTATGTAAGGCTTATGATTACTTATGTCTCATTATAGTTGAAGTATAAAAACCTTGTTCTTTCTTAATTCAGAAGTATCTTTTTTTATTAGTTTACCATTATCAGAGCTTCAAGTATTTTAATATATAATTCGTCATAAAATCAAGTATCGCACCGAAAAAAAGATGAAATTTGATTTAGTTAATTGAATAATTAAAACTCTTAAGCTTAATGAAATCGTTTTTACTTAATATATTTAATGATAGAATTGTATCACCTTGGTGGATACTTTTGATTGATTTAGTTATAGCTATTAATGCTTTTGTAATTGCATTTACGCTAAGATTGGGTACTCGTTTAGATACAGTACCTGTTTCTGATTTGTTTCTGGTTGCAGCTTGGGTTGTTCTTATTTACCTCATTTCATTTTTCGTATTTCGTTCCTATAAAGGTGTAATTAGGCATAGTAGTTATAATGAATTAAAGATTCTGGTAATCTCCTGCTTCTCAGCTTTTGTTTGTTTAAGCTTTGTTAATTTGATAGTTAAAGGGTTTAATTTGCCATGGATTAAGGTTCCTAATCTGATTTTGGTAATACATTTTTTATTAACAGCAATTTTAACCTTTGTTTTTAGAGTTGTTGTAAAAGAAACCTATTCTTTATTAACAAAAAAAAGAAAGACCAAAAATATATACATATACGGAGCTGGAGTAATGGGGCAAATTACTTTAGAAGCTATCACAAGTGATAAAGAAAATCAATATAATATTGTTGGTTTTATAGATGATGATCCTTCTAAGAAAGGTGTGATTTTACAATCTATACCTGTGGTTAGTTGGGAAAAAGCTTTAAAATCAGCTGAAGTAAAAGAGATTGAAGAAATAATATTAGCCATTAATAATATTGATGTTCAACGTAAATATGATATCACAGATGAATGTTTACGTCGCAATTGGAAATTGAAGGTAATGCCTTCTGTTGGTAATTGGGTTAATGGAATTTCTAATAATAGGCAAATTAGGGATATTAGGATTGAAGATATTTTGGGTCGTGAGGAAATTAAACTAGATCAACTTAAAATTATGGACGGCCTAGAGGGAAAGGTTGTTATGGTAACAGGTGCTGCTGGTTCAATAGGGTCTGAGATTGTAAGGCAATTGTTGAAATTTCCTGTAAAGAAAATATTATTAGTGGATGTTGCGGAGTCACCCTTATACGATCTTCAACAAGAGTTATTGCTAAGTCATTATGATATTCCATTTGAAACAATATTAGTTAGTGTCACTAACGAGAAGAGAATGGAGGAAGTTTTTTTACAATTTCAGCCTAATCTTATTTTTAATGCTGCTGCTTATAAGCACGTGCCATTATTAGAAAAATTTCCTTATGAAGCCATTCGAGTTAATATTGGCGGTACTCGTATTTTAGCAAGACTAGCAGTTAAATATGGAATCGAAAAATTTGTGATGATTTCAACTGATAAGGCTGTTAATCCAACGAATGTTATGGGCGCTTCCAAAAGAATATGTGAGATATTTATTCAATCACTTTCACAAAAAAAAGGTATTAAAACTTCCTTCATAACAACTAGGTTTGGCAATGTACTAGGTTCTAATGGTTCAGTAGTACCATTGTTTAAAAAACAGATAGATAGGGGAGGACCCGTTACTGTTACTCATCCAGATATAACACGTTATTTTATGACAATTCCTGAAGCATGTCAGCTTGTGTTAGAAGCCGGTTTTATGGGTAAAGGAGGTGAAATTTTTGTATTTGATATGGGAGAACCTGTTAAAATTAAAAATCTTGCTGAGGAAATGATTCGTTTAGCAGGATTAAAGGTAGGTCAAGATATTGAAATTAAATATACCGGTTTAAGACCAGGAGAGAAACTCACTGAGGAATTATTGGCATCAAAAGAGAATACATTACCTACTCATCATGATAAAATAATGATTGGACAAGTAAGAGATCATGACTTTAAGCAAGTAAATGAGAGTATTAATAATTTAGTTCAACTTTTATCCGAAGAGACAACAGAAAATCTCGTAATAAGAATGAAGGAATTGGTTCCCGAGTTCATTTCTAATAATAGTATTTATTCGGAATTAGATAAGAAAGAGGTTCTTATATAGTATATAGTTTTTTTATTTAAAAGATCATTTGTAATTTTCTTAGCCTTTTGATTAAGTAATGCTTTGCATGGATTAAAATCTTAGGAAGTACAGTATATTTGTTTGAATTAATTGGACTGTATAAACCGTAATATTACTATGAATAAATTCATTATAAGTTTAACACTTTTCGTTATATTATTGACTACAGGGTGTGTTTCTTTAAAGAAGTCTATTTACCTACAAGGTCATATGACTAAAGAGTTGGATGAAGTAGATCAATACTATAAGCCCAATAAGTCAGAATATCTTATTAAACCCAATGATAATTTATATATCAAAATCAACTCCTTAGATGAACGAACTTCAGCTTTTTTGAATAACGATGGGGGAAATAATGCAGGAACATCTAGTATAGCAAACCCAATGGCTGCTAGTTTAGAAGGGTATCGAGTGGAATTAGATGGTTCTATTCAGTTTCCTTTTGTTGGAAAAATACATGTAAGTGGGCTAAGTCTGGATCAAGTTCGGGAAAAAATCCAGTTGTCTGTTTCGAAATATGTGGAAGAGTGCAGTGTAAACGTAAAACTTTTAAATGATAATATTACCATTTTAGGAGAAGTAAGATCTCCAGGACGTTTCTTACTCTACGCAGAAGAAGTGAATATACTTGAAGCAATTAGTTTAGCTGGCGATATGACTGATTTTGCTAATAAAGAGAAAATAAGATTGATTAGAAAAGAAGGTGACGTTCAACAAATGTTAGAAATCAATACATTAGATGAGCGAATTATTTACTCACCTTATTATTATCTAAAACCAGGTGATATTATCTATGTTGAGCCACGTAAATTAAAATCTATGGTATTAACAAATATTCCTTTAGGAATAAGCTTAACTTTTTTGAATACCGCTTTATTATTATTAGCACTGTTTAACTAAATATAACCTTATTTTATGAATCAAGATTTTGATGATTACTCTTTGGATGCCTCGGATGGGAATAATATTAATATGGGTAAACTCCTAAAAAGGGCTCTTAAATTTTGGTATATAGTTCTTATTTGTCTTATTATAGGATGTGCTTATGGTGTTTATAGTTATAAAACTACTATGCCCATTTATAAGGTTAGTTCTCTAATGCTAATTAATACTGGCGAAGGTAATATGAATTCCTTGCTAGGGACTAGCGAGAATGGCTTACCAGGTATAAGTCTTGGTGCTTACAGTAACATAGATAACCTTATTGTATTTTTAACTTCAAGTAGTCATGTTGAAAAGGTGATTAGAAAGCTTGATTTCTCAGTCACATATTTTCAAAAAGGTATGTTTCTAGAACAAGAGATCTACGATAAAACTCCTTTTGTTGTAGTACAAGATACTACTGAAAATGGATTCACTGGTGGGAGTTTTGATATTTTATTTACATCAAAAGATAAATTCTTAATTAATAGAACTGGCGAAAAAACTATATATGAAGGAAAGTTATTTGAGAAAATGGCTATACATTCTAATATGTTTACAGTTTTACCCAATGAAAAAGTAAAAGACATAGAGTATACCAATAACCCTTATCGTTTTGAATTTAACCCTCTAAAAACTCTTGTTAATCGTTATATGAGGGAAATTGCGATATCATTATATCGTAAAAAGTCGTCGGTATATGAAATTTCAACAACAGAAAATAATACTAATAAAGCAAAGGATTTTATTAATGAGCTTTCTAGAAGTGCTATTCAGTATAACTTAGACAAGAAGAATTATATCGCAAATAATACAATTTCGTTTATTGATAAACAATTGTCGGGGGTGTCTGATTCATTGAGTTCTGCTGAAAAGATATTGGAAGAGTTTCGCTCTAGTAATGAGGTAATGGATGTATCCATGCAGGGGCAGATGATTATTCAGCAATCTCAAGATCTTGAGATGCAGAAAGCCACATTAATGGCACAACTAGATTATTATAAGTATTTAAGAAATTATATAGAGAACAATAGTAATGTTTCTGATTTAATGGCACCTTCGTCGAGTGGGGTTAATGATCCTATTTTGCAGCAGTTAATTAGTGAGTTATCAGTTAAGCATGCTGAAAAGTCAAGTTTGCAATTTAATTCAAGACAGGATAATCCTACGATATCAAGAATAAATCGTCAGATAGAAACTATAAAGTCATCCATTCTAGAGAGTACTAAAAGTATCATTTCTACTACTAACTTAACCATTAATGATCTCAATAAGCGATTAATGAGCTTAAGTAGACAAATTAAAAAACTTCCAAAAACAGAACAAGTTTTGCTTGGTATAGAACGTAAGTTTAATTTTAATGATGAAATGTATAAGTATCTGTTACAAAGAAGATCCGAAGCGCAATTAGCAAAGGCTTCAAATATGGCAGATAATGAAATAATAGAAGCAGCCACAACTAAAGCTAGAATAAGCCCAAATAAATATAAGGTAGTTGTTTTCGTAATTGTGATAGGTTTATTCTTACCATTAGTACTTATATTTTTAATACTGCTGGCAAATAAAAAGATTTTAGATAAGGATGATGTTCAAGCAATATTAAGTACCCCTTTTATCGGAACAATGCCTTATACAAAATGCAAAACTGATGAAATCCCATTTTTGTTAAGTCCCAAATCAATATTTTCTGAATCAGTGCGCTCTATAAGAACCAATTTACAGTTCTTTAAAGGGAAAAGTAAAGCAAAAACGATTCTTTTAACATCGTCTATTTCTGGTGAAGGTAAAACCTTTTGTGCCGTTAATATTGCTAGTAGTTATGCATTAATGGGTAATAAGACTGTATTAATTGGCTTTGATCTTAGGAAGCCTAGATTGGATACTTATTTTATTAAGGATAAGAAAAAAACTGCCCAATATGGCTTAAGTAGTTTTCTTTCTGGAGATGATCAATTTATGGACAGTAATTTCATAATACCCTCAGAAGTAGAATTGCTCGATTATATTCCAAGTGGGAAAATTCCACCTAATCCTTCTGAGCTGATTGGAAGTGAAAGAACTAGTCTTTTATTTAGGGAATTGAATGAATTATATGATGTTATAATTATTGATACGCCTCCTATTGGTTTGGTAACTGATGCAATGTTATTAGAGCGCTTTGCGGATACCCAGATATTGGTTGTGCGCCAAGGTTATACTCCAAAGTTGGTGTTAAACTCATTAGTTAAAGAAAATAAACTAGATAACTTTAATAAGTTATCCGTCTTACTAAATGGAGTTCCTGTAAAGAAAACGGGTTACTCATATCAATATGGTGGATCGTACTATGTAGATAAAAAATAGACTATCATTGTTCAAAATAAGACAGGCAGTTGAATAATCTTCAACTGCCTGTTCTGTTTTAAGTATATATATTTTAGAACTTGAAATGAACACCTCCTAAAATCATCATAGGAGTTTCATCCATAAACGCGAACTCTTGTGAGGTATTACCTAATAAGTTCTTTCCATTAACGTAAACGGTTAATGATTTAGTAGCCTTGTAAGACACCTTAGTATTAAAGATCAGTTTACTACTTAATGGAACATCGTAGTATTGATTTTCAATTGTTTGATCACCATAATAGTATCCTTGAGGATAGATTTCTATTTTCTCAGTTGGGCGATATATAATTGAAAATCCACCAAAATATGAAGGAGTGGCTTTATGCGTATAATTGTTTTTTAGGTTATCAGGTAAAGTTGATGATGATCCTTTCACCACAGCAGGTACATCGTCTGGAGCGATAGCACCAGTAGCTAATTGGTAGCCTAAATCAGTTAATGCTTGTGTTGTTGCATCTGTAGTAAAATGAAGTATCATTTCATCACGACTATTCTGTAAATAATTATCTAGAGTAGTTTTTTGAACTGTTAGATTACCCTTTAGTACTAGTTTTTTAGATACTACCCAATCTATACTAATCGTTGCGCCAAGTTGTTTTGAAATTAAATCTAATGCGCTATGTTTAAGGTTTACAGAGTCAGGAACCGAAATTGGAGCAGTTTGACCACTTGGGTCTGTGAGTACTTCTAAAGCATTATATATATTCACATCAGTGTAGTTAGGCATTAGTGCTCCATAGCCTGAACTTTTAGTATAAAAAGCTTCTAAGTCTATTAGGATATTTTTACTGGGTCTTACTCTATAACCAAGCTCAATCATATCCATGGTTTTTAATTCAGGGTTATCATCGCCATCAAATTGCATAACTCTTGGATATGGTCTGTTTTTAAGGTTCCATGTATAATTAGAGTAGGTATTTACGATAAATGAGGATTGATTTGCACGGGAATATACAGCTCTTATAATATTGTTGTCATTAATTTTGTAAGATCCAATAAATTGCCACGAAGCGTAAATATCGTCAGGATGATTGTACTTTTCTGCACGAAGTGCTGCAACTAATCTAAGTTTCTCAGTTGGATTGTAATCAAAACGAGCACTAGCTGCCATAATATTTATGGTACTCTTTTTATTTAAATATCCATTGCCAATCTCTGCAATGTGTTCACTATCATCATACGAAATATTTTGATAGCTTAATCCCGGTCTAATACTCAGCTTGTTCAACTTAAAGTTATATTCTGCCAAAGCAGAAAATTGCGTATTGTCGAGTTCAAAACCTTCTTCACCAGCAAGGTAATTAATAGTTCCACCGTTATAGTTGGCTTGAAAGGAGAAATCTTTAATATCAGCTCTTAAATCAACATATTGTGTTTCTGCAATTTTGGTTGAGTATGGACTTGGGATATCACCCATAGATGAAGTTAATGATTCTGAATTTTGGTAACCCGCCATAAGGTTTATTGAAGCATCCTCAGTTGGGGTAAATTCAAGGTATCCATTTACACCCATTCGTTCCTTTGATTGCCCCGGATTAGGAAATGAGGTGTTGATATCATAAGTCTGATCACCTACCATGAAAGGCTCCCAAATTTGGTAAGGGCCATTGTACATTCGGCCAATCTCATCCACAGAATAGTATCCCGAACCAACCTTATTGCCATCTAGTGTGAATAGAGGGTTTCCATCTTCATCCTCGCCGTTGTAAATGAGTAATTCTTCTCGTTCTCGGTCCCTAACTTCATAGTTTCCTGTAATCCCAAAACCAAGTTTATTATTAACTTTTTTTCTAAAGGCGATATCTCCTATGTAGGTATTCAAACTACCTGCTTGGATATTTCCTGAAACTAATGCGCTTTCATTGGTAATATTTTGTGTTATGATATTGATAACACCTGATAATGCATTGGGGCCGTATAAAGCACTCGAAGGCCCACGAACAACTTCTATTTTTTCAATGTCTTCAAAACTAATTGGCAGGGTTTCCCACAAAGTACCACCATGTGAATAGTTAAATACTGGGCGACCGTTAATCATCACCAATGTATTCATATTCTCAGAGTATACTAACATGTTTTTAGCAGGTAAATTGTCATTACCTCTAATGTGGACATCATAGTTACCATTGGTTTTTTCTCTGACAATCATACCTGGAACAAGCCTTAAAGCTTCTTCTAATGAAGTTGCACCTGAGGCTATAATTTCATCATGGCTTAAAACAGTTGAGGAAAGGGGAGAGTCAAAAAGGTTTTCGTTAGATTTTGAGGCTGATGTTACATTTTTATTTAATAATAATTCGTATAATTCTTCAATGCTCGATGCACCAACTAAGTCCATTAAGTGCATAATTTCATCTAGCTCATAATTTGCAAGCTCATCAATTGACATTTCAAGAACGTCATTTTTGCTTATCGTGTTGATATCTCTTTTCTGGGCAAAAGATGATATTGTAATCGTAATGAAAGCGATTACTAAAATGTATTTTTTTAATAACATATGATAGGTGCGTTTATTTTACTTCGATACCTAAACTGATTAGTTTAGGACTAACTTTTAAATTGTTTGAATTGATGTTGTTTTTACTAATCTCAAATTTCATTTTGCCATCCACTAAAGCATAGTTAATGTGTGCGCCTTTATTGCACATCTTTGCTTTGTCTGTTACAATCAGCGTTGGCTCATTTAGTAACGATTTAGTAATTGCATCAATACTATTGGAATTTGAAGTAGGTATGTAAAGAATATTTGTGCCTTTTGCTTCATCTGGCGATCCTACTTTTTTTATAACAATAGTTTTAGCATTAATTTTTCTAGATGAAGCTAATTTCTTTAATTCATCTTCAACATCATCAGAACCATAAATTCCAATAATAAAATCTTTTTGATTTGAGGATTCTGGCCATTCGATGTACTTTGCAAAATTGAATAAAAACAAAGCCTTAAACATGGATTGTTGACCAGTAACTGATAATGACATGATTGCCATCATCAGAACGAGAATTTTCTTTTTCATTTATAAATAGTGTTTAAATCTTATAATATTATCTGCATAGGTTAATTTAGTGCAGGTATCTAAGATAATTGTATAATATAGTTACGTTATTGAATAACGTATTCGAATATGAAGCAGAAAGGTTACTGTATTTTGGAGGTTTTATTTTCTGATATGATTAACGTAGCTACGTTAGTGGTTAAAGGCTTTATATGCTAGATAAGTGGGGCTAAATAAAAAAGTGCCTATCAGAAATATTATCTAATAGGCACTTGATATAGTATTTTAATAACGTAGTTATACTAACTCTCCTTCTAAAGAAAATTTGGCAGCATTTGTTATTTTTAAGTTTATAATCTGACCAATTAAATTTTGGTTATCCGATTCAAAACGAATAACTAGTTTACCTTCTGTATGTCCCGATAAATAGCCAGCTTTGCGATCTTTTTCTCTAACTAGAACCTTTAATGTTTTACCAACCTGAGATTTATTATATGCATAAGTGTTTTCTGATAAATCGTCACTTAATAAAGCAAAACGTTTTTTCTTCTCTTCAAGAGGTACAGTATCTTCCCATCTGTAAGAGGCTGCACCTGGTCGTGGTGAATACATTGCAATGTATGCCATGTTGTATTTAAACTCATGCATTGCTTTACGTGTATTTTCAAACTGCTCTTCAGTTTCATCCGTAAAACCAACAATAATATCGGTAAATACGGTTGCTTGTGGTAAAATACGTCTAAGCTCAGTCATGCTTTCTCGGTATCGCTCAAGTGAATGTTTTCTATTCATCTTAATTAATACTTTCTCATCACCACTTTGAATTGGGAAGTGAATTTGCTTTCCTAAACAGTCATACTTCGCCATAATATGAAATATATCCGTAGTCATATCCATTGGATGTGGAGATGTAAAGTATACCCAAAACTCACTGTCAACTTCTTCTCCAATTTGGCCTACTTTTTCAAGTAGCTCAGGAAATAAAATTTCATCACCTTTTTTATCTAAACCATAAGAGTTAACATTTTGCCCTAAAAGTGTTATTGTTTTATAACCTTCTTGTGCTAATCTTTTTACTTCGGATAATATTTCTTCTGATGATCGAGAAATTTCTCTACCTCTGGTATACGGAACAGCACAATACGTGCAAAATTTGTTGCATCCATTTTGAATTGGAATAAATGCTTCAAATTTCGAATTGTATTTTGGCTTTACATTCCAAAACATTTTTATTTCTTCACTATCAGTTTCTGGAACAACTGACAGAGATAAAGGATTTGTAATGCCATACTCACCAAGCATTTTTGGTAACTGTGGTAATTCGGGCATCCCAAAAACAATATCAAATAGTTTTAAGAATTTTTCTTTATCAGCCGGTAATATACACCCCGAAATAAATGTGATTAAACTCTTCTTGTTTTTCCACCTATTCCATTTCGATATTTTTGAGTAAACTTTATCAATTGCCTTTTGACGGACAGAACAAGCTAAAATCCCAATAATATTTGCATCCTCTTCCTTTTCAACACGCGTGCAACCTGCCGCTTCTAATACTGACGCCACGCGCTCTGAGTCGCTCATATTCATTTGGCATCCTAATGTCAGTAAAAAATATTTCACTTTAACTATTTGTTTATGTTTAGAGATAAAAAGTAATCTCTAATGCTTAGTTTATTAATCCTTCTCTATTGCAATTATCATACCCTAACAACAGATTAAAAATAAACCTCTGCATGTATCTGCTCATTTGCTATTCCCTTGTTTTCAAGAATATCGTATGCATCATGTATCATATTGCAATTTCCGCACAAATATACTTCAGTTTCTTTATCTAGCTCTATTTCTTGTAAATAATTTGTAAGTCTACCGGCATAGTCGCCCGATTTATCTCTAGAAGAACAAAGTACATACTTCTCTTTTTCGTACTCACTTCTTTCGTATCCTTCAGCCGCGCTTCTTACTCCGTGTATGATTTTATAATCCAAGTCAGGGTTTGATTTTACCATGCTATGAAATGGCGAAAGGCCTGTTCCGCTTGCAATAAAAAGATATTTGGTCTCATCCTTTTTCTTTTCGTTTAGGCCAAAATAGCCTACAGGCTCTTCCACAACAACATTGTCACCTGCTTTAAGCTTTTTTAATACAGGAGTAACCAATCCGTTTTCAACCTCTTTTACTAAAATCTCAATAAACGGAGCATCAACAGCACTGTAAATTGAATATTCACGCGTATGTATTCCGTTAGGAGGTCCAACACAAACATGTTGCCCGGCTGAAAATTCTAAATCATTCTTTTCAAAGCGTATAATAAAAGCGGTATCGGTTAAGTGTCTTATTTCTAATATTTCATGATAGTTTAGTCTTTGTCTGCTCATATATCTAATAGTTTTATTCCAATTTTAAATCAGACAATAAAGTCTGTTAATATTCCATTTTTAAACCCTTAGACTACTAAAATGTTCAACAATTTTGCTGCTTTAGCAATCTACTTGTGAGTTTATTCATTAAATTTATATTTTTATAAGTCCATTTATGATTTGCTAATCATGTCACCCTATATAAATTTGATGTCATACAATGTTAGAAAATAGCTTTAGAAGTAAGGAAATTAGCTGGTTATCTTTTAATAATAGAGTTTTGCAAGAGGCGGCTAGAGATAATGTTCCTTTAGTTGAGAGAATAAAGTTTTTAGGAATATACTCGAATAACATGGATGAGTTTTTTCGAGTTCGTGTTGCAATTTTAAAGCGCTTAAGTCAACTTGATAAAAATTCGGTTTTTGAAGGAGGATCCCCCAAGGAAATTTTAAAGCAAATACACGATATTGTTTTATTGCAATCGATTAAATTTTCGATGGCTTATGATAAAATTCTCAGTGATCTCGCAGAGAATAATATTTACTTGATTAACGAAAATGATTTATCCCCTGATCAGGGCGAATTTGTAAAACGCTACTTCCAACGTAAGGTTCGGGGTCATTTAATGCCAATTATTTTATCGAAAAAACGCCAATTACACGATTTGGCAGATGACGGAATTTACTTGGCAATTTATTTAAAGGATACCGAAAATGATAAAATGAACTATGCTTTAATAGAAATTCCGCCAAGTATAGATCGTTTTGTTTTGTTGCCATCAACAGATGGTAAAAAGTATGTTATGTTATTAGATGACGTAATAAGATACGAGCTTAAAGATATTTTTTACATGTTTAAGTTTGATGAAATAAAGGCATATACTTTCAAATTAACTCGCGATGCAGAGTTGGATATTAACGACGATATATCAGAGAGTTATGTGAAAAAAATATCAAAGAGTCTCGAGCGACGTAAGGAAGCAATACCGGTTCGATTTGTTCATGATAAAGAAATGCCTGAGGAATTACTCAATATTTTATTGAAGAAACTGAATTTTAAATCAGGCGATGCAGTAATCCGTGGTGGGCGATATCATAATTTTAAAGATTTTATTGGTTTTCCTAAGTTTGGTAGTAGCACCGGTATGAGTTATCCAAAATTACCAGGGATACCTCATAAGGATATTAAGCCATCACAATCTTTCTTTAATATAATTACGAAGAAGGATTTACTATTACATTTTCCGTATCACTCATTCGAAAATTTTATTGATTATCTGCGCGAAGCTTCAATAGACCCAACGGTTAGTGCTATAAAAATTACGATTTATAGAGTTGCAAAACAGTCGGCTGTGATGAATTCGCTCATCAATGCTGCTCGTAACGGAAAGAAGGTTACTGCCGTAATGGAGCTTCAAGCTAGATTTGATGAGAAGGCAAATATTGCATGGGCCAACCGATTAGAAAATGCAGGGGTAAGAGTTATTTTTGGTGTTCCAGGGCTTAAAGTTCACGCAAAATTATGTATTGTAACAAGAAAAGAAAGAGGACGTTTTTCTGACTATGCCTGTATTGGAACCGGTAATTTTAATGAAGATTCTGCAACCATATTTGCCGATCATTTATTATTTACAAAGCATATTGGTATAACCACTGAAATTAATTCAATATTCGATTTCTTTCACAAGAATTATAACATACCAGAATTTAAACATTTATTAGTTGCTCCATTTTGTTTAAGAAATACAGTGGAGACTTATATCGAGAAAGAAATCGCAAACGCCGCAGAAGGTAAGAAAGCACGTATTGATATAAAACTTAATAATTTGGTTGATTACAATTTAATTCAATTGATATATCGTGCCAAATCATCAGGAGTAGAGGTGCGATTAAACATACGTGGTATGAACTCTCTTTATTCAGATTTTAAAGATGAAGCCGGGCCAATAGAATCCATAGGTATTATTGATCGCTTTCTTGAGCACTCAAGGATATTTGTATTCCATAATAATGGCGATGAAAAATTCTTTATTTCTTCAGCTGATTTAATGACTCGAAATTTAGACAGAAGAATTGAGGTTGCTTGTCCTATTTACGATAAACGCTTACAAAAGGAGATACGTTTAATGCTTAACTATCAATTAAAAGATAATTGTTCGGCACGTATATTAGATAACAAGTTAGTGAATGAGTTAAGACCAAGGGCAGAAGGAGAACCTGAGTTTAGATCTCAATTAGAATTTTATAATTGGCTTCAAGATCAAAAGTGATGAGATTATTCATATATAGATACTCATGCAATTGAGTTTTATCATAAATCATGAATGTAACAATGTACAATTTTGCACTAGTTAAAAATTAAGCAAAGGACGATGGGTAAAATGAAAGCTCTTGTAAAGGCAAAACCAGAAAAGGGAATCTGGATGCAAGAAGTAGAATTGCCAAAAGTTGGAGTAAATGATGTTTTGATTAAGGTTGCTAAAACAGCTATTTGCGGAACGGATTTACATATATATTTATGGGACGATTGGGCCAAAAGAACCATTAATACACCAATGGTTGTAGGCCATGAGTATGTTGGCTATGTGGCCGAAGTGGGTTCCGAAGTTAAGGAGTTTAAAGAGGGAGATAGGGTTACAGGAGAAGGACACATTGCCTGCGGACATTGCAGAAACTGTAGAAGAGGAAGACAGCATATTTGCGAAAATACAATAGGTATTGGCGTTAATATCGATGGTTCGTTTGCTGAGTATGTAAAAGTTCCGGCCACTAATGTAATGAAAGTTCACCCTAAAATTTCAGATGAAGTTGCTTCAATCATGGATCCGTTCGGAAATGCAACACATACAACTTTGAGTTTTCCAATAATTGGGGAAGATGTTTTGGTAACAGGTTCTGGTTTAATAGGAAGCATGTGTGTTGCTATTGCAAAGTTTGCAGGAGCAAGATATGTTGTGGCTACAGAAACGAATGAATATAGAGCTAAACTGGCAAAACAGATGGGCGCAACGCGAGTGGTAAATCCATTAAAAGAGAATTTGCAAGATGTTGTAGCTGAAATGGATCTGAAAGGCTTTGATATTGGTTTAGAATGTTCAGGTAACCCACATGCTTTTAGCTCAATGATTGAGCATATGTATAATTCGGGCAAAATTTCAATGCTGGGGATATTACCAGAAACCACTACGGTTGATTGGAATAAAATTATTTTTAAGGGCTTAACCTTAAAGGGTATTTATGGTCGTGAAATGTATGAAACTTGGTACCATATGGAACAAATGCTTCTATCAGGTATCAATCTAGAACCTATGATTACACATAGATTTGGGGTTGATGATTTCCAAAAAGGTTTTGATATTATGGAGACGGCAAATAGTGGTAAAGTAATATTGAATTGGGATTAGTTTTATAATACGAACACTCATATTTCAAAGTTCTCAAGCTTGTTGCGAGAATTCTGAAAATAAGTTATAAACAAAAAGCAGTAAGTTGTGGGTTGGCCATTATTACTGCTTTTTTTGTATCTCTGATTTTAGGAACCCTATCTACTTACTTACCGAAACAAAAAAACAGCCTATATAGCCTTCGGAAAATCCGAAAGCTCGAATGCATTTTAAATAAAGATTTCGGGAAACCGGCCAGACCTATTTAAATTTAAATTCACCTTTTGGAAATCCCGACAAGCTGTTTTTAATTTTATAACGGTTTTCGGAAAGCCCGATACGCCTATTTATATTTAAATATGCTTTCGGAAAATCCGGAGGGATTATTTAAGTTTAGGCACGTCTTTCGGAAAACCGGTAAAATACATTACCCAGCATTATTTATTGTTTGCACATTTTTATTGATCAATTGGGGATATATAATAATGTGAATAATTAAAGCTCAAATGTAAACTGTATTTATTTACCTTTGTTTCATAATAAAAACTGAGAATAAATAAGTATGAGTTCAGAGATAAAAAGCACCGCCGAAAATCAAGAGGAATATATTGAAGATGGTAAAATTACGGTTTTAGGTGCCCGAGTTCATAATCTGCAAGACATAGATATTGAGTTTCCTCGAAACGAGTTAGTTGTTATAACGGGTTTAAGTGGTAGTGGTAAATCATCCTTAGCTTTTGATACTATTTATGCCGAGGGCCAACGTCGTTATATCGAAACATTCTCAGCCTATGCACGTCAGTTTTTAGGTAATATGGAACGACCCGATGTTGATAAAATAACCGGTTTAAGTCCTGTAATCTCCATCGAACAAAAAACTACTAATAAAAACCCTCGTTCCACAGTTGGTACCATCACCGAGATATACGATTTCCTTCGTTTATTATATGCTCGTGCAGGAGTTGCATATTCGTACAACACAGGCGAAAAAATGGTGAAATACACCACTGAGAAAATATTAGATTTAATATTTGATAATTTCGAGGGTAAAAAGGTATACATCTTAGCCCCATTGGTGAATAACCGCAAGGGACATTACAAAGAACTATTTGAGCAAATTAGAAAAAAAGGCTACCTACATGCCCGTGTAGATGGAGAGATAGTTGAGCTGGATCACGGTTACAAGTTAGATCGTTATAAAAACCACAGCATCGAGATGGTGGTAGACCGTACAAAGGTTAATGCAAAAGACAGAAAGCGATTGACCGAGTCCGTAGAGCTTGCCATGAAAAATGGGAAAGGCATTATGATGATGCTAAATGCAGATACGGATGAAGCAAAATATTACTCTCAAAAATTAATGTGTCCCACAAGTGGAATTTCATACAGCGAACCAGCTCCACATAATTTTTCATTTAATTCGCCACAAGGCGCTTGTTCAAAGTGTAAAGGATTAGGCGTTATTGATGAGGTTGATATTGAAAAGGTGATTCCTGATGATAAGTTAAGCATACATGCCGGCGGAATAGTACCTCTTGGAAAATATAAAAACAGTTTAATATTTTGGCAAATTGAGGCTTTGGCCGAAAAGCATAATTTCACTATTAAAACGCCAATTAAAAATATTCCAGAAGAAGCACTTGACGATATCTTACATGGTTCAAGCGAGCCTATTACACTTAAAAATACACCGCTCGGAAATACATCAAACTACTTTGCAAGTTTTGAGGGTGTTATAAAATACGTAATTCAGCAGCAAAGCAACGATACTTCAAAGAAGGCCAAAAAATGGGCCATGCAATTTGTTACCAATTCAATTTGTCCTAGTTGTAACGGACAACGTTTGAAAAAAGAGTCGCTCCATTTTAAAATTGCTGATAAAAACATAGCGGAACTCGCTCAAATGGATTTAAACCAATTGGCAGATTTATTTGAGGGGATTGAAAAACAACTTGACAATAAGCAGAAAGCAATTGCAAGCGAACTACTAAAGGAAATCAGAAATCGTCTAGGTTTTCTTCTCGATGTTGGGTTAACCTATCTATCCTTAAACCGAACGGCAAATACATTATCTGGTGGTGAGAGCCAACGTATTAGGTTGGCAACACAAATTGGCTCACAGTTGGTTAATGTACTTTATATATTAGATGAACCTAGCATTGGTTTGCATCAGCGCGATAATCATAAATTGATTCAATCGCTGAAGCAGCTGCGCGATACTGGTAATTCTATTCTTGTGGTGGAACACGATAAGGATATGATGATGGAAGCCGATCACCTGATTGATATGGGACCATTTGCAGGCCGACATGGAGGAGAGGTTGTGGCACAAGGTAAACCTGAGGAAGTGATTAAACACAACTCTTTAACTGCCGATTACCTGAATAATAAAAAATGTATTGAGGTTCCGAAAACCCGACGAAAAGGGAATGGTAATAAACTAGTACTTCATAAGGCAAGTGGTAATAATTTAAAGGGTATTACGGTTAAGTTTCCTCTGGGAAAACTGATTTGTATTTCAGGAGTTTCGGGTAGTGGGAAATCTACCTTGATAAACGAAACTCTTTACCCAATTTTAAATCAGCATGTATATAATTCGGTAAAAGATCCGATGCCATTTAAGAAAATAGATGGATTAGAGCATGTAGATAAAGTTGTGGATGTGGATCAATCACCTCTTGGCAGAACGCCACGTTCGAACCCTGCTACCTATACCAAAATGTTCGATGAAATTCGAAAGCTATTTACGGGTCTGCCAGAATCAAAAATAAGAGATTATAAACCGGGCCGATTTTCATTTAACATGGCCGGTGGTCGATGTGAAACATGCAAAGGTGGAGGTGTTCAAGTAATTGAGATGAATTTTCTACCTGATGTAATGGTCGATTGTCCTGAGTGTAATGGAAAACGATACAATCGCGAGACTCTTGAAGTTCGATATAAAGGAAAATCGATTAGCGATGTGCTTAATCTTACCATTAATCAGGCCGTTGAATTTTTTGAGGCTATCCCAAAAATAGCATCTAAACTTAAGGTGATGCAGCAAGTGGGCTTGGGTTATATCACACTCGGTCAGCCTTCTACTACGCTTTCAGGTGGTGAATCGCAACGCGTAAAATTAGCCAGTGAGTTGGCAAAAAAAGATACGGGTAAAACGATCTATATTCTAGATGAACCCACAACAGGCCTACATTTCGAAGATATCCGAGTTTTACTCGAAGTAGTAAACCGCCTGGTTGATAAAGGAAATACGGTTATCGTAATTGAGCACAATCTCGATGTGATTAAAGTAGCCGACCATGTAATTGATATTGGTAAAGAAGGCGGCCGTTTTGGTGGGGAGCTATTATGTGAAGGAACTCCTGAGCAAGTAGCTAAAAATAAAGAAAGCTTTACCGCTAAATTTTTACGTGATGAGCTGAAAAAGTAATAGTATCTTATTCAGAATGTGTTTTTTTCGTAGGTTTGTACTTAAGCGCCTTGTTGGATTGGCCTCTTTACAGAAGGCTTTTGTTTTATTTGCAGCTTTAGTAAGACTGGCTAGCTGAGAGCTTAGCTCGAAGATCCGCCAGCCGCACTTAAGCTTCAAATAAATAAAAAAGTTTTTTGTAAAGCAGCCTTGAATTTCTTTGCTTCTGTTTCTTGCTTCAAGGCATCGGGACGATTAAGAATTGAGTATTCTTAATTGTTTCAGGATGAAGTTGGGCCTACCTGCCGGCAGGTAGGTTTGGGCTAACAGCCCAATACGTAAAATTATATTAGAACAGCATAGCTGAAAAAGTAATTAAACTACATTAAATATTTTATAAGAATAAAAATGATTGTTCTTGAACCGTTTGTAGAAGCTGACTTTGATAGATTTATTTCTTGGATTGTTGATGAAAAAATGATGTTTCAATTCGCAGGTCCTGCATTTACATTTCCTGTTTCTCATCAACAATTGAAGCAATATATATTAGCTGAAAATAGATTAATTTATAAGGTGATTGAAACCAAATCGAGCAGAGTAATTGGTCATGCTGAGATTAATAATATTGATGTAAGCAATAAGAGCGCGCGTTTATGCAGAATACTGATTGCTGACGAGCAAGATAGAAATAAGGGATATGGCAGAATGTTAATTCACTTGCTTCTTGAAGTCGGTTTTTCGAAACTAAATTTACATCGTATTGATTTAGGTGTGTTTGATTATAATTTAGGTGCAATTAAGTGTTACGAGAAGTGTGGGTTTCTGAAAGAGGGTTTATTGCGAGATACCTTCTTAATAGATGATGAGTATTTCTCAACCTATAACATGAGTATCCTAAAAAGAGAATGGACTAAGCCATAAAATAGATTAGAGATTACCATTAATAGCCTGTTAGGCAGTTTGTGAAGCCTATAGATTTTTATAGCTTTGCTGCTGTATTAACTATATCAACATAAACACTTTTTTCGATGAGACACGTTATATTAGGCTTAGCTTTATTATTGAGCACTATTGTTGTTGCCCAACAACAAACGGTGAGCCTAGAAGATATTCAGAAAAATGGGACATTCCGTGCTAAATCAGTTCATGGCTTAAAATCTATGGATGATGGAGCTTACTACACAACATTAGCAGAAGGAAAGACCCAAATTATAAAATATTCCTATTCAACAGGTAAGGCCGTAAAAACCCTTATTGATTTATCTAAAATTGATAATTGCCCTATTGATCATATTGAAGGTTACGATATAAATAGTACACAAACTAAGGTGTTGATGTATGTAAATAAAAAATCTATTTATCGTCACTCATATACGGCAAACTACTACGTTTATGATATTCCATCAAAGGAGATTACTCCTTTATCTAATGAGGGTGTACAACAAGTAGCTACCTTTTCACCAAATGGAGAGATGGTTGCATTTGTTAAAGAAAACGACCTTTACATTGCAAAATTAAAATTTGGTACTGAGGTTAGAATTACCAAGGATGGAGAATACAACAAAATTATTAATGGTATTCCTGATTGGGTTTACGAGGAAGAATTTGCCTACAATAAAGCACTCGAATGGTCTCCTGAAAGTACAGAATTAGCCTACGTTCGATTTGATGAGAGTGATGTAAAAGAATTTACATTTCCCTTATACAAAGGTACGCATCCAACTAATGAAGATTATTCTTTATACCCAGGTGAATATTCGTTTAAATATCCTAAAGCCGGAGAAACAAATGCTAAAGTTGATGTGAAGGTGTTTCATATTAAAAATAGAACCACAAAAACCATGAAGCTTGAGAATACTGATACAGATTATTATATCCCACGTATCAGATGGACAAAGCAAGATGGTAAGTTGGGGATATTAAAAATGAACCGTCTGCAAAATCAATTTGATCTTATTATTGCCAATAGTGCATCGGGTGTTTGTAAAACCATTTTTACAGATAGAAACAAGTACTATGTTGCAGAGGAGGTTTTAGATAATCTTACATTTTTAAATGATGCCAAACATTTTGTTTATGTGGGAGAGTTTGATGGATATAACCATATTCACCTATACTCAATGGCTGGGCTAAAAATTAAGCAAATCACCAAAGGAGAATGGGATGTAACAAAATTTTATGGTTACGATACTAAAAAGAAACTTTTTTACTATCAGGCAGCTAAAGAGAATGCAACCAAACGCGAAATTTACGCCACAAGTATTGATGCAAAAAAAACGTATAAATTGTCTGCTAAAAGCGGTACGAATAGCGCCGTGTTTAGTAATGATTTTAAATTTTTCACCAATTACTACTCAAGCACTACGGTACCAACTTTAGTTACATTACATAGTCAGAATGGTAAATTATTACGAACTCTTGAGGACAATAATACATTAAAGAGTACGGTAAGTAAATATAAAATAGCATCAAAAGAATTCTTTACTTTTAAAACATCTGAGGGAATTGAACTTAATGGATGGATGGTTAAACCTTTAGGTTTTGATGCCAATAAAAAGTACCCTGTTTTAATGACTCAATATAGCGGTCCTAATTCGCAACAAGTTCTTGATCGTTGGGGCTACGGATGGGAGCAAACATTAGCTGCCGAAGGATATGTGGTGGCTTGTATTGATCCTAGAGGTACTGGGGCACGCGGAGAAGAGTTCAGGAAGTGTACCTATATGAATTTAGGAAAATACGAGTCTGACGATCAAATAGAGGCTGCTAAGTATTTGGGGTCATTAAATTATATTGATGAAACAAAAATAGGCATATGGGGCTGGAGCTACGGTGGTTTTATGAGCTGTAGTTGCTTAAGTAAAGGCAATGGCATATTCAAATTAGGTATTGCAGTTGCGCCGGTTACTAATTGGAGGTATTATGATAGTGTTTACACGGAGCGTTTTATGCGTCGTCCTCAAGAAAATGCCAAAGGTTACGATGCAAATTCACCTATTAGTATGGTGGATGATTTACAGGGACGATTATTTTTAATACATGGTACAGCTGATGATAATGTTCATTACCAAAATACTTTGGAGTATGTAGAGCAATTGGTACAAGCCAATAAGCAATTCGATATGTTTATTTATCCCAATAGAAACCATAGTATTTATGGCGGTAATACCCGAATGCATTTATATAATATGATGTTTGATTATTTAGAAACTAATTTGAAATAGCATATCAAATACAATCTTATTTAGGCTCCTTTAATCGTCAGTATTAGAGGAGCTTTTTTTATGCTTTAGACTTAATATTTGTATCTATTTATGGCTAGTTTTTTAACTATCATTAACCATCATACTGCTTTGGTATGCATGTTGTTGGCATAGAATTTGGCTTTGTTAGTACACTAATAAAGCCATAAAAATGATACAGTATTCTTTCAATAATGACAATGAGCTATTAAGTATTGAATTTACAGATACCGTAAACTTTATTGATATAAATGGTATCTGGGATAAACTTGAATTAATAATTAATCCTGAAGTAAAACATCTAAAAGCTCTGATTAAGATGAACTGCTGTGAATCAGACTTAAATCCGGCTCACCTTCAAAGTATTATTGATACCCAACGTATGAAACATAGACAAGGTGTATTTTATAGCGTTGCTATTGTTTGTACAAAACCGGTTAATACAGCCATGGCCATGGTATATCAGAATATCAGTAATTTATGCAACTTGGATGTTAGAGTCTTTTCAAGTGTTTCCAATGCCGAAAAGCATCTATTAAACAAAGAGCACATGCTTGCTCGTTAACATCAATACCCATATTCGATGCATTAGTTATGCAATCTGTTTATCATTCTGATTAAGTCAAAACTCTATTTGTCTTCTAAAGAAGGATTGAGTACTTTTGATTTAAAATCGAATTTTGAGGCTTTTATACACATTTCTATTTCTTATAAGTTTACTTCAGACTAATAAAGTCTTTGCCCAAGAAACCATACTTGTAAAACACGAGGATGGTAATTACTACGAAGAATATCTTAGTTTGAAAAATGATACAAGCATAAAGCACGGTAGTTATCTTAGGTTCTATAAAGGCAAGGTAATTGAGAAGGGCCAGTTCTCAAATAATACTAAAATAGGTAAGTGGCTTTATTTTTCATTAGATGCGATATTTGAGTATGAGTATAACTACGATACACAAAGAATCAGTAAAATATCAGGAAAAGATAAAGTTGAAGACTATGTTCAAACTCCGGTATACTTTAAGGGTAGCCCTATAATTCCTTATCTTTTTCTGATTAAAAATATTCGCTACCCAATTGAAGCAAAAAAGCATAACATAAAAGGCCGTGTGTCTTTGGCAATTCAGATTAATAACCTTGGCGAGATTGTTAGTTTTTATGTTAGAGAAAAGTTGCATCCCCTCTTAGATAAGGCAGTTGTTGATGTTGCCAAAACATTTCCGAACAATTGGCAATGGATTCCGGCGCAATACAATGGGCATAATATCGATGGAGAATACATTATTAATATAGAATTTGAACTAGTAGAATAAGATATACGATTAATTTCGCTGCATTGCACTTTTCTAGTATTGAAATCTATCCCTCCTATCCGCAATAATTAAACACTTTCTTTTATCTTTGCACTTTCAAATTTTGAATTTTAGCATACGCAAGTAATGAGCATAGAAAATCAATTAAGAAGCAGGTTAATAACTGCCGTTAAAGAATTATACAATCAGGATATAAACGAGAAACAAGCACAAGTACAAATTACTCGCAAGGATTTGAAAGGTGATTTTACTATTGTTGTTTTTCCACTTCTAAAGATTTCGAAAAAGTCGCCTGAAGATACCGGTATTGAAATTGGCGAGTATATTAAAGCCAACGAAGAATCTGTAGCAGCCTATAATATTGTAAAAGGCTTCTTAAATATTGAACTTGCTGCTGACTATTGGTTAAATCTAATCAACGAAATAGCTCTTAAAGATCAATTTGGTTATGTTGAGGCTAAGGAGGATTCACCATTAATGATGATTGAATATTCTTCTCCAAATACCAATAAACCATTGCACCTTGGGCATATCAGAAATAATTTATTGGGATATTCTCTATCAAGAATTGCTGCTGCAAACGGCAATAAGGTTGTAAAAACCAATATTGTTAATGATAGAGGTATACATATTTGTAAATCGATGCTTGCCTGGAAAAAGTGGGGTGAAGGAATTACTCCAGAGTCATCAGGTAAAAAAGGAGATCATTTAGTAGGTGATTTCTATGTAAAATTCGATAAGGAATATAAAATTGAAATAGCTCAAATCATTGCTGATAAGTTAAATGATTATTCTGCTATTAAGGATACTGAAGACTTTGGTGCTTTACACAAATCATTAAAAGCTAAAAAGAAAAGCAAAGAGGGCCTTAATGAAGTTGAAGCTGCTCAACTTGAGGCTTGTGATGAATTGGCTAAATATGCAGAGAACAATGCTCCACTAATTCTCGAAGCACGTGAAATGCTAAGAAAGTGGGAAGCTAAGGATGAAGAAGTATATGCTGATTGGAAAATGATGAACGAATGGGTTTATGCCGGTTTCGATGTTAGTTATAAAAAATTAGGTGTAGACTTTGATAAAATATATTACGAATCTGATACCTATACCGTAGGTAGAGATATGGTATTGGGAGGTCTTGAAAAAGGTACTTTCAATAAGCGTGAAGATGGCAGTGTTTGGGTTGACTTATCTGATAAAGGTTTAGATGAGAAGCTTTTACTTAGAAAGGATGGAACTTCTGTTTATATGACCCAAGATATTGGTACAGCAAAGCTTCGTTTCGACGACTATGATATCGATAAAATGGTATATGTTGTAGGTAATGAGCAAGATTACCACTTCAAGGTTCTATCGTTAGTTTTAGATAAATTAGGTTTCAATTGGGGGAAAGATTTACAGCACTTCTCATACGGAATGGTTGAATTACCTCAAGGTAAAATGAAATCGAGAGAAGGAACAGTTGTTGATGCTGATGATTTGGTTGACGCAATGGTAAATACTGCTCGCGATATGTCTAAAGAGTTAGGTAAGCTTGATGGTTATACTGATGAGGAAGCTGAGAAAGTATATAAAATGATTGCTTTGGGTGCTTTAAAATACTTTATTCTTAAAGTTGACCCTCGTAAGAATATGACTTTTAATCCTGAGGAGTCTATTGACTTTAACGGAAATACTGGTCCGTTCATACAATATACACATGCACGTATTCAGTCTATTTTCAGAAAAGCCGCCGACCAAGGGGTTACTGTTGATGAGCAGCTAAATACTAGTGTAGCTATAGATGAAAAAGAAAACAACTTAATCAAGATGATTTCTAATTTCCCTAACATTGTTGCCGAAGCTGGAAAGACATATTCACCTGCAGTTATTGCTAATTACGCATATGACCTAGCTAAAGAATACAATCAGTTTTATCACGATCATTATATTTTAACTGAAGAGAATAAAGACATTATGCAAATGCGTTTTGTTCTATCTAAATCAGTAGGGAAAACCATAAAGAATGCCATGTTCCTATTAGGAGTTGATGTTCCTGAAAAAATGTAATTGAAATTTATTATAAGATATCATACCAAGATTTTAGCTTTAAGTAGTTAGTCTTGGTATTTTTATATAGAAAAAAAACTACCAATCATGAAGATTCATTGGATACAACATGTAGCATTTGAGGGGCTAGGAAACATTGAAGAGTGGGTAGAAAATAATGAGCACGAGCTAACTTGCACCCGCCAGTTTAAAGGAGATATATTACCCGACTTGAATGCCTTTGACCTGTTAATTGTTATGGGCGGACCAATGGGAGTGTATGATTTTGAAGAGTACCCATGGATTAAACCTGAAGCAGAATTTATAAGAGCTTGTATTCAGTTAGGTAAGCCTATTCTTGGTATTTGTTTAGGTTCTCAGTTTATAGCCTCAGCATTGGGTGCTAAAGTATACCCCGGTCCTTGTAAAGAAATTGGTTGGTATTCTTTAAGTATTAATGTAGATTCTGTTCTAGGTAATCAGGGCGAAAATATAAATGTATTTCATTGGCATGGAGATACTTTTGATTTACCTATAGATGCACAGTTGTTAGCATCAACTGACGAGGTGGTTAATCAAGCCTACAAAATCAATAACAATGTTATTGGACTTCAGTTTCACCTAGAGCAGACTACAGATACTATTAATACCATGTTGCTAAATTGTAGTGAAGAAATAGCGCAAGGCGGAGATAAAGTTCAAACAGATGCAGAAATCAGAACACAGCTTAACTACTTTGAAAGCAATAAAAAGCTAATGTTCTCTATATTAGATTTCTTGATAAAAACCTAATGGTTTCAAGGTTCAACTATGGTTGAAGGAGTTAGTATGCTAACACTATACAGAATACCTCTTAGGTTGTTTATGTTAATTTAATATATGTATATTAGTGCCATCGAAAAATTAAACCACATGAACAAACTTCTACTATTATTACTCACATGCTTTTTATTAGAAGGCAATGCTCAAACAAAAGGAGATTTTAACACACTCCTTAAAGATCATAATATTCAGTTTAAAGCTCCAACGGGTTTCAAGTCAACGCCTGTTATCGAAAATCCAGATTTAACATATAACTATGCTTTACTTAGTGTTAAGGATAGCATTGAGGTGCGTTATACAATATTCCCTTTAGCTAGTTTAATGTCAGACTACGAAACCAATTTGGCTGATCCTAATGTAACAGTAGTAAACCCAAATAAATACTATGAGTCAATGTATATGGCAAATATTCTTAGTATTTCTCAGTTGGGTGCAGGTAATATGCCAACTCAAAACAGCTTGCATAGCGAGGTTGCTAGAATTGAGTTTAATGCCGACTTTGCCGCAACTTCTTTATTCGATTGTAATTCAGAATACGCAAAAGACTACGATCATTGTTTGTTTATTTTAGTGCACAAAGAGAATGTTGCAGATATTTATATTTCCATTTTAAGTGACGATCAAAGTAAAATTGAAGAGAAATTACTAGAGGTATTTAAAAGTATCAACTTCAAATAAATTGTAATTCCAATATCAATAACTTTCTGTTGATATTGGAATTATAATCAAATGAGAATTACCTTTTAGGAAGGGCAATTGAGTATTCCTTTTTTCTTGTATTGGTTAATGCATTGGCACGTAACCATGGATTTAAGTCTTTAAACTCTTTGTAAGAACTATTGTGTTGTTTGGCAAACTCAGCAATATTAACAATGGTACTATCAACTTTTATTATATTTGTAGGGATAGCGCCATACAAATGATCCTCATCAACATGGAAGCCGTAAAAATCAGGATGTGTAAGTATTTCTTTAATGGCTAAAATACGATATACATATCTTCCGGTTTCTTCACCTAATAATAACTCGTAATAATTATCAATTAATTGCTTGTTAAGCTGCTTTTTTATTCCTGTTCTGCCGGCATTGTATGATGCAGCTACTAAAGTCCAGTCTCCAAACTCAGCATGCATTTTATTAAAGTACTTGCAGGCAGCCACTGTTGCCTTTTCTATATTGTAGCGTTCATCAACCTCGGTAGTAACTTCAAGTCCATACTCGCGACCTGTAGTTTTCATAAATTGCCAAATTCCAGCTGCTCCTGCAGGAGAAATTGCTCGTGGCATTAAGCTACTTTCAATAACCGCTAAGTATTTAAAGTCGTCAGGAATGTTGTTTTCTTTTAGAATAGGTTCTATAATTGGAAAATATCTATTACATCGTTTTACAAACAATACGGTTTGCGATTGCCAATAGGTATTTACCAGTAATTCTCTATCAAAGTTTTCTTTAACCCAATGCTTCTCAAGGGGTACTTTTTCACCGGCAAAATTTAATTGGTTTGGTATTTCGAGTGAATGAATAGAGTAGGGGTTTACTTCCTCTAGAGGAATGGCTTCTTTACTTTCTGGTGGTGTTGAGTTAACAAACAATTGCGAAATAATAAAAATGGCAATTATTGCTGAGCTAATGGTTAGTATTCGGATTGATATATTGTGAAATGATTGCTTCATGATTCTTTTTTTAGTGTGATATTCATTTTTGTTTTATGAATACCAGGTACTGATATTTTAATTTTACGGTGTGGTAAAGATGCAACTTTATTGTACCAATGTCCATACAATTAACATACCATCATACATAAATTGATGTATAATAATAGCTTTGATTTTAAGGAGTAATAGGTGTTGTTAAGCAAAACCATTTGAAACGAGGTGTAACAAAAAAAAGAGGCTGATTTATCAGCCTCTATTCTTATATGGTTACACTTTAAATTAAGCTTCGTCTTCTTGCTTAGGCTCTTCCTTTGGTAATTCAACATCAAGTTTATCATCCATTTTAGAGATATCGTAAGAACGTAATGGCCTTTTGCTAATCTCAGCATTATTATTTCTGCTTTTATAAATGTCGATAGCTTGATATAAAGCTTGACGGAATGATTCTGGATCAGCTTTATCCTGTCCTGCTATTTCAAATGCAGTGCCATGGTCAGGACTAGTACGAACTACAGGCAGGCCGGCAGTGAAATTAACCCCATTAGAGAACGATAGTGTTTTAAATGGTATTAAACCTTGATCGTGATACATTGCCAATACAGCATCAAACTTTGAAAGGTTGTTTGAACCAAAGAAACCATCAGCAGGGTAGGGCCCAAGTGCCATAATACCTAATGATTTTGCTTTTTCTATGGCAGGAATAATTACATCAATTTCCTCTTTACCTATTAAGCCATTATCGCCTGCATGAGGGTTCAAACCCAATACGGCAATTTTTGGTTTGCGTATGGTAAAGTCATTTTTTAGTGAGTGATTTAATATACGCAGTTTATCAACAATTTTATCTGTATTTATGGCGTTAGATACTTGTGTTACCGGTATGTGTCCTGTAACAACACCTACTTTCATAATATCACTGATTAGTAACATTAATGAGCCATTATCGCTAAACTTTTGCTCAAGGTATTCGGTATGCCCTGGAAACGAAAACTCATCAGACTGAATGTTCTTTTTATGGATTGGAGCTGTAACAAGCGCATCAATATTACCATCCTTTAGATCGTTAGTGGCTTTTTCAATGGCCATATATGCAGCAGTACCTCCATCTTTAGTGGCTTTACCTAATTCAACTCTTACTTCGTCATCAACACAGTTGATAATATTAACCCTTTTAGGATGCGCTTCGTTAGCTTCTTTAATGTTATTTAAACTAAAGTTAGCTATGTTTAGTGTTTTGCGGTGGTAAGCAGCTACTTTAGACGATCCGTAAATTACTGGTGTACAAAAGTCCAACATACGGTTGTCGGCTAAAGTTTTGAAAATTATCTCATAACCGATTCCGTTAATATCGCCATGAGTAATTCCTATTTTTATTTTTCCTTTCATTTTGGTCTCCTATTGTGAGTATTTCGATTGGATTAATCGGCATACTAGTTTTGTGAGTTAGGTTATTTACCCTTAACCCATGCTAATTGCAACAATATACTTAAAGTTTGTAAAGATAAAAACAAAAGGCAAAAGATAAGAGCTTTTAGATAAGAGATGTTAGTTTATAGATCATAGACTAATTGAAATATCTAAGCCTTTTGTGCAGTAGGGTATGAAACGGCAGTGATTGCTTTAGGCTGCCGCTTTTATACGGAGGGTGTAGGCGACCGCAGGAAGCCCACGCACCGACTATATAAAACGAGCCGCCTAAAGTAATTACTATAGTGGAATGCCCGTATAACTGCCCAAATTATTTTGGGATAAAAGAAAAAAGCGTCAAGGATAATGTTATCCTTAACGCTTTTATATTATGATGTATAGAGCTTATTACTTGCTTAAGCCCTTAAAGAATTGGTATAATAAACGAACGCCAACTCCTGAGCCGCCTTTTCCTCGGTAGCTACTTTCTTTTAAATGAAATGAAGGACCTGCAATATCAAGGTGAATCCATGGATAGTTGGTGAATTTAGCTAAGAATTTACCTGCGGTAATTGAACCTCCTTCGCGGCTACCTAGATTCTTAATATCAGCAATGTCTGACTTAATCAACTCATCGTAATCGCTCCAAAAAGGGAAACGTACTACGCGCTCGTGAGTAGCATAACCATCTGCCTCTAATTGTGCAAAAGTAGCATCGCTTGCGGTACCCATTCCTACAGTACCATACTCGCCAATTGCCATAACAGCCGAACCTGTTAATGTAGCTAAATCAATCACTAATTCTGGCTCGTATTTATTGGCGTAACTAATGGCATCGGCCATAATTAAACGACCTTCGGCATCGGTATTTAGAACCTCTACGGTTAAGCCATTGTGCATGGTTAAAATATCGCCTGGTACTATTGCGTTTTCGCCCGGACGATTATCTGTAGCTGGTACCAAGCCGATAATATGTATTGGTAATTTGTTTTTAGCAATGGCCGCCATTGTTCCGATAACCGAAGCTGCTCCACCCATATCACATTTCATGGTATCTAAACTTCCGGGAGGCGTTTTTAGGTTAATACCACCCGTATCAAATACCACACCTTTACCCACCAATACGTAAGGTTTTGTGTTTTTAGCATTTTCGGGTTTCCACTCCATTATGGTAAATGTAGGCGGATCAATACTACCTTTGTTTACGCCCAATAAACCTCCAAACTTAAGAGCTTCAATCTTAGTTTTGTTAAGCACTTCGGTAGTAAAACCATCCTTTTGACCTTGTGCCACCATAAAGTCGGCAATGTCAGTGGCATTTAATCTATCTACCGGAGTATTTACTAAATCGCGTGTAATGTAAACAGAATCAACAATATGATTTAGCTCTGTAATTTGATCCTCGGTAATTACTTCAGACTGCACTGTAATCTCAGTTAGTGCAAATTCCTTTTCTTTACCTTCAGTTTTGTAGTTGAAGCTGTAGGCACTTAAGGCAATCCCTTCGGCTAAAGCCAAAGTTGATTGTGTGCATCCCTTTAAATCTAGAAGAGAAACCGTATTTAGATCCTCGCCTTTTAGGGTTTTAAATATGCTATTACCTTTTTTGCGTAAGCTTTCTAATTCATCGTTTCCATCTTTATCGCTTAACACAATAAATAGGAAGTTGCTTAGCTGATTTAAAGTAATTAGTTTTTTATCGGCATCAAGCTTGCCTTGTATGTATGCCAATTCGTTAGAATTTAGCGATAGTTGCGATAAATCTTCGGCCTTACTAATGATTACAGCTGTGTTGCTGTTTGCTGTGGCCTGCCCTTTAATTATTGTTGGTTGCATTTAATTAATTGTTAATTATCAATGGATTTCCAGCTCTTAGAAGTAGTGTAGCAGTTTTTGGGTCATAGGTTTTAGGCTAATGGATTCTCAAATAACTACTGACTAAATACTAAGCACTATACATTAAGTCAGTTCGTTGCTATTTTGTTTGCTTTGCTGGCGAAAATAATCTCGGGTAATTACCTTTTTAAGCTCGCGGTGAATGATTAACTCAGTGATTACCTCGTCGTAATGGCTATCGGGCATTTCGTTCTGGTACATGGCAATTTGTTGCTCACTTACATCAATACGATATAAAAAATGCATAAACTGCTCCATGTTGTTTGCCAATAAATCGGCCACATAAAACTTCATTTGGTGAAATAGCTCGTCGTAGAATATATCAGCCTGCTCTGAGAAGTGAATGGTAAAACCAAACTCCGCAAAGTCTTTCTGAATTTGTTTACCCGTTTCAATAATCAGTTCGTTTTTACGCGTTGCCTGTTGCAAGGTAGCGCGCGTTAAACTAGGAAAACCCATGTTGTAGAATTGTTAATTGTTAATTATAATTTGTTAATGGATTTACCTATCCGGAATCCATACAAGCCTACTTAGTAGCTGTTTCAGTTGCTTTTTTTATAGGTTTGTAGGTGCGTAAAACAGCCTCTAACTGGCGCATCATATTGCGTTTGTTAGGTTTTGTAGGGTTGTATGCATACCCTTCAGTAACAGTTATTTTATTGGTTTCTTTATTTAGGTGCGAGTAGCTAATAAATGGTCCGCCCATCATATCGCCTTCCACACGCCACAAGCCACGTAGCTCAATAACATTTTTATCGTTAGGGGTATTAATTACCTGATAGCTAACCGGAAATTTAGGTTCAGTAGTCATGTAAGAACCTTCACTAGGTCCAGGAACTTGAGCCTTAAGCATCTCGTAGCGTTTGTTTAGTAAATACTCTTTAGAGAAAGAACCTTCACCCACATAATCAATTTGGTAAGTGATAACTCCTAGGCTCGATGATGCTGTTTCATGCGACATCCATAGCACCTCATCGTTTCTTTTACGTAAGCTAAATTCGCGCGGTACATTAATCACGTAATCGTAATTCTCTTTCATTAAGTCCGTCATCTCCTTACTAAAAGTCTTTGTGTAAAACTTATTTAGTCTATCGCGTTCAGCCTTGGTAAAAAAGCCCACAAGCTTTAGCTCATTCTCTTCAATCTGTAGTTTTAAACTACTTGTATCCTTAGCAAATACCTTAACCAGTGCCTGATCTCGAGCCCAAGTTTCTTTATAAAACTTAATACCTTCTTCCTTCACCTTTGCACCCACTTCAACAATAACAATATTACGGTAAGTCTTCATAAAATCAGAAAACGAGCGGTAGGGTATCACCGAAGCATCAAACATGGGCTCTTCTTGTGGCAGGCCAATCATAGGCTGAACCATAATGTCCCAAATCATTTTACCTCCTTCCGATTTCTTTACAGAATCGTTCATTACAATTACCATAACTCCCGCTTTGCCCGAAGGTGCAGGTTTATGTGCATTAGGTTTTGTTTTACAGGCCGATAGTGATATAACCATAGCCGTAATAATATACAGTAGATTGCGCATATAATGATTGTTTATTTATGGGTTGATATTAATTGATACACAAATGTACAAAACATTATCAAACGTACTACACTAGCTTGCGAGTATCAAGTATGAAGATGAATGGTTTATTATAACACCTAGTAAGCTGTAAGTCTCATTAACAACTAATAATTAACTTGGGGCTTCCCTGCGGGGCGGGCTAAACGCTATATCTTTGCTTCGCCATAATGGGCTCACAAAGGATGCCGCTCCTATCCCTAAGCCAATTGGGTTCGAGCTGCGTATATTTTATTATTGTGTATAATTTCAAATATTATAATCATTACTATCCCTCATTTTATGAATTAATTGAGTGCTCTATATTGTGTTATATAACACAATACAGCACATAATAACTACTAGTGCTGACCTAGCTTTATTTAAAAAACAATATGCTTCGTTTAAAAAACAGACTATTCTATTTGTAAAACCACAGAATTGCAATTGCGATATAGTAACTGGCATCTAGCATTATAGATTTGTATGAGTACCATATTTTCTTACTTTTGCCTCCGTTCATTAAAACCACTTATGAAAACCAAGCCGACAAAAGTTTCCATATAGTTTATCGATGAATATAAAAAGGGCACGCGTCCATTAATGCACCTATAAGTTACAAAGGCATTTAACCTAAATTTTGTATTATGATAAAATACTCAAGCTATTTAAAGCATTACCCTCTAAGTGACATATAGTTATTAACAAACCCATAAAAATAAACCTTATCAAATGAATAAAATTATTTTAGCCTTAAGCTTAATGCTTATAGTACCGTTCATGTCAAACGCCCAAGACCACGAAAGAAAATGCGGTTTTACCCTTGGTTTAGAGTATAGATATTTAGCATTTACAAGTGGCGAAGTGTATGATCCGGGTTGGTATAGTGGCCCTTTATATTCTGATGCCAAAGGGATGAGTTTGCGCTTCTACCTTGGGTATTATATTACAAAAAACATCGTATTAAATGCCGGCTTCGGTCTCGATGGTTATCAGAATCCAGGTTCTAATACAGCGCCTTTGGTATTGCAGGCAAAGTATCATTTCAATAATGGCTTAAAAGGCTTCTATGCATTTGCCGAAGGTGGCCCTTTACTCAATTTATCACCAGCAGGAACTCTCGACAAGGGTGAGACTTATGGAGCAGGAATAGGCAAAAACTTTAAACTATCTCGAATATTAAAGCTAGCAACTAGTATTGGATATTGTTATCAGAATTCATCTAATGATACTTTTGGTGGTGAGTTTACTAGAAATAGTATGCTACTGGGTTTAGGTTTGTTCTTTTAAAATACTCGATGCAAAGCGTAAAAAGTAAATATGCCGGTTAGTAGCCTACACTAATTAATATGAATATTAACCACTAATTATAACAACAATGAAAAAGCTATTGTCTCTGATTGCCCTAATGGGCTTTATGCAAATGAATGCACAATCAATAGAAAAACAAACCACACGTTCAGGAGTCTATTATGCCGTAAAACTGAATGCAAAAACGGTTTTCCATGATATTGATATTGCGCTCCGTAATTATGGGACTCAAGGAGTGTATACCGAAAGTAGTTCAACTAGTAGTATAGGGTTAAATTTAGGCATGGGTTACCACATTAACAAGAAACTTGATGTTGCTATAAACCTGGCATACGATGAGTATTTAGGTGATGTTACATACACACTTGATCTGTACGATCAGGACTTTCCATATATTCTTGAGCTAAGGTCGATGCCATTAACAGCTCAGTTTAAGTATAATTTCTCTGAGCGTATTTCATCATGGTATGTATCTGGCGATATCGGTACCCAACTCAACTGGTCAGGCAAATGGGCTTCAGGAGCAATTACAGCTGCAAGCTTTGGTAAGTCAATTCCTATTTCATCAAAAGCCAACTTAGATGCAGCCCTTACTTTCGATTACCGCACGGTTACAAACATCCCCTATGTAGTTGATAAAATATATAGTATAGGGGTATCTTGCGGAGTAAGCTTTTAATAGCTTCACACCATTTTGTGTCAAGCTATCTTGTTTTAATTATAAGTAATCTTTAACCATGCCTTACCTAAAACTTACTTGCCCCGTTCAGCTAACCCACTTGTGAATCCATTGCACAGCTGAACTATCCACAGACCTTGAAGCATCAGCTAACAAGGCAATATGTGTCATTATGCTCTCTGTAACTATTTCTTTTGCTATCCCAATGAGGTACTATTTTTTACCTCTTTTATAAAATCGACCATTACTTCCACTTTTGCGATTGTAGTTAAGGTTATGTTAATATCCATATACTTTAGCTACACAGAGGTTAATGTTAAGTTAAACAGAATTACAAGCTTGATTTGTAGCTATAAATGCACATATATTTGTGATAATAATTAGTAAACAAACCAACTGTAAACAAAATATATGAGACTGATTCGTAACTTACCATAAGATCACTTCCTGTTTTTTCATGTTCTACAACATTTTTGTACTTTGGAAGGTATGTGTACTTTATTTAAAATATGATATATCTCATGTAAAAACATGGGGTGTTCATTTACAAAAGCACTGATTTTATCCTTGTTAAATGTTACTAGTCAGGCCTTTTGTTGATTTGTTTAGTTTGATATAATTTATAGGTTTGTATTAATCAATAACCAATATATAAACCAAGTCGAGCCATGATTCAATAAATTATTATCAATATTAAGTATCTCGCATAAGCCATGCTTATGTAAATATATAACCCCATGTCTTGTTTGGTACAAGGCATATTAAACCTATATTAATAATGATTAAGTATTCTTTATTCAAAAATCATCTTACCCAAGCAGAAAAAGATTGTGTGGCCTTTATTCAAGAGCGACGCACTATTACCCTACCTATGATTATGGGAACAATGACGGGTAGAGGTAAATCAATAACCGATACCCAGGTATTGAGTGTGTTAAATGAATTTTCTCATGTGGTATCTGAGCACCTCAAGCAAGGTGATTCCATATCCACTGATATGTTTTCTATTATGCCCAGCATAAAGGGAAGCTTTGAAGATAGTGAGGATAGCTTTGATGCTGCACGACATACTGTTTCATTCAACATGAAGCTAGGTAAAACTTGGAAAGTTGACACATCTCTTATTGAAATGCAAAAGGTAGCAGCTCCAACTAAAACACCTATGATTGTGAGTGCCGAAGATCGCTTATCAGAAACAATGGATGAAAGCCTTAGTCCTAAAGGTACATTAGATATACGCGGTATCGACCTAAAAATTAATGAAGGTGCAGATGATGAGGGCATCTTCTTTTTAGTGGATCAAACCGCTACTAAAGCCACTAAATATTATGCCAACACTGATAAAAAAGTAGAAGTACGCATCCCAGAGCTTACTTCGGCTAATACGTGTAGCATTGAAATTCGTAAAAGATACGGACAAAGTAAGCAATTATATACGTTTACCTACGATGTTGCTTTTACGATATTGTAATAGCTTACTGAATTACAGGTGGTGAGATCTTCTAAGATTATGCTGAAGAACCTTCTAAGGTTTTGTGCGAATACCTTATAAGTTTACTAAGCAATATCTTATAAGATCTACTACTTGTGATTTACGCTGAAATATAATTGAGGCTAAACACCTATTTCTATAATCACAGACCACTTAAACTAAACATCAATAATAAATAAAGCTATGAGATTTATATATGTAATAATAGTGAGTACCCTAGTAATGATTTCATGTAATAAAGAAGACGAAACGTATACACTATCAGACCAAAGCAGTGGTGTAGTAGCTGTAAATAATGTATTGCAGTTTTCCAACGATGCGCAATTAAGCAGTACCATAACAAGCCTGTTAGAGATGACCTTTGATGAGCAAAAGCAATGGGGTAAAAGCAAAAGATTTGTTTCTTTAAATATAAGTTGTAACGATTCGGATGCATGCACTGTCAATAAAGGAGGAGACGACTCACAGCCCTTAACCAATATTGAAACAGGATATGTTAGTTCTGATCAGTATACAGGAAATTACAATGATACTAGCACTAGAATTCCCGATAATAAAAGGAATGGCTCACATACCTTAACCACACTAGAAACGGATTATGTTCCCGGCAATCAGGGACCACAAATATACGCCTACTATAATACAGATTTCGATGCTTCCGAATTGGCTTTAATATGCAACCCCAATGGTTTATTTTCGGTAGGGGGTACTATTTATCAAGCCCCTGTGTTATTAACTAGTGATAGCGTTGATGTTGATTAATCCATTAGTAATTAGCATGATTTATTAAGAAGTTGTTGATCTTCAATTAAAATAAGAAGGCGAATATATAGCTAAAGTTAAAGGCTAAATATTCGCTTTCTGTCATTAATAAACCAATACTAATCCATAACCATACATATGCAAGCACTTTGCTTAATGCTATAGTATGTATCATTCCATTATAGGTTCTTGTACACTATTGAAAGATGATTGTAGATGCACCCTAAAGTGTGAAAGTTATGTTAAAATTATTTTGATATAGCTAACAAGTAGTTAATGTTAAGTTAAACAAACTTATTGACTTGATTAATAGTTGTAAATCCACATATATTTGTAATCATAATCAATAAACAAACCAACTGTAATGACAAAGCCTTTTCTATGTTTAAGTATCATAAGTTTCATAACAACTCATGCTTTTGCGCAACCACAAAGTGGTATAAAGCTGGGGGTAAACCAAACTATTCTTCCCAAGAATGAAGCCTATAGTTTTCAGCCCCAAATAGGATCTTCTATTTCGTATCAGCAAGTATTTAAGTTTACCGATAAATGGCACCTTGCTCTTGGCTTAGGTTATCAGATGAACTCTTTCATTATATCGTATAATGATAACTTAAATGCAGATGAAAAAATGAGTGAAGAATCCTTAATTGTTCCGCTAACTATCAATTACACCTATAATAAAACATCAGTAAAACTTGGGTACCAGTATCAATACATTAGCGATGTTGACTTATTTGGCAAAGGAGGCTTACCTAGTCCTGATTTTCATGTAAATTCCGTTACTACTGGTATTGCTTATAACTTTGGTTTTATCGATTGTAGTATTGATTATATATATGCGCCTAAGCGTGAAATGTACAATACTTCGGTTTATGCAGAACCCGTTGTACAAGGTGGGTATGTGACTGAACCAATAGTTACTTCAAGTATGAGCACCATTCAATTTTCTGTAAGCATACCCTTAGGTAAAAAGCGTAAATAATATATCCAAAACCACATAATTATGAAAAAACTAATTGTGAGCCTATGTATCATAGGCCTTATGTCGACCTATGCCTTTGCGCAGCCACAGAGTGGTTTAAAACTAAGTACCAATACAACCTTTATAAAGAGTACCAATGAATACAACTACAAGCCTTTAATGGGTTTAGGGATTGGTTATGAACATGCTTTTCGCTTTACTGATAGTTGGCATTTGACCCTGGGAGTCGGATACAATTTATCATCAGTAATGATAAACGATAAGACCTATGAGGATTATGAGTATTATGAGGGTGGTAATAATAACAGGAAGAGCTCTGAAGAATCGTTAGCAATTCCTATTGCAATAAATTACACTTATAATAAGTTTTCGGCAAAGTTAGGTTACCAATATGCCTATGTAAGCGATATTTCAATTTTTGCAACAGGTGGAGGAGGCTTTGGCATTGATCCACACTCTCATTCAATAGTAATGGGACTCGGATATAATTTTGGTTTTATGAGCTGCAGTCTTGATTATTTACATGGACTCAATCGGACATTATCATCTTCTACGTCTGTTTATAGCAATCCCTATTCTCGAGGTACTGGTGAATATGTGGTACAAACAACAGAAACATTTAAAACGAATACCATTCAACTTTCTGTAACCATACCACTGGGTAAAAAGAAAAGCAAGTAAACATGATAAAACAAACATTATACTTCATAGGTATTCTACTATGCTTTTATTCGTGTATTAGCGATTTAGACTTAGATTATCCCGAGGCAGATAAACAGCCCATATTAAATTGCATTATGCAAAACGATAGCGCTATTAGTGCTCAGCTTAGTTGGTCAGCCACTAAGCACAATGGTGCAATAGAGCCCATATTAAAGGCAAAAGTTAGCCTGTTTTTAAGTGGTGAGTTAATTGAAACTGTAAATCAGTCTGATGCAAAGGGAAACTATTTCTTTAAACATATAGCAACTCCAAATAAGGAATACGAGGTTACAGCTGCATTTGATCAATCTGTATTGTCGGCAAAAACTACTTCGGTAAGTAAGCCCAATATCACCATTGATAGAGAGTTTAAAGAATATAGGAGCGACAGAATTTACAAACTAAGTATTAATGAAATTGATGATTCTGTAGGTGCACTATATTTATTCATATACAATGAGTATACCTCTTATGAAGATCAATCAAAGTATTGGTCTCACGAGTTTCTTTTTTGTAATTCACCCCTTGCAGATGATTTTAATGCCTATTTTTTTTCTGGTAGGCATGATGGGTTTCATTACCTATACGACTATTTTGTTAGAGTAGATGCCAATAATTTAAGAAGTAAAAAAGCTGTAATAAATCTAGCTACTATTATTGGTTCTGATAAAGTAAAGGTTCGGATTCTTACTACTAATCCTTTGTACGATGCCTATTTTAAATCGGCCTATTTGCAGCGCACTTTTGATCCAAATAATAATTTGCCCTTCTCCTATTATCCAGTGCCAATCCCTAGTAACATAGAAGGAGGCTTGGGCATATTCTCGGGCATCGATATTACTGAGTTTGTGTTTGATGATACAGCTAAAAACGACTCAATATCTATTCATTATTAAACTTTAGCCATCCTTTTATTATGAATAATTTAATTAAGCATTCAGGAACAATGAGTTTATTGTTCCTGTTAATTTATACTTCGGCATCCGCGCAAAGCGATGTGAAAATATACGGAACCATTAGCGATGCCAATTCTCAAGAGGCTTTACCGAATGCTTCTATTTACGATATGTCAACTTTTGTAGGAGCGGTTAGTAATCTGCATGGTTACTACACTTTAAGTATTCACCCAAAAGATTCTGTACAACTTTTGGTTTCTTTTATAGGCTATCAAAGTCAATTACTCAATATTGGCCTGTCGACTGATACATTAATTAATATTCAGTTACAAAAGGGTGTTGAGATTGAGGAGTTTAAAGTAATAGCTAAACGCTATCAGAGTATGGCAAAGGAAACCGGAATTACTAAAATGCCCATTAAGGATATTATTTACAATCCGGTTTTTATGGGAGAAGCTAACCTTATTAGCTCATTAAAAACGCTACCAAGTGTTAGTTCAGGTAAGGAGGGTGGCTCCGAACTATTTGTACGCGGTGGTAACTACGATCAGAATCTGATTTTGCTCGATGAGGCGCCTATCTACAATCTGAATCATGCCTTTGGTTTGCTTTCGGTTTTTAACGCATCCACTCTTAAAAGTGTTGATTTATACAAAGGTGGAATACCTGCAAGTTATGGAGGTCGTCTTTCCTCGGTGCTTGATGTTACATCCCGCGAAGGGAATAAAAAGGAGTATGGTGGCGAGTTATCATTGAGTACGCTATCGGGTGCATTCACTTTTGAAGGCCCCATAATAAAGGATAAAGCATCCTTCTTATTTTCGGCCCGACGATCGTGGGTTGATCAGTTGGTAATGCGCGCTATGAGTGATGAAGATATTAAAATGGCTTTATACTTTTATGATATTAATGCCAAAGTAAATTTTACGGTAAAGGAGAAGCATAATTTCTTTATGAGTTATTACACAGGTAAAGACGAATTAAATGCGAGAGTGGATGAAGAGGAATCAAAGTTTGCGATGCATCAAGGTTGGGGTAATCAGCTGGGATCGGTACGTTACAATACCATTTTAAATAATGGTTCATTCTTAAATTTAAGTACCTACTATACCCAATTTGAAGAGTATGATGTTTCAGATGGTCACACAGATGGCGATTATGTAGAGCAAGCATCAGCTTCAACGCTTAAAGAGTTAGGATTTAAAGGCGATATCAACTGGTCCTTAAATTCTAGGCTGAACTTTAAAACTGGTATAGAGGCCAATTGGAGAGGTATTGAGCCAAGCCATAAAACAGCTACATATAACGGAGATATAACACAAATCAATGCTCAAGAAAATCAAGAACAACTGAGTTATGTGGCATTTGCATCATCCATATACAAGTACAATAAGCTAAAATTAGAATTGGGTTTACGTGGTACTGTGTTCCAAGATAAAGTACAAACCAATACCTATCTAGAGCCCCGACTCAATGCTTCGTACCAATTAAGCAAGGCCCTAAAACTGAAACTTGGAGCTATGCGCAATGTTCAGCCCCTGTATGCCATGCGCAAGAATAACAATGGCTTTCCGGGTTATACTTGGCTTCCACTTACAAATGGCTTAATGCCACAGGAGGCTTGGCAATCTTCAACCGGCTTTAATTGGCAAAAGGGTTCGTGGATGATTGATGTGGAAGCCTATTATAAGCACATTTATAAGCAAGCGAGTAACTACCGATTTCCGTACGATATTTACGGCTCAAGCAATTGGTACGAACTTATTGATCAGGGCGAAGGAAGAGCCTACGGTTTAGAGTTTTTAGGAACCTATAATAATCATGGTTGGGATTTGCGCTTATCGTACACCCTAGCGCGAGCTGAAAGTAAGTACGATGAGATTAATAATGGCGCTTGGTTCAATTTTGATTACGACATCAGACACGAATTAAGCCTGGTGGCCTCCAAGGTAGTTTATAATCGCGATGGAATAAAAAGGTGGTTCACCAGTAGTTTTAGTTTGCACTCAGGCACTCCGGTTAGTATGCCAACCCATACTGCAAATAGTGCATTCCCAATTTTTGCAGAAGATAAGTACTACTCCGATTTAACTCAAGTAGATTACTATAATCAGCCCAACAATGCGCGTATGCCATTGTATCACCGCCTTGATATTGGTTTTAATATGGAAAAACAAAAAGACCGAGGATCACGTACTTGGTCAGTGGGTGTAATTAACGCCTACAATAAACAAAACCCTTATATCTATTATAGATCAGATAAAGGGCAATTTCAGCAATTAACCATGTTTCCTATTATGCCTTATGTGTCTTTTAAAAGGAGTTTCTAATTTCTTAAGATGACCATAAACAACAAACGCAACTACTAATGTAATTGCGTTTGTTATTTGTATCTTATTTTCTATTGCTTTATTCTACTAAAAGCTAAAGTATTAATCATCCATTTTGGCAATCCCTTTTTAGGGTCTCTACCTTTAAGATTCATATACCAACCCAACTTTTCAATAATCGGAAGTTTATGCGTTTCAACAAACTCAATTAATGTTCCATCCGGATCTTCGATATAAGCAAAGTGACCTGCTGCAACACCCATATCAAAGCTATCAGAGCTATCTACAGTAAATGCATTGTTCTTACTTTTACATTCTTCGCGTAAAGCATCCATGCCAATAATATCAAAGCAAAGGTGAATGAAACCCAATTCGCCCCATATTCTATCTTTAAATATTTTCTGAGGTTCGCGCTCTAAAGCTTGCACTAATTCTATTTGCGAAGGACCATAAATTTTACTGAAACTACCAGTACGAGGTTTGGAATGTTTCAGTAATATTCTTCTGAATTTCTGATCTCCAGAAGGAAGACATTTTAAATCATCAAAGGCATCGGTTTTATCATACACCACCTCATCATAACCCAATATATCTCTATAAACTTTTAAAGATTCGTCAACGTTACTAACTCCAATAGTACAGCCATAAACGCCACCAGTTACTGATTTTTGCTTTTTGTAAAGAAAGCTACTAGCCACAACCTCGAATAAATTGTTATACGGATCTTTTACATAGTAATGTTTGTTACCACTAGGGTCCTCTGAAATTTCACCTTGAATATCTAAACCACTCGCTTTATGAGTTTCATAAGCAGTGTTAATATCTGAAGTTTTTATTTTAGTAATGTAGATCCCGTAATCACCCAAGTTTAATTCAAAAGCAGGAGCTTTGGGTTCTATACCGGTATGTTGCCATATCTCAAAGCCTCCGCCACCTTCCATATTAATGGCAAGTGCAGCATATCTTTCTCTGGTTTTTCCATCAGTATGAGGTAACATTAATTCAGCAACAGCAGTATCTTCAAATACATTAATATCCATTCCGAAGTGCTTGATATACCATGCCCATGCTTCCTTGGCATTTTTAACGCCTACTCCTATTTGTTGAATTCCTGTTATTGTTTTATTCATCTGCTGATTTGTTATTTCATTAATAGTACCACCTATAATAAAGCTACTTATGATCTATTTTATTGGTCATTATTCTGTACATAAATGGTACGAAGCGACGAATATACACCATTAATAATTCTTTTTGGCCTACTAATATATCTTTCTTATTTTTTTTAATAGCTTTTAATATTTGATCAGCACACTTGTCGCTTGGCATTCCAGTTTCCTGACCAGGATCCATAACACCATTTGCGCTTCCATCAGAAAGTAAAGCATGCTTTGAAATATTGGTTTGAATACGGCCTGGCGAAACAATGGTTACATTAATATTATCCTTGTGTAATTCAGCACTTAGCGACTCAAAGAAACCCTGTAGTGCATGCTTAGATGCTGCATACGCCGAGCGTAACGGAAATCCAAACTTACCAACAATACTACTTGTTACCACAATATGACCGCTCTGTTGTTGAATCATATAGGGTAAAACCAATTTAGTTAATGCTACTACACTAAAAAAATTGAGCTCCATTATTTTTCTATCATTCTGCAAAGGGGTGTCTTTAACCAACGATCGTTGACTCATGCCTGCATTGTTTATCAACAAATCAATACGGTCTACCCTTTTAATAACCCGATCAACCAGGTCATCAAATTTATCAATATCAAATAAGTCGGCTTCAAAAACATCACATTGTTTTGTGTGCTGCAAACAAATAGCTGCCACTTCCTTGAGTCGTGATTTATTGCGAGCTGTAAGTACTAAGTGGGCACCTTCTTTAGCCAATGCATAAGCCAATGCCTCACCAATTCCCGATGAAGCTCCAGTAATCCACACTATCTTATTTTTAAGATCTTTCATAGTTTATCTTAGCTGATTATAACGATATAGAACTTTTAATTTCGCTGCGCATTAATTGTAATGCTGATTTGAGTTCTGGATTATTCTTAAATGTTCTATTATACTTAAAGTGATTGAATAGTTTGATGTATTCATCTCTTAATAAAACACTCCAGAAACCAAAGAAGGCTATGGCTAAAACAGATAATATTCCGCTGTATGTTGTAGTTATAGCAATTACTGTTGCTAAAATAGCGTAATAAATAATACCAAATAGCCATGATGCGCCAACGTATACCGAGCCGTAAAATTCATCAGTTTTAACAACCTTTTCGGCTACCTTTCTTCCCAAAAATACAGGGAGTACATTTAAAATATATGCAAGAGAAAAGAGTGGTGACACAATAAGTAATAAGATAGATTTTAGTGCGATGTTTTTACTTGGCGTAATCGCTTTATCCCTTAAATTGTGTTGGTGCAGACTATTAAAATATTTACTGGAAATAGCTTCTAGGGCTTCGTATTTCTGATTGTTATTGGCGTATAAATCATTTATTTTATCCGCAACAGCTTTCTCTTTTGCTAGCTGCTCAGTATCATTATTAAGAATAGGAAGGGACCTTGGTGGTTTATCGTTCTCAATAATCTCAAGACATTGATTGGCTAAAGTGTCTGTTTCTTTATTTTCAAGATGAATAGATTTACTTACCAAGGCAGTATGTAAATCACTATTAAACTGATTAGTTGCTTTAGCAGGATTCTCCTTATAAAGAGCTTCGTACTGCTTCATTTCAATGGGCTCACCAAAATCAACCATAACGCGCTCACGTATTTTTGGAGCATTAGTATAGTTCATCGAAACCGGAACCACTTTTAATCCTAAATTAAAATCGCTGCTCTCTTCAGCACCAAACGCAATACGTGCAGTACCTTTACGTATTTTACGAACGCGTTTTTCAATAACACAAATTCCTTCTGAGTGAATTAGAATTACCTTACCCTTACGTAGCTTTCGCGAGTAACTATCTAATGCTTCAATGTTCTTTTTAACATCCTTAGCATTATCCATTGCGCGATATATTGGCGATACAAACATTTGCCCCAATAAAAAACGGTTTAGCTTTGTGCTAAAAACATCGCCACGAGCCAAAAAGGTTAACTCTCTTTTTGTAAAAGCACCCAAAGTCATATCGTCGATAAACGAGTTTGGATGCATTGCAGCTAATATTACCGGCCCACTTGAAGGGTAATTCTTAATATTTCCGAAGCTTACTTTTCTGAAGAATAACCTCAACGTAAACATCATGGTATACTTTAATAAATAATAGAGCATTACTTTTTCTTCTTTTGTTTGGCCTTATCAAGCGACATTAGTAGGGTTGGTAATAATATTAAGTTGGTAAGCATAGCAACAATTAAGGTTAAGGATACCAATAAACCTAACGCGATGGTTCCTCCAAAGCTAGATGCCGTGAATATCGAGAATCCAAAGAATAATACAATAGATGTATAAATCATGCTAATACCAGAACCCTTGATGGCTTCAATAACCGAGAACTTAATGCGTCCTTTGTGTAAAGCTAACTCTTGCTTGTATTTGGCTAGGTAATGAATACTATCATCTACTGAAATACCAAAAGCAATACTAAATACCAATATAGTTGAAGGTTTGATATGAATGCCGAAATAGCCCATAACTCCTGCGGTAAATAGCAAGGGAATTACATTAGGTAAAATGGATATTAATGCAGTTCGGAGCGATTTAAACATTATTGATATGAAAATAGATATCAATACAATTGCAATGGCTAAACTCATAAATAAGTTACGAACCAAGAAGTTTGTTCCTTCTAAGAAAACCAAACTTGTACCAGTAAAGGTAACATCGTATTCTGTGGGCGGGAAAATCTTATCAACTTCAACTCGCAACTCATCCTTCAAAGCTTTTATTTGAATGGTATTTACATTTGCCATCATCACAGTCATTCGGGCGATCTGTCTCGTTGAATCTAAAAAGGCTGATAAGTCGGCGCTAGATCCACCAGCTTGCTTAATGTCCTTAATTTTATTCAATTCCTTAGGCGGAGGAAGTACATAGTATTTACTATCGCCCCCTCGGTAAGTTTGATAAATGTATTTTATTCCATCAATTATCGACATTGGTTTAGTAAAATCCCTTTTGAAATTTTCATTCCGTTGAATCAACTTATCCAATTTATGCATTTTATAAAGGGTTTTTGCTCCATTGGCAAATATCCCATTTTCTTCTTTTGCATCTATGATAATCTCAAAAGGAAGAACTCCCTTATACTCTTTTTCAAAGAATAATAGATCTTGATAAACATCATCATCATGCGGAATATCATCAACTACATTACCTGCAGTTTTGATTTTACTCATGCCTATTACACTAATTAAAACCAATAATGCTGTTCCAAAATACACTTTATTTCTACTATTTAAAGTATTCGAAATAAGCCATTTTATGGTGTTGGTTAAAAACTTATTATCAAGATGCTTCGTATGTTTTGAATTAGGTTTCTTCTGAAAACTTAATGTGATTGGGAAAATTGTAACCGAAATAAGAAACAAACACATAATATTGATAGAAGCAATTATACCAAATTCTACCAAAAGTGAAGAGCTTGTTACCAAGAAGGTAGCAAAGCCTGCAGCAGTTGTTAGGTTCGTTAAAAAGATAACTCCACCAATTTTACTAATTGTTGTTTCTAATGCAACCGTTGCTTTACCATGCGATTCGCATTCCTGATGGTATTTATTAAGCAGAAATATAATATTAGGAATACCTATAACAATAATAAGCGGCGGTATTAAGCCTGTAAGTATAGTAATCTTAAATCCGAATAGTACAACAAATCCGAATACCCAAATTACTGATATTCCAACTATAAATAATGAAGTGAGTACTACTTTAAATGAGCGGAAAATTATATACAGAATGATGGCTAAAACAAGCGCGGCTAATCCAATAAATAAACTTAGCTCACCTCTAACTTTCGACATTACGTGTGTGCGGATATACGGAAGTCCGGAGTAATGAATTTCAATGCCAGTTTCCTCAGTAAACATTTCAGCAGCTTCTTGCAGGTGGTGCACTAATTCAATACGACTTTTAGAATTAACAATATCGTTTTCAAGCGAAATTGACATTAAGGTTACAAAAGAAGTATCGGTTTTTGTAAATACAAGATCCTTATAAAAACGGTTTGATGTAAGGTCTTTTATGATGGAATCAAGTTCGAGCTGTGTTTCTGGTACTTTGTTAAAGTATGGGTAATTACTAATAGTTGAATCTGCCTTTGAATACGACAAACCTTGCAGTGAGCAAAGTGAAGTTACCGACTTTACACCCTTATAGTCTTCTTTATTATACTCAACTGTAATCTCCTTAATATCTTTACTAAGTTTATAAAAGGCTTCAAAATTATCGAGTTGAAGTACTGATGGGTCCTTAACGCCTAATAATATTAAGCGAGCATCCTCTCCAAAGAGTTCTTTAAAGTTATTGTACTCAATAAAAGTAGAGTCTGTTTCTGGTAACATTTGTGCTAACTCGTAGTCTAGCTCTACTTTTTGGGCATTGTACCCCATAAAAAGGGTAATGCCTATGATAGCCGATAATATGGCTACTCTATATTTAATTATTGCGTGATTTACTTCGTGCTTTTTCACCTAGTTTGTAATCTTGAAAATGATAAATACTAAGGAAAAATTCCCTAGTGTAAATATTTTGCAAATATAGGAGTTCTACATTTAAGGATTACTTAAGTTGGGTGTTTTCTCGCTCTGTTTTCTAAATGTTTTTAATGAGTTTGTGATGCGCTTATTTTTTCTTTGTGGCAACTAATGAATAAACAAGTGGGAACTTGTCTTCTAAACCTTTAATCTTATACTTGTTTTTCTCTATCTCTATTGTGTTCTCAAAACAATTATAAGGTGAGTAATTATACTCCTGAAAGTCGTTAATGCTTAAACCTGTTTTAATAATTGAATTGATAACGGTACTTAATCCATGATTCCAACATACAGATTTCTCTATCATATTAGAGCTCGACTCAGAGTCTGTATAAGTGCCTTCTAACTCTTCAATGATAGCTTCTGAATCAGAATAATTAAATTCTACTTTCTTAAAATCATAGCTAAACATCCAAACTATTGGGTGAAACTCTACAAAAACTAACTTACCTCCAGGTTTTAGAAAGTGGTTAATAATTTCGGCCCATTTTTCCATATCCGGGAGCCAACCAATTACTCCGTATGATGTGTATATTATATCAAACTTTTCATCTAAAACATCAGGTAGTTTGTAGATGTCGCTATGTATGAAACTTGCATTTGTACTCAGCGAACTATTTAACTCTTTGGCTTTCTTAATGGCTTCATCAGAAAAATCAACACCTGTTGAAATAGCCCCATGTCTTGCTAAGGAAATTGTATCCATACCAAAATGGCATTGTAAGTGCAATACTTTCTTACCATCTAGATTACCTAATAATTCTAGTTCAATCGGATTTAAAGAATCTTTTCCTTTTAAAAAGGAATCAACATCATAAAATTTAGATTTATAATGTATTTCAGTTTTTTTATTCCAAAGGTTTTTGTTGATGCTGATATAATCCATTTAGGAGTTTTTTTAATAAATAGAGTTAAAGTTCATATTTAGATAATGTAAATCTAAAAATTGTTTTGTCAATAATGTATAATAATCCGCATGCAAGAGTAATTATAAAAGCTAAGGATGGAATTTTGTGAAAGGTACTCATGATAATATCAATAGAGTATTTGAATGTACTGTGTAAAGTACTCATTCCGTAAATATCAAGTAGCTCAATATTGCTCTGAGCAAACCATAAGAGCAATAGAATACTGGCGCAAGATAATGCGAAGTAAATAGTGGTGTAATTTAGCTTAGTTTCTTTCTTTAATTCAAAAACAGGAGCTTGTGAACCCACAGTGTGCATAACCTTTTTTGTAAAATCAGCTGAAGGTTCTTCAAGCTCTATCGATGAGAATAAATCACGTAAAAGTTCATTTTCGTCGTTGGTATGTATATTATGATGTTTCATCTTCTTAAAATTTAAATTTATTAGGCCTGAATTAATGATTGTGCTTTCCCGTTCATTAACTTTTGTAAAATAGCCAACATGTTTTTACGAGCTCTATGTAGTTTTACTTTTACATTACTTGTGCTGAGTTCTGTTGTTTTAGATATTTCTTCAACACTTAATTCTTGATAGTAATATAAAACTAATATGAAGGCCTCATCCTCTTTAAGCTTGCTAATTGCTATTTTTATAATTTTCTTTTTATCAAATCTTTCTAAATGATCAATTTGATAACTATCAAGGTTTATATCAATTTCATTTAGATCATCAATGTTCTGATTAAATTGCTTTTTGATACGTACTCTACTCAGAGCAGTTCTGTATATTATTTGATATAGCCATGTACTAAACTTCGATTTTCCTTCGAAAGTATTTAAATTTTTATAGGCTTTAACAAAAGCATCCTGAGCTACTTCTTCAGCATCTTCACTGTTTTTTGTTATACTTATAGCCAAGGTATAGGCCATCCTCTTGTATTTATCCACAAGGGCACTATAGGCTTCTACTTTGCCGCTTTTAATTTCCTCTATAAGTAAATTGTCTTCTTTTGGGTTCATCTATACAATATGACGCCTGTAAAAGAACTCAAGTTACAGATATTTGTAAAATAAACTCTTTTAAATTAGTGAGACACCTTCAAACTCGATATTTATTAATTACCATAAGGTTTATTACTATTTTAAATAATTATAAAGGAAAAAAGTGAAAATTTTTCTATTTATCAAATAAACACTTCATTACCTAATAAGAATCATATACATAAATATGCTTAATTTGAGGATATTCTTAGGTTTTTTGTAAATATCATAGATTATAGCTCTGTATTATTGATAGTTCCACATTACTCAAGAGGGTAAATCCAAACAACTTATTACAAATGCATTACAAGCAATGCTCAAATAATACAGTAAGAGTTTATAATAGATTTCCACTCTTATAAAGTATACTAAAAGATCATAGAATATTCTTAATACGAACTACTATTGTGTAGTGTTAGTTATTAATTTGATGGATTGTCATTTTGTTAAATAACTTACCGAACCTAAGTTGCTGAACGTGAATGATTAATATTTTCCCTTGTGTTTTTTTTAAAAAAAACATAACTTAAACTTGTAATCTATTTACGGTGAATCAGAATAACCCAATTGGAGATCTAATCGATCTGTTAAACATTAACAGATAATACCTATTCTATACATTCCAGAATCTAACAACAATTGATTCTCGGTTAGTTTAAGTGCTTAAAACTAGTTTTATGAGAAAAATTAGAATAATAATTAGCACACTATTATTTTGCTCGTTGGCAGGATATTCTCAGAGCCTTATCAGATACGCCTTTACTGACTTCCCATCAAAAAATTGGAAATCAGCTTCATTGATGTATGTAGCAGGATTTGCTGATGGGCATGCAGAACTACTATCGCATCATTATTATAAATTCGAAAGGACTTTTCCTAATGCTAATCCGCAATTTTGGAACCCAGAACTATCTTGGGTGAATAAGTATAAAAATAGTGACCCAAATCAGGGGCCTAAATATTTTGGTAGCACCAATGCATTTGTTTTAGCCACCGATGGCTATCATGCATGCAAGTTTGTTCAAAAATCAGCCATTGTTGCTGCATTGGTCATCAAAATAGGTGAAAAGAAAAAGTTCAAATACTACATTGTTGATGCTGTTATGTATTTATTTACATACACCCTTGGCTTTTATACATCTTATGGTTTGATGTATAGATAGCCCTCTCTCTTCTTATATGCGCAAATTCTTGTTTGCTGTATATATTCCATAATACATGTGTGATTAAATTATTAAGATTATTATTATGAAGTTAATTCGTTATATCAGGTTAATGGTATTATTATTAATTACTGTTAGTATATATTCTTGTGCAGAGGAGGATATAAATCTTGTTATAGTTGAACCAACTATTATTGAAGGTGTACGTTTGTTCTATAATGTACAAAACCAAGATATGTCAAATTTAGGGTGGGAAGAGAAAGAAAAAGATATTTCTTTTTTATCCTGTGAAGGTACTCTTTGCTATGAAGTGATTAAAGGTGAGTATAGCGGAGATAATGGCGTATTTATTAGCGAAATGATAATTCATTTGGATAATCAAGAGACTGCTGACACAATGCTTAAAATGCTTGAAATAGAATTATTAAAAGGAATGGATGATCCGCAATTAAACCATACCTACAAAGAAGGATTACATACTTATATTCGGGGTGTTGAACGTTTTGAAGTAGTTACATCAGAATCAAAAACAAGTATCGTAATAACTCCTGTTGTAAATTTGATTCAGGCTTTACATTAACAAAAAAAGCTTCACAATTGTGAAGCTTTTAGTACCGAGAGGCGGGCTTGAACCGCCGACCTCATGATTATGAATCATGCGCTCTAACCAGCTGAGCTACCTCGGCATTTTGTTGCAAATGCTTCAGAGAAGCGGAGTGTTATTCCTTTTTTGCGGTGGCAAATGTATAGGATTAATTGTTAATTACCAAATGAAGTTTGTAAATAATTTGATGTTATTTTAAGCTTTAAACTTATCTGTTTAAAATTCAATTTATTAAAGTTTAAAATAAATTATAAGTCGGTTTGCCAAACATAACAATCTTTCATTTTAATTTCAGGTTTATCTTTAAAAATACCATAAACGGCCGCTCCACTGCCTGTCATGCTTGCATAAATTGCACCTTGGTTATAGAATTCCTCTTTTATAGCTTTAATATCAGGATGAGCATTTAATATACCTGGTTCAAAATCGTTAGATATTAAAGTAGTCCAATTCTCCAAAGGTTCGTTGATGGCATCCTTAATGGGATGCTTTGGTTTTTGAGGTGTAATACCACTAAAAGCTTCTGCCGTTGAAATATGAACGTTTGGTTTGATTAGCACAAGATGATAGCCTTGCAGGTTTAAATCTATTGCTTGAAGTTTTTCACCAATGCCAGAGGCGAAACAAGATTTGTTTAAAATAAAAAAAGCACAGTCGGCACCAATTTTGGCGGCATAAGCGATGAGTTCATCTTTGCTTAGGCCCAATTTAAACAAAGTGTTTATTGTGCTTAGGGTAAATGCTGCATCAGCTGATCCGCCACCAATACCAGCACCAAATGGTATTACTTTATGTAAATGTATTTTTATCGGAGGTATATCAAAGTCTTCTTTAAGCTTTAAGAGTGCCTTAATACAGAGGTTGTCTTTAGTATCGCCATCAATAACTAAACCAGAGGAACTCCAAATATAGGGCTCGTTAGATTCTTTATTTTCTATAATTTCGAGTGAATCGCAAAGTGTTATAGGGTAAAATACGGTTTCTAGGTTATGGTAACCGTCTTTACGTTTTTCAGTAATATTAAGTCCTATGTTTATTTTAGCATTAGGAAAGCAAATCATATGTATTGTTTTTATTGCGACAAATATACAATAGTTCGTTAGTTTTTAGTAGAAGATATGTGCGAATAGAATTTGAAAATGAACAATAAGAGCAATTAGATGAATAAGTATTACCCGTGAGAAATATTTACTAATATTAGTTATAGGATTTAAGTGCTTGCAGTTATTTGGCTTAGGGATAGGAGCGGCATCCTTTGTGAGCCCATTATGGCGAAGCAAAGATATAGCGTTTAGCCCGCCCCTTGGGGAAGCCCCTAATTGGCTTTACATTTAATAACTATTGCGTGTGTTTTTATTGATTATTTACACATTTTTTAATGTCAAAAAAAGAATAACGATGTCTGAAAATTAAGATAGATGTTTACCTTTGTAACCCCCAAATTTTAGAATTGATATAATAATTATGGCAGATAGAAAATACACCCCTAAGAAGGCAGCACCGAAACAAGATTTAGAGTTTGGTAAAATGCCACCTCAGGCTTTAGAACTGGAGGAGGCTGTTTTAGGAGCTTTAATGCTTGAGAAGGAGGCTTTTTTAACAGTTGGTGAGATTTTAAAGCCAGAGTGTTTTTATAAAGATACCCACCAGAAAATTTACAAGGCTATTGTGAGTTTATCAACCAAGGAATTACCTGTTGATATGCTTACGGTTACTGAAGAGTTGAGAGCTTTGGGCGATTTAGATGAGGTTGGGGGTGCTTATTTTATAACACAATTAACGGGTAGAGTTGCATCGGCAGCGCATATTGAATACCATGCTCGTATTATTTGGCAAAAGTATTTGCAACGCGAGGTTATACGCATAAGTAGTGATATTCAGAGCAAAGCTTACGACGAAAGTATTGATGTTGATGATTTGCTTGATGAGTCGGAAAGTTCATTTTTCACCCTTAGTCAGGGTAATATGAAAAAGGATGTTACTCAGATTAACCCAGTGATTGATGAGGCGATGGAAATGATTAAGATTGCCTCGCAGCGTGATGATGGGTTGAGTGGGGTACCTTCGGGGTTTGCTGAGTTGGATAAAATTACTTCGGGATGGCAAAATACCGATATGATTGTTATTGCCGCGCGTCCTGCTATGGGTAAAACTGCTTTTGTACTGTCTATGGCACGTAACATGGCACTTACACATAAAAAAGGAGTTGCCGTATTTTCGCTTGAGATGGCCAATGTGCAATTGGTGAATCGTTTGATAGTTTCAGAGACTGAAATTACGGGTGAAAAAATTAAGAAGGGTAATTTAGCGCCTTACGAGTGGCAACAGCTCGATCATAAAATACAAAACCTTATTGATGCGCCTATTTATGTTGATGATACAGCCGGATTGTCGGTTTTTGAATTGCGTGCCAAAGCGCGTAGATTGAAAAAACAGTATGACATAAGCATTATTATAATTGACTACTTGCAGCTGATGAATGCGAGTGGTATGAATCCTGGCTCTCGTCAGGAGGAGGTGAGTTTAATTTCGCGTAACCTTAAAGGCTTGGCAAAGGAATTGAATATTCCTATTGTGGCGCTATCGCAGCTTAACCGTGGTGTTGAAGGAAGGGCAGGAGCAGAGGGTAAACGTCCGCAACTATCCGATCTTCGTGAGTCGGGAGCCATTGAGCAGGATGCCGATATGGTATGTTTTATTCACCGACCAGAGTATTATGGTATTACTGAGGATGAGCAAGGTAATAACCTTATTGGTATGGGGCAGATTATTATTGCAAAGCATCGTAATGGTGCCACGGGCGATGTAAACCTTCGATTTAGAGGTGAGCTAGCACGATTTGAAGATCCGGATACGGGCGTTTTTGGTGCTGACTTAGGAATGGATCAAGGCGGACAATCGGTTACTTTTGGCTCTAAAATGAATGAGCCTGAAGGTTCAGGTTCTAATTTTGCTAAAGATGTTGGATTGCCTGATTTACCACCATCGCCTCATGATAGTGATGTTCCTTTTTAGATTTTAGGTTATTAGACAATGTTTTCCTAATTAAATTTTCACTCAAGCCGTGAAGGCTTCTACTTTTTTCTACAGTCAAAAAAGTAGACAAAAAGACCGTCGACTGCACCCATTTCACTCAAAAAACTAGGTTTCATGACTGAAATTGTTTTAAACTCGCACTTTTTCGTGCCTCAAAGCACTCAAACAGAAAACAATTTTTAACCGTCATTTCAATCCAGTTTTTTGGTTCACTGGCTGAGGTCGATACTAAACAAGGCGTGCAGCACATTATATAAAAATGTTTAGGACGCCATTGCTTATTAGAAAAAAGATAATAGACTATTGGGTGTAATGCGAATAAGTCTACTATCTATTATCTCTTTAAACTATCGAATGTAATTCTTGTAAGTCGCTAATCTCATGCATTAAAGTGCGAGTATGCGGCTTTTTTTGTGGGTTAAAGAAAACGTAATCGAGCCCAAAATTAATAGCCCCATCAATATCCGTTTTTAAATTATCGCCAATAACCAAGCATTCGCTTTTGCGAGCATTGGTACTTTTTACCGCATGCTCAAAAAACGATCTTTTAGGTTTCGAAGCACCAATAGTTTCCGAAATAAACACTTTGGTAAAAAATGGCTTTAGCTTACTATTTTTAAGTTTGGTAAACTGAACCTCTTTAAAACCATTGGTGATAATATGCAGTTGGTGCTTTCGCTTTAAGGCCTCTAATACTTGCAGTGTATTAGGCATTAACATTGTTTTGGTAGGACTAACAGTGATATAGTCGCTCGCAAAATTCTCTGCCGTTGATTCGCACTTTAATCCGGCCTCTGAAAAAGGCGTATGAAAACGATCAAAGTTCAGTTTTGCTTTATTTATTTTCCCCAGGCGGTATAATTCCCAAAGCTCATCGTTATAGGCCTCGTACCTATCGTAGAAATGCTTAAAACTCTCAAAATTATTACCCAAATGGTACTTTTCAAAAAGCTGCTCAAGCGTATGTAGCGAGTTTGTTTCAAAGTCCCAAAGCGTATGATCAAGGTCGAAAAATAAGTGCTTGTATTTCTGTGGTAACATATATAAGAGGTAATTTTTTTTAAAGCCCTAAAACAAAATAGGGCTGTGAAATTATTTTACGGCCTGATAAAATTAATGGTGCGTGAAATAATTTCACGACCTACTTTTAAAAACAGGGCGTGAAATTTTCTCATTGCTTGCCCAAAGGCTTTTTCATGCTTTAAAGAAATTTTAAAGCTTCCCCAAACTCTTTTTCTTCCAATGCAGAAACTTTAAAGCTTCCCTAAGCCGTGTTTCTTGTAATGCAGAAATTTCATTGCTCGCCCAAGCGCTTTTTGGACGTTTAAATAAAATTCACGCCGCTTTTTACTAGTTAACCTGAGCCACAAAAAATTTCGAGATGCTCCAAAAGGCATCTTTATCCGTAATAACTACAAGTTTATTGCCCTCGTCGTCAGTATCAATGCTGTACGAACTGTTAGGGTGGTTCGAAAGAATCTTCACCTTTGGTCTGTACAAGGCAATAGAGTCTGTTTCTCTAATATCAATCTCAGTAAAATAGTTTTCATTAAAGCTATCCTCAAGCAACTTAGCCTTGCTTAAAAAACCATCGGCAGTTAATATTTTGTGTTCCTTCAGTTCCTTTTTAGTACCAAACGAATAATAGGCAGTATATAATTTTTTAACAGCCATTTTTAACTCGCTAGTGGCACCTTTATTCTCTTTGTTAAGCGAGTCAAGCACCTGTTCCATGCCTTCAACCGTAAAGTTTAGGGCTGCAATCTGAATATCTTTTTTATTAATCTGCTCCTTTAGCTTAATAATTTCAATCCTTTTTTCCTCTAACTGTCTGTTAAGTCGCGTTACTAAATCGTTCAGTTTTTTATCCGACGAATGATTACTAATTAGCTGTTTCTCCAAGGCCGCAATTTCAGCTTTGTTGGCCAGCATCAAATCGTAAATAGATTGAATATCACTGTTAATCTGATCCTGAATACTTCTCGAATTCTTTTCCGACGAGTTCAAATTCACATCAATCAAATTCTCTTTCTTCTTTATTTCCTGCAAATTATCATCAATACTAATTAAAGAAGTCACCAATTCATTCGAAATCTTCTCCAACTCTGCATTGGCAATTATCAACGAATCGTTTTGTTCTTGAGTAGTTTTGTGTCCTTGGTTGTTACAAGCAAATAATAGCACCAATAAAGGCAATGCAATTAGTTTCTTCATGATAATTATTTTATAGTTATTCTTAATTATTTTTTTGGGCTTCCCCTGCGGGTCGGGCTATGCGCTATATCTTTGTTCGCCATAATGGGCTCTCAAAGGATGCCGCTTCTATCCCTAAGCCAGCTGGGTTCTAAAGCCTGTGCCTCTATCATCAGCCAATTAACAATGCTTGTTAATCCTTCTTATATTTCTTTTCCTTCTTAATTTCTTTTTCCACTTTTCCGCTCACCACAATTACAATTTCACCTTTAACTGTTTTGGCATCAAAGTGGGCAAAAAGCTCATCTAAAGTACCTCTGGCATTCTCTTCGTGCAATTTAGTTATTTCGCGCGAAACACTAGCTTGTCTTTCTCCGCCAAAATATTCGGCCATTTGCGCCAAAGTTTTTGTTAGTCTAAAAGGCGATTCGTAAAAAATCATTGTTCGGGTTTCTTCAGCCAATAATTTCATTTTAGTTTGTCGGCCCTTCTTCTGTGGTAAAAAACCCTCAAAGCAAAAGCGGTCGTTCGGTAAACCCGAGTTCACCAAGGCCGGAACAAAAGCGGTGGCACCCGGTAAGCACTCTACCTCAACGCCAGCCTCAATAGCATGTTTCACTAGTAAGTAACCCGGATCTGAAATAGCCGGTGTACCTGCATCCGAAACCAAAGCACCCGTCTGTCCGGCTAATATATGCTGCACCACATTATCAGAAGTATTGTGTTCGTTAAACTTATGGTGCGAAAACATTTTGGCTTCTATTTCAAAATGCTTTAATAAAAAGCCTGTTTTACGCGTATCCTCAGCTAAAATAAAATCAGCCTCCTTTAAAATTCGTAAGGCACGGTAAGTAATGTCTTCTAAATTTCCAATTGGGGTCGGAACAATATATAATTTACCCATTATGTTGTATTAAAATCTTCGTTGTACGTAGTTGAAAAAGTTTTTACTCAGCTCTTCATTCTCCCAATTAAAGTTCGATTTCAGAAAAGTAAGTGCACTTTCAAATGAATCCATTTCGTTAAGTTGGCCCAGCGTATCCGACATTAACGTGGCATTGCCATTAAATAACTCTCGCTGGTATAAAAAACGATCGTTAATACCCAATCCTTTGCTTAAATCGGCAACGGGTTTTCCCAATAGGTTTTTACTAATATCAGCATGAGTAACTTGATCGTTTAAAGCCCTTTTGCCCTTTTGCAAAGTTTCACCAAGTCGTAAGTTATTTGCTTGCTCTGTTTTTGTTCCCACCGCTTCTGTTTTTACAGCAGTTGCAGTTGGTTTTTCTTCCACAATTTCTTTAGGCTTTTCAGCTTCAATAATTGGTTTTTCTTCAATAACCGAAGTCTCTTTTACAAGTTTTTCAGTGGTCTTATTTTCAATTATCTCTTCCTTAACTATACTTTCCTTCTCAGTAGCAATTGGCTCTACTGTAGTAAGCTCTTCTGCCTTGGCTTCTGGTATAATATCGGGCTGAATAATTTCTTTCGGAGCAGCAGGTGTTTCTTGTTTTATGGGTTCAGTTTTTTCAATAGGCTTGCTCTCTACGGTATTAGCACCTAGGCCTTTTAGCATATTAAGCTCTTCCGTAAGGTGGCTTACTTTTTTTTCAGTTAATTCAATAAATGCATTCGGAATATTTGCCTGTCCCTGAAATGACTTAATGAGTGTTTCAATCTCACTGAGATCATTTAAAATGATACTTAATAATGCTTCTTTATCCATAAAAAATATATCAAGAATAAAATATAAAGTCTTTTTTCTTACTTTCTTTGCAAAGTTAATGATTGCTTGCTTATAAAAGCTCGTAATACGTTAAAGAGATAAAAATAAAGTTATTCGCACTAAATTTGGGTATATCGTCTCATGTTTTTAGAAAAATCAAATAATACCAATGCCAAAAATGGTTGGATCGAGGTAATAGCCGGATCTATGTTTTCGGGCAAAACCGAAGAATTAATACGTCGTTTGCGCAGGTCAAAAATTGCCAAGCAAAGAGTGGAGATATTTAAACCGCATATAGATGTTCGTTATAGTACCGAAGAGGTAGTTTCACACAATGCCAATTCAATTGTATCCACACCAGTGGAAACTTCAGGAAATATTTTACTTTTATGCGGCAATGTTGATGTTGTAGGAATAGATGAAGCTCAGTTTTTCGACACCGGTTTGCTTGATGTTTGTAATCAGTTAGCCAATCAGGGAATTAGAGTTATTGTAGCGGGTTTAGATATGGATTTTAAGGGGAAACCATTCGGACCAATGCCCGGCTTAATGGCCTGTGCAGAATATGTTACAAAGGTTCATGCTATTTGTATGCGTTGCGGAAATTTAGCACAATACTCACATCGTTTGGCTACAGAAGAGGCGCGCATTATGTTGGGAGAGAAATCAGAATACGAACCGCTTTGCAGAGATTGTTATACCGGTTTGCAGAAAGTCTAAAATTGTAAGTGAAAATGGAGAGTTATCAATTATTAGAGTTATCAGAGTGGATTGACGGAAAGGTTATTATTAATAATGACCAAAGCATACGATATTTGTCTATTGATAGTAGAACTATTGCTGATGCTGCCAATGCCTTGTTTATCGCCATTAGAGGAGAGCGCAACGATGGGCACCATTTTATAGCTAAGCTCTACGAGCTTGGGGTTCGTAACTTTATGGTTGATCATACCTTTTTGTATTTTCATAAATGTAAAGAAGCCAATTTTATTATTGTTGATAACTGCGTTGAAGGTTTACAGAGTTTAGCAAGGGCCAAACGTTTAAAAAGTAAGTGCGATGTGGTTGCCATTACAGGTAGTAATGGTAAAACTGTTGTTAAGGAATGGCTCGCTCAAATGGTAGGTAGCAGCCGTAGGTTGGTGCGTTCGCCTAAAAGTTATAATAGCCAAGTGGGGGTTCCTCTTTCTGTTTGGAATTTAACCGAAGAGAGTCAGTTGGGCGTATTTGAGGCTGGTATTTCAGAGCCCAATGAAATGAGCAAGCTCGAGTCTATTATTCAACCAAATATTGGAATTATTACCAATATAGGTTCTGCTCATCGCGAGAATTTTGAATCGCAAAGTCAAAAACTAAAAGAAAAGATTAAGCTATTTAAAGGTTGTTCCACAATTATTTATTGTGCTGATGATGCTTTAATAGATGACGAAATAAATAAAACTTATCCCCTTATCAATAAAGTTACTTGGGGAACATCAGACAATGCTCAAATTAAAGTAAGCACTAAATCTGTTGATGATAGATGGAGCTTTAGTTTAACCTACAAAGGGGAGGAGTATTTATTTGATAGTTCTTATACTGATGCTGCTTCAAAGGAAAATTTATTAAATACCATTAGCTGTTTATTTGTGCTGGGTTATTCTGCAGAGTATATTCAGAGTAATCTTCCAAAGGTAGTTCCTGTTGCCATGCGAATGGAATTAAAAGAGGGTATAAATAATTGCATACTAGTAAACGACTCCTATAACTCAGATATATCATCTCTTTCACTTTCTCTCGACTTTTTAAGTCAACAAAGTAAGGGAACAAACTCATCCAAAACCTTAATCTTATCGGATATTTATCAGAGTGGATTAACCGATGCAGAAATTTGCAGCAGAATAAACGAACTGCTGCTTAAAAAGGGCGTTTCAAAATTATATGCAGTGGGAGAAGCCTTGAGCAGAAATGCTACTTGTTTTCAAATGAACGCTCGCTTTTATAATTCTACAGATGTTTTATTGTCAAATGTTACTCAAAACGATTTCAATAATGAGGCTATCCTTATTAAGGGATCAAGATCGTTTGAATTTGAAAAGATAACAGCTGCACTAGAACAAAAACATCACGAAACTCGATTAGAGATTAATTTGAATGCATTGGTTGATAACTTAAATTTTTATCGAAGTAAACTTCATAAAAATACCAAGGTGTTGGCTATGGTTAAGGCTTTTAGTTACGGGAGTGGTTCGTTTGAGATCGCAAACGTACTTGAGCATCAGAAAATTGATTATTTGGGAGTGGCTTTTGTTGATGAAGGTGTGGAGTTGCGTAAAGCCGGCATATCCTTACCAATAATTGTAATGAATCCTGAGGAGAAGAGCTTTTCAACAATGCTACATTATAACTTAGAACCTGAGTTGTATAGTATAAAGGTGGTAAAGTCGTTTGTTGCGGCCTTACAAAGCGAAGCAATAACCGAATATCCGGTGCACATTAAAATTGATACAGGCATGAATAGGCTAGGCTTCAATAATGAAGATGTCTGGCTTTTAAATGCTCTGTTGAAGGAATATAGCTTCTTAAAAGTGCAATCCGTATTTTCGCATCTATCAGGCAGTGATTATGAGGCTTTTGATGATTTCTCAATGCATCAGTTTAATCTATTTGATGCCCTTGTAGCTAAAATTGAAAAAACAATCAATAGAAAAGTAGATAAGCATATACTGAATTCGGCAGGTATTCTGCGATTTCCGAATCATCAGTATGATATGGTTCGCATTGGAATTGGCATGTATGGCATTGGTCCGGTAGAGTCGCATAAATTAAGTAATGTCATTAAATTCCGATCTTACATATCTCAAATTAGAAAGGTGCCTAAGGGACAAACCATAGGTTATAATAGACAAGGGAAGCTAGATTACGATTCGGATATTGCCATTGTACCAGTTGGCTATGCTGATGGTTTAGATAGGCACCTGGGTAACGGAAACGGCGCAATGCTAGTTAACGCTCAGTTGGCACCTATTGTGGGTAATATTTGTATGGATATGTGTATGCTAGATGTTACAGGTTTAGATGCCAACGAAGGGCAAGAGGTGGAGATATTCGGTCCAAATATCCGAGTTGAAGAAATCGCGAAAAGCTTAGATACTATACCGTATGAAGTATTTACGGGCATTAGTAGAAGGGTAAATAGGGTATATTATTATGAGTAGTTAATAAGCAATATCTGTTAAAGCAGATGCTTATTGCTGTCAATATAAAATTTAAAACTTCTAATCGTAAATAGAGAAGAAGTTTAGAGAAGTATTTAGTAAACGAAAAAAGGAGCTTTAAGCTCCTTTTTTTATTATCCTAGTTTCGAAATTCGTTCTAGTTTCTCTGCGTCTAATATTCGAATGATTCTACCATCAACAGTTATTACTTGTTCATTAACAAAAGTAGATAAAGTCCTGATGGCATTAGAAGTTGTCATATTCGAAAAGTTAGCAAGGTCTTCACGCGATAGGTAAACATTCAATGTTACTCCATCATCTTCCATTCCGTAAATATCCTTTAATACTAATAAGCTTTCAGCCAATCGCCCCCTAATGTGTTTTTGGGTTAATGTTACCGTTCTGTATCTCGAAAAGCCTAACTCACGTGCTAGCGACTCAATAATATTCAAGCTAAATTTAGGGTTCGTTTCCAACAGCTTGTATACAATACTCTTGGGTATATAGAAAATAACACAAGGCTCAATAACAACAGCAGAAGCAACATGCGGCCCTCCGGCAAAAAATGCTCGATAGCCAATAAAGCTGGTTGGGTTGGCCATACGAACGATTTGATCACGCCCGCCAAACCCATTTTTATACACCTTTACTTTACCTGAACCCAAGCAAAGCAGCTCATCAGGGGTTTCGCCCTCCTGATAAATCACTTCATTTTTCTTGAACTGACGAACAGTGTGATTGTTTAAAACAATCTCCTTCTCTTCATCTGTAAGAACAGAATATAGTTGCGTAATGTCTTCAATTGTAGGTAACTCTACATTGGAATTCGTAATTTTCTTTGGCATCTTAAAAATGTGTTTTACAACATCTAATTTCGGCTAAAGTATAAAAAAGCCCTCATATTCCCAAGTAATTAGAAAATATGAGGACTTTTTTGTCTGTTTATATATTATTAATTTGGTGTAACTGGTTATTGGTTAGTGTTTAAATGGTGATTTATCGAATAAAACTTGTCCATTCTTTTTCTTCCTTTTCAGGTTCCTTAACCGTTGATTTACCAGCTTCAACCAATTTCATTAGCCATGCCATATTTTTGCCAAGTACACGCATAATTTGTACCCCCTCTTTATCTTCAAGGGCATCACCCGGCTTCGTTCCATGTATTACATTCCAATAGCACGATGTTGGAATTAGCATCTCACAATAGCTGAGGTAATTATTTAGCTCATTAAATGTAGGTAACCCGCCCGATCTACGCACAGCTACAACGCTAGCCCCAACTTTATGCCTAAAAAAGGACTTGTTTGCACCAGCCACGTAAAATGCTCTATCTAAAAACGATTTAAGATTACCACCAAGCGACGCATAGTGAACAGGAGAGCCTAGTAAAATACCATCAGCTTCTTTCATTTTCTGAATCCAATAATTCACGTCATCTCCTTTTATAATACACTTTTCATCTTGGTTTTTAGCGCACATTCCACAGGCAATACAACTGCTTATAGCTTTGTGTCCCACATGAATAATTTCGGTTTCAATACCTTCTTTCTCTAATTCATTAAATACAATGTTAATGGCGTGGTAAGTATTTCCTTTTTTATGAGGACTACCGTTAATGGCTACTACTTTCATAATAAAAAAATTATCTGAATGTTTATACTATTTAACTTTAATGGGCTTCCCTGCGGTCCGGGCTATACACTATATCTTTGCTTCGCCATAATGGGCTCACAAAGGATGCCGTTTCTATCCCTAAGCCAGTATGACCGCTCAAAAAAGGCCGAACTAACATGAAAGATGTAAGTTCGGCCTAATATATTTTTTAAGCAAATTCTAAATTGGCTTCTTAGTAAATCAATTTTATATTTTGCTTACCAAAGGAATTCGTCTTCCTAAGCCAAAAGCCTTTGACGATACCCTAATAATTGGTGGAGTTTGAAAACGTTTATACTCGTTTCTATTAACCAAACTCACCGCTTTTAGTACTGTTTCGGCATCAAAACCTTGAGCTATTATTTTTTCTGGCGATTCATTTTTCTCAATATAATTGAATAAAATGTTGTCTAAAACATCATAATCAGGTAGCGAATCAGAATCTTTTTGATCAGGTCTTAACTCTGCTGATGGTGGTTTTACAATGGTGTTTTCAGGAATTACTTCACCATCTTTATTCATATATCTAGCAAGGTCAAATACATCCGTTTTATATACATCCCCAATTACAGACATACCGCCGTTCATATCGCCATATAAGGTGCCATAACCCACAGCAGCCTCACTTTTGTTAGAGGTATTTAATAATATATGCCCGAATTTATTAGAGAGTGCCATTAATAAAGTTCCTCTAATACGTGCCTGAATATTTTCTTCTGTAACGTCAGGTTTCTGACCTTCAAAAACATCACTAAGCGTTCCTTCGTATGCATCCACAATCCCTTTAATAGGAACTATGTCGTACTGAATTCCGAGGTTTTTAGCCAAGTCTTCAGCATCTTTAATAGAATGATCAGATGAATATTTAGAAGGCAATAAAAGTACTCTTACATTTTCAGCACCCAAAGCTCTAGCTGCAATAACAACCGTAACAGCTGAATCAATACCACCCGATAATCCTAAAGTGGCTTGTTTAAAGCCCATCTTGTTAAAGTAATCTTTTACTCCAAGAACCAAGGCATCGTGAATTAAAGCTAATTTGTCGTATTCCTTAACTTCAATGGTTGTGTTGTCTTCAATTTTATCGAGTTCACAATATTGTAAGTCCTCGGCAAAAGCCGCGAGTTCTTTAACCACCTTGCCTTCGCTATTTACTACCAAAGAGCTTCCATCAAAAACCAATTCGGTATTGGCTCCAATTTGGTTTACATATACAATTGGAATATGATTCTTCTTTGCCTTATTGCTAATGATTTGCTGGCGAATTTCTCCTTGGTTATACGAGAATGGAGAGGCCGCAATGTTAATTACCAAATCAGGCTCTAAGTTCATAAGCTCCTTCATTGGCGATTTAGTGTATAGCTTACTTTTTGCGAATGAATTTGCAACAGGCTGTTCGTCCCACAAATCTTCACAAATAGTAATAGCTAGCTTTTTGCCCTTGTATGAAATTGTTCTGTAACTGCTATTGGGTTGAAAATAGCGATACTCATCAAATACATCGTAGTTTGGAAGTAGGGTTTTGTGTTGTATACCTTCAACAACACCCTCGTGAAGAAAAAATGCAGAATTGAATAAGTTTTTTCCTTTAGTTTCAGGGTTAATACTTGGCCCTCCTACAATTGCAGCTATCCCAATACATTGTTGTGCAATAATTTCTATTTGCTCAATACATTGTTGCACAAACTCTTCTCTTTCGAGTAAGTCGAGTGGGGGATATCCGCAAACTGACAATTCAGAGAATACAACCAAATCGGTATTATTCTCTTTTGCAGTTTTGATAGTACTCAGTATCTTTTCAGTGTTTTTAGCAAAATTACCTACATGGTAATTTAGTTGTGCTAAGGCTATTTTCATTTTAAATAAATGTAATTGTTATGTACTTGCCAGCTTTTAATTGGCGATTAAAAGATAAGGGCTAATTGAAATACCAGTCTGTTAAGAACCGTTTTATCATCAAAGTCTTTATTCTTGGTAATGTCGTTAAATCCTTGGTTGTAGTGCATTCCGAACGAAAGGTAACTGTTTCCTCCAAGCGAATATTGCATGCCGCCTCCAAAATGATACGATCCAAATAAATCACGAACTTCGTTTGATAAGCTGTTACCCGAACCATCATTAGTTTTTACGTTAATATTGGCTGATAAGCCAAAAACACCATAAAAACTTGTGCGCTGTTGATCGTTGGTTTGTAGTTTTAAGCTCAAAGGGATTTCTAAATATTTTAATCGATATTCTAATGATTCTCCTGGTTCTAATTCTGTAGGTTTTCCTCCAATGGTAAAATCACCACCTTCAATATATTTTAATGTACCACCTGTGGTATTAATGGTAAGACCAGTAGAAATGGCGTAATTAGGAGCAAAAAACTTATCCATTACTACTCCAAAATTGTAGCCAAAAGAACTTCCATTTCCATCTACATCTGCGTGGTCTGATTTTAACCAACTAATTTGCGGACTTAATGCAAATGCAAACCTAAGATCCGATTCGCGTTGTGTTTGAGCACAGATGGCATTTGTTATCAATATAAATAAAGCTGCAAAAAGTAATTTTCTCATGATGTAATATTATTTCTAAGCAATGTTTAGATAAATTGTTGTTTAGTTCAAGTGTTCTTGGTATTAAAACAGATGATTTAATATGTACTGATATCTCTTGTAGTACAAAATAATTGTTTAATAATTATACCGCAAACATAATTAAAATCTGTGATAGTATCAGCTTAATGATATAGCTTAAGCTAGGCTTAGTCCTCAATTTTTTGAGTATTCCTCTCTTCTTTTTGAGCAATAAAACTAATTATAACTAACTGTATAGAATGATATATCATGATGGGCACAATAAAAACTCCTTGGGTTGACATACCTTTAAATAGCACTTTTGCCATTACAGAACCATGAACCAATGATTTTTTTGACCCGCAGAAAGATGCTGTAATTCTATCTTCTCGGCTAAATCCCAGTTTAAGTGCCACAAAATTGCTGATGAAATATACCATTACAAAAACACCAATGGTGATGATAAGGGTATATACAATGTAGCTTACTTTAAAGTTGCCAAATATATTAGATGAAAATGAATTGCTAAAGCTGTGGTAAACTATTGTGAGTATTACTGATTTATCAAATAAAGTCAATGCTCTTTTATTGTTTTGAGCAATATGTCCCAAGCGTTTATTTAAAACTAAGCCAATGCATACGGGTAATATAATTTTAAGAATTAAGCTTACTACACTATCTGTAAGGCTAAACTGATGATCACTGGTAGTCATAAAAATGGCAATCCACAAGGGTGTTATAATTACGCCTAACAAACCCGATAAACTAGCATTGAAAATGGCTGCCGGAATATTTCCTTTTGCAATTGATACCATTACAACTGATGAAGAAACGGTTGAGGGCAGCGCAGCCATAAAGAATAGTGCCATCCAAAGTATTTGCAAATCAGGGTTACTTACCAAGGGAAGTAAACACAATATCAGTAAAGGGAATAATAAAAAGGTAGTGGCCTGTATTAAAATGTGGAGTTTATAGTTTGCCAAACCCATCTTCATTTCTTTGGGGCTAAGTTTTAAACCATAAAACAGAAATATTAAAGAAATACCAATGTCGGTAATGGTTTCTAAATTTGTGTTTATTGTATGATCAGAGATAGGTATAAACCAAGCAAATACAATTACACAAATGAGTGCTATAATAAAACCGTCTATCTTTTTTAGCATTAGGGATATCTTTGATTACAAAAATAAAATAATCTATTTCCGAGATCGCTATATCGGCAAATAAAAATGTCGGATAAAATATTTAAGTTTGGACTTCAAACAACTTCAATAAAAAATTGCCCATGTTATTAAATAAAATATCATCAAAATACTTATTGCTTGCCCTAATTATGATGGTTTTGTTGTCGTGTAATTCAGATAATACGCCTGATGTATCTAATATTAATGCCGATGTTAATATTATCGAGTTCTATAAGGAGTTTGATGCTATGGATTCTTCAAACGTAGAAAGTTCTTTGGCTACACTGAACGAGAAATATCCTGTTTTTATGGATGCTTACTGTCAGCGTATTGTAAAATCGGGACCGCTAGATGGTGCTGATTATGGAAAACGAGTTTTAGCATTTGTTGATTATGATGCGAATAAGGATATCATTGATTCGGCGCAACATGTATTTGTTGATCATAAAGATTTTTCGGCCCAGCTGAGCCAAGCTTTTAAATATTACAAATATTATTTCCCGGAGAATGAAGTGCCTGATATTTATTTGATGGTATCTGGCTTTAGCCAATCTATTGCCGTTGATATGGATTGGGTAGGGGTGAGTATTGAAAAGTATTTAGGGGCAGACTGCATCTTTTATGAGTGGTTAGAGATTCCAAAATATTTAAGAGTGGGCATGATAAAAGAAAAAATGGCACCTGATGTTCTTCGAGCAATGGGGCTCACTTTGTATCCTGAGCGTAATGTGAATGATGATGTAATTAGTAATATGATTTATCAGGGTAAGATCAAGTATTTTGTGAAGAAGATGTTCCCAAAGCTAGAGAATACTTTACTTTTTGATTATTCAAAGGATCAACTGCGATGGGCAGAAAAAACAGAGAAAGATACTTGGGCCGCAATTGTTGAATGGAAGCATTTGTTTAACGATGAGCGAATGACGATTCAGAAATATACTGGCGATGCACCTTTTTCAGCTCATTTTGGAAACGATTCAGCCCCACGTATTGGCGAGTACCTAGGATATCAGATTATACAATCGTATATGAAAAACAATCCGGATGTTAGCCTCAAAGAATTAATGGAGAACAATGATGGACGTAAAATATTAGCGGCATCAAAATACAGACCATAGTGTAATACATAGCCCATGAATAAAAAGTTTCTTAGAGAAGACATTGCAACGCAAAAGAAAACGTTATCAAACAAGGATAAGGAAAACGCTTCTCTGTCCATTTTTGCCGACTTAGAGCGTATGTCATTATTTCGTTCGGCTAAAAATATTCTATGCTATTGGTCGTTGAACGATGAATTAGGAACGCATGCCTTTATTCAAAAGTGGTTTCACGATAAAGTAATTTACCTTCCGGTTGTAAATGGCGCTAAAGTTGATTTAATACAATTTACAGGCTTAGATAAAATGCGCAGTGGTGCTTATAATATACTTGAGCCTATTGGCGATGTTTTTAGCAATTTAGAAGCCATTAATTTAGCCATTGTTCCGGGTGTAGCATTTTCTGATAATGGCGACCGAATGGGCAGGGGAGGTGGTTATTACGACCGTCTGTTACCTCAATTGGTAAATGCTTATAAAATAGGGGTAGGCTATCAATTACAAAGGCGAAACCCTATTCCAATAGAGCCGCATGATGTTAAGTTAGATCAGGTTTTGTTTGGCTAAGACATAAAAAAAACTCCATCTCGTAAGAAATGGAGTTTTTTTATTTTTTTGTTTGGTGCAATTAAGCTGGGCTAATTGCTTCTGTAGGACAAACATCAGCACAAGTACCACAATCAGTACAAGCATCAGCGTCAATTTTATAAATATCTCCTTCAGAAATTGCATCTACTGGACACTCGTCAACACAAGTTCCGCATGCAATACAATCGTCATTAATAACGTAAGCCATGATTATATTATTTTAATATTAGTATTTAGGCTAGCAAAATTATTTTCTTTTTTTTAAAAAGGAAACAAAAATCGAATATTGCTATCAATTTGAAATGCTTTTAAATAAGGTAAAGCCTTGCCTCTTATTTGTTATTTGTAATATTTAAATCAAAAAACATCTATAAAAGTACCCGTTTTAATAGCTATAGTATTCAAATTCAAATCTTACTATAAAACAGAAAATGTTCAAATAAAGGATCACTTTTATAGATACTGTTAGAACTTTGCCATGTTGGTTTCAATAAGCATGCTTATTTCTTCAGGGCTTCTATTGCCAAATAAGCCATCAGGCCAACTGAAGTTTCTAAAGCATCTTCGTTTAAGTTAAAACCTGGCGTATGTAAACCTCCTGTTTTTTTATCTCCATCTTGTTTTACTCCGAAACGATAAAAAGTACAAGGGAATTTTTCAGTGTAATAGCCAAAGTCTTCAGCAGTCATTCTAATATCCATTTTATGCACATGCTTTGTTCCCAAATAATCTTGAGCCGCATTGTAAGCCATCTCGGTAACGGTAGCTTCATTGGTAACTACAGGGTAGCCATCGTTGATTTTAACCTCGCAATGAGCGCCCATGCTCGAAGCCATTTCAGTGGCAACTTTTTTAATTTGTTCTTTTATTTTAGCGCGCCACTCTTCGTTCATTGTTCTTAAAGTACCAGCAACCTCAACCTTTTCAGGGATAATATTGGTAGCACCATTGGCTATTACTTTACCAAACGATAAAACAGTAGGGATGCTTGCTGCTACAAATCGACTCACAATTTGCTGTAAGGCTACAATAATATGCGAAGTTACCAATACGTTATCAGTTAAGGTGTGTGGCATGGCAGCATGACCGCCTTTACCCGTAATGGTTAAGTAAATTTCATCGCCCGAAGCCATGTACATACCCTCTTTAAAGCCCACATCGCCCGCATCCATATCTGGTAGCACATGTTGCCCTAAAATAATTTCAGGTTTTGGGTTATCTAAAGCACCTTCTTCCATCATTAATTTAGCACCTCCCGGAAATTTCTCTTCACCTGGTTGAAATATTAACAAGATGGTACCTTCCCATTCGTTTTTAAGTTCATTTAATATTTTGGCAGTTCCTAAAAGCGAAGCAGAGTGGGCATCGTGACCGCAAGCATGCATCACACCTTTGTTGCACGATTTTATATCATGGGCTTCGTTCTCATCAATAGGTAGGGCATCCATATCAGCTCGCAAAGCAATTACTCTTTTATCAGGATTTTTACCTTTTATGGTGCCAATAATACCCGTTTTTACATAACCAGCTTTATAGGAGATGCCATATTCATCCAGTTTACTGCAGATATATTTAGAAGTTTCAAATTCTTCAAAGGATAATTCCGGATTTTCGTGAATATGTCTTCTAATCCCTATTATTTCCGAATAATATTTCTTTGTAAGGTTCTTTATTTCGTGCTTAAAATCCATTGTTACTTATCTAAAATTATGCCTGCAAATATACACTCATTTATTCTTATTTCGCTTTTTGCTTGTATCATCTTTACTTGCTCTCACTTAATTTAGAGATCATTTAGAAACGAATTTGAAAAATGAAACCTCTATTTTATTAAATTTACTTTTAAAACTAATTTATGGGCCATAATCATTCTCACCATCATCATCACAATCATGGGCATCATCACCCCGAACTAAAAGGAACCAATTTGAGTATTGCCATTTTACTAAATGTGCTTATAACCGTATCTCAAATTATTGGGGCCTTGTATAGCAAAAGTTTATCATTAATGACAGATGCTTTGCACAATCTGTCGGATGTAATGGCGCTTATTATCTCATGGGTTGCCAATAAGTTAAGCAAGCGCGAAAGCACACATAAGGAAACATTTGGTTATAAACGGGCCGAAATATTAGCCGCATTTATCAATGCAACGACTCTTCTCGGGATATCAGTATACTTAATAGTAGAAGCCGTAGAGCGATTAATGGGCGGTTCAAGTATTGCTGTTAAAGGCGATATGGTTATTTGGTTGGCCCTACTCAGTATTGTAGCCAATGGTTTAAGTGTGCTGCTGATTCAGAAAGATGCCAAACACAGCATGAATATGAAGGCAGCTTATCTTCATTTATTTTCTGATATGTTAACCTCAATTGCGGTTTTAATTGGCGGTTTAATGATGAAATATTATGGTTTTTATTGGGTCGATAGTATTTTAAGTATCATGATTGCCATCTACTTAATCATCTCAAGTTGGAAATTAGTGATAGGCGCCACCAAAGTACTCATGCAATTTGCACCATCGCATATAAATCTTAACGATATTGTTGAATCTATAAAGAAAATCGAAGGGGTTAAGTGCCTACATCATATCCATATTTGGCAACTAAGCGATCACGAAAATCATTTCGAAGCTCATATCGAATTAGATAAAGATCTTAAACTATCAGAGGTAGATGCTATTTTAAATATAGTGCGTCATGAGTTGAGCCATCACTATAATATTAGTCATCATACTTTGCAGGCCGAATATAATGTGTGTAACGATAAGTCAATTATTAATTTAGACGAGTAGGCATGCTTATTAACCCAAGTTAGATTAAAATTTAAAGACACAAAGCTTAGCGAAATTGCGAGAGCATTAATTCATATTGCACAAAGCTTAGCGAAATTGCGAGAGCATTAATTCATGTTGCACAAAGCTCAGCGAAATTGCGAGAGCATTAATACATGTTGCACAAAGCTTAGCGAAATTACGAGAGCATTAATTCATATTACACAAAGCTTAGCGAAATTACGAGAACATTAATACATGTTGCACAAAGCTTAGCGGGGTCTATTCAATAAACTGTGTCACCAGCATTTTTTCTTTTGCTAAAGCCCTTCAGGATCAATTTTGGCCTAAATTATATTACGTATTGGGTTTTCAACCCAAACCCGACTTCATCCTGAAACAATTAAGAATACTCAATTCTTAATCGTCCCGATGCCTTGAAGCAAGAAACGGAAGCAAAGAAATTCAAGGCTACTTTACAAATAACTTTCTTATTTATTTAAAGCTTAAGTGCGGTTGGCGGATCTGAGAGCACAGCTCTCAGCTAGCCAATCTTACTAAAGCTTTAGATAAAACAAAAGTTTTTTGTAAAGAGGCCATATAATATGACGCATAAAAACAAACCCCTAAAAATAAAAGATCCGATACTAAGATAGACATCAGTAAAATAGAACCAAGCCTTAAAAACATTTAGGAAACTATTGGTATTGGATAGTTAATATGCACAGTAGGTATGGTTAAAAGCATAAAAAAAGCCGACACAATGGCCGGCTTTTGTATTTTCAAACAACTTTATTGCAAAGCTGAATTTATAACATTGATATTAACTTAATACCTCAACTATTCTTTTTTCTTTTGCTCAAGTATATCATTGAGTGTAGTAACATATTTATGCGTTCCTAAGTCTGTTTCAAACGCAGTTACTAAAGATTTATATTCCTCTAAATTAAACTCGCTAGCAGCTTGTATTGCCCAATGAGCAGCCACAACGTTGTTTGTATTATTTTTTATGAATTGCAGAAAATACTCTTTTTGCTCTTCCATAATTTCGTCAACCTCTGTTCTGATTGCATCAACAGCTTCTTGGTTACCAGAACTCATAGCTTGTTGGTATTCACGTTTTACTTCGTCTAACCTTACTTGCGAAGGAATTGCCTCGATAAAAGAATTATAGATATCCGTATTTTTAGAACCCGTAATAGTAGCTTTATTAAGCTCTTTTACATCGGCAGCAATAGTGATATCTGCATTTTCGCCAAAGAATATGATTGGAGCTCTATAGGTATCAATAAAAATTAAATATAACTGAGCATCTTTTTCAGATCCTGTAAAAGTAAACTTACCATCTGTAATAACAGCGGTGTCTTTAGGTGCAGGACGACCATTTTCAAGAGTATGTAAAATCGCTTGTCCGTTTAATACCCCTTCTACTGTACCGTTAATTGTGTAGTCTTTTTGCTGACATGCTACAAAACTGATGGCAGCCAAAGCAATAATTAATAAATTTTTCATATGTTTTTTTTCAAGTAATAATTCCTATTTGTTTAGAGCTACAACAATACTATAATTTTAAATAATCTTCGATTAAATATTTCAAAGTTTCTATTCTAATATTTGTTTTGTTGTGGATTATAAACCAAAAGGTTATGATTACAAATAATTTCTATAAAAAAAAGCCGGTACAACGTCCGGCTTTGATATTTTTATAAACTAGTGCTTAGTTCAATAACTCAGCTAATTTTGCTTCAAGTTCTTCACCTCTTAGGTTTTTAGCAACAATCTTACCTTCTTTATCTAATAATAAAGTAAAAGGAATGCTTTGAATACCGTAAGTGTTAGCAACGTCACCTGTTCCGTCAATTAATTGAGTCCAGCTTAAACCATCCTCATCAATAGCTTTTTTCCAAGCTTCTTCATCTCTATCTAAAGAAACGCTTAACACATCAAACCCTTTAGCTTTGTATTCATTGTAAGCTTTAACAACATTAGGGTTCTCCTCGCGACAAGGCTTACACCACGATGCCCAAAAGTCAACCAATACGTAGTTTCCTTTTAAAGAAGATAAAGCAATATCAGCGCCATCAGCTGTTTTAAGCGTAAAATCTGGAGCAACAGCACCTATTTCAGTAGCTAATTTAGCTTCAGCAGCTTTTTCCATTGGCTCAACAATATCTTTAAGAGCTGCCACATATTTGTGCTCACCTAAGCTAGCTTCAAAAGAAGTTATTAAAGCTTTGAATTCATCTAATTCAAACTCGCTAGCAGCTTGCAATGCCATGTTAGCACCAACTACGTTAGTGGTATTGTTTTTAACAAACTGAATGAAATAAGCTTTTTGCTTTTCCATTATTTCTTCAACTTCTTTTTGAATAGCAGCAATGGCTTCTTGGTTTCCAGAACCCATAGCTTGTTGGTATTCTCCTTGAATTACTTCCATTCTGTCTTTAGAAGGAATTCCATCAATGAAAGAAGTATAGATATCGGTGTTTTTAGAACCTGTTATTTTAGCTTTGTTAAGCTCTTTTGCATCAGCAGTAATTGTAATATTCGCGTTTTCGCCAAAAAATACAATTGGAGCTCTATTGTCATCAATAAAAATTAAATACAATTGAGCTTCATCTTCAACGCCTGTAAAAGTAAATTTACCATCAGTAACAACTGCAGTATCTTTTGGAGCAGGACGACCACCTTCAATTGTTTGAAGAATAGCTTGTCCTTCAGCAACGCCTTCAATAGTACCGTTAATTGTGTAATTTTTTTGCTGACAAGCTACAAAGCTAATTGCAGCAATAGCAATAATTAATAATTTCTTCATTTGTTTTTTTGTTGTATCAAGTAAAATTACTTAATCGTTTATTTTAGTTATTTATTTTTTTAGTCGTACAATAATAGTCAGATTTTTACATTCTGCCACTACCTAGCCACAATATCTTTTACGTGATTTCCTTTAAAATATTGCCTTATATGTGGGTTTTATCCCTTATAGTATAGTTCGAGTAGTTTATGTGCTGCCGCAAAGGAGCTAATTTCATCATTAAGTACCTGATTTTTAAATTTATCAATTTCAGGTTTAATCTCATTATTGGTGTAAAAGTTGGCCTTAAGTTGTTCATTAATACTCTCAAACATCCAATACTGACTCTGGTCTTTACGTCGTGCATCAAAGTATGAATTGGCCTTGGTGTTATTAACGTATTCTTTAACCATATCCCATAAATTGGCAATGCCCTCGTGGTATAATGCAGAACAGGTTTCTACCCTCGGCGACCAACCTGATTTTGTAGGCGGAAATAGGTGTAGTGCACTGGTATATTCGGCTTTTGCCATCGATGCTCTTTTTTGATTGTCGCCATCGGCTTTATTTATAGCAATGGCATCAGCCATTTCCATAATACCACGCTTAATGCCTTGTAGTTCATCGCCAGCTCCGGCAAGCATAATCAGTAAGAAGAAATCGACCATTGAGTGTACCGCCGTTTCAGATTGACCCACACCAACGGTTTCAATAAATATAGTATCAAAGCCTGCCGCTTCGCATAAAATAATGGTTTCTCTGGTTTTACGAGCAACTCCTCCAAGCGATCCGGCCGAAGGGGAAGGGCGTATGTAGGCATTGGCTTCGCCCGAAAGCTCTTCCATGCGGGTTTTATCACCTAAAATACTTCCTTTTGATCGTTCACTACTAGGGTCAATTGCTAATACAGCAAGCTTGCCACCATTTTTCACAATGTGCATTCCTAGCGATTCTATTAAAGTACTTTTTCCGGCTCCGGGTACACCTGTAATCCCCAATCGAATTGATTTGCCTGTAAATGGCAAGCAACGCTCAATAATTTCTTGGGCAATTTTTTGATGCTCAGGTTTAGAACTTTCTACTAATGTTACCGCTTGGCTTAACAGTGTGATATCGCCTTTGCGGATACCTTCAAAAAAAGTATCAACACTCGGTAGTTTTCGTTTGCGTTTTAAGAATCTTTCAGCCGCAGCTTTATTTACTATTTCAATATTTTCAACTCCCTTATTAACATTGAGGTTTTTAAAATTTGGGTCGTTTTCTATATGATGATCGTCGTGCTTAAATCCAAATTGATCGTTATTCGCCATAATATACTTTACGGATTAATTGATTTGCAGCAAAAATACTGCTTTATTTTGGTAATTTATCAGAAAGCAAAACGGAATTTAGTTGAACATGTTCAATGTGTAGCGTTAAAATTAAAACAAAAAGAAAAGCTTAGCTTAATAACTTGGCGTACTTAAAACTGTAGTTTAAAATATTCTTTAATTTTTGGTTACTAATTATTTTGTAAGGAGCTGTACTTTCTTCTTCTAGTTTGTGGTTTTCTCTGCCCACTTTTTTCATTTCTTGTATGTAATATTCGCCGCGAGTAGGGTGCTCATCTGCGCAAGCATTTAAAACTTGTCCGAATACATTTTTAGTGATGATAAGATGAAGAATAGCTAAACAATCATCGCGATGAATCATATTTACATATCCCTTGGGGTTGCGTATGATACTATCGGGTCTGATAAAATTACCAGGTTTGCGGGTATATCCAATAAGACCAGCAAAACGAATTATGGTTGTTTTAAAAATAGGGTTGTTAATAAATAGTTTCTCTATTTCGGCTAATGGGCCGTCGTTCGTAGGCGTTTCTTCATCTACAATACTATTACTTGCAGTATATACCGAAGTTGAACTGATGAATATTACTTTTTTAATATTTGATTTTTCGATATGCTTTATCAAAGAACGATACGCTTCAATGTTTTTTGATGTAATTGCAATTAACAATACCTCTGAATCAAGAAAAGGCTCGATGTTATCATTAATATCTTCGGTGTTTATTACAAAAGCATTAATGTTGTTTTGCTTTAAAGTATCTAGTTTCGCAGTACTTGTGCACGAACCGTTTACTTTATAACCTTTTTTTAGGAGCTCTTTTGCAAATAGTAAACCTAACCAACCACAACCCAGAATACTTATATTTTTTGTCATTTGTATTAATGTTTGATTTATAAACTAATAAAGTTACGCTTTGTTCCACTTCGTTTTTTATCTGGCCTATAAAGTTAATCTAAGTCAGATATACTTATATCTAAGCTGTGAAATTTAAGCACAAATTTAATGATGAATAATTAAATGATTAAATTACGACGGTTTTAAACTTTTTAAAACCCTAAGAAAATCTATCTCGTGGAAGCAGTATTGAATATTATAAAGCGCAAGCTGATAAATCCTCTTAAATATAATCATATAAAAATAGGGTTAAGGAGTAAGGTAAGATGGTACGGAAATAAGTATGGTGGTTTTTATCTTAACCCTGATTTATTAAGTGATCAATCTATAATTTACTCCTTTGGAATAGGGGAGGACATTTCATTTGACCAATCCTTAATTGAAAATAGACAATGCAAGGTTTATGGATTTGATCCGACTCCTAAGTCTATTGCTTGGTGCATGAATCAGGATTTGCCTGCTAACTTTCATTTTTATCCATTTGGTATTTCCAATAAAACGGGTAAAGAAATGTTTCATTTGCCTAAGAATAAAGATCATGTATCGGGTAGCTTGGTTCTACAAGATAATGTTTCGGATAAAGATATGGTAGAAGTTGAAATGCAGTCTTTTAGCGATATTGTTAAAATGTTAAAGCATGAACGTATTGATGTGTTAAAGATGGATATTGAAGGCTCAGAGTACAATATTATTACTGATATTTTACAATCGAGTGTAGAGATAGATCAATTTGCCATTGAGTTACATGAGCGTTTTTTTGATGATGGTAAAGATAAAACTATTCAATTAGTGAATGATATGAAGCACAATGGATATGACTTGTTTGCTATTTCAGATTCCTACGAAGAGGTTTCTTTTGTTAGGAGAGATGCTTTGAAAAATTAATAAAAACCACCTGTTTATACTATGTGTAATATAAACAGGTGGTTGATCCGTTTTATTGCAGATTGATGTTTAAAGAAACAAATATATTTCTGCCGGGAGCATAAATAGGGGTAGGGTCACTGCCCTTAACAGAACGACTCAAGTGTTCGTAATAAGCTTGATCAAGTAAGTTATTCACCCCAACCGTAGCGCTGCAAAACTTCAAGAAGCGATAAGATATTTTGGCATCTAACAATGTAAACGAAGGTGTTTTAGTTTCTCCAAATTCCTCAGATATTCTATCTTGTTCGATAACATGGCGTATTGAAACTATTGGAATTAATGTGTTATTAAAATATTTACCCATCAAGGTATACCTTATATCCAGAGGTGCAATTTCAGGTAGAGGCTCATCTCGTTCCAAATCTTTACCATATGTATAAGCCAAGCTCAAATTATGCTGCACCCCCCATGCAATATCTTGTTGCCACGAAGCTTCGAAACCTGTTTTAAGTGCATTATTTATGTTTATATACTGGCGAACACCTGGGCTACTAGGCATTTTCGGATCTATGTTAGGGTCGATAACTGAAGAAATGTAATCTTGCAGATAAGCAGCAAATACATCAAAACTAATTTGTGTTTTAGGTCGTTTAAATTCCCAAATTATATCTGCTTGATTGTTAATTTCCGAATTAAGATCTGGGTTACCAATCATTTCGTATGGATCTAAACCTACAGAAAAAAAGTTAATGTAACTTTCCGTTAAACTCGCACTTCTCTGCACTCTACCCAACCAAAAGCTGAGGTTGTTATTGGCATTTAATGCTTTGTTAATACCTGCGCTAATGCCTGGGTTAACCTGCGTTTTTTCTAAATCATTATACAAAGATGCAAAGTTAGTATCGGGGTCGTTGGCTTTACGCTGATTTAATTCTAAACGACCAGATAAAGTGTACCTGAAGCTATTTTGAGTTATTGAATATTCTGCAAATAATCCTGTTTTACTAATTTGAGCATCTTGCCATACATTATCTTTAATTGTTTTGCCCTGCATAGGTCCCATAAGCATATTGCGGGTTCGTTCACCATCGGCATTTTCAAAACGATAATCCGCCCCAGCGTACAAAACGCTATTATTAAAACTCCAGAAACCTTCAGTTCTACCTCCATAGGCTTTGGTATTCGCTTTGGTATCTGCATTAACCATTCTGGGGTCTATTTTTTTACTATAATTATCCATAGTATGATCAACGAGAGATCCATAAACTAAAGTTTTCCAATGCTGGAGGTTTTTATTATTGAAGTTTAATTCGTGCTGTGCATTTAAAATCCAAGTATCATCCGACCTAAGATCCATTGCTAAAGCTGGGAAGTCGACATCTTTAGCAATATTATTAACAGCAGAAAAACTGAGGTTCTGAGTCTTGCTTATTGCCACCCGACCGTTAATGCCATAGCTGTAACGCAAATAATCGGCTTGCACAGTGTTGTGGTTTCCATCTTTATAGTCATTGCCTTCAGAATATGCGCCCAATATGGCAATATTATATTTTTTGCCCGATAAGCCAACCAATGCTTCCGTTCTGGTTTGATTTCCGTTGCCCTCATAACCTGCAGTAGCCCTTCCATAAACATCTGCTTTATCAGAGTACTTTAGTTTACTTTGCTTAAAGTTAATGGTACCACCAACTGCATTTCCATATCGCAAGGCGTAGGGGCCTTTTAATATTTCAATTTCACCAATTGTATTTGGCGAGATTTGGCTCGAAGGCGGATCCATTCTATTGGGACAGGCAGCTATTGCATTTTGGCCACCATTAATAATAATATTGAGTTGTTCATATTTAAAGCCTCGCATTACAGGATCAATTCCATAACTACCACTTTTACGGATACCATTTATGGCAGGTATTTGGGTAAGTATTGAAGCACCATCATGTGATAAGTTATCTTGATAAGATAGTTGGATATTTTGTTCGGTATCTTTATGATCATGCATCCCAATTACAGTTACCGGAAATAAATTTACTTCTAAGGGCGCACGTTTTATTGTACCTTTTTGAGCAGCAGTATTGAGCTCTTGTGCATTGAGCGACCAAGTTCCGTAGCTAAGGTGCGAAAGTTGGAGCGTGCTATTATCATCGAGTTCAACATTAATTAATCCTTCAGAATCGGATGAGCCTTTAACATTATTATATTGAAAGTTGAGGCCAGGTATTGCTTTATTGGTGTTGGCATCAATCACTTTAATTTTTGTTTGAGCCTGTGTAATCAAACTCCAAAGGCATAATAATATTATACCGAATATTTTAGGGTTTATGTTACTTTTCATGTGTTTTGAATTTACTTTTTAATAGTTACATGAAACTGTCAAATCAATTTTAATTTGGGCACTAGTGGCACTTTTATATTAAAATATCCATGTTCGTTTCATATTTCTGTTTACAGATGATTTATGCAGATTTTATCTATCTAGTAATCGGATAGAATGCTTCCATTCAGCATGCTAGCTGTTCTTTATTAATGCAATAAATATCATATTAACTACTACAATCCAGAAGATTGTGATTAAGAATGTAGTAAGTGAACTAATGTTAAGCCATCTGTGGCGGTCGAAATAATGAATGGAACCGGATGTAATTGTAGAAATTGCTTATTTCAATCCAAGTATGTAGACTGTCTTTACACGTTGATGAAATTGAAATAACTTTGGTATAAAATAAATCTATGTTAAAGTCCTTTTTCTGATTAGGGATGTTTTGTTTATCCGTTTCTTTTTGTTGGTTTTGCTTTTTCTTTAGTTGGCAACAACCCTTACAGCTCGATTCCTCGATATCTTTCTCAATACAAAGGTTTTTTGCAATATAATCTTGATTCAATTTAAAGGAAAGGAATATTGTAGCATGCTTAAAAGTGCCAATTGCAACGATAAGAATTAAGAATATGGAAAATATTCGTTTCATGCTTCTGTAGGAACTATTTTTTTTGAATATACGATTAATCGGATACAACTCTAATTTAACAAACCTCTAGCTTACTAATTTGTTGAGTAAGCCCTTAAAAATAATCCCATGAAATGGATAAACAGCAAACCAATATACTCTTCCCCATAAGCCATGCGGACGGAAAGTGGCCGTTTGTATTAAGGTATTTCCATTTGCTTTAAACTCCAACCATGCTTCGCCCGGTAATTTCATCTCTGCAAATAATAATAAACGACCTTCTTCTTTATCAGCATAAATCACTCGCCAAAAGTCCAAAGCATCTCCAACATATATTTCATCTTGGTTGGTTCGGCCTCTTCTTAAACCTACACCACCACTTAGCAAATCCATAAAGCCTCTTATTTTCCAAAGCCAATTGGCATGATACCAGCCAGTGTTTCCACCTATCTTCCAAACCTTATCGATGGTATTTGAGATGTTTGCAGATGTTCTTTCTCGTTTATCAACAAAACAACCAAAAGTTGGAACATTTATAAAGTCTGAAACTTTAAATTCAAGAGTCCCGTTAACAATAGCATCTTTCCAGCTAGATATAATTTCGTTTTGCTCAATTTTAATAAACGCTTTTTCAATGGCTGTTTTATACGATAGGGGTTTAATTCCAATAATTGAATTAATATTACTGTCCTTTGCAATCACTTCAACCTTCATACTATCAACCAAGGCAGATGCCAATTTATAAGTGGTTGTGGTAACAAAATACAGCCAGTACGATGATAAACGAGGTGTCATTACAGGAATACTGATGATCGTTCGTTTTAAATGTCGCACAGCAGCAAATTGCAGCAGCATTTCTTTATAGCTTAATACTTCGGGGCCACCAATGTCAAAACTTTTATCATATACACTCTCATTATCTACAGACTGAGATAGTATTTTAATTACATCAGTAATGGCTATCGGTTGGCATTTGGTTTTAAGCCACTTGGGAGCAACCATAATAGGTAGCTTTTCTACTAAGTCGCGAATTATTTCAAATGAAGCACTTCCTGAACCAATAATAATACCTGCTCTAAATGTAGTAAGTGCAAATTTACCTTTCCCGAGTTCTAATTCTACATTTTTACGCGATTGCAAATGAGGGGATAAGTTCTTGTCATTAATAATACCGCTTAAATAGATCACTTGTTTAGTCTTAGTATTATTAATGGCATTGGTGAAGTTTCTTGCCGATTCAATTTCAAGTTCTGCATAATTCTTGGCTGCAGACATGGAATGCACAAGGTAGAATGCACAGTAAATATCTGAAGGGATATTATTTAGTGAATGCGGATTGAGTAGATCAACTTCAATAATTTCAATTTTACTTTTGAGTGAGGCTATAGGAGTAAAGCGTTTCATATCTCTTACACAGCAAACTACTTGGTGACCTTGATTCACCAATACAGGTAATATGCGTTTACCAATATATCCTGTTGCACCTGTAAGAAGAATTTTCATATTGTTTTTTTATAAAGCGTTTGAAAATGTGGTGATTGTTTTGTTGAAATCATCGTTTAGTTTATCGTCGGTAATACCTTTTTGATCATCAAAGTTATCGTAAAAGGAAGGTAGTGAAAATGTTGCTATTGTATTTGAGTTGCTATGCGCATATGTTTTATGTGCTATGTTTAAAACCAATGAAGCTCCATTAGGTCCCGGAGAGGTTGATAAAAGAAGCATGGGTTTGTTATTCCACACATTTTTATTGATTCTGGTAACCCAATCGAAAATGTTTTTATAGGCAGCGGTATATGCGCCATTGTGCTCAGCAAATGAAATAATATAAGCATCAGAGCTTTGGATTATATTGTTGATTTTGTGTGCTAATTCAGGTATCTCAACTTGTTCCTTATCGATGCTGTAAATAGGAAGTTCAAAATCATTTAAATCGATTAGGGTAATTTCGGAATCGTTAAAAAGTTTGGCTGCAAATTGACTGAATTTTTTATTAATGGAGTTTTTGCTACTACTTGCTCCAAAAGCTAAAATTTTTTTACTCATAATTTATTTAGTTGAAATGTTAGAATAAATCATTCTGATATCTAGGGAAACAAGCATTAAGCTTTAATGGTTTAGAATTATTTTTTTGTTTAGCTGTAACTTATGGTCATAGGGAGGCGTCTCAAGTATATAATCTAAAAAAAAAAATGATATGAAAACTTTAGCATCCTTAATTATACTTTTTAGCATAACAGTAGCTCTAAGTGCACAAAATAAAAGGTTCGACATAAACGCGGAATTTTCTGGAATAAAAGAAATTGAAGTGGATATGGTTTTTTCAGATGTATTTGTTGACGAGTCAGGATCGGATAAAACTGAAGTTAATGGATACGTTGAATGGGAAAATGAGAAGAAAGAATACAGTATCACTACTAAGAAAAGTGGATCTACGTTAATTGTTAAACTGATACACCCAAATAAAACAAAAGGAAATTGTGAAGGCAAGTTGTATATAACTACACCTAAAAATTGTGAATTAGAAATAAATACCGTTAGTGGCGATATAAATGTTTCAGGAGTAGGCACTGATGAATTAGAGTGCAATACTGTTTCTGGTGATATTATATTGAACAATATAGCTTGTGATGTAGAATTAAATACGGTGTCTGGTGATATGAGTGTAACAAATATTGGTGGCGATGTTGATACCAATACGGTATCAGGCGATGTTGAAATTAATAAAGTGAAGGGTGATTTTGAAGGGAACTCTGTTTCTGGTGATTTTGTGATTAGAGAGTTAAAAGGAAAAAAGAGTATTAGCACCCTATCGGGTGATGTTGAGTAGTAGACAATTGGGTAATTATAGTGTATTTAAAGAAAGGCATCAACAGTTTATACGTTGGTGCTTTTCTTTATTATACAGCTTAATTATTTTATTTTTATCTTAATTCTAATTGAACCACATTTTCAACATGGTGCGTATGTGGAAACATATCAACAGGTTGAACTTTGGTAACTTTATATTTGTGATCCATTAATCCTAAATCACGCGCCTGTGTGGCTGAGTTACAGCTAACATATACTATGCGAGGGGCATTTGTTTTTAATAAGGTATTCACAACATCTTCATGCATTCCTGCTCTTGGAGGATCTACAATAATTGTATCAGGCATTCCATTTTCGCTAATAAATTGCTCATTAAGAATGTCCTTCATATCACCTGCATAGAAGCTTGTGTTGTCTATTTTGTTATTCGCCGAATTTAGTTTCGCATCTTCAATAGCCTCAGGAACGTATTCTATACCGACTACTTTCTTAGCTTTTTTAGCAACAAAATTTGCAATCGTTCCTGTACCTGTATATAAATCATATACTATTTCATCACCCTTAAGTTCAGCAAAATCGCGAGTTATTTTATACAGCTCATATGCCTGATCAGAGTTGGTCTGATAAAAAGACTTCGGTCCAATTCTGAATTTTAACTCTTCCATCTCTTCAGTGATGAAATCCTGACCATTATAGCAGATAATATCCTGATCGCCGATGGTATCATTTGCTTTCTCGTTAATCACATACATTAACGAAGTAATTTGTGGGAATTCTGTTTTTAAATGCTCTAATAAGCCTTCGCGTTTTTCAACATCTTCATGATAAAATGCTACTATAACCATTACTTCTCCGGTAGAAGTGGTTCTGATAATTAATGTCCTTAAAAAACCTTCGTGATTTCTGATATCGAAGAATGTAAGACCATTGTCAAGTGCATATTTTTTGATGGCCAATCTAATGCTATTTGAAGGCTCATCTTGTAGCCAGCATTTTTTCACATCGATAACTTTATCAAACATTCGAGGTACGTGAAATCCTAAACCATAACGCTCAAGTGATCCCTCTTCCATTTGCATTTCGTCATTATCGAGCCATCTTTTATTAGAAAAAGTATATTCTAATTTATTACGATAGAATTGTGTTTTCTCAGAACCAACAATTGAATCAACTTCAGGAAGCTCAATTTTGCCTAGTCGTTTTAGGTTATTCTCAACTTCGCGTTGTTTGTATTTTAACTGCTCTGCATAAGGAAGGGGTTGCCACTTGCATCCACCACATTTTCCAAAATGCTCACAAAATGGTTCTACTCTAATATCAGATAAGGTATGATATTGTGTTACATAACCCTCAAGATAGTTTTTACGTTTTTTATTAACCTGCACGTCAACAATATCACCAGGTACAGCATGTTGAATAAATAGAACTTTATCATCTATCTTAGCCATTGCTTTGCCTTCTGCAGCTACATCTATTACCTCAACCTTTTCAAATAGCGGTTTTCTTTTTCTTGATCTTCCCACAATATCATTTAATTATATTCGGCGCAAAGATAAAAAAAAGGTTACCACTTAGTAAGTGATAACCTTTATATTTTTTACTCTTCAGTTCCGAAGGGGTTGTGTTCAAATGAGCTTGTATTATTGGTTGCGGGCTCGTTGGCTACCTTGCCCCCTTCTGGAGGGCCAACAGGAGGACTTCCTTCACTCATTAGTATCATTGAAATTTCTGCATCAATAATTATAGAGTCGATCTCGGGGCTGTTATATTTGCGTTTAGTCATATGCAACAAATGTACTATTTTTTGATAATAATTTTTTTATTATATGCGTAATCATTAGAAATAATTTTCACAATTACTAAACCTGATGATTTTGACTTAATGATATTGTTTTCGTTAGAGTTTAGTCTACCTGAACTAACTAGTGCACCCGATACATCATATATTTTGTAATGAGGATTGTTTAAATCGGGTATTTTTATGTAGATATTATCGTTAACATTATAAACTGATATATCCGCATCTTTTTTACCATTATCAATATCAGTAGAAGTGCTAGATAAGTTTATACGGAATCGATTATTAAAACTGCCACTTGCTGTTTCAAAAGTGTATTCGCTATTTTTGTTCATCTGAGTAGTGCTACCATCTATTATATCCTCAAGTTCAATAGAAATATCATCCTCAATATTTACTAAGTTTTTGAGTTTGATTTTATAAGTACCTGCTTTACCTACTTTAAATCCAAGTTGAATAGTTTTACTATCATTAAGGTTGTTATATGTATCAATTACTAGTTGTTTGTTTGAATGAATGGTATATAGTTGTAATAGTTCATCGTTTGATGCCATTCGTCTTTCGGAATCATAATTATCAAAAAGATCATCAGAATTCTCGTTAAAGGCAATTAATAGTTCATCTTCAATATTGTTAGAATTTAGCCCACTAAAGCGAATTTCTTTTTGAGTATTTGAGTTAACTGTTTTCAAGTAGCTATAATGCGAGTCAACTTTTGATGCTTCGGTAAAGGTAAGCGTTCCATTTGGTTCACCTATTTCTACTTGAGTCCAAAATGCATGGCAAGATGGTATATGGCTTGGATTTATGGGGTTTAGGTTTACTTGAGACCCTCCCCCTGCATTATATACACCATAGGATTGGTTATCTCTTTTCATAATATAAAACTGATCTTTCATATTAGTTTTGTCAACCAAGTTCCAATCAATGCTGCAAGGATAAGGATTACCAATTAGGTTCCAACCGTAATTATTGGGTGATGTAGTTCTGTATGTTGGTATTGGAGCTTGGTCTCCTTGATTTAAATCACCTTTAAAAGTAATTTCTCCTTCGTTTGAGTAAACAAAATATCCAATTCCTGGATCAAAAGTATCATTTGTGGTTAATAGAGACCAATTAGCAGAAGGCGAGTTATATGCATAAGCGCTTCTTATTTCTGTAGCATCAGCTAATGTAGAGCTCTGCATAGGGCTCGATATGTATAAGGCCACACTTCCTCTCTCTACCATTTGGTGAACTACTACATCTGCAAGGTCAGTATCTAAAGTGCCATTTACAAGCAAGCTAGCATTACCAATGGTGGTATTATTAGATGACCTAAGCTCAAGGTATTTCCCTACTGTAACTGTTGCACCAGCATCAATGGTTAAAGATGCTCCTGCATCAATAGTTAAATTTCTTACATAATGAGATGAGCCTGATGGAACCACTGGGTTGTTATTGCTAACAGGTATGTGAACACTAATGCCTTCAACAAAGGTACCCGACCAGTTGGCATCATCAGTAATATCTCGCGAAACGGAACCATTCCAAGTAATTAAACCATCTGTAACAAAAAAAGAACTAAGTATTCCTGTTTCTCCACCTCCAACTTCCCCTTTTAATGATGCGATTGTTGTAGTAATTGTTTCAAATTCTGGTAGGTTCGAGTTTGGAGTTATTGTAATTGTGGTTTTATCAGTGCTCACTGTTGCAGAGAAAGGAATACTAGAACCTCCATATGCTAAGGAAATAAGTCCAGCTAAATCACTATCAACCAATTCGCTATCATTAGTCTTTACCATAGCCTCGCTGTAGGTAATGGTGATAATGCTTTGAATGCTAATGCCATCTGATTTATCATCAGGATTGAAAGTAGCTGTAGGCATTAAAGTCTCCGTAGTAAAATACCAATCGCTTGCTCCTGAAAAGCCAGGGAAAGCAACATCACTTGTATTGAGTATATAGCCATCATCTATTTCTACATAATAGCCAGTATTATAATTAAGGTTAGAATTGCTAATAGTAACTGTGTTGCCCGAAGCAACTACTGCATTATTATCAGTTCCAAAGCTATTGTGTTCGCTTCCGTCATCTATATGTCTGATAAATATTCTACCGCTACTTCCTTTCTTAATTTCTTCGTTGAATACAATTTGAAGATTTTGGTCTATTATGACTCCTGATGAATTTGGTGTAGGATTGTAGGACGTTATTGTGGGAGGGGGAAGAAGGGAGGCCGTTGTGAATCTCCATTTGTTAGGATTACTTAACGCGTTATAATAAGTACCATCAACCTTTAAGGTGTTTGGGCCGATATACACTATATATTCTGTACTATTCAATAATAGATCATCTGATAAATTAATAAATACTTTGCTCCCACTGATAGTTACCCTAGGGTCCATAGGGATTTCTGGGTTAGGAGGAAAGCCTGGGGCACCATCTTTGCCTGTGAAAAAACTAAATGTACTAGTCCATGCTTCATTAGTAACATATATTGTTTGCTCTTTTTCAAATTCAATAATATTTGCTCCATTAAAATCGAGAATTATTATAGGATTAATTTCTACGTCCGTCATACCGATAGTTGGTGAGAAGGCAGGATCCAAACCATCCCATTGCCCCCAAGCGCTCTCACTGACAAATAATATTAATAAGGCAACTAAAATCTTTAAATATGTCTTAATATTCATATAACCAATGGTTGAATTTGTGTTTTAATTAGTAGGTTTGCTTTCGAGATTATAGTAAGGTGAGTTTGGCTAGATAATCGTAATGAGGGCCGTCTGCAATCTTCTCAATTGCAAACCCATTCTGCTTTGCATGAAATTTTAATGATTCATCATCAATGAAAAGCCACTTAAAAGATTCACCCTCAGTATTCTTATATTTCATCTTGTACGCAACTTCTCCATAATAGTTATCATTTAGATTGATAAGCATACTCCCATCATCATCTTCAAATAGATAACGTAGGTCGCTACTGTCTATTATTACTGATCCTTTAGGAGATAGTAGCTCTTTACATTTGTCAAAAAATATTTTTAAGCCATCAATATCTCCTGCTATACCAATTCCATTCATTAGCATTAGTATGGTATCGAATTTAGTATCTGTTGGAAGCTGAAAAAAATCGTTATGAATAATATTTTTAATACCTCGTTGTTGCATTACTCTGCATGCATTCTCACTTATTTCATTGGCAGTAACGTCTTTGTTTATTTGCTGTAAATATAGTGCATGGCTTCCTGCTCCAGCTCCAACATCAAGAATCTTCCCCTTGCTAATAGTCAGTGCTTTCTTTTCAATATCAGGCATCTGGTTAAAAGGTCGAAATAAATATTCAACAGGTAAAACATCGTCCTCAGTAATATTTGATTGTACAATTATTTCTGAATTTTTTATTCCTGAAATGTAATCAAGACAAGCGGTTCCCAAGGGATCTTTTTGAATACCCATATTTAACTATAATTTAATGCTAATTTTGAAGTGTCAAAAATAAAAAAAATACTATGATTTATCTAGCTCCTTTACAGTCTTATACCAATTTATTTTACATAAAAGCTTTTAGTAATCATATTGGAGGTGTGGATAAATATTTCACGCCGTTTTATCGTGTTGGTAAGAATGGGGCTTATAATGCTGAAAAAGAGTTGTTAGCAGAGGAAGGTGTGCGCATTGTTCCTCAAGTGTTATGTAATACTGCCAAAGATTTGAATAGTTTTGCCAAGTGTATGATTACGAGAAATTTTGACGAAATTAATTTAAATATGGGTTGTCCATTTCCGATGGTGGTGAATAAGCGCTTAGGAAGTGGTGTTTTACCTCATCCTGAATTGGTTGATGAAATGCTTTCAGGCTACTTTAAAGAAGGTTTAGATATTCAACTATCTGTTAAATTACGTTTGGGGAAAACAGATGCATCTGAGTTTAATAAAATATTAGAAACGCTTAATAAATATCCAATAAGTGAGCTTATTATCCATCCTCGTTTGGGATCTCAAAAGTATTCGGGCACGCCTGATTGGGATACATTTGAGGAGTTCAAAGATCAATTTAATTTTCCCGTTATCGGAAATGGTGACCTATTAACAAACATGGATGTTACCGATAAATCAATAAAACATGCTTGGGTAAATGGTTGGATGATAGGAAGAGGACTTTTAAGAAATCCTTTCTTATTGCAAGGAGTAGAATATGGAACGTTGGATTTTTATTTGAAGATGATGGAGTTTCATAAAAGTTTTAGCGATGTCATTAAAAGTTTAGATGATGTGAAAAAACTAAACTTACTGAAAGTGTTTTGGGAATATCCTTTAGCGGATACAGTTGAGGGAAAGCGTCTGTATCGTAAGCTTCGCAAGTTAGGGTCTTACTCAGATTATTCAGAGTGGCTCACCAAGTTTAAAAGTCAATTTATTTTAGGGTAAATCCTATCGGAATATAATTGTCCATACTCATGCAAACCGCAGAAGAAAATTGTTTGGCATTGCTGATGATGTAATCTACTTGCTTATCGTTTATAGCTGATAGATTGTTCTTTAGGAGTACAAGTTGAATGATGCTATAAATAATACCTGCATTAAAGTTATCGCCAGCACCAATTGTACTTATTGGGGTTATTTTATCGCTTAAGTAGCTTTTGCTATTGTCATTGAAAATAGCATCAATACCTAAAGCATTTTTAGTATAAATAAATAAGTGGCAATTAGGATTGGTATTTTGGTGAGACTCTATAATATCTCTGGCATTGAGGATATTTAGAAAGTCTTCGTTGCTTCCCCTAATTATATCTGCCGATAATAAGTTTTCTTTTACAAACAGAATTCTTTCTGAGTCATTGGCACCATCTTTTTGTCGGTAGTTGGGATCGTACATAATAGTTGCCCCTGCACTTTTGGCCCTGTTTATAATACTTTTAACTTGTTTTCGTATGTTTTTATCTATGGCATATGAAGACCCATAAAGTAAAATATCACCCTCTCTGAAGTCAGGCAATTCAATATCTAATCTAGTTTTAGGATAATTTTTGTAAAACTCATAGCTAGCATCATTATTCTCATTTAAAAATGCCATGGCTACTGCAGATTGGCCATTGTTATGCTGTTGAATATATTGAGTAGAAACGCCATTTTTATTTAAAAAGGAAATGATAATTTCTGAGATATTATCATTTCCTAATTCTGATATAAAATATGTTTCTACGCCCATGCGAGCTAAGGAGATCATACTATTTAAAACAGAGCCTCCAGGCTTTGCAGCTTGTGGAGTTCCGTCTTTAAAAATAATATCATAAACTGTTTCGCCTAGCCCAAATACACGCATGGTTTTTATTTAATTAGTTTTGATATTGTTTTGAAAGTATCACTTCCGGCAGCACGGCACAATTCAAAAAGAATCGATTCGGTGCTTGATACAATAATACCTTCTTGAAGCATTCTGTTAATTGCAATTCTTTTATTGTCGGGATTACGCGAGCCTACGCAGTCTTCTATAATAATTGGCTGAAAGCCATTTTCTTTTAGGTCAATCGCAGTTTGTAGGAGGCAAATATGCGCTTCAATTCCGAATAGAATTACAAAAGGAGCTTCTTTATTAAAGTCAGCTTTAAAAGGAGCGTCATCATAACAACTAAAAGCTGTTTTTTCATAACTATCACAATTGGCTAGGCGTGTTGCTAACGATTCAATGGTATTGCCTAAGCCTTTTTTATATTGTTCGGTAACTTTAATGGGTACACCAAGTGCTATGAGCCCATCAATTAATATTTCAGTATTTTTCTGAAGTACATTGTTTTCATGTATATGAGGGAACAATCTTTCTTGAATATCAACAGCGATAGCTTGTGTTTTGTCTTTTAAAATTCTCATTAGTATGCTTGTTTATTTGTGCTAATATATAAGTGCTTAGTGTGTTTATAATTCGATAATTTCGCTAGCATCGTACCTTGAAGTAAGTTTAACGTTGTGCTTACTTGAAAATCGGTCGAAAGCCTTTAATGCGATATCTCCTCTATTATTATCTTCTGAAATATGAGATAGTAGAATATATTTGAGTTTATCAGAAGCATGCTGGTCGATCAAATCAGCAGCTTGGTCATTTGATAAGTGCCCGTTTGATCCAGAAACACGACTTTTTAAATGAGGAGGATATTTGCCTTTTATAAGCATTTGTTCATCGTAGTTCGATTCTAAGAAAATGCAATCGCATAAGGCAGTATGTTGTTTTACATTGTTGCAAGCTTCTCCTATATCTGTAAAAACGCCAATGTTTTTATTAGCAACTTCTACTCTAAAGCTGCAAGGCTCAATAGCATCGTGTTGTTTTAGAAAACTATGTATTTTAAATGAACCTATCTCTACGGTTTTTCCAGCTTCAAATATTTCTACTGTATTAGGGCGCATGGTAAAAAAACCGCGCTCAACAGTTTTACGCGTGAGGTATACTGGAATGTTTAATTTTGAATGTACCATTTTAGCACCTCTGTAATGATCAGAATGCTCGTGAGAAATAAATAATGCTTTAAGCTTTGTTGGGCTGAGTCCTTTTTTTTTCATTCGCTCAACTATTTGTCTCCTGCTAATCCCGGCATCAATTATTATGGCTTCATCGCCAGATTCTATATAATAACAATTTCCGTTACTACCCGAAGCTAAGGCACATACTTTAATCATACAAATGGTAATGTTGTTTTAATATTGCCAACAAAACTAATAAATATTACTTTGGATCAACTATATCTCTAATGTGATTTTGAGCTAGGATGCTTTATGTTTTATTGTTAATGGTATTTGTTATGCGAGTGTAAGTGAAAACGGAGGTCGGGCATGAAATGCCGAGACCTCCGATACACACAGGAATTGTTGGGAGGAAAAAAATTATTGATATCGTATATAGTTTTTTAACTAATGAGTCTTTTTTCTTCGCAAGCAAAGATGTAGTATTAATACTGCCTCAACGTTACCCCTCTGTTACGAATATCTTAAATAATAAATTCGTATAATTTGTTTAGATGTGACATAATGACTTGCGAAATGGATTTTACAGGTCATTGTGGCATCTGTATTATATCTAGATATGTCAATTTTACATAAATGTGATGTTGGTACGGCAATTGAAATAAATGAAGCAACAAATATTCAAATAAGTAAAAATTAAATAATAGGAGATTTTAGAGATGACAGTAATTACAAGAAAACAAAGAGGACTAGATTCAATGTTAAATGAATTTATGGGTGGAGATTTTTTTATGACTCCACAAGGTATGTATTCAGGAAATAAAAGCGTACCAGCTGCTAATATTTATGAGGATGAAAATTCTTATAGTATTGAGTTAGCCGCTCCTGGTCTTAAAAAGGAAGATTTCAGTATTGAGTTTAATAATGGATTGCTTAGTATTTCGGCTTCTGTTGAAGAGAATACCCAGGAAGGAAGAAAGCAGACCTTAAGAGAATTTAATTATTCTAGCTTTAAAAAGAGCTTTAAAGTTGCCAAGCAAAAGGTAGATGATTCAAGTATTGAGGCAGAATATTTAAATGGAGTTTTATCAGTTTTACTTCCAAAAAAAGAAGAAGCAAAAATGAAACCTAAAAGAGTTATTGAGATTAAATAAGGTTTGTTTGTATTAGTTTGAGAAAAGTTAGCCAACCGATTTAGTTCGGTTGGCTTTTTTTATGATTCAAAAATAAAAATCGTAAACTTAACTAGTTCAGAATATATTGCTCAACAACTTCAGCAACACCATCATCGTTGTTCGAAGATACAATCGCATCCCCTTTATCTCTTAATTCGGGTGTTACATTATCTACCCAAACACCTAAGCCAGCATATTCAACCATAGTTAAATCATTACCAGCATTTCCTACTGCAATAATTTCCTCTTGTTTAATATTTAGGCGTTCGCCTAGGCGTTGAATACTTGCTGCTTTATCAATGCCTTTGGGCATTACTTCCAAAAAGAAAGGTTTTGAAATAGCTACACTCAAATCTGTTTTATCAGCTTTTAAAAGAGGTTCTATATTCTTTAGTTTAATAGGGTCTTCTAATAAAATACACTTTACAGCGGGTTCTTGCACTTCAGCTTTAAAACTTGGCACCTTATTAATAGGCATCCCTGTTAAATTTTTCTCAATATCAATATATTCAGATTCTGTTTCGGTTAATATTTCGTTGTTCTTATATGTTAGGATGTGTAAGTCATTGCTCTTGCTATAATCGTACAGATCGTGAATTTCTTGTTTGTTAAGAGTTTGTTCAAAAATAGATTGCCCACTTTTTATATCAGTAATAATAGCACCATTGTATGAGATGATGTATGAACTGTATTTAGCCAACTCTAATTCTTCGGCATATTGCATCATAGCCTGAGTCGGACGTCCTGAAGCCAATACAACAAATACACCTTGCTCTTGGGCTTTCATTAAACATTGCTTATTGCGCTCTGAAATACTATAATCGTCTCTTAATAAGGTGTCATCTAAATCTAACACCAACATTTTATATTGCATATCATCAAAATTTTGAAGCGACAAAAATATAAAACTTTGAGCAATGCTATTATAATTAGAAGGTTATGTTTTGTTAAAAGAGGCTATAATAAACCCTGTTTCTTTTTTTACCTTTGCGAAATCTAAAAATAAAGTATTGATGATTGATAATTTAGAACAAGGGTATTTTGGCATTGGAATTCAGAACGGGAAAACCCCTGAAAACTTAGGTGTTTTATGGCGTTCGGCTCAGAATATGGGGGCAAGTTTCATTTTTACCATTGGTAATAGGTATGCGAAACAGGCGTGCGATACACATAAAGCGGTTGGAGCCATGCCTTATTTTCATTACGATACTTTTGATGAGTTCTATAAACATCTGCCTAAAAGTGCCATGTTAGTTGGGGTAGAGCTTGATGAAGCTTCGGTTGAGTTAGAAACTTTTGAGCATCCACGAAGGTGTGTTTATTTGTTAGGAGCTGAAGATCATGGCTTATCTAAATTAGCCATTGAAAAATCGCATCATTTAGTGAAATTTGATACGCCCTTGAGTTTAAATGTATCTGTAGCAGGAAGTATAGTAATGTACGATAGAAGAGCCAAATTGAAATTACAAGCCAAGTAGCGATTGTTGGATTTTAATCTTTACTTAATTCTAATAGTTTTAAGCAAGTTTGCCAGTTACGTGTTGTAGTACTTGTTTTTAATTGCTTTTCAAAGAAATTATTGCCCATCTTAGATTTATGGTAAGCAGTATGGCAAAATAGATAAATGGCCTTTGGAGCTACGTGAAATTGATCGGGAGTAAAATTGAAAGTATCTAGTTTTTCTTTTGTTGCGGAGTCTATTTTACCTTTCGAAAAGGTGATTAAATGCTTTTTAAGATCTTCATGAATTATATAGGGGTATTGATCAATTGTTTCTTTTAATTCCGAATGGTGCATTACTATTGTAGGAACTTCAAAACCATAGTGATTTTTAATTGCAGTCTCTATTTTTAATTCAAGTTCAGAATTTGAAAGATCTTCTAGAATACTAAAAATAACATTACCACTTTGTATATAGCTTGTAACATTAATGAGACCGTTGCTACTTAGCAGCGTTTTAAGGTCGGCCATTAGTATCTTTTTATGACCTCCTACATTAATACCTCTTAACAGAGCTATGTATTTTTCCATTTTATACCTATTATCCATTTGTACATAAAGGTAGGTTTTTATAGAATATTAAATGCACATCTTTTTATTGGTAGATAATTAAAACCTTTTTGTAGACGAATTTTCTTGATTCGTCGTGTTTTATTATTCATCCTAGCTATTATCTGTATTATTGTATTTCAGAGCTATAATCTAAACGAAAAAATGGGCTTAAGAAAAGTAAATATCTATATCATTATAATACACTGTTTATTCTGGGCCTTGTTTATTTCAAGCCCATTACTTTTTTTCTTTAAGGTAAATTTTAATCTGTTTCTAAAACCTCAATTCTATATTTTACATTCCTTTATAATTGCGGTTTTTTATACCAATTACTACTTACTAATACCCCATCTTTTTTTTAGGAAGAGGTTTGTATTATACTTTATTTCAATAATCGCATTACTGGCGATAAACGTTTATTTCGTAAATCAAATTGAAGGTGATTTTTTTGGTCACCCACCTCATGTAGGCGAAGAAGCATTGGAAAAGCTGGGGTTGATAAATGATTTTAAGCCACATGGTAAGCCTCAGTTCTCCACTGTGTTTTCAATTATTTTAATAGCTGTAGGTTCATGCGTTAGAATTACAAGCCAATGGCTGCACGAGGAGAAGGAAAAAACGGCTATAAAAAAAGAGAAAATAAGTGCAGAACTTTCCTTTTTAAAATCACAGATCGATCCTCATTTCTTTTTTAATACCCTCAATAATATCTATTCGTTAGCACAACTTAAGTCTGATAAAGCACCGCAAACTATTCTTAAATTATCAGAGCTTATGCGTTATAATATTTACGATGCAGATAAGGAAACTGTATTGTTAAAAGATGAGATAAATTATATTCAAAATTTTATTGATCTGCAGCGAATTAGGCTGGCTAAATCGGTTGATATTGATTTTTATGTAATGGGAGAAATAGGTGAAAAAGAAATAGAGCCCTTATTATTTCTTCCGTTTATAGAAAATGCCTTTAAGCATGGAATTGATTATGCTAACAATTGTTCTATCGACATTGAAATTGTGGTTGAAGAATCAGAAATTAGTTTGTTGGTTATCAATAGTGTTTTAAAGGGAGAGAGGAGCAGTTCTTCGCACTCAGGTGTTGGGTTAAGTAATATTCATAAGCGTTTGGAGTTATTATATAAGAACCGACATACATTGACTATTGCCGAAAATGAAAAACGTTTTATGGTAAAATTAAAACTAGATATTGATGAGAATTAATTGCTTAATAATTGATGATGAGCCCTTGGCTCAGGATTTATTAGAATCGTATATAAACAAAATACCGTTTATTAATTTGGTTGCAAAATGCTCATCTGCTCTTGAGGCTTTAGATTTATTACGAAATCATTCTATCGATTTAATTTTTTTAGATATTCATATGCCTAATATATCAGGTATCGATTTTATTAAAAGTATAGAAACAAGACCCTTATTTATTTTTACAACTGCATACTCAGAATATGCCATTGAAGCCTTTGATTTAAATGCTGTTGATTATTTAGTGAAGCCAATTCCGTTTGATCGTTTTTTAAAGGCAACCAATAAGGTGGTTGATTATCACAATATCAAAAATAAGACTGCACTTTCAGAACAGCCTGCCCCTAAGCCAGCAATAAAGCCCGATTATTTGTTTGTAAAAGCTGATTACAAAGAAAAGAAGGTGAACTATAAGGATATTTTATACATTGAAGGATTAAAAGATTATATCAAAATACATTTAAAAAATAAGCAGCCTTTGGTAACGCACAAGTCATTGAAGAGCATGTTGGAGACATTGGAAGGTATGGGTTTTGTTCGAATTCATAGGTCGTTTATTATATCTATTCAGCATATAAAATCTATTACTAAAAATAGGGTTGTTATTAATGAAGATTGGATACCTATAGGAGATAACTATAAAGAAGCTTTTTTGAGGCAGATTAAAGAGTAGGAATGTTGTTTGTAATTATAATTTGCGTAATCATTTTATGTGCAAAATTCTATTGTCGTTATCAATTTTCTACGCTGTAATTCTAATCAATTACAGCATAGAAGATTGTTGTTAATTTAATTTCTGCTTTTTAAACCATTGTTCCATAATTGATAAACTGAGGTTCACACCATAATAATCTTCGGTAATTAAGGTATTATCATTTGTGCCTCTTTTTCCATAATTAAAATTAAGGTTGAGGTAGGAGTCCTTATTTCTAAGCGGCACAGCCACACCTAGGTTTATTCCTCTATCAACAATGGATTTACCTTTTACTTTTAAATAAGTATCTTCATAATATCCCCCAAGTTGCCAAATATATGGCGCTGCCCTTTTACTTTTCGTATTTGTGTACTCTAGTCCAGTGGCAAATTTATGACTGTCTTTATAGCTTACTTTTACGCTGGTATATTCAACATTACTCCATTTTTGTAACCTATAATCTATAGCTAATTTAATTCCACTTTTGTTTATCCAAGCCACACCACCAGCCATCATACTTGGCAGCTCATAGTTATCTCCATCAATATCTTCAATTATGCCTGCACCACTTGTGCTGGATGTGGTAACGCTTCGCGAGGAATTAAAATTGACTTCGGGGCTGTATATTCCTCCAATACTAAAAGTATTTTTAGTAGTATTTATGTGATATTGAAATCCGGGTTCAAAATAGATTTGTTTTAAGTTATCGGCATAATTTAATTCAAGTTCACCACCAATTTCACTATCGTTATAGTATTCTGTTTTTTTTATTTGTCCGAATAAGTATGAGAACTTCAGGCCTAGCGAGAAGTTTTTGAATATAGATATTGAGTTTGATATAAACACTTCATCAATTCCTCCGCTACCTTCGTAAGATTTGTTTATCTCGCTATTTCCACCATCAATATAAGTGCTAGAAGTAACATTGTAGCCTATTGACGAAAATTGTGATATCCCTATGCTTGTATTAATAATAGGAGATAGTTTAAATGCCAAAGCTATGTTGTTTAAGCCTCCGGAAACAGCACTTGCATCTCCTGAAGAAGAGGAGTAAGTGGTTGAGTTTATTCCGAGGCCTATATCAAATAACATTTCTAAGCTATCTACACCTGATAATGAAGCAGCATTGAGAGCGTTTATTCGGTTGGTAGTAGGTAGGGCTATTCCTGCTCCTCCCATACCTTGGTTATTGCCAAAACCTGAATTTTCTATTCTACCTACTCCAAATGATGAATATGGAGATAGAGAGTTGGTTTGAGCTGTTGTTATTTGTACCCAAAGAATTGAAAAATATGCAATGTTTTTAAGTACCCTTATTGTCCTGTTATTCATAAACACTATTTAGTAGTAATAGGTGTATAGTTTAAATTTTGGTGTAAAGTCGGTGTTTTCGTCACCACCAATTGCTAAGTTTTTAACGGTTGATGCTTGGTCGCTTCCATTTAAACTTACCAATAAAGCAAAGTCAGGGTCGAAATATCCGTTTAATAGTTCGTTGATAATATATTGAGTTATGTCTATTGTGTAGTAGTATGATTCTTCATAATCGTGGGGAGTTTTTACTAAAGAGAAGGTTAGTTCTGTGATACCATCACTTCCTACTAAAAAACCGGTTGCTGCATTGGTGTTATTGGTAGTATAAGCCGATAAAGATAGGGGTAAATTATAATCATTAGCTTCAATGCTTTGTTTTGTTGGTTCCAAAATGAGCTCAGCTTTTATAATCTGATTTAATAAAACAAGCTGAAATACGTGAGCCAATCCGGGAAACATTACTTTGGTCATTACTCCCGTTCCGCCTTCCAGAAATACGGTGTTATTGGTCTGTAGACTGCCAATGTCCTCTCTCTGTGTGTTTAGGTCTTTTAATAAACTAGTGCTCCTATCTGATTGGATATGATTGAACTGATTGTTTGAAACTTCAATAGGGAAGGTAGCCGTAAATTCAAGTTTCTCGTGTTCTACTCTGTGGTAATACATTTTTAGTTTAAGATCCTCCTCATTTGCTAAAAATCCCACAATAGCATCGTTTTCATCACTTTTAAATACGATACCTTTTAAATATTCAACAAAGGATGTTGCGTCCCCAACTTCGTCAGCATCCTCTAAAAATAAATTAAACAAACGTGTACTAAACGCATTACTAAGTTTAAATTCATACTCATCTCCACTATTTGGCGAAGGATAGTAACTTACCTCTCCAATAGCTTCATCAACAACAGAAAAAGTAGTGGTGTTATAAAAGATACTTTCGTCAAGACCATCCAAATCAGTTTCTAATTCGTGTATCTTAAAAGATAAAATCTGACTGGTATCACCTCTGTAATATTGGTTATGTTTAACGCATATTGTTATTGAATCTAACACATCCTCATCAGTAATATTTTCTGAGCAGAGACCTAACCTGAAAATGGCGTCCGCTTGGATTTTACCTGTTTCGTCGGAGTTGTAAGCTCCAACTAATGCTACACCGGTATTAGAGGTTTGTATAGAATCTATGTGTACGTTGCTTAATTTAATTGAAAGTGTATCTATTAAAACGATACCGGATTCTGAGTCGACGAAATCTTCGCCCAATCGAAGCATGCTAACATCATCATCGCCGCAGGCAAAACATAATTGTGCAATAATAATGCAATATAAAGTCAGTTTAATATTCATATTCTTAAGTTTTATGCAGGCAAAGGAAATTACTTTTGAGCTTGGGATTCTTAAAAAGTAGCTTATGACCTGTTAAAATTCGACTAATAGGCTGTTTTGGTCGCTAACCACTTGTTTAAAAATAGAGGTTAAAAGGGAGTGGATTTTAGTTTATTGATAATCAATGGTATATATTTTTGATAGACTGTTTTTATCATTTCATAGAGAAATTTAAATCAGATAGAACGAATAAAATTCCCTATTAGTCGATGTTTCTCGGCTTTATATCTATGTTATAGTTAGCCACAGTAAAGGAGGCTATATTTTTGTCATCAGTAAAACATAAACTAACTATTTAAAGAACAAAAGATGATGAGATACTCCTTAATTATAACTGCCGTTTTGGTAACATTCGGATTTGTTTTTGTGAGTTGTAGCGATGATGATGAAGATTACCTGGGTAACTGGATAGAGTTATCAACATTTGAAGGAACTCCGAGAACAGAAGCAGTCTGTTTTACCATTAATGATGATGCTTATATAGGCACCGGATACGATATTGAGAATAAGGATCGGTTAAATGATTTTTTTGTATATGATGCGAATAAAGATTCGTGGACTCAGATAGCTGATTTTCCGGGAGTAGCGCGTAATGGAGCAGTTGCTTTTGCTTCTGATAAAAAAGGATATTGTGGTACTGGTTATGATGGAAGTGATAAGCTACAAGATTTTTACGAATATGACCCAGAGGCTAATGTTTGGACTCAGAAAGCTGATTTTGCGGGTACAGCGCGCTATGGAGCCATTGCTTTTTATGCCAATGGTAAAGGTTACGTAGGTACTGGTTACGACTCGGGAAACGTTGCTGTTCGCGATTTCTATCAGTATGATAGTGAATCGGACGTGTGGGAGAAAAAAGCAAGTGTGAAAGGAACATCGCGTAGGGATGCAATGTGCTTTGTAATTAACAACGAAGGTTACGTTTTAAGTGGTCTTAGTAATGGGGGTTATTTAGACGACTTTTATAAGTACGATGCAGATAGTGATGAGTGGACTGCTTTAAACAGGTTGTCTGATTATACTGATGATTCTTTTGATGATGATTATACTATGGCTAGATATAAGGGCAGTACCTTTGTTATGGGCGGACTGGCATATTTAACAGCAGGTATTCAAAGCAGCAATAGTGTTGAAACCTGGGAGTATAATCCTTCTTCAGACAGGTGGACTCAAAAAACGGACTTTGAAGGAGCTGGTAGAAATGGAGCTGTTGGCTTTACGGTTAATGGACAGGGATATATAGCCACAGGAGGAAATGGAAGTTATTCGTTTAATGATTTATACATTTTTAAGCCATATGATGAGTATGATAGCGCAGACTAGATATATTATTACAGTTATTGTTTTAACTCTTGTACTAGCTTGCTCGCCCCAAACACCAAAAGCTGCCGCAGATAATGTGAATTTAGAAGTTTTTGGCGAAGGTGAGAAATGGGGATATGAAGTATATGTGAATAACAAAGTGTTTATCTGCCAGAATATTATACCTGCAATACCAGGCAAAATTGCTTTTAAAAGCAGAAAGGATGCTGAGTTAGTAGGTAATTTAGTAGCGGATAAAATAAGAAATAACGAAATACCAAAAGTAGAAGTAAGAGAGCTCACTTTATTAGGTATAAATGAATCACTATAGTTAGGTTTGGTTTTGGTTAAGCTGTTCTGATATGCTAGGTATCAGAGCAGCTTTTAACTAATAGGTTCCTGCCAATACCATTTCTTTAGCTAATTGAATTGCTTTTTGTTCTCCGCAAAGTTTTGTAACAATAGCTAATGAAAAATACATTGCAGCTCCAGGGCCTTTTGCCGTAATAATATTCTTATCAACTTCAACAGCCTCTCCTGTAATATTTGCACCTTCTAATTCAGCCTCAAAACCAGGGTAACAAGTTGCATTTTTACGTTTTAAAATTCCTAAACCACCTAATACTATTGGAGCAGCACAGATAGCAGCAATTGTTTTTCCTCTTTTGTTAAAACTAGCAACAAGTTCTTTTAATTCAGTATGTTCGTTTAGTTTTTTTGCTCCTGGCATTCCTCCTGGCAAAAGTAAAAGTTCCGCATCTGAGTATTTACTATCACTAAATAGTGCATCAGTTAAAAATGTAACATTATGAGCACCTGTTACTTCCTTTTTTTCGCTAATAGAAACAGTAACAACATCCAATTCAGCCCTTCTTAAAACGTCAAGCGGAGTAATAAGCTCTATCTCCTCAAAGCCATCAGCAACGAATATATAAACCTTTTTCATCTTAGATAATATTTTATGTTATGAGTAATATTTCCGAATATATAATATTTTATCCTTAATAAAGAGGTTTATAACCTTCTCCATTAAGAATAAGTGCAATTCTAATAAAAATAATACAATATCTTCAAGATTTAATCTCATAACAAATTGGCATTCTAAGGTGTTATTAGGTATATGGCTTGGTATTTGATGTCAACTAAGTAATTATTGATATATTTGCCCAATTAATACAGAGAAATAATGTTTTTATATAGAGGTGATAGAACTGCTATTGTTGGTAAAGAGGGGAAGATTTCATATAACCTTTTAGGAAAAAAAATAAATGCTTTTAGCAATTTATTTAATGCAGATTCCACAAATAAGATTGCCATATACTCTGAAAATAGGGTAGGATGGATATATAGCTTTTATGCAGGTTGGATTAATAATTCAGTGGTAGTACCAGTTGATTTTATGAGCACTTCAAGTGAAGTGGCTTATATATTAAATGATTGTACCCCTGAAGTTATTTTTACTTCTGAAGAGATGAAAGCTGATCTTCAAGAAGCTTTGAAAGGTGTAAAGTATAAACCGACCATAATTATTATTGATGATTATGAAGCGGTGGTTGAAAATTCAGATACAGACTATCCTGTTATTGATCCTAGCTTGGATGCTACATCCGTAATTATTTATACATCGGGTACAACAGGCAGTCCTAAGGGTGTTATGTTGTCATATCAGAATATTTTGGCAAATATCCATGCTGTTTCTGAGGATGTTAAAATATTTCGACCTCAAGATCGAATTTTAATGTTGCTACCATTGCATCACATTTTTCCTCTTTTAGGAACTATGGTTATGCCTTTATATTCAGGAGGTACAATAGCCATGTCTCCTAGTATGGCTTCTGAGGATATTATCAAAACTTTAAAAGAAATTAAGGTTACACTTTTAATAGGTGTACCACGATTATTTAGCGCTATACGTAAAGGTGTAAAGGATAAAATTAATCAAAGTAAGGTTGCAAAGCTGTTATTTTCTATTGCAGAAAAAGTGAATTCTCCTTCGTTTTCCAGATTTATATTTAAATCAGTCCATGATAAATTTGGAGGAAGCATTCGCTATATGGTTTGCGGAGGTGCAGCATTAGATTCTGAAGTTGGAAATGACTATAAGACGCTCGGTTTCGAGGTTTTAGAAGGGTATGGTATGACTGAAGCAGCTCCAATGATTACCTTTACCCGACCTGGTTTTGTTAAAGTCGGTTCTCCTGGTTTTCCTTTACCATCATGTGAAATTGATATTAAAGATGGTGAGGTTACAGCTCGTGGTAAAAATATAATGCAAGGGTATTATAACCGACCAGAAGAAACGGCTGAGGTTATGAAAAATGGTTGGCTACATACTGGCGACCTTGGGCATTTTGATAAAGAAGGTTATTTACACATTACTGGTAGAAAAAAGGAAATAATTGTATTAAGTAACGGTAAAAATATCAATCCTGTTGAGATAGAAATTAAGTTAGAGCGATACGCAGCTTTTGTTAAGGAAGTGGGTGTTTATCAAAATGGCGATCAAATACGTGCTATTTTGGTTCCATCCGATGAATTATTATTTAAAAATAATAATGTTGAGGAGCTTCAAAAACAATTAAAATGGGAGGTTATTGATAATTATAACCAACAATGTGCACCGTATAAAAAGATAATGGATTTTACGGTTTTTGAAGGTGAGCTTCCGCGTACTAGGTTAGGTAAAGTGCGTAGGTTTAAACTAAATGAGTTAGAATCAGAGCTTGTAGCAGAGCCTATTGTAACAGAACAAGTTGATCTTAAAGAGTACAAAATATTATCAAACTATTTAGAGCAGGAGAAAAACAAAAAAGTATTTCCACACTATCATCTAGAAATGGATTTAGGAATGGATTCGCTTGATAAAGTAAGTCTTCAAGTTTTTATTCAATCTACTTTTGGTGTAAATATAGAGCCGGTAGATCTTGTTAGCTTTAAGGATCTTAAAGAGTTGTCATTTTACATAAATGAGCATAGAAGTAAAATGAGTGTTGAGAAAATTGACTGGACAAAGATTCTTAAGGAGAAAGTAAATCTCTCGCTACCAAAAACATGGTTTACAGGTCGTGCTTTAGTAAAAATGTCAAAGGTATTTTTTAAAGGATATTTCAGATTAAAGGGAAAGGGTCTAAATAATATACCTAATGAACCATGTATTATAGCGCCAAATCATCAAAGTTACTTTGATGGCTTGTTTGTTGCCTCTTTCTTGAAAAGTAATATTATTAAAAACACTTACTTCTATGCAAAAGAAAAGCATGTGAGTAGTAAGTGGCTTAAATTTCTAGCAAATAGAAATAATATTATTGTAATGGATTTGAATAAAGATCTGAAAGAGTCCATCCAAAAAATGGGTGAGGCACTTAAAAAGAAGAAAAATCTCATTATTTTTCCTGAAGGAACCCGAACGAAAGATGGTGACTTAGGCGATTTTAAAAAGACCTTTGCGATATTGAGTAGAGAACTTAATGTACCCATTGTACCTGTTTCAATAAAAGGTGCTTTTGATGCTTTACCAAGGGGAACTTACTTTCCGAAACCTTTTAAAAAGGTAATGGTAGAGTTTTTAGAACCGGTTTTACCAAGTGATAATACTTATGATAAAATTAGTCAGTTGGTATATAATAAAATTAGTTTTAAGCAGAAGCGCATTAAGGCCTAGCATAAAAATATTAAAATAGAAAAGCGTTATAAGAGATTAGTTCTATAACGCTTTTTTTATGCTTTGAAGTTTGTATGATTTAACTTTCTTTTTCTGGTTGTTCTTTGTCCTCGTTAGATTTCTTATTGCGGCTAAAGAGGTTTTTAATAAGCTCTCCAAATTGCCTTAGCAAAGGTTTAGATATTTCAGTAAAAATGGTGGTAAGAATATTTGCAGGACTAAGTGCCTCTGAAATTTCCATCTTTTTAATGAGTAATTTCTTCTCTGTTAATTTAAGTTCATAGTACAAACGAACCTTTTCGTTTTCAAAATCCTCAAACGACTCAATATTTCTAAAATTATTAGGCTTCATAATCATCGTGTTTTTGGAAGAACATTCTAGTAATAGACTTGATAATTGGCTTCTGAACAACTTTTTTTCTCATTAAAAAGAATACCAAAGCAAGTAAAGCATAGATAGCTGCGATTATTAAAAAACCTAACTCAGTACTGCCCAATAAGCTGCTTAAAAAGTGACCTCCTGCCAATGATAACATCAATAAAGTGAAGAAGCTGAAGTAGGATAGGACTACAATTATTGCTGTAGAAGAGAATAACCTACTAATATCTTCCGCTATTTGAAGTTTAGTGAGGTTTATTTTATTTTGAACATATGATTCCACCTCTTCAGATATTTCACTGGCCTCATTACGTATCGTTTTTTTTAGATCCATCTAAATAAGATTTGTTTTAGCTTATGTATTGGTTTGGTATTTTTTAATAAGCCTAAATTGAATAATTCATGAAAAATAGAAAAATCAATTTAGGCTGCAAAAAATATTCATACGATATTAATTAGTTTGCACTCGTTTCAGAAGCTTCGGGGGCTTTTTTTGCTTGTGAGATAAGTTGTTCAATTTTAGATTCTAAATTGCCCATCTTTTCCTTTAATTCATCCTTTAATTCGCCGCCTTTGCTTTTAATCTTTCCTTTAGTTACTTCTAATTCTTTCTCAAGGTCGTCTAATTTGTCCTTAATGTCCTTACGAGTTTCAGTTCCTGTTTGTGGAGCATAAAGTAATGCTGCAGCAGCGCCTAAAACAGCACCTGCAATAATTCCACCTAAAAATAAGCCAGTATTTTTCATGATTTAAACTATTTAATTGTTATAAAAATATAAAGTAATATTACGTATAATGTAATATGTTTAATATCGTAATTATTGCTTGTAATATCAAATAAAACATAAAAGCTTTTGACACATTTGTTTTGATTAAAGACGAATGAAGGTTATTTTTGAACGATGTACTAATATTAGCATTTAATATATTGGTCTTATAAATACCTGAAATCACAAATAAACGATATATATCCTAATGGAGACCCAAAATGAGCTAAGCGCTATAGAACGTAAAGAAGTTATAAATAAATATAGAAGTCTTCTTAAATCGAGTAAAAATATTTTCAATAAAGAAGATCTAAAAGAGGTTCGTACTGCAATGTTAATGGCCTTGTCTCGAAAAAAAGAAATTCGAAGAAAAACCGGAATTCTTTCAGCAGTACACTCACTTGATGTAGCCCAAATAGTTGGTTCCGAAATAGGTTTAGGAAGAACATCAGTTACATGTGCTTTACTTTATGATTTGTTGCGAAACGACGATATGGAGAAGCACGAAATATCTGAGATATTTGGTGAAAACGTTGAGGCAATAGTTAGTGGTTTGCTTAAGGTTAGGGAGTTATATGATAAGGATACATCCATTGAAACAGATAACTTCAGAAAATTATTACTCACATTTGCGCAAGATGTACGTGTTATTCTTATAATTATAGCCGACCGATTACAGGTAATGCGAACTTTGCATTTACTTGATGAGGAACGCCAACATAAAATTGCTGCTGAGGTTGGTTATTTGTATGCTCCAATGGCACATCGTTTAGGTTTATACGCCATAAAATCCGAAATGGAAGATTTGGTAATGAAGTTTACAAATAGAGAAATGTATTCTTTTATTGCCAAAAAACTGAATGAAACTAAGCGAGCTAGAGATAAATATATTGGGGATTTTATTGCTCCCTTGAAAAAGGAGCTTACTGATATGGGATTGAAGTTTGATATAAAAGGTAGAACTAAGTCCATTCATTCCATTCATAATAAAATGAAGAAACAAAATACGCCTTTTGAGAAGGTGTACGATTTGTTTGCCATTAGAGTTATATTGGATAGTGAAGGAAATACGGAAAAGCCCGATTGTTGGAAAGTGTATTCTGTTGTAACCGATAAGTATCAACCCAATCCATCTCGTTTGAGAGATTGGCTTTCAATACCTAAATCAAATGGTTATGAATCTTTACATACCACGGTGTTAGGGCCAGAAAAGAAATGGGTTGAAGTTCAAATTCGTACCAATAGAATGAACGAAGTTGCTGAAAAGGGACTGGCTGCACATTGGAAATATAAAGGAGGCTCAGGTGAGAAGGGAATGGACGAATGGTTAAGTAATATTCGCGAAGTCCTTGAAAATCCTGAAAGAAACGCCGTAGATTTTATTGATGATTTTAAATTGAATCTTTACGATGAGGAGGTATTTGTTTTTACTCCTAAAGGAGATTTGCGTCGTTTACCCAAAGGAGCTACAATATTAGATTTTGCCTTTGATATTCATTCAGAAGTAGGAAAGAAATGTACTGGAGCTAAAATTAATGGTAAACATGTATCCATTAAGCATGAGGTTTCTAACGGAGATCATATTGAGATTATTACTGCTAATAATCAAGTGCCACGACCTGAATGGGTAAATATTGTTGCTACAAGTAGAGCAAAAACAAAGTTGAAGCAAACGCTTCGAGAAATTGAATATAAGGAAGCAGAATTTGGTAAAGAAACACTGGTACGACGCTTGAAAAACTGGAAAATGGAGTTAACTGATCAGTTAACTCATCAGTTGGTAAAGCATTTTAAAACAAAAAGTATCAACGATTTCTTTAGAGATGTTTCAACCGGAGCCATTGATGTAATGGCTGTGAAGGAATTTATCCTTCATAAAGACGATAAGGAAAGTGAAAAGCCAATTGAAGAAATAGCTTCTTTGAAAAGTGCGACTAATTTTGTTGTTCAAGAGGATGAAGAGAGTCAATCTTCAGATGTTTTAATGATTGATAAGAATCTGAAAAATGTTGATTACTCATTAGCAAAATGTTGTAATCCGATATTTGGTGATGATATTTTTGGCTTTGTAGTAGCAATTGGTGGTATAAAAATTCACAGGAAGTCGTGCCCTAATGCTCCTGAGATGCGAACTAAATTTGGTTATAGAATTGTAAATGCACAATGGACTGATGGGGCTTCGGCAAGTTTTCAGGCCACACTAAAAGTTACTGGAACTGATGATATTGGTATAGTAAGTAACATTAGTCAGGTTATTACAAAAGATATGAGTATGAAGATGCGTTCTATTTCAATTGATTCCAATGAAGGAAGTTTTGAAGGGTCTGTTACCGTTTTTGTAAACGATACAAATGTGCTTAATACTTTAATTAGGAAGATTAAAAATGTTAAAGGAGTATACGCTGTATCAAGGATTGATAGGGCATAGGAAATTGCTATTGTTGAAGATAAAAAAAGCGGCATAGCCGCTTTTTTTATGTGTTAATTTAATTTATAAGTTTTAACCCAATCTATATCAAAAGAAAGTGGTAAGCCATTTTTTGGCTCCTCTAAAAAGTGAGTGCTAAAGCTGAGGTACATTGGATCTGTTGGAATGTTATTGGTTTCTGTATGAATTGTTGAACCATTAATTTTCCACTCTAGTTTATTTTTGCTCCATTCAAGTGAGTAAATTAAATACTTACTAGTTGAGGTTGGCGCGTTTAGTGTTTTCTCGTTAGCTTGAACTTCATTATTTTGTTGCCAAAAGTTTCCTACAATTGATTTGTTGCTTGATTTTCCAGACTTACAGATGTTAATTTGAGGTGTTACAGTTTCTGAGTGTAAACTAAAAATATGCTGAGCATCTTTATTATGGGTAAATTTAATTTTAGCTTCAAATTTACCATACTGTTGACGAAAGCTTTGGCCAGTATTAATTATACCTGAAGTAAGGTTAAATTCTTGGGGTCTAAATCCAATAGTAGTATCCCATACTTTACCTGTACATTTCTCAGTTTTGGTAGTGATTTGCGCACAGTTATTTGAAGTGCTTACATTTTTATCGGTAAAGAACTGTTTTTCATTGGCCTGTACATAGTTATCATTCAGTAGAGTTTTACCCCAAAAGTAACCTGTAAGCCATTTGTTTTTATCTAATGTGTTAGTGCTAAATTGCTCTTCAAAAGTCAACGACCATTTGTTAAGGTCCTCAAATGAATTATTATTCTGAGTTTTAAAAAACCAGTTTAAATCATCGTTCTTTTCTAGGCCCGTAAACTCTTCTATTAGTTTATGTTCTTCAGAGTTTTTATAACGGTTTTTATCCGTCATATGAGCTTTTATTTCAGTGAACTCTTGTGATACAGTATATTCTTTTAGTTCGTAATACTTAATAACTTCTGCAGTTGATTTTAATTCTTCTGCTTTTTCGTTATTGCCTTTACTTAAAAACTTATTATATCGCTTAACTATTCTAGATCGCTTTAAAGCTTTAAATTCTTTCTCCTTTGCAAAAGCTAGAGAGTCTTTAAAACGCTCTTTTTTTAACTTTTTCACTTTCGAGTTAAATTCTGGGCTGTTAACAATATCTTTTAATTCATTATACCTTAAAAGTAAGTCCGATTTTTCTAGTTCCGTAAAGCGTTCAAAGTCTAGTTCTAATTGTTTAATTGAAGCTTCAAATTTATCGGTTGAAGGAATTTTGTTTCCAAAATTAATTCCAAATATACTGGCCATGAAGATTGATTTTGATTTAAATTATTAAAAGTTGTACGCTAAAAATGAAAAATGGTTTTAATAAAATGGATGAATAATTATTATTAGTTCTATAAGAAGCTGCTTTGTTATACTAAGTGTTTTATTATAAAATAGTTTACGTAATGTATTGGTACCTACTCCGAGAAAAAAGTATTGAGATGTCTTATGAGCCTCGTAATTATTCAGAATATAGTATTGCACCATTCATTATATTTTATACTTTTGTGACCGCTAATGCGAAAATAGCTCAGTTGGTAGAGCACGACCTTGCCAAGGTCGGGGTCGCGGGTTCGAGTCCCGTTTTTCGCTCCATTAATTTATTGAAAATAATTTCATATTTTTAATAAATGCCCAAGTGGTGAAATTGGTAGACACGCAGCCTTGAGGGGGCTGTGCTCGCAAGGGCGTGAAAGTTCGAGTCTTTTCTTGGGCACATATAAAAAGAAAGTATGTGTAAGGCGTTTAAAACAATTGTTTTAAATGCCTTTTTTGTTTTTACTTGAGTTCTTAAAAAAGCACGGACCCACAATATTTGTTTACCTAACAGCATTGTTTATCATTGTATGGTTTAGAGTGTTCTTACCAAAGATGGACTTTGTCCCATCTTTTTTTTAAAAAGTCTACTGAAATAATGAATAGATTGGAAATCGAGTTCATAACTAATTTCTTTAATAGACTTATCTGTTGTAAGTAATAACTCTTTAGCCCGCAATATTTTTAGTTCTAGATGGTATTGGTGTGGTGATATGCCGGTATATTTTTTAAACATGGTTCTAAAGTAGTCATAACTTACATTGCAGCTCGAAGCCCATTGCGTAAGATCTGGTAATTGTAGTATCTCTTTACGCATTTCAAAACGTAGTTTTTGTATGGCTACTTCAATGTGACCACCTCTAAACTCTTGTTGCTTTTGTGCGGCAACAATGTATCCCAATAATTTTATAATTAGACCAGAGGATATTTCCTGAAAGCCAGGTTTCTCTTCTTGCACAAGGTGGAAGATTTTGTAGTAGGTATCTATTAATTCTTCGTGCATCCCGAGCGAAATTACCGAGTTGTTGTTTAGTACACTTTTTTGTTGTAAAAAGTGGTCGGCAATTGGGCCGTCAAAGCCAATATAATGTTCAGTCCACCCTATATTATTGTCAGGTTTGTATCTATGCCATTGTTGTTTTCGTATAATCATTAAGGTGCCAGGCTCCACCTTAAAACTTTCTTCCTTTGTTTCAAAAATACCACTACCATTGGTAATATAGTTTAGTTGGTACTCGTTGAGTATTCTTCCATTCTCGTACTTAAAATAGTAACTAGATGGATGTTCTGAAGAGGGGTATTGTACATGCGTAGGTATAAATGACTGACCTGCTACGTTTAAAAACAATCCCCAGTTTTTGTTTTCATTACTTACGGTTAAGTATTTAAAAAAGTCCTTCATATCTCTCTAGTCTTTTTTCAATTTGATTGCTTTTCAGTTGCTTATAAGGTGTGTTGCTGAATGTTTATTATGATTACAATAGTATACCTACATAATGTGCAAATTAATACATTTTTTGTGTATTGATGAGCTTGTGCCTGTACCCTACATTTGTCAATGTAATTAATTATCAAGGCAAGATAATAATATATAACTAATCTTTAAAATCTACATTAAATATGAATTCATTAAGTGCAATTGGTTTAATAGCTATTGGTAGTGTTGGGGCAGCAAGCTTTTATGTACCATTCAAAAAAGTTAAAGAATGGGCTTGGGAATCTTATTGGATTACTCAAGGGGTTGCAGCTTGGATTTTGGCTCCAGTAGTATTCGCTCTTTTAACTGTACCATCCGGAACTTTATTTGATATTATTGGCGAAGCACCAAGTTCGGCAAAGTGGTTGTCCTTATTGTTTGGTGCCCTGTGGGGTGTTGGAGGTTTAACCTTTGGTTTAAGTATCAGATACCTCGGAATTGCTTTGGGTCAAAGTATAGCTTTAGGTTTTTGTGCAGCTTTTGGAACACTCATTCCGCCAATCGTGGCGGGCGAAAACCTGTTGGGTTCACAAGTCGGTGTATTAATGATTATAGGAGTATCTATATGTATTGCCGGTATCGCAATTATTGGGTACGCTGGTGCATTAAAAAATAATGGCTTATCTGATGAAGAAAGAAAGGCAGCAGTAAAGGATTTTGCACTAAAAAAAGGATTGATAATTGCTTTTGTTGCGGGTTTAATGAGTGCGGCTATGAGTTATGGGTTTGCAGCAGGTAAACCTATTGAAGATGTAGCATTAAAGTATGGAACAAATGTATTGTTTCAGAGTAATCCAACGCTCATATTCATATTGTTCGGAGGGTTTATTACAAATCTTGTTTACTGTGTTTATCTAAATATTAAAAATAAAACCTACACCGATTATACAAAAGTGTCTACTAAAGTATTAATTAGCAATGTAGGGTATACGTTTTTAGCCGGAGTGCTATGGTTCTTGCAATTTCACTTTTATGGCATGGGTAAAAGTCAGCTCTCATCTGATATTGCTCCATTTGCATGGAGTATCCTAATGGCTTTAAATATCGCATTTGGTAATTTATGGGGTGTCTTTTTAGGAGAGTGGAAAGGTGTTAGTAAAAAAACAATGGCCATCCTAGTCATTGGTATTCTGGTACTCATCTTATCCACCTTTGTAGTTAATATCGGATAGAATCTAATATATAAAACAACAGTTACATGGAACGTAAGGCTTTTAAAATGCACCTTAACGAGGGGCAAAAAGAAGAATACAAAAAACGCCATGCTGAAATATGGCCAGAGCTGAAACAGCTATTAAAAGATGCTGGAGTAAGTGAATATTCCATCTTTTTAGATGAAGACACCAATACACTTTTTGCTTTTCAGAAAGTGGCTGGGGGCGAAGGTTCTCAAGATTTGGGTAAAACAGATATAGTGCAGAAGTGGTGGTCTTATATGAGTACCTTAATGCGTACCAACGAAGATAATTCGCCGGTATCTGTGGAGTTAGAAGAAGTTTTTTACATGCAATAAATCAAAATCAGAATTAAAATGAAAAAAAAGGAATTAATTGAAAAAGCATATGATATAGCTAAAGCTCAATATGCTGCATTAGGTGTTGATACAGAGGAAGTAATTAAAAATATGAGCAAGGTTGCGATCAGTCTTCACTGTTGGCAAACCGATGATGTTGGTGGTTTTGAAACGCCAGATGCTGAGTTATCAGGTGGTGGTATTCAAACAACCGGAAATTACCCAGGTAAAGCAGGCACTATTGAAGAAATGCGCGCCGATTTAGAAAAGGTACTTTCGTTATTACCGGGTAATTTAAGATTAAATCTTCACGCTATTTATGGCGATTTTGGTGGTGAACTTGTCGATCGTAATCAAATTGAAGTAAAGCACTTTCAGAGTTGGATTGATTGGTGTAAGAAAAATGGTTTGGGAATGGATTTTAATGCGTCTAATTTTTCTCACCCAAAAGCCGATAGTGGTTTTACTTTGTCATCTAAGGATGAAGAAACACGTCAGTTTTGGGTAGAGCATCTAAAGCGTTGTCGTGAAATATCTGCCGAAGCTGGTAAGCAATTAGGAACACCTTGTGTGCATAATACTTGGATTCCTGATGGATCAAAAGATACGCCTATTGATAGAAATGGACATAGAGAATTGCTAAAAAAATCGCTCGACGAAGCTATGGCTACAGACTATCCAAAAGAACATATGATGGATGCTGTCGAGAGTAAATTATTTGGTATTGGAGCTGAGTCAATGACTGTGGGATCGCACGATTTCTACCTTGGTTATGCCATTAGTCGCGATAAAATGATTTGTTTAGATAATGGTCACTTCCACCCAACGGAGCAAGTGGGCGATAAAATCTCAGCATGTCTTCAATTTGTCGATCAAGTATTGCTTCACGTAACTCGTCCGGTTCGTTGGGATTCTGATCACGTAGTAACTTTAAATGAAGATGTTCAGTTAATTGCTTCGGAGATTGTTAGAAACGATTATTTAGATAGAGTAAAAGTAGGTTTAGATTTCTTTGATGCTTCAATTAATCGTATTGGTGCTTATGTGGTTGGCACAAGAGCTGCACAAAAAGCATTTATGATTGCCATGTTAGAGCCGACGTCTTCTATGATTAAGATGGAAGAAGCAGGTCAAAATTTTGAGCGTTTGGCTATGCTAGAGGAATTAAAAACAAAACCTTTTGGTGCTGTTTGGGATTACTATTGCTTACAAAACAATGTGCCTGTGGGCGAAGATTATATTGCTGAGGTGCAAGCATACGAAAAAGAAGTTTTATCAAAACGATAATATTATAAAAGTAGACAAGGTGTTGATTTAATGCCCTGATGATACACTCTTGTCTACTTTATATTAATGCTATTTCACAGTATTGTAAACATTACTCCCTTAAAAAAAATCAGAATCTACAAAATGAAAAACAGTATAAATCAATTGGTGGAAATGTCGCAAAAGTTTGGACAAGATCCCCAGTATATTATTGCCGGAGGTGGAAATAGTTCCTTTAAGGATAATGAAAAAATGTGGGTGAAAGCCAGTGGAACATCCATGGCTACTATTAACGAGAATGGCTTTGTTTGTTTGGATAGAAACCTAATGCAAGTACTGTCAACAAAAGTATATAGTGAAAACCCTACTGAGCGAGAGGAACAAGTAAAGCAAGATTTACATGCCGCCATTTTATTTCCAGAAGGAAAAAGGCCTTCTGTGGAGGCGAGTATGCACGAGGTGATACCTTATTCTTTTGTAATGCATACACACCCAACTTTAGTTAATGGTTTGTTGTGCGCATTAAATTCAGAATCAGAGGTTAAACGAATATTTGGAGATGAGGTAGTTTATGTACCTTATACTGATCCGGGATATGTTTTGTATAAAGAAGTTTTAGCTGCATTAAAATTATTTAAAGATAAAAACAAAAAAGATGCTCAAATTATATTTTTAGAGAATCATGGTGTTTTTGTTGGAGCCAATACCTGCAAAGAAATTGATTCTATCTATAATCAGATAGAAGAAAAGCTTAAACAAAATTTACAAAGCAATAATTCTACCCAAAAGCAAAATAAGTCAGAAGAACTTAATGCCTTGGTTATTCAACTTCAAAAAGATTTACAATCAGATAGTATAGTTGCTGATAGTAGCTCTTTAATCAAACGTTATGTTGAAAATACAGCAGCGTTTGAAGAAATATCTAAACCATTTACGCCCGATAACATAGTGTATTGTAAATCAAAATATCTATACCTCAATAAAGGTGGTGATGTTTTATCAGCCTTTGCTGTATTTTTTAAAACCAATGGCTATTACCCTAAAGTTATAGCTTGTGAAGGGCTTGGAATTATTTGTGTTGAAGATAATTTGAACTCTGCAAAAATTGTGTTGGATGTATTTACCGATATGGTAAAAATTTGTGCCCTTACACATTCCTTTGGAGGTCCACGCCCAATGTCTCAAAATCAAATTGATTTTATAGATAATTGGGAGGTTGAAAATTATAGAAGAAAGATATCTAAAGAAACTAATTAATATGAGTACGATAAAAGTAATTGCGGTATTTGATATTGGTAAAACGAATAAGAAAATTTTACTATTTAATCAAAAGATGGGCTTAGCTTATCAACACGAGCAAAAGTTTGCGACCACAGTTGATGAGGATGGTTCAGAATGCGATGATATAGAAAAAATTCAGAATTGGATTATAGATACATTAGGTGCTATTATAGAAGAAGGTCAATACGATATTCTAGGTGTTAATTTTTCTACCTATGGGGCTTCTTTGGCCTTTTTAGATAAGCAAGGAACTTTGTTAACCCCGATATATAATTATTTGAAAGAGGTTGATATTGAAATTCAAAATGAATTGTTTAATGCCAATGGCGGAGTAGAGGAGTTTTGTCGACGAACTGCAAGTCCATCACTGGGTATGTTACTAAATTCGGGTATACAGGCTTTATGGCTTAAGAAAACCAAGAAATCACTTTGGGATAAGGTGGATGCTGTGTTGCATTTTCCGCAATACTTGTCGTATGTTTTAACCAATCAGGTAAGTTCTGAACCTACCTCAATTGGTTGTCATACTTTTATGTGGGATTTTGATAATATGCAATATCACCCATGGTTAAATAAAGAAGGTATTAAGGTACCAACGCCGGTTAACAATGATACGGTATATCCTGCCAAAATTAAGAATAAAGAGGTGAAGGTAGGAGTCGGTATTCACGATAGTTCAGCATCTTTAGTGCCTTATTTGGCAAATTCTAAAGAGAAGTTTATTCTTGTTTCTACGGGCACATGGTGTATTAGTATGAATCCGTACAATAGCGAAGCATTAACGAGTACGCAATTACAAAATGATTGCTTGTGCTTTTTAACACCTCAAAATCAACAAGTGAAATCCTCAAGGTTATTTATGGGGCATTTTCACGAAAAAATTACAGATAAGCTAACAGAATACTTTGGCGTTGATGCCAATTATTTTAAGACGGTACCTTATGATAACCAGATTGAGCGTAGTTTAAATACTCAATTCGGAGATCGAAAAGTCTTCTTCCCAGAGGGAATTGAAAACTTTGACAACGGCCTAAAAGTGGTAGATGTACCTCAGTTTAAGAATTTTATAGAAGCTTATACGAGAATGGTTATTGAATTAACAAGTCTTTGTATTGATTCTATTAAGTTAATTATTCCAGAAAATGACGAATCAAAAATAGTATACGTTTCTGGAGGATTTGCTCGAAACCCAATATTCCTAAATATTCTATCCAATTATTTCGATGATAAGAAGGTGTTAACCTCCGAAATTGATAATGCCAGTGCCTTGGGTGCAGCTATGGTTATTTCGGGTGAATGTGATGGCTTTTCAAACAATAATATTGAACTCACAAAAGTGTCTGATATACTAGTATAATAAACTCAAATAATGAACATTTCAAGAAAAATTTATTTGCCACCCTTAAGTATTGTAGGGCCTGATGCATTAAAAGAATTAGAAGAAGAATTTAGCAGTAGAGGTTTTAAAAAGGCTCTATTGGTAACGGATAGTATTCTAGTAGAAATTGGTATTGCCGATCATGTGAAAGCAATATTAAAAAAGGCATCAATTGAATATGTCACATATAGTGGTGTAAAGCAAAATCCAACAGTAGAGAATGTTAATGAAGGTTTGCAACTACTAAAAGATTTTGGATGCGATTGCATCATCACTTTAGGTGGTGGTTCTCCTCAAGATTGCGGAAAGGCAATAGGTATTTTAGCTACCAATGGTGGGGAAATACAGCATTACGAAGGTATTCACGTGTCAAGTAAAAAAGCCTTACCAATTGTAGCTATTAATACTACTGCTGGCACGGCTAGTGAAATAACCATTAATTACGTTATCACCGACGAGAAGCGTAAAATTAAAATGGTAATGGTTGATAAAAACTGTTTGGTTGATATCGCTGTTAACGACCCAATTTTAATGCTTAATAAACCGGCTGCATTAACTGCTGCAACAGGTATGGATGCACTTACCCACGCCATCGAAGCATATGTTACGGCAGGTGCATTTGAGTGGTCCGATGCCTTAGCTATAAAAGCAATAGAATTAATTGCAAGTAGCTTAAGAGATGCGGTTAAAGATGGAAGTAATGTTGAGGCACGAAGCAAAATGGCATGGGGACAGTTTATTGCAGGGCAGGCATTCTCGAACTGTGGTTTAGGGTACGTGCATTCAATGGCACATCAGCTTGGAGGATTTTATAATTTACCCCATGGTGTTTGTAATGCGGTTTTACTCCCTTTTGTTGAGGAGTTTAATGCCGATGCTTGTGGTGAAAAATTTAGAGATATAGCAGAAGCTATGGGTGTTAATACAACAGGTATGAGCACCAAAGAAGCCAACAAGGCGGCTATAGATGCCATTAAAAAACTATCTGCAGATATCGGAATTCCGAGTGGTTTAAAAGAATTAGGTGTAGAAGAAAAAGACATTGAATTAATGGCAAAAAATGCATTGCTCGATGTTTGCGCAGGTGGAAACCCAAAGGGAGTTACACTCGAAGATACAATCGGTATTTACCAAGCTGCTTTGTAGTAGAATAGAAGAGATAAAAAAATAGAGATATGAAGCAATTAGATGTAAAGTTAATGCACCCTAGAGTGCAAATAACAAAAGTAATAAGCCGAATTTACAAAAATGGAATGACCACCACATCAGGAGGTAATATTTCTATTAAAGATGAAAATGGCGATATCTGGGTAACACCATCTGCTATTGATAAGGGAACTCTAACAGAAAAGGATATTATATGTGTTAAAAAGGATGGAAGTATCATTGGCGATCATAAGCCATCTTCTGAATTTCCTTTTCATAAGGCAATTTATGATGTACGTCCGGAAATTAAGGCGGTAATTCATGCACATCCACCAGCATTAGTTTCTTTCAGTATTGTAAGAGATATTCCTAATACTAATATTATTCCTCAGGCTAAAGAAATTTGTGGAGCTATTGGATATGCTCCATACGGTATGCCAGGAAGTGAAGAGCTAGGAGAGAAAATTGCAGCTCAGTTTGAAGGAAGTGAAAATATGGCTGTTATTATGGAGAATCATGGTACAGTTTTAGGAGGGTCTGATTTAATGGATGCATATACTCGTTTCGAAACGCTTGAGTTTTGTGCACGCACTATTATTAATGCCAAAGCTATTGGCGAACCTGTATATCTTACTGATGATCAAATTAAATCATTCGAAGATCAAATTCCGTATGACATCGAGAAGAATGATGATGTAGCTTATCCACCAGAGGAAAGAGCCATCCGACAAGAGATTTGTAACATAGTGCGTCGTGCTTGTGATCAAGGTTTAATGATCAGTTCTTATGGTACGGTATCGGTGCGATGGAAGGATAATGATTTCTTAATTACTCCTCCAAATATTGCGCGTTGGGACATTGTTCCTGAGGATATTGTACAAATTAAAGGTGGTAAGGCCGAAGAAGGTAAAACGCCAAGTAGATCGTATGCGCTACATCAAAAAATATATGAATTAAATCCGCATATTAATTCAATTATTTTAACTCAGCCACCGCACTTAATGGCTTACGGAACAACAGGAGTTAAGTTCGATGTAAGAACAATTCCAGAAAGTTGGATATTCTTGCAAGATGTTCCTTGTTTGCCATTTGGTTCTCATTTTGATGGAGATAATACTATTCCTGAATTATTAAGTGAAGATGTCCCATCTGTATTAATTTCAAATGATTCGTTCTTAGTAACAGGTGATCAGTTGTTACAAACATTCGATAGATTAGAGGTTGCAGAGTTTAGTGCTAAGTCATTAGTTATGGGAGCTCCACTAGGTAAGTTATTCCCTATTAACGATGATCAAGTTGAAGCATTACGACAAAAGTTTCTTTGTTAAATAATAATTTTAAGTATAGTTTTTTGGAGGTGGACCTTAGGGTTCGCCTTTTTTAATAACCTAAGTTCGTTTGTAAAACAAAAGGCTTAAAAGTTCTTTTTACACATTTTTGTAAGAGATATAAGAGGCTATAGTTAACTCGAACAAATTTCTTACCCTGATGAATAGTATGAGTGATATAATGGATCCTATAGGTCAGTTAATGGGTTTGAGGTATAAATCTCACCCTTGGCATGGGATTGATGTTGGAGATATAGAAAATAACCTAATAACATGTTTTATAGAGGTTGTGCCTACGGATACAATTAAATATGAGGTGGATAAGCCAAGTGGTTATTTAAAAATTGATCGGCCTCAAAAATACTCTAATGTTGTGCCTGCACCTTATGGCTTTATTCCACAAACCTATTGTGGGAAAAAAGTTGGTGAGTATTGTTCTCAAATGACTGGTAAGGAGGAGATATTTGGCGATCAAGACCCTCTTGATATATTAATGCTCACAGAGAAAGAAATACCTCACGGTGATATTATTGCCCAAGTTATTCCAATAGGTGGTTTTAGAATGATTGATGGAGATGAGGCAGATGATAAAATAGTATCTGTACTAAAAGAAGATGTGATGTATGGCAATGTTAAGGATATAAGTGAGTTGCCTGATTTAGTAATTACACGATTGAAGCATTACTTTTTAACCTATAAAGATATGCCAGGGCACAATAGCGATTGCGAAATTACGCATGTTTATGGTGCTGAAGAGGCTCAAAAAGTAATACAACTTTCGAGGCTGGATTATAAAGGGAAATTCGAACGCTTATGTGTTGAGTTACAAAACTACTAATGAGAGTTGAAGTTCTTTCAGGTGGGGTTTTGTTGTTCATAGAATAAAAACAAAGGTTTTATATGAAAAGCTAATCAAATCTTATCCTTGTAAGTACTCTGATAAGGTAAAATAAATCTGAAGATTTACTAAAACTTCCGAATGAGTTTATTGAACTTCCTAAATTCAGTAATTTCGTTGATGACTCTAAAATAATCTATTCTGATTATATCAATAGTATTCGAAGCTACCTCTATAATCGTGCTATGGAATAGTAAAAGCAGGCCGTTCTACTAAATGGAATGGTGCAATACAGATTACTCTATGTAAATCATTATCAGGAAAAACAAAAGAATTAGCTTCTAGGTAAATGTAAGTTTAATTGTTGCTCAATACTGTAAAAACTAAGCATGTGTACTAGAGCAGGTTTTTATATGAACAATCCTTGTAATTGTGAATATTTAATATAACGATATAGAATAAATGAATCTATTTAAATAAAATAATACGAAACTTATGATTAATGAATTGTTTAATTTATCAGGAAAAATTGCCTTGGTAACCGGAGGTACACATGGTATTGGTATGGCTTGTGGTAAGGCCCTAGCTTTAGCAGGAGCTAAGTTATGTGTTAATGATATTAATGATGAAAAATTAGAAGAATGTAAAGCAGAATATGCCAAAGTGGGTATTGATGTTTTTACGGTTAATTTTAATGTAACATCTGAAGAAGATGTGGACAAGGGTATCTCAATTATAGAAAAAGAAGTTGGACCAATTGATATATTGGTAAACAACGCAGGTATCATAAAGCGAGTTCCTATTTTAGAGATGCCAATAAAAGACTTCGAAATGGTTTTGGATGTTGATTTGGTTGCACCACTTATTGTAGCAAAACGAATTGCTCCCGGCATGATAGAGCGTCGTCAAGGTAAAATTATTAACATGTGCTCTATGATGAGTGTTTATGGTCGTCAAAACGTTTCAGCCTACGCAGCTGCTAAAGGTGGCTTAAAACTTCTAACAGAGAACATGACATGTGAGTGGGCCAAATATAATCTGCAAATTAATGGTATTGGACCAGGGTATATTGCAACATCACAAACAGCACCTATTAGAGAAAATGGACACCCATTTAATGATTTGGTAATGACTCGTACGCCAGCTGGTCGTTGGGGGGATCCTCAGGATGTAGGTAACGCCGCGTTATTTTTATCTTCAAAAGCAGCTGATTTTGTAAATGGCCATATCTTATATGTTGATGGGGGTATACTGGCTAATTTTGGCTATGTGAAAGGCGAAAACGAAATCTAAATCACTTATTTTTTCCATATTAATACCCTGAGTTCGAATGAAAATGAAATCATTCATTTTATATTGAACTTAGGGTATTAAGTTTATTCTAAAAAGTTCCGTACAAACCATAATCAGCAGTGTTGCAAAATACCTGACTAAAAAAGAAGAAACCATCTTTGTTCGTTTCCATCCTTCTATCGAGCCTGAGTATGGGCTGTGTTGATTGTAAATTAAAGAATTCTTGTAATTTTTCATCAGCATTAATTGCCATAAGTTTCTGCTCGCCGCCAATTACTTCAATCTGATATACTGTTCTCATAATATCAAATAACGATCTGTTTTCGAAATTTCGCCCTGCAAAGCGCGGGATGTTTATATTTGGAACTAAGGTAATATCGTAGAATACAGGTTGTTTGTTTACAATTCTCAGTCTTTCTAACTGGTAAAATCCAACTTCTTTCTCAATGTCTTTTAGCGGAAAACCAAACATGTCGTTTTTAGGATGTACTAAATGAGGTTTAACTATCATTTTTGTAACAAGGTTATCTTTCCCAATTGCCGAAGTAGTACCCGATAACGATAGTATACCAACTCCTTGGGGTTGTCCTTGTACAATGCTTCCTTTTCCTTGTTTTTTTCTAATGTAGCCCTCATGAACCAATCTATCCAAGGCTTTACGAACCGTTGGGCGTGTTAACCCATGTGAGTTACATAATTCATTTTCGGATGGGAGTATGTCACCTTTGCTATAGATACCATCAGTTATGTGCTTTCTAATTTTCTCGTAGAGTAATTTATAGGGAGGTAATTCTTTTCTATTGTGCATGGCTTTTTCTTTAAATGTAAAGATAAGTATAATTAAATGTATATACAAGTAACTTGTAAATAGTGTTAATTATCTGTAAATCAGTAAATAATGATTAATCAATTAATTAACTTGTAAATACAAGTTGATGAGTGTTATATTTGATAAAAATATTTAAAATATGGCTACAGTTGTTATAATGCCCCGACAAGGGCAATCTGTTGAATCATGTATTTTTACAGAATGGTTCTTTAAGGTGGGAGACCAAATTAAAAAAGGTGATATTTTGTTCGCTTACGAAACCGATAAAGCTTCGTTTGAAGAGGAAGCTACTGAAGCAGGAACTTTACTTGAAGTATTTTGCAACGAAGGGGATGAAGTTCCTGTTTTGCAAAATATTGCCGTAATTGGTGCTCCTGGCGAAAATATAGAGGAGTATAGAGGAGCTAATACTTCTCAGTTAGAAGAGGTACCTGTAGTACAAGAAGCTTCAGAAGAAAAGATAGAAGATATTAAAGAAGAGCTTGTTGTGCAAACAAAAGAGCGTGGATCTTCTGAAGATGTTAAAATATCGCCACGAGCGAAAAAATTAGCAAATAGTAATAGTGTCCCTTTTGAAACTTTGGTAGGTTCAGGCCCCGAAGGCAGAATAATAGAACGAGATATTCAAGCATATATAGCAGCAACGCCTAAAGTAACACCTTTGGCCCGAGAGATCATAAAGCAAGAAGAATTGCTTGTTTCTGATAGTGGTACAGGCCTAGCGGGTGCTGTTACTTCTAGCGATTTAAGTAGTGTCAATCCCGTGTATGCTGAAGATTATGAGATAAAAAAGTTGCCGAATATACGCAAGCTCATTGCAAAAGCTATGCATGCTTCACTGCAGAATTCAGCTCAGCTTACCCACCATTTGGGTGCCGATGCTCGCAATATAATGCAGCTTCGAAAAACAATAAAGGCCACAGAAGGGGCGCCAAATATTACAATAAACGATTTGGTTTGTTTTGCAGTAATCAAAGCTTTAAAGAAGTTTCCTGATGCCAATGCTCACTTCTTGGGAGATAGTGTTAAATATTTCAATAAAGTACATTTGGGTTTGGCTGTTGATACAGATAGAGGCTTAATGGTTCCTGTAATTAAAAATGCCGATGATTTATCTATTGGAGGATTATCACGTCAGTTTAAGGAGGTAGCAGAGTCATGTAAAAAAGGGAGTGTTGATCCAGAGTTACTTTCATCTGAAGCGGCATCTTTTACAGTTTCAAATCTCGGAAATTACGGTGTCGAAATGTTTACGCCAGTAATCAATCTTCCTCAGGTGGCCATTTTAGGCGTTAACACAATTGTACCGCGCCCAACAGATTTAGGAGGTGGTGTTTATGGTTTTGTGCCTTTTATGGGATTGAGTCTTACCTACGATCACCAAGCTTTAGATGGTGGTTTAGCTACCCGATTCTTAAAGCAGATAGCCATTGAGATAGAGAATTTACAAATAGATATTTAGGTTGTTTTTAGATAGTAGTAGGATTGGTTGTGGTAAGTGTATACTCAACTAATTCTACTACAAATACCAAAAAAAGTTACACTTATGTATGATTTAGCAATAATAGGAGGTGGTCCTGCAGGATATGTGGCCGCCGAACGTGCTGGAGCAAAAGGCTTAAAAGTTATTCTTATTGAAAAGAAAGAACTGGGTGGCGTGTGCTTAAATGAAGGCTGTATGCCAACCAAAACTTTATTATATAGTGCAAAAACCTACGATAATGCTGTTGCAGGTTCAAAATATGGTGTGAATGCCAAGGAAGTGTCCTTCGATTTTTCAAAAATGATGCAGCGCAAACAAAAGGTCGTAAAAAAGCTGGTTAGTGGCGTTGGTTCAAAAATGAAAATGTTTAATGTAACTGTGCTTAAAGATACAGCTACCATTAAAGGGCGTTCTCAAAAAGGTGTTGAGATTGAAACTTCAAAGGAAACAATAAACTCAAAAAATATTTTAATATCAACAGGTTCCGAAGCATTTATTCCTCCTATTCCAGGTTTAGGAACTCCTAACGAAACCATTTTAACCAATAGAGAAATTCTTGAACTTACAGAAAAACCAGAATCATTAGTAATTATAGGTGGTGGCGTTATCGGTATTGAGTTTGCTAGTTTCTTTAGTAGTCTTGGTACTAAGGTTACTGTTATCGAAATGATGGACGAGATTCTTGGTGGTATGGATATAGAGCAGAGTGGTATGCTACGTCAGCATTTCGTAAAAAAAGGAGTGGAGTTTCATATGTCATCTAAGGTTACAAAGGTAGATGGTAATACTGTGAGTTTTGAGCAAGAAGGAAAGCAACAAAATATTTCAGCAGATAAAATATTAGTTAGTGTGGGGCGTAAACCTGTAGTTAAAGGTTTCGGACTCGAAAATATAGGGGTTGAGTTACACCGAGGTGGTATTAAGGTAGATGAAATGATGCGCACTAACATTCCTAATGTTTATGCTGCAGGCGATGTTACCGGATTTTCGTTATTGGCACACACTGCTAGCAGAGAAGGAGAGGTAGTTGTAAATAACCTTACCGGACGCAAAGATCAAATGCGCTATAATGCTATTCCGGGAGTAGTGTACACAAACCCTGAGATTGCAGGAGTTGGTTTAACTGAAGAAGCCGCAAAAGCAAAGGGTGTCAACTACAAAGTATCTAAGCTTCCAATGGCTTACGCAGGCCGATTTATAGCAGAGAACGAAGGTGGTTCAGGAATGTGTAAGGTGTTAGTGGGAGCCAAGTACGGCGAAGTTCTAGGGGTGCATATGATTGGTAATCCATCAAGCGAAATGATTTATGGCGCATGTATGGCCATCGAGGCTGAATTAACGCTTAAGGAACTAGAGGAGATTGTTTTTCCGCATCCTACCGTTTCCGAAATTTTTAAGGAAACCATATTCAATTTTGGGCACTAATCAATTGGTGCTAATAATTTAAACGATTTTTTAAAAAATATATATTATGCCAAAGTCGCAATTCATCGACCCTACGCAGGTCCGTAAGTCAGGTAAAATCGAATTTAAAGAAATTCCGGTTAATCAATATGATAAAAGTATTGAGGAAGAAAAAGTCAATTATTCAAAAGAGCAATTGATTGGCATCTATCACGATATGGCATTAATCAGAGAGTTTGAAACCATGATTAATGAAATAAAAGTGAGGGGTGAATACGAAGGTATTGCCTATAATCACCCAGGGCCAGCTCACCTTTCTATCGGACAAGAGTCTGCTGCTGTTGGTATGGCTTTCCATTTGTCTGTTGAAGATTTTATTTTTGGTTCTCACCGCTCGCATGGCGAAATTATTGCCAAAGGAATGTCAGCAATCAATAAGCTTGATGATGAAGCTTTGCAAGATATTATGACTAATTTCTTTGATGGCCAAATTTTAAAAATTGTTTCAAAGGATCATGAGGGCGATTTGAGGTCGTTAGCGCGTAAATTTCTAATATACGGAACGTTAGCTGAAGTGTTTGCACGTGAAACAGGATTTAATAAAGGCTTGGGTGGTTCTATGCACGCCTTTTTTACACCATTTGGTGTATATCCTAATAATGCAATTGTTGGTGGCTCTGGTGATATTGCAGTTGGTGCTGCTCTATTCAAAAAAGTAAACCAGAAAGAAGGTATAGTTGTGGCTAATATTGGTGATGCTTCTATGGCTTGTGGCCCTGTTTGGGAAGGTTTATCATTTGCCACAATGGATCAGTTTCAAGAGCTTTGGGAAGGTGCCCACAAAGGTGGTTTACCTATTATTTTCAATATAATGAATAACCAATATGGTATGGGCGGTCAAACTTGTGGCGAAACAATGGGTTATGATATTGCCGCTCGTATAGGAGCTGGAGTAAACCGCGATTGTATGCATGCTGAACGTGTTGATGGTTACAACCCTTTGGCAGTTATTGATGCGTATAAACGTAAAATGGAATTGTTAAGTGAGAAAAAGGGACCTGTTTTATTGGATGTTTTAACTTACAGATATAGTGGTCACTCTCCTTCTGATGCATCTTCGTATCGTTCTAAAGAAGAAATTGATGCATGGGAGAAACAGGATTGTATTCTTTCTTATGGGAAAGAGATGATTGCTTCAGGTATAGCTACTCAAAGTGATTTGGATGCTATCAGTGCAGATATTACAGAATTGATCAAGTATGCCATGACACTTGCTATCAATGATGAAATATCTCCTCGTATGGATTTGGTAAAAAATCCTGAGATTATCGGAAATATGATGTTTTCTGAGGGTAGCGTAGATAAAATGGAAGATCGACCGGTAGATGTAAATCACCCAATGGAAGAGAATCCTCGCGTAAAGCAAATTGCTAAAAAGGAACGCTTTGCCTTTGATAAAGATGGTAAACCATTTTCTAAAATAAAGCAGTACCAATTGCGCGACGGCTTATTCGAAGCCATTGTAGATCGTTTCTATAAAGATCCAACCTTAGTTGCCTATGGCGAGGAAAATAGAGATTGGGGCGGTGCATTTGCTGTGTATCGTGGATTAACCGAGGCTTTACCTTATCATAGATTATTTAATTCGCCAATTGCAGAGGCTTCTATTATCGGAACAGCTATTGGTTATGCAATGTGTGGCGGTAGGGTTATTCCTGAAATTATGTATTGTGATTTCTTAGGCCGCTGTGGTGATGAGGTGTTTAACCAACTTCCTAAATGGCAAGCCATGTCGGGTAATGTTATTAAAATGCCTGTAGTAATTCGTGTATCTGTTGGTTCAAAGTATGGAGCACAGCACTCACAAGATTGGTCTTCTCTAGTAGCACATATACCTGGTTTAAAAGTATGTTTCCCTGCTACGCCATACGATGCGAAGGGCTTAATGAATACTGCATTACAAGGAACTGACCCTGTTGTATTCTTCGAGAGTCAAAGAATTTACGATATAGGTGAGCAATTTCACCAAGGCGGTGTGCCCGAAGAATATTACGAAATTCCGTTTGGAGATGCTGATATTAAACGAGAAGGTACTGATATTACAATTCTTTCAATTGGAGCAACCGTTTATCGAGCTCTTGAAACAGCACAGGAGTTAGAGGAAAAGTTTGGCATGTCAGCCGAGGTTATTGATGCTCGTTCTATCGTTCCTTTTAACTACGAAACAGTAATTAAATCACTTAAGAAAACAGGACGTATTCTGTTAACAAGTGATGCAAACGAGCGCGGTTCTTTCCTTAAGGATATGGCACAGCGCATTACAGAACTAGCCTTTGATGAATTAGATGCACCTCCGGTAGTTGTTGGTTCAAGAAACTGGATAACTCCAGCTTACGAGTTAGAGGAATTCTATTTTCCATGTAAAGAGTGGATGATAGATGCTATTCACGAAAAAATAGTTCCGCTTAAAGACCATGTAGTTACAAATAACTTTACTAATGCTGAAATAATCAGAAGAAGTAAGTTAGGGATATAAGAATTTGGTCATTAATTCAGGTTGCACTCTATAGAGTGCACCTGTGCTTTTTCATTAGTAATTAATTCATAAAAATAATCTACACATGCTTCCCGAATTAACAGAATTGCTAAACCAATACAACAATCAAACTAATCAAATATTTAATGTAAACGCACACCTTCATACACCATATTCGTTCAGCGCATTTAAAGATATTCCAGAGATTTTCACTTTAGCCGAGGAACAAGATATTAAGGTGTTAGGGATAAATGATTTTTATTCTACCGATGGGTATGAAGAATTCAATATACTAGCAAAAAAACACAAAATATATCCAATGTTTAATATCGAGTTTATTGGTATTAGTACTAAGGATAAAGAAAAGGGCTTGCGTTTAAACGATCCGGCAAACCCTGGGCGTGCTTATTTATCGGGTAAAGGATTGTCTTATCCTCCAAAATTAGATGAGTCGTATCAAAAAATAGTAAACAAAATTAAGGAAGAAATTACTAACCGTGTTTCATCCATGACATCAAAGGTGAATGATATTTTGTCTAATATAAATTCAGATATACGTATCTCAATTGAAGAAATACTTGAGAAATATGCTGTGGATTTAGTTAGAGAAAGGCATTTAGCTAAGGCAATTCGCATTAAGGTATTTGAGAAATATCCGAGTTTAAAAGAGAGAACAGAATTCTTTACAAAATTATATTCAGGAGTTGAGCCTTTGGTGAACTTAGAAGATGTAGCTGCATGCGAAAACGAAATAAGAAATAATCTACTAAAGTCAGGAAAACCTGCTTTTGTTGAGGAAAATTCCAAAGCCTTTCTCGATGTAGGTTTAATTAAAGAAATCATATTAAATGCAGGTGGTATTCCAACATATCCTTTGTTGGCAGATAATCCCAAAGGAGAGTATACTGCTTTCGAAAAAGATAAAGAGACTCTACTTAAGGAGTTGAAATTAAGAAATATTAGTTCAGTTGAATTTATTCCAAACCGGAATGATTTAAATCGATTAAAGGAATATGCTCAGTTCTTTTGGGAGAACAATATTTTGGTAACCTTCGGAACAGAGCACAATAGTCCAGATATGATTCCTTTAAAAGTGGAAACCAGAGGTCATATTGATTTGGATGATGACTTAAAAGAATTGTCTTTCAATGGCGCCTGTGTAGTCGCGGCGCATCAATATCTTGTTAGCCAAGGGAAGGATGGTTTTGTAAAAGAGAGTGGAGAACGAAATGGAGATAGCCTGCAGCCATTTGTAGAAATCGGTAGAGCGGTTATATCCAAAAGTTTCGAGTAAAACATAACTAATAGTCAAGACTGATTTAGTGTTAGTCTATTGATTATAATTAGAATGATACAAACATGGCAATTGATAAAAAAATAGTAAAGATACTTCCAGCACTTCGAATGATTTTATCTGAAGATAAAATTAAAATTGCGACCATTTCAGCAGATGTAGATGCATCAATAGCACAAATAGCATTCGATACAGAAGGCGAAGCAGAAATTGTATTAAGCGAAATTAAAAAAGGAGTATTATCTTATAAAGAAGCAAAAGGTAATTTTCCACAGTTAATTAATTTAAAAGGTCTAGGTCTGGTTGCTGTTGCCGAAACAGCTTACGAAGTTGACTGTTTGTTATATCAAAAGACAATTGACCAGAATAAAATTAAGTCAGGTCGTGCATCTGGTAAAACAGCTATAATAACCGGAGGAGCTCAAGGTTTCGGCGGTGGATTGGTTGAGTTTATGATTAAGGATGGTGGCAATGTAATTATTGCCGATTTAAACGAAGAAAAGGGTAAAAAATATGCAGCTGAGCTAAATACTATGGCTGGTGCTAATAGAGCATTTTTTACAAAAGTAGATGTTTCTGATGTTAATTCAGTACAAGAATTAATTTACAACACCGTATGCGAATTTGGTGGATTTGATGTGTTTATTTCAAATGCAGGAGTTCTAAGAGCTGGTGGTTTAGATGAAATGACTCCTGATGATTTTGAGTTTATGACCAAAGTAAATTATACGGGATATTTTAATTGTGCCAAATATGCATCGGCTGTTTTAAAACTGCAAACAGCCCATAAGTCAGGCTATTTTGCCGATATCATTCAAATTAACTCAAAATCGGGTTTAAAAGGAAGTAACCGAAATTTTGCATATGCCGGAGGTAAGTTTGGAGGTATTGGTTTAACCCAATCTTTTGCCATGGAATTAATGCCATCGCGCATTAAAGTAAATTCAATTTGCCCAGGAAACTTCTTTGATGGCCCTTTGTGGAGCGACCCAGAAAAAGGGCTTTTTGTACAATATCTAAATGCAGGAAAGGTTAAAGGGGCTAAAAGTATTGATGATGTAAAAGCATTTTACGAAGCTCAAGTACCTGCTGGACGCGGTTGCACCGTAATTGATGTAATGCGAGCAGTGTATTATATCATGGAGCAAGAGTATGAAACCGGACAGGCTGTTCCGGTAACTGGAGGGCAAGAAATGCTGAATTAAAATTATTGGGAGTTAATAATAAAAAGCTAATAAGATGGTTAAGGGAGTGATTTTTGATTTGGACGGAACCTTATTGGATACTATTGAAGATATTGCTGATGCAAATAATAGAATGCTAGTTGAGTTTGGTTATCCAACACATCATGTAAATAAATACATTGAGTGGATCGGAAATGGAGCTCGAACTCTAGAGGAGGCTTCATTGCCTCCTCATGCTCGTAAGGAAAATACGCTTAGTTATATTACAAAGTATAAGGTGTATTACGAAGCGCATTTAAATGCAAAAACAAAACTATTTCCTGAGGTAGCCAATGTTTTAGATGCGCTTACGAGCAAAAATATTCCTATGGCAATTGTTACCAATAAACCGCAGCCACTTGCCAATAAAGTGGTTAATGCATTCCTAAGTAATTGGGGTTTCAAAAGTGTTATTGGTCACAGTAATCATTTTCCTCATAAACCTGATACCAAAGGAGCTTTACACTTTGCCAAACAAATTGAATGTAATCCAGATCAAATATTATTTATTGGAGATTCTTGCGTTGATATACAAACAGCTATCGCTGCGGGTATGATTCCTATGGGTGTTTCATGGGGTTATGGTAACCCTAGTTTAGGTGGAAATAATATAAATGTTATCCATTCACCTCAACGAATTACTGATTATATAAAAAATACATACATATATGAAAACGAAAGCTGTACGACTGTATGGTAAAAAAGATCTTCGTTTAGAAGAATTTGATTTACCAAAGATTAAGGATAATGAAATTTTAGCAAAGGTGGTTTGTGATAGCCTTTGTATGTCATCATACAAGGCAACTAGTCAGGGAGAGGCACATAAACGCGTGCCCGATGATGTAAGTGCAAATCCTATCATAATAGGACATGAGTTTGCAGGCGAGTTAGTTGAAGTTGGCGCTAAGTGGAAAAATGAATTTAAAGCCGGAGATAAGTTTTCTATTCAACCGGCCTTAAATTATAACGAAGGACCAGTTGGTGTATTAAGTGCGCCAGGATATTCTTATGCCAATATTGGTGGCGATGCCACTTATGTTGTTATACCTAATGAGGTGATGGAGCTGGGGTGTTTATTGCCATATGAAGGTAAGGGCTTCTATCCAGCTTCTTTATCCGAGCCTTTGTCATGTGTAATTGGTGCAATGCATGCAAATTATCATACAACTCCAGGGTCATATATTCATAATATGGAGATTGTAGATGGTGGGAAAATGGCATTGTTAGCTGGAGTTGGACCCATGGGGTTAGCAGCAATTAATTATGTGCTAAATAGAGAAGATAGAAAACCATCATTATTAGTAGTTACAGATATCGACCAAACTCGTCTTGATAGAGCTGCTTCTCTTTATTCAGTTGATTATGCTGCTTCAAGAGGTATTCAATTAGAGTATATCAATACAGGTGCAATGGGTGATGCTGTGGCCGGATTAAAAGAAATTTCAGGAGGAGAAGGTTATAACGATGTGTTTGTTTTTGCACCAGTGCCGCCAGTGATTGAGCAGGCCGACGCTATTTTAGGTTTTGATGGTTGTTTAAATTTCTTTGCAGGACCATCTAATCCTGATTTTAAGGCACAAATGAATTTTTATAATGTGCATTATGCTTTTACCCATGTGGTAGGAACTAGTGGCGGTAATACCGATGATATGAAGGAAGCTTTAGAGGTGATGTCTAAAGGTCTCGATCCTGCAGGTTTGGTAACACATATTGGAGGGTTAAATGCGGTTATTGATGCAACATACGATTTGCCCAATATACCTGGAGGAAAAAAATTAATTTATAACCATATAGAGATGCCTTTAACACCTATTGCTGATTTTCGCGAGTTAGGAAAAACTAAAGCTATATATAGCATGTTAGCAGATATATGTGAGGCAAATCAGGGCTTATGGAGTGTTGAAGCTGAAGAAATGCTATTGGTAAATGCAAAAGCGTTAAATTATTAGGCGATGTTTTAGCCTAAAATAAAGGTTTAATTACTTGAGGTGTAGATATAATATTGCTTTTTTTTTGCTCAGCATAATCCTTATCATCTATTCTCAAGCCTACTATATGTAGTTTTGTCATATTAATAATTATAAACTATATAAGATGATTTATTTAGCAGATACAGCAAATATCGAAGAACTAAAAACACTGTTAAACTACTTTCCATTGGAAGGGGTAACTACAAACCCAACAATAATTGCTCAAGCAGGAAAACCAATGTCGGTTATTCTTCCTGAGTTGATTGAACTAGTGGGTGATAAAATGTTACATGTTCAAATGATCAGTAACAAGGCAGAAGATATGGTTAGAGAGGCAAAGGCCTATAAAACCAAATTTAGTTTGGGCGATAACTATTATGCTAAAATACCAGTTACCGAAGAAGGATATAAAGCCATGTCGCTTTTAAAAGACATAGGTATTAAGGTAACAGCAACAGCCATTTTTACCCAGCAACAGGCCTTGGTAGCTGCTAGAGCAGGTGCTGATTGGGTGGCTCCATATGTGAACAGATTAGATAATATATCATCGCATGGTATCGAAGTAGTTGGAAACATAGTAGAGAATATTGAAAGGTATGGATTAAAAACAGGCGTTTTAGCAGCAAGTTTTAAAACAGTAGATCAGGTTCATCGAGTTAGCATGATGGGAAGTCAGGCGGCTACGATTAGCTTCGAAATTTTAGAAAGGCTTCGCAGTCACCCAATGACAGATATGAGTGTTGAGTGGTTTGAGAAAGACGCCGAAGGATTATATGATATAGAATTTTAAAGAATAAAGGTTCGAGCGTTTTATTATCTCTCTATTTTTCGCTTAGAGCCTTTATTCAATTATAAAAAATAGAACAGTTATGCCAGATAAAACATTACAAGAAAAAGCTGCTGATAATATTCGAATATTATCAGCAGCAATGGTTGAAAAAGCAAAGTCGGGTCATCCAGGGGGTGCCATGGGCGGTGCCGATTTTATTAATATTCTTTATACCGAATATTTAAATTACGATCCGTCAGATATGAATTGGGCACATAGAGACCGATTCTTTTTAGACCCAGGACATATGTCGCCTATGCTTTATTCTACACTTGCACTTGGAGGTAATTATACCATGGACGACCTGAAAGGGTTTAGACAATGGGAAAGTGTCACACCAGGCCATCCTGAGGTTGATGTTATGCGTGGTGTAGAAAATACATCAGGGCCCCTTGGACAAGGGCATGCAATGGCCTTGGGAGCTGCAATCGCAGAACGCTTTTTGGTGGAACGTTTTGGTGATTGGATGGCGCATAAAACCTATGCATTTATTTCAGATGGTGGTGTACAAGAAGAAATCTCGCAAGGAGTAGGTCGCATTGCCGGTCATTTGGGATTGAGCAATTTTGTAATGTTTTACGATTCCAATGATATTCAGTTATCAACTAGTGTTGAGGAGGTAACAACAGAAAATACCGCACAAAAATATAAGGCATGGGGTTGGGAAGTTATTACCATTGCTGGAAACAATGCCAATCAAATTAGAGAAGCTATCAATTTTGCACATTCATGCAAAGACAAGCCTACCTTAATTATTGGTAAAACAATAATGGGCAAAGGATGTGTTACATCTGAAGGAGAAAATTTTGAAGGGAAGTGTTCTACACATGGCCAACCCTTATCAGCAGCAGGTGCCGATTTTGGTAAAACAATTGCATCTCTAGGTGGTGATGCTGAAAATCCATTTGCAATATTCCCAGAAGTAGCTGACCTTTATGCCAAGCGGAAAAAGCAGCTTCTTGAAATAGCCAAAGAAAAGAAAGTAACAGAACAAAAATGGCGGGCTGAGAATTCAGATTTAGCCAAAAAATTAGATCGCTTTTTCTCTCAAAAAGCACCCGAATTTGATTATACAAAAATAGAACAAAAAGACAATAGTGCTACTCGTGCAGCTTCTGCCACAGCATTATCTTATTTTGCCGATGATATTGAGAATATGGTTGTGTCATCTGCCGATTTATCTAATTCAGATAAAACGGACGGTTTCCTTAAAAAAACCAAAGCCTTTACAAAAGGTGATTTCTCAGGTTCGTTTTTACAAGCTGGAGTATGTGAATTAACCATGGCTTGTGTAATGAATGGAATGGCTTTACATGGCGGAATTATCCCAGTGTGTGGTACATTCTTCGTATTCTCGGATTACATGAAACCAGCCGTTCGATTATCCGCTTTAATGGGGCTACCTGTAATTTATTTATGGACACACGATGCCTTTAGAGTTGGAGAAGATGGTCCTACACATCAACCTGTTGAGCAGGAAGCACAAATTAGGTTAATGGAAAAGCTCGAAAATCATCATGGACACAACTCAATGTTGGTTCTTCGCCCGGCCGATGCTATCGAAGGTACTGTTTCGTGGAAAATGGCCCTAGAAAATGTATCAACGCCAACAGGACTAATTTTATCTCGTCAGAATATTACTAATTTACCAGGAAAGAATAGATACGAAGAAGCTTTACAATCAAGCAAGGGAGCATATATTATCGAGGACTGTATTGGCGAACCCGATGTTGTTTTATTGGCAAGTGGTTCAGAAGTATCAACGCTAGTGGAAGGTGCTAAGTTATTGAGAGAAGATAGTGTTAAAGTGCGAATAGCTTCAGTTCCATCCGAAGGTTTATTCCGCAGACAGACTAAAGAATACCAGCAATCAATTTTACCAACAGGAGTACCACGTTTTGGATTAACAGCAGGTTTGCCGGTTAATTTAGAGGGACTTGTTGGAGAAAATGGATTTGTTTGGGGTTTAAAATCATTTGGATATTCAGCACCATATACCATTCTTGATAAAAAGTTAGGGTTTACCGGCGAAAATGTTTACAAGCAGGTTAAGCAAAATGTTTTAAGCGAAGTTTTGCAATAAATATCCAACTGATATAAAACAGAAGGTTAACATTATTTGAACCTTGATTACAATAATATTCTTATGCCTTTGGGCTTTAATTAATAACAAACTATAATTAAGTAGCTGTTTCAAAAGTAAGTATCTTTTGTAACAGCTACTTTGTTTCAAAACTAAATTGTATGGAACTGTATCTTGATTCGGCAAACATTGCTGAAATTGAAGAAGCCTTTAAATTAGGCTTCATAGATGGACTTACGACTACGCCAACCTTTATGCACAAAAATGGCATAACCGATATTGATGGCGCAATACTAAAATTATCAAAAATAGTACCCACTTTAATGATTGAAGCGCTAGGCGATAGTGCTGAAGAAATTGTGGCAGAGGCAAAACGTTTGTTGGCTTTGGGTTTAGATAAAGAAAAAACAGTATTTAAAATTCCGGCTTCATTAATCGCTGTTCAGGCATGTAAAATGCTACGTAACGAAGGTATCATGGTAAATATACACTTAGTTTACAATATCCAACAGGCCTATATGGCCATGGCTGCCGGTGCTAATTATGTTTGTGTTCTTGTTGGGCGTATGCAAGATCAGGGTTATGATGCGCTTAACTTGGTAGACAAATGTGTTAAACTGGTAAATCAATATGATTACGATAGTAAGATAATGTTCTCTTCGGTAAGGTATCCAGAGCATATTAAGGATGCAACAGAATTAGGCGCTCATAATATAACTATCCCTTGGAACATACTTAAAAATTTAAACAACAATAGCTTTACTAGTATTGGTACCCAACAGTTTGTAAATCACACGCGTCAAATGACTTTACACGTTGGCGAGGTACTGAGTAATAAAAATCCGATTGTTTCTTTAAATGCAACGGTAACAGAAGCAACCATAGAAATGACAAAGTCAGCCACAGGAGCTGTTACAATAGTGGATTCTGAGGGTAATATTAAAGGTATCTTTACGGATGGCGACCTGCGTAGAGGTATGAGTTCTGAAGGTAAAAAGGTATTATCAATGTGTATGTCAGATTTCGATATGAAATTCCCGATAGTAATTGATGTCAATGAAAAGTTGCACCAAGCAGTTGAAATTTTTAAGGAAAAGGAAGTTGATAATATCATAGTAACATCCAATAATAAACCCGTGGGTATGCTCGATGTTCAGGATTTAGTAAAACTTGAAGTTTTATAGCGTCGGTTTTCAGCTCCTATAATTTTACCTGAATAATTCGCAAATTATTCAGGTAAAACAATATCATGATTTTACAAATTGATTTTCTCTTAATAATTCTCCGAGAGTCAATTTGTAAAATAACGTCTCTCACCGCTTCATTATTTGTACAAGATATAAATGCGTTATCAGACTTATTATTCTGCCCTTTTATAACAGATGTTGCATAAATGACACAATGAGAATATCAATGCAACTATACTTTTAGTAATAGAACTGTAGTATTAAGTTTAGGCTATGTATTCAGCTAAGTTTACTCTATAAATTATTTTATAAAGCAGGTCTGATATTATTTTTGTAGGCTGTTTTATATAAGAACTATTTAACAAAGGTCTTATAAATAAAAATATGAAGCGTAGAGATTTTTTTAAAATATCTGCTTTAGCAGGAATAGGATTATCATTACCAATGGGAGCTTTAATGAGTTCTTGTGAAGGAGAAAATGAGCATTCAAATGAATTTAAACAATTAGTATTTGATTTATTAAAGGATTGGTGCGATGGTATGCTTAAACAGCAAATTATTATTCCACCTGAACCAGAATCACATGGATTATTGGTTTGTCCAACATGTGATGTGGTGCATGCGCGATGCATGGATGCTGTATATCCTTTTTTATATATGGCTAAACAAACGGGGGAGGATAAGTATTTGGAAGCAGGTATTGCCGTTTTAGAATGGGCCAATTATAATGTCACCTTGCCAGATGGCAGTTGGTCCAATGCACTGGATCCAAAGTCGTGGAACGGAACTACTGTTTTTGGTGCTATTTCTTTAGCAGAGGCTTTATATTACCATAGCGATTTGCTCGATGAGGCTAGGGTACAGGCGTGGAAAAAACGGTTAGACGAAGCAGCACAGTTTATCCATAAAAAATTCACTTTAACTTTTACAAATATCAATTATGGCGCTACAGCAATATATGCGCTTAATTTAATTGGTAGGGTATTAGACAAACCCATTTATATAAACCGAAGTAAAGAATTGGCCAGTGGAGTAAAAGAGTTTTTTACACATCCAAATGGTCTGCTTTATGGCGAAGGAAAACCAAGTGATAAAATTAGCGCAAAAGGACTTCCTGTAGTTGATTTAGGCTATAATGTAGAAGAATCGTTGAACAGTATTGTAATGTATGCATTGCACGAGGGAGATGAAGAATTGCTACAAATAGTGTCTAAATCCTTAGAAAGCCATTTAGAATTTATGATGCCTGATGGTGGTTGGGATAATAGTTGGGGTACACGTCAGTATAAATGGACATATTGGGGGAGTAGAACCTGCGATGGAAGCTCAATTTCATATGCAATGATGGCGCATAAAAATCCCGCTTTTGCTACCGCTGCCATTAAAAATACTGAACTGCTTAAGCGTTGCACTGCAGATGGTTTGTTGCAGGGTGGCCTCCATTATTCTAGTCATGGTATTAAAACATGCATACATCATACATTTGCTCATGCAAAGCCACTTACAACATTATTAGATCATTGGGCACATTTATCTAAGTTAAATGATAGAGCACCGTTACCTAGAGCTGTCGCTGATGGAATTAAACATTATGATGAGTTGGACACTACTTTATTGGCTCGTGGCGATTGGCGTGGAACCATAACGGCATACGATGCTATTTATAAAGATGGTGATTATAAGCATCCTACAGGTGGGGTAATCTCGGCTTTATATCATAATAAAGTAGGTTTGTTACTTGCAGGTAGTATGGCTATCTATAAATTGGTGGAAGTGCGTAACCAACAGCCTGCTCCAGGAGAAGATATAGCTCTTACGCCTCGTATAGAAACATTTAAGGACGATCATTGGTATTCTAATATTTTTGATTTAACGGCAAAAATTACCTCAAGTGATAACAATGGTGTCATTACAAGCGTGGCAAAAGCCAAGTTAAGAGATAAAAATAATCAAGAAGTTAGTGGTACGGCATCTAATTTTGAAATCGATTATAAGTGGGCGACTGATTTTGTGCAGATATTTGCTAAAACATCCGAAAGTATTAAAAATGCAACGCAATTTGTTTTACCAATTATTTCGGCATCATCAGAACTTGTTCAACAGCTTACAAGCAACGAAATTAGAATAAAGAAAGAAACAGGTACAGTTGTAATCACATCTAATGTGTCTTTAAAAATTAAGGATATGCCCAAAACCAGAACTTTTAATATGGTTCCCGGAGTAGAGGCCTTACCCATTTTAGCAACTATAGAAAATAAGCAAAACATCAATATTAAAATACAAGTGATATAAGTTATTAATCTCCATCCCAAATTTAGGTGGGTTGGAAACAATAATTAAGCAATCCGAATTTTCAGAAAAAATAAATAAAATAGATTCAAGCGTTATGAAAAAACTCTATGTACTAACAATGCTATTCTCTATAATGGCATGTTTATCTGCTCAGGATATAAGTCCGGATAATATTAAAAAAGATATGAAACGTGTTGCCGATTGGCAAATAGAACACTTTGGTGATACTTTTAGTGGAAAAAATGGGCCGCATCACCCATTACATTGGACTAATGGAGCACTATATGTAGGTATGGTGAAATGGGCAGATATGGCCGATGACAATTCTTATTGGGAGTGGATGAAGAAGATTAGTGAGGAAAACGAATATAAGTTATACAATCGTATGTATCATGCTGATGACCACACTGTAGGTCAGATGTATATTGAGCTTTATCGCAAATATGGCGATGAAAAGATGATTGAACCCACAAAAGAGCAACTCACTTATATAAATTATCATCCAGCGCAAACATCTTTAGTTTGGAAGGGAAATAAGTTTTATAAACACGATAGATGGAGTTGGTGCGATGCATTATTTATGGCACCTCCAGTTTGGGCTAAGTTATACAATATTACGGGCGATGAGATGTATCGCGATTTTTTAATGAGAGAATTTAAGGCCACTACTGATTACTTATTTGATAAAAAAGAAAATCTGTATTTCCGCGATCAGGGTTATATGGGTAAATTAGATAATGGCACAAAAATATTTTGGTCAAGAGGTAACGGATGGGTATTTGCTGGTTTAGCCAATATAATGGACGAATTTGATCCGTCTTCAAGTGAGTATAAATACTTCCTGAAGATTTATAAAAAAATGGCTAAAAAACTCATCAGTATTCAAACAGAAGAAGGACATTGGGCCATGAGTTTACTAGGCGATAAGTTTTATCCAACTCCGGAAACTAGTGGATCTGCATTTTATGTTTTCGGATTAGCGTGGGGAATTAATAATGGTATCTTGGACAAAGAAACCTATGAACCAAGTGTCATAAAAGGATGGAATTCTTTAGTAAGTCATATCACTGCAGATGGTATGTTAGGATATGTGCAACCAATTGGCGCGGCTCCTGGGAATGCTTGGGCCGATAAAACAGAGGTTTATGGAGCTGGTGCATTTCTAAGTGCAGGTGCTGAGATGTACCAACTAGTTTCAGATAAAAAATAGAATTACTCAAATTATCATATTGATTTAGCGAAAGATGAGGGGCTGTTATTTCTGATAATAATAGCCCCTTATTTTATTTTAATCAGGTATTAATTTATATACGGTTATGGATTCAAAAAGTAAAACATCTCACCTTTTTATACTTCTTTTGTTAGTAGTATGTTCTGGGTTTATTGATATAGGAGCTCAAAATTTAAAACTTCTTCAATTAAAATGTAATTCTCAGTTACATCCCATTGCAATAGAATCGCCAAATCCTAAGTTTTCATGGATTGTACAGGCATCAGGGTACAATAAAGAGCAGTCAGCCTATCAAATTATTGTGGCATCTCAAAAGGAATTCTTATCAGAGGATAAAGCAGATATGTGGAGCTCCGGTAAGGTTAAGAGTTCAGCATCTATCAATATACTTTACAGCGGAAAAGCTTTAGGTTCAGCTACAAAATATTGGTGGAAGGTGAAGATTTGGGACGAAGAAGGTAATGAGTCTGGGTGGTCAGCTATAAATAGTTTCGAAATGGGATTATTAGATCGCAGCGATTGGGACAAGGCAAAATGGGTGTCTTTGAGCAAGGATGATAGACGCTCAGAACACAGATTTAGAGATTATAAAACATCAGGAATGAAAAAGCCTACATCAGTAACGAGTCATGCTGTAGGTTATTTTAGAAACGAAATAAATACCACAAAAAAGGTTAAGCGTGCCCGCGCGTACATATGTGGTTTAGGTTATTATGAACTGTATATTAATGGAGAAAAAACGGGCGATCATGTTTTAGATCCGGCACCATCTAACTACGATAAGCAAGCTTATTATGTAATTTACGATGTTACCGATCAAATAAGTAAAGGAAAAAATGCCATAGGAATAATTCTAGGAAATGGCTTTTACGGTCAGAGTATTTGTTGGAAACGAGATCCAGAATCGGAGCGAGATCTATCTTTTGGGGTACCTGCTGTTAAGTTAATGGTAGATATAGAATATGACGATGGAAGTACTGCTCAGGTACTGACTGATGAATCTTGGAAAAACTCTACTGGGCCTATTGTATTTGATAATATTTACGGAGGTGATACCTACGATGCACGTTACGAGATACAGGGCTGGAATAAAGTAAATTATAACGATAAGAAATGGAGTAAAGTAAAAACTGTTTCTCCCAAATTAAATAAGGTAAGTGCTAACCAAATGCCTCCAATTAAGCGATTGTATACTTTGGAACCGAAAAAGGTTTTTAAATCGCCAAGTGGGAAATGGATTGTTGATTTCGGGCAGAATATTGCTGGCTGGGTTAAGATCAATGTAAAAGAAGAAAAAGGCCAGGTGATTACTATTCGAACAACCGAAGCCTTAACGCAGGCGGGTGATGATATATTTTTAGGATCAACGGGCGGCGGTGCCAATGGTATGGCTCAAATTTTAACTTACATCTGCAAGGGTAAAGGCCTTGAAAGTTGGGAGCCTAAATTTTCGTATCATGGCTTCAGATATGCTGAGCTAAGTGGCATAAGTACTAATCCAGATGTGAATATTATACAGGCCATTGTGGTTGCCAACGATATTGAACAAACCGGTAGTTTTGCAAGCTCGGACCAATTATTTAATAAAATGGACACCATCAGTAAATGGACCATTGTTGATAATTTGCATGGAATTCCGGAAGATTGTCCGCATCGCGAAAAATGCGGTTGGCTCGGTGATGCACATGCTTTTTGCGAGTATGCACTGTACAATTACGATATGAAAACGTTCTATGAAAAATATATGGAAGACATTCGTACCCAAATGCGTCCTACTCCTGGTAAAAATGATCCAACGCAACGTTTTTTAGTGCCTACGATGATAGCTCCAGGAAAGCGAACATCTAGTATTGCAAAACTCGATTGGGGGATTGCAGCAATCTATTTGCCGTGGTATAATTATCTGTATTATGGCGATGCCTCAATTGTAAAGGAATATTACAAAGAAATGAAGCAACTTACCAATTATTATTTATCGTTTAAAAATCAGGATGGTATAATCGATAATGGAATGGGTGATTGGTGTCCTCCGCTATGGGATAGGAGACAGAATCCTAAAGCCATGGAATGTGACCCGGTTGTTTCGGCAAATACATATTTCTATGATATACTTGGCGTAATGAAATCTTTTGCATCCTTAACTCAGGATGATGCATATGCAGAAACTTTACAAAAGGAGCAAGTAGCTTTAAAAGAGGCTTTCGACAAGCAATATCTAGAAAGAATTCCCTTGGTAGGGCATTTATGGTACGGTAGTCAAACAGCAACGGTTATGGCTCTTCAATTTGGTATGGTTTCAAACGAGAAAATAGAATCTGTTATCGATGGTTTAGTTTACAATATTGAAGCGGTAAAGGGAGGGCATCATGCTACAGGAATACATGGTAATAGGTACATATATACGGTTTTAACCAAGTACGGAAAAGCTGATTTAGCTTATAAACTATTAACCACCCCAACCTTTCCAAGTCAAACTTATATTATGAATTATGGTTTTACTACTTGGCCAGAACGTCAGTTTTATTGGGATGAAATGGAAGGCTTAACTAATTCATTAAATCATCCGATGCATAGTGGTTTTGCGGCTTATTTTTATGAATCGTTAGGAGGAATAAAACCCTTGTTTAAGAGTGCCGGATTTAAGAACTTTTCTGTGAATCCAATGGCTCCACAAGCTATATCAAAAACAAAAGTATGTGTGCCTACACCATATGGTCAAATAAAAAATACATGGCATAAAAAAGATGGTATTGTGAGTATGAAATTATCAATACCGTTTAACACTAAGGCAATATTTAATACTGATGATATCATTTTATCATCCTTAAGTATTAATGGAAAAAAACATGTTGCATTATCTCATAATTCTAGTGAATTAGTATTAGGTTCGGGAGAATATTTAATAGAGTATTCCTTAAAGGAGCTTGAATAACGAATAAATGAGCTGATTTCCCATAGGTATGAATATCAGCTCATTTGTACTGATGTTGCATTTGTGCAACAAATTTAAGTGCGTAGTAATAGTACGCACTTAAATTGCTAGCTTACTCTACAAAAATGGCAGAATAACCCAATGGGATGATATAGTTTTAAACTCGAATAAAGTTTCCAAACAGGGTGAAAAACAAAAATATAATGAAGAATTTATTATTACTTATTACGATTGTATTATTAGCTGTTTCCTGTACTACGAGTACAAAATCAAACGAAAAGCTATTTGAAAAAGAAGTCGACCAATTATTAGCGAAAATGACGCTTGACGAGAAGGTGGCTCAAATGAGAATATTTCATGCCAATAAAGGTATCGAACTTGATGAGAACGACAATTTAGTGTTGTCCGATTACGTTAAAGAAAGATTGAAATTAGGCGCGGCAGGTATTAAAAACCCAGGCGAGCATTATTCTCCTGAGCGATCGGCTAAGCTAAATAACCTTTTGCAGAAATATATTATAGAAAATAACCGTTTAGGCATTCCATCTATGTTTATTACCGAGTCGTACAATGGTGTTGATGCCGAAGGAACTACTCGATTCGAAAGACCAATATCATTGGCTTCTACATGGAATAAAGATATGGTTTATCAAGTGTATAATGTAATGGGGCAGGAAGCTAGAATGCGCGGATTACACATGACGCACTCTCCAGTGGCAGATATTGCTCGTGATCCTCGTTTTGGTAGAATGGGCGAAGGATTTGGTGAGGATACTCACTTGGTTTCTGAAATGATGGTGAGTGCAGTAAAAGGGCTACAAGGTAATTTTACGGGATTAAGCAGTACACATATTGGTGCCGTTACAAAACATTTTGCAGGATATGCTCAAGTTCAAGGAGGAAAGAATTTTGCTTCAATGGAAATTTCGCCAAGAACATTAATTGATGAAATTTTCCCTCCATTCAAGGCTGCGATACAACGAGCCAATACTCTAGGTATTATGGCTTCGCATGCCGATATTAATGGCGTAGCATCTCATGCCAACAAATGGTTGTTAACTGATATTTTGAGAGATCAATGGGGTTTTGAAGGATATACGGTTTCTGATGCAAACGATATAGGTCGTTTACATTATTTTATGAAAGTAGCAGAAACTCCCGAAGCGGCTGCCGAAATAGGATTAAAAGCAGGTATGGATGTTGATTTATATGCCGATGATGCTTATGCTTTGTTACCAAAAATGGTAGAATCAAATCCGGAGTTAGAAAAATATATCGATCGTTCAGTGAAGCGAGTATTACGTACTAAGTTTATTCTTGGTTTATTCGATAATCCTTATGCTGATGTGGCAAAGGCTAAAAATGAAACAAGAAATGCCGAGGCTACTCAGTTGGCGCATGATGCCGATCTAGAGTCTATCATATTACTTAAGAATGAGAAAAGTACACTGCCATTAAAGCAAAATGCGAAGGCCAAGATTGCTTTGGTTGGTCCGGTTTTGTCCCCTGCTTCCATCGAAGCATTCAAAAAAGTAGCGGGTTCAGATTATAGTTTTGTTGCCGAAAAAGGTTATGCATTAACCAACGGAGTTAAAGGAGCACCTACATTAACATCTGAAAAGGATTGTAAAAAAGGTATTTCTAAAATTACTAGAGTGGCACGCAATGCTGATGTAATTGTTTTATTTGCGGGGGGTGATGAATTTACCTCAAAAGAAGCATTTTTTAATAATGCCATTGGAGACCGCGATTGTATTGATCCTGTGAGTCATCAGGATGAATTATTATTGGAATTAAAGAAATTAAACAAACCTATTATTGTGGTTCTTAAGCACCGCAGAACATTAGCCATTAATGCCATAAGCGAAAATGCCAATGCTATTTTAGATTGTTGGGAATTAAGTGAATTTGGCGACGAGGCGCTTGCAAAAACAATATTTGGTTATTCAGTCCCTTCTGCTAAACTACCTGTAACTGTGCCACGTAACATTGGTCAGCTGCCATTTCATTATAGCCAGAAAGAAATCAATTACAAAAAGTCGTATTTGTTTTCAGATATTACGCCTTTATATCCATTTGGTTTTGGCTTGAGTTATACCACTTTTGAGTATTTAAACCTTCAATTATCAGATAACAAACTGACCGATCATTCTACAATTAAAGCTTCTATTGAGATTACAAACAAAGGCACAGTTAAGGCAAAAGAAGTTGTGCAATTGTATCTTAAGGATTTAATTGGTTCGGTGGTTCGTCCTGTTCAAGAATTAAAAGGCTTCCAAAAAATTGAGTTAAATCCTGGTGAAACAAAGAAAGTAACCTTCGAAATTTCAATTGATGATGTTGCCTTTACAGGAGCAGATATGGAATTTAAAGCTGAAAAAGGTGATTTTGAACTACGCATTGGTAGTTCGTGCGCAAGCTACGAAAGTGCAAGTTTTTATTACGAATAAATATTTTACAGGGTATTGCTATAGTCGTCAGCCACAGCTGATTTTGGCATTGCCCTTTAATTATTAACGATATCTTACAAAGCATGAATAAAACTAATAATTATGAAAAGAATTAGAGTGCATTTTTTTCTTATACTCATGTGCTTAAGTACTATTTGCGTAAAGCAAATAAAGGCTCAAACCGGAAGTAAAGAAAAGCCGAACATAATATTTATCCTTACCGACGATCAGCGTTGGAATGCTCTAGGCTATGCCGGTAATAAAGAAATTCAAACGCCAGAAATGGACAAATTGGCTCAGGAAGGAGCATTTTTTTCCAAAGCAATAGCAACAACGCCTATCTGTTCAGCTAGTCGTTCCAGTTTATTTACTGGTGTTCATGAGCGTACACATCGTTACACCTTCCAAAGTGGTGAAATCCGCAGCGAATTAATGGAAGAAGCTTATCCGCGTTTATTAAAAGAGTCGGGATATTATACTGGTTTCTATGGTAAATTTGGTGTTAAGTTTACAGGCAAAGAGGAAATGTTCGACGAGATCGAAGATTATGATAGAGAAAACAGGTATAAAGATTACCGTGGGTATTATTACAAAACTTTAGGTAAAGATACGGTTCATTTAACTAGATATACCGGACAAAAGGCACTTGATTTTATTGATAATGCACCTAAGGATAAACCATTTTGTTTGTCTTTAAGTTTTAGTGCGCCACACGCTCATGATGGGGCTCCATTGCAATATTTTTGGCAAGAAGAACCGGGTAAATTATATAATGATATAGATCTTCCTAAGGCAGCTTTGTCAGAAGATAAGTACTTTGATGCTTTACCACAGCCAGTTAAAGATGGTTTTAATCGTTTACGATGGGGATGGCGTTATGATACTCCTGAGAAATACCAGCATAGCGTGAAGGGCTATTACCGAATGATTTATGGTGTTGATTTGGAGATTACCAAAATTAGAGAAAAGTTAAAAGAAAATGGGCAAGACGAAAACACGGTAATTATTTTATTAGGAGATAATGGTCAGTTTTTAGGAGAACGCCAAATAGCCGGAAAATGGCTTATGTACGATAACTCGGTTCGTGTTCCATTAATTGTTTTTGATCCGCGTGCCGATAAGCATCTCGATATTGATGATATGGCCTTAAATATTGATATTCCATCAACGATACTTGATTTGGCTGATGTAGAGATTCCTAGTCAGTATCAAGGAGAAAGTTTGGTTTCTATCGTATCAGGACAAGAAGAATCAATTGGTCGCGATACAATTTTAATAGAGCACCTTTGGGAGTTTGATAACATACCTCCGAGTGAAGGTGTGCGAACAGCTGAATGGAAATATTTTAGATATATAAACGATAAGTCTTCAGAAGAATTATATCATCTAACAAAGGATCCGCACGAGATTAAAAATCTTGCTGGTAAAGCAAAGTATAAGAAAAAATTAGCAGAGTTTCGTGCTAAGAATGATGAGTTGGCAAAGCGTTATGCCGATCCATTTGCCAAAGCAGCAACTAATTTAACGGTTGAATATATTCGCGATCCGAGTAGTATCAAAGTAATAGATAGTAAGCCCGAGTTCGCGTGGTTTATTCCTGCTAGCGCAAAGTATCAAAAGGGTTACCAAATATTGGTTTCTTCATCTAAATCTTTGATTGATCAGAATATTGGAGATATGTGGAATTCTGGTAACGTTAGAAGTTCGCAATCGAGTAATGTAGAGTATGCTGGAAAGCCGTTACAAGAAAATACATCTTATTTCTGGAAGCTTAGATATTTTGATGGCGATAATAGAGTTGCTGAGTATTCTAATTTTCAAAAGTTTACTACGGGCAAATGGGGCGATAAAATTACAACGCATAATGCCTTTCAAATAGAAAACATTAAGCCCTTCAATTTCACAAAAAACGAAGATGGATCTTACTTTGTAGATTTCGGCAAAGCGGCTTTTGCTACAATAAACTTAAATTATAGTGTGCAGCAGCCCGAAATGCTTACCATTAGAGTTGGCGAAAAATTAGAAGGAGGTAAAATTGATAGAAATCCGGGTGCTGAAATTCGTTACGAAGAAGTACAGCTAAAAGTAGTGCCAGGAAAAACTACATATCAATTACCATTAGTGGCCGATGAGAGAAATACAAATCACTTGGCAGTTGCATTACCTGATTCGTTTCCGGTATTGTTACCTTTTAGATATGCCGAAATTGTAGGAGCTAAAAATCTTACTGCCGAGAATATTGAACAGGAAGCGTATTTCTATTTTTTTAATGATAAAAATAGTGACTTTAGTTCATCAAACTCCATTTTAAATCAGGTTTGGGATTTGTGTAAATATTCTCAAAAAGCAACTTCGTTTGCAGGTTATTATGTTGATGGAGATCGTGAAAGAATTCCTTACGAGGCCGATGCTTATTTAAATCAGTTAAGTCATTATTGTGTTGATAATGAATATTCCATCGCGCGCAAAACAATAGAATACTTTTTTGTAAGCAAACCTACGTGGCCAACAGAATGGCAATTGCATGTTGCCATGTTGATGTATCAAGATTACATGTACACGGGCAACACTGAACTTATTGAGAAATATTATGAGCGTTTAAAAGTAAAGACCTTGATGTCTTTAGAGGTTGAAGATGGTTTTATCAGTACTAAATCGCCCAATCATAATGTTGAATTAATTAAAAAACTAGGTTTTAAAGATACCACACGTGTTTTAAAAGATATTGTAGATTGGCCACCAGCAGCTAAAAACTTTGGTGGAAAAGGACCAATACCAGGGGAAAGAGATAATTATGTGATGAAACCAATAAACACCGTAGTAAACGGTTTTTACTATCATAATATGATTATAATGGAACAATTTGCAAATCTATTAAATAAACCTTCAGAAGCACTCGATTTTGCTTATAGAGCAGCAAGGGTGAAGAAATCGATAAATGAGCAATTGTTTAATGAGAAACAAGGTTATTATGTTGATGGAATTGGCACGGAGCATGCTTCATTACACGCTAATATGATTCTACTGGCATTTGATGTTGTTCCAGAATCGAGAAAAGCAAGTGTTGTAAAGCACGTTAAAAGTAGAGGTATGGCCTGTAGTGTATATGGTGCGCAATATTTACTAGAGGCTTTATATAAAGCTGGTGAGGATCAATACGCATTAGATTTAATGACAGCTACCGATGATAGAAGTTGGTATAATATGATTCAAGTAGGATCTACAATTACTTTAGAGGCTTGGGATATTAAATATAAAAGTAATACTGATTGGAACCATGCTTGGGGTGCCGCTCCTGCAAATATAATTCCTCGCGAGATGTGGGGCATAAAACCGCTAAAAGCGGGTTGTTCTGCCGTAACTATTGCACCGCAAATGGGAAATCTTAAAAAATCATCTATTACTGTTCCAACCATTAAAGGTTTAATAAATTGTACTTACGCTAAAAGAGGTGCGCGCGTTAAAGAATATACAGTAGAACTCCCAGGTAATATGGTAGGAGCATTTCAACTAAAAGTTGCACCAGAAGACGAGGTGAGTATAAATAATGAGTTTGTAAATGTTCAACATGGTTCTATTCAACTGAACCCTGGTGTAAACATTATAAGCATAAAAGTAAGTTCATTTTAGTATGAATTTGGTTTAGTATAAGCATTGGAATTAAATAATAATTCCCTAAACAAAGTACTCTATGCAAACGATAAATTGCCACCACCATATTTATCTAGCATAGAGTATTTTTTTGTCCTTTTGTATCTTATAATTTGAGCTCTTTTAAAATATGTAATACAACAAATAGTAATTGGATAGTAAGATAAAAGCCCCTTAGTTCTGTCAAACAGAAGAGCTAAGGGGCTTGTTATTTCGAGTATATCTAAAGATTCTGTACAAATTCTTTAGGTGTAATGCTATGTATCTTTTTAAAGCATTTAGAGAAGTAAGAATGGCTGTTAAACCCAGTCATAAACGCAACTTCATCAATAGTATGTTCTCTTTTAGACAATAGCTCACTAGCCTTTCTGATGCGAACCATCATAATATAGTCGGAGTTGGTCATATTAGTCATTTGCTTCATTTTTCGGTGTAGCTGACTTCTCGAAATACCAATCTTCTCAGCAAGTAGCTCAACCGAGAATTGCTCATTAGTTATGTTCTCTTCAATAATAGTATTTACTTTCTTTAAAAAGTAGTTATCTACTTCGCCCACTTCGATGGGCTTATGTGCTATAAAATTCTTTACATAGCTTTTTTGTAATCTAATTCTTTGAAGCAGTAGATTTTTTACTTGGCTAAATAGTAATTTCTCATCAAAAGGTTTAGAAAGATAGGCATCAGCACCGTGTTCAAGACCTAAGGATGTGTTTTCGTTAGATGATAGTGCTGTTAATAATATAACAGGGATATGACTTGTTTCGATTTGTGATTTTATGGTTTTACATAACTCAAAACCATCCATTATGGGCATCATCACATCAGATATTACTATGTCTATTTCTTTTGAGTTTAACACAGCAAGACCTTCAGAACCATCAGTAGCAGTTTCTATGGTATAATACGTCTCTAACAATTCGCTAATATATGCTCTTAATTCATTATTATCTTCAACTATTAATATGTTTATTTTTTTATTAGTTGCAGTAGGGGTAGATGTTGTAATATCTTCAGCTTTTGGTGTCCACGATTTTAAATTATCGATCACATTATGGCTATTGTAATACACTTTTTGGGCCTTTTGTTTCATAGGAAGAACAATGGTGAATTTACTTCCTTTACCAGGTGTACTTTGCACTATGATTTGCCCATTATGCATAAGTGTGTATTCCTTACAAAGACTTAAGCCGATACCCGTAGAGTTTTTTGTATTAGATTTCTTTCCTTGTTGGTAGCGATCAAAAATTTTCGACATATCTTCACTGTCAATACCTTTACCACTGTCAGTAATGCTTATTTGAACACGGTCAGGTGCTTCACAATTACCATAACTCAATTGATTTTGGAATATAGTTGTGCTTGATATTTCATGAGCTTTTGAAATGTGTATTTCTAAGGTGCCATTTTCTGGTAAATATTTAAATGCATTAGATAAAATGTTGTAAATAACCTTATCAAGTTTAGCCACATCTCCTTCAATTAGAATACTATCATCCGTATTTGTATAGTTAAGGTTAATGTTTTTTTCTTTAATCTCTTCTTGGAAATCAAGAGAACATTCCTTTAAAAGTTTTACAATATCAATTTCAATTAAATCAATTTTAGCTTGTCCTTTTTCCACTTTTCTGATATCCATTATTTGGTTAATCAGTTGGAGTAATCTATTGGTATTTCTATTAACTGTTTCTAGTTGTTGTATTTGGTCGGGGTTTAAATTGGGTTCTTTTAATAGTTTTCGGATAGGAAGTGTTATCAGTGTAAGTGGTGTTCTAAATTCGTGCGAGATATTTGTGAAAAAACGCAGTTTCATTTCATTTAATTCATCATGATTTTCGCGTGTTATCTTTTCTAAACTGAGTTCTCTTTGAAATTTGGACTTACTTATGGATATACGGATAAAGAACCCAACAGTGAACATAAATAAAACAAAGTATAGAAGAATAGCTAAGTTTGTTTTGTACCAATACTGCTCTATTATAAATGGAATTTGGGTCACCCTAGGATTCCATACCGCATCATTGTTACTTGAAACAATCTCGAAGGTGTATTCTCCTGCAGGTATGTTAACAAAATTAGCTGTATTTACTGAGCTTGCTTCTGTCCACTCATTAACGTAGTTTACCAACCTGTATTTAAATTTATTTTTCTTTGGTAGTAAATAATTATCAGCAGTAAAGTGAACAGATAACGAGTTTTTTCCGGGGCTTAATGACATGCCTTCGTATTGATAACTATCTATTTGGTTTGGGTTTATGACTTTGGTATTATTTACTTTTATTTCGCTAATCAGAATTTTTGGAGGGCGTGTGTTTGTGTTTATTTGTTTGTCATTAAAAGTATTAAAGCCATTAGTGCCTCCAAAATATAGTATTCCATCTCTATCTTTGTATATGGCGTTTGGATTAAACATATTACTTTGTAAGCCATCATTTGCTTGAAATAATCGCGGTTTATTGCTTTTAACTGCAACAATTCCATTATTTGTAGTAACCCAAATATCCTTGTTATTTGATTCTATAATTCCATAGACATCTTTATTAAGTAACAAACCATCTGCGTGATAAGAATAGATACTATCATGTTGAGGGTCATATATATTTATTCCATCAGAATTAGTACCAGTGTATATTTTTCCATCAGACAATTCGTTAACATAATTAAATTCATTTACCTTGGTTCTATACTTTCCCGTAGAGGTAGTTGTAAAAGAACTAATTCTGCCAAGGGGTAAGTGTATTTTATATAAGCCACCAAATGTACATACCCATAGGTTATCTCTTGAATCAATAAATAAAGAACGAATAGATTGATGTTCAATAATTGAGAATGGAGGAGTATCTCTCTTAAAGCTTATTTGTTTTGTTTTAAAGCTATAATAGTTGAGACCACTTCTTGTTGTTCCAATCCACATTCCAGAATCACATGGACATAAAGATAGTGCTCCTCGGCCAGATATGTTTAAACCCTCTTTACTACTTCGTTTGTAGTTAATAAAATCTTTTTGATACTTGCTCTTGTAAAAGAGCCCGTTAAAAGCACAACCTACCCACACTCCATCATATTTATCAATGGCAATTGATTTAACATTAACATTATCTAGGTTTTTATTATTTAATAGTTTTATTGGTTTAAATGTACCCTTATTTTTATCAAATAAATTTAAGCCTCCCTTTTCGGTACCAACATATATATTACCATGAGACGATTCTGTAAAAGAGCTTATAATATTATTGCTTAAACTACTTGGAGTATCTTGATGCTTATAATAAGTAAAGTTATTATCTGACTGATGTATATACGCTACACCTCCTGACCAGGTTCCAATCCAGATACCACCTTGATTATCTTCAAATATCTCATATATTGAGTTGTGTATCAAGGGTATTGATTTTTCGGTATTTAATTTTGTAACCTGCTTATTGTGGATCATATATAGTCCATCATATGTGCCAATCCATGTTCTATTTTTACTATCCTTTAAAACTTTTCTAACGGTACTATTTAATATTTCTGTAGGTATATTACCTGTACTTATATCCTTGAGATTTAGGTCCTCATCAATAGAATATCTAACATATCCTTTCGGAAAGTGAGCCACCCATAAGGTATGCTCATCTTCAAAAATTGTATTTACTTTCGTATGTAATGTTCTCTTCTTAAAATTGATCGTGTTATTTTTTGTATCTACCAAATAAATCTTACCGTCGTTTGCACCAATCCATATATTTTGATTACTGTCTTGGTGCATATAAGTTGGTTTATTTTTGGGGCCTAGATTAATTCTGGTAAATATTTGTGTGTTAGGGTTTAAGTATCCAAAGTGCATGTTGTCAATTACCCAAATTTTATCTTGACTATCTATAATAATGTTTTGTACTACGTTCTGAGCTATTGCACCGTTCTCGTAGGTATAGTCTACTTTCTCGAAATTTTGTGTTGTTCGGTTAAATTTAGCTATTCCATTATTTGTAGCAACCCAAATATTGTTGTCTTTGTCGCAGGTCACATTATTTATGGTATTACTGGGAAGACTATTTTCGTAGCTTGGATTATATACAAATTGTTGGGCATCTTTTGAATTGTATCTGATAACGCCGTTATAAGAAGCCATCCATATAAAACCAAATTTATCTTGAGTGATTGAATTAATCGATTTACTACTATAGCCTCCTTCAGGTGAAATTTGTCTTATTACAATATTGTTGGTAGAAATATTAGAACTTAGAATTACCCAAAGAAATCCTAATATTATAGGTAGTTGATTTTTTTTCATAGAGCGATAATTTAAAGTTCAAATATAACTTTTAGGAGATTAAAAATATCCATCATATAAATTTTAAATGTGTTAATGTGTAATTTTTTAGGATGATATTCACTTTCTAAGTATGATTATTTTTATACAGTAGTTATTATGCTTACAGAACTCTAAAAAAATAACTTAAAGAATTTGGATTAGAGTTATAGTTTAAAATTAAACAGTTGCTAACTATATACCATATATTATGAATAAACTGTTAAAAAATATCGTCAAGTGTTACTAAAATTAAAATTTAAAATTACTATAATGTATGCGCAATAGCTAAAGGTTTCATGATTCTAATGTTGCATCAGTTGCAACATGATTTATAATTGCAACTAATTTTCTAGTAATGAGACAATACTGTTCAGATGTGAAATGTCGCGCACCTATATTCGTATCGTGTTAAACTATAAATGAAAGGTGCCCATGACGTAAAACAAATTCAGACTGTGTTAATATAGCTTAATATGATTGAGGAATATTAACACTTTAAAACTTGATTGTAGAATTTTTAAGTCAAGAAGAATTATGAACAAAAAATTAATTTATGAAAAACTTGAAACAAATTTCCTTATTTAGAAGACTTTGGAAAATGTTACTCTCCTTTAAAATATGTTTTCTAATTGCATTACTACCAACTGCTAGCTTACAAGCAGCTGGTAATATTGAATCATCCGATATACTTCAAGACAACTCTAGAAATATATCAGGTAATGTAACCGATGATAATGGTGAGCCAATTCCTGGTGTTGCTATAATGATTAAAGGGACAACCCGAGGAACAATTACTGATTTTGATGGTAATTTTAATTTAGCAATTAATGATGGTGATGCCACTTTACTTATATCTTTTATAGGCTATTTAACTCAGGAAGTGAGTATAGGAGCTACATCTACATATAAGGTTGCCTTAAAAGAAGCAACAGTTGGTGTTGAAGAAGTTTTGGTTGTAGCATATGGTGCACAAAAGAAAGAGAGTGTTGTGGGTGCAATCTCGCAAGTAAAAGGCGAAGCTTTAGCACAAACTGGTCAAACAACAGTTACAAATGCTTTAGCGGGTCAAATACCTGGACTAGTAAGTGTTCAGCAATCGGGTGTTCCGGGTGGTGCAGAATCAAAGATATACATACGTGGTATGTCTAGTTTTGGCGGAGACAATACGCCACTAGTACTTATTGATGGGGTAGAACGTAGTATGGATAATATAGATCCAAATGAGGTGCAAAGTATCTCGGTGCTTAAAGATGCTTCTGCAACAGCTGTTTTTGGTGTTAAAGGTGCCAATGGTGTTATCTTGGTTACAACAAAACGTGGTCAGTTAGGGCGTATGGAAATCTCTGTACAAGCAGAAGCTACCTTAGTTAAACCCTCCTTAAAAAGAGATCTTGAAGACTCATATAATACATGGGTTGGTTTAAATAAAGTTTACCGCAACCGACAAGAGTGGGGTAAGGTTCTTGGCGATGATATCTTAGCACATTACAAGAATCAAGATTTGCCTTACATTTATCCAGATGTTGATCCTGCTGAATATATGGTTGATGACTTTGCTTTAGATTCAAGGGTTAATATTTCTGCTCGTGGTGGAACAAAAACAGTTAAGTACTTTGTTTCTTTAGGAGCAGTTTCTGAAAATGGTGTATTTAAAGAAGGAGCTACTCAGAATCAGTATGATCCAGGATATAGCTACGATAGGTATAATTTTAGAAGTAACTTCGATTTCAAAATTACAAATACCACTGAAGTGTCTATTTCGGCAGGTGGTTTTATTGGTTCTACAAATAAGCCAGGTGCTACGTATCAATATTTACCAAATTATGTATTATATAATGCACCATACGATTCACCTATGGTTTATCCCGCAGAATTTGTTGCACAATACCCTGATGCTAATTGGCCATACGAAGGTGATCGTGTTGGTGGTAGTTTAATACAACCAGGTGAGCAAACACCTTACTTTATTAATAATCATAGTGGTGTAAATGCTACTACTAAGCATAGGTTAAATACTGATTTTACTCTAAAACAAGATTTAGGTTTTATCACACAAGGCTTATCTGCTGATGCATTAATATCTTATAATAATGAGGCTCAGTATGCTAATGGTACTATGAAGGATGCAGCGGATTATTTTATATTTAATAGAATTGGTGAGGATGATTACGAGTGGATTAGATATATAAATAAAACACAAGATCAAGAAACTATTGTACGTCCTGCTTATAATAATGGTACTAGAAATGGAGGTACTGTTGGAAATGGTATGCCACGTAAGAATTATATGTATCAAATTAAAATGGACTACCGCAGGACCTTTGCTAATGCTCATAATGTAACGGCTTTAGCCCTCTTTAAAAGACGTCAAAGTCAAACAAGAGCATCTTTCCCTCATTATGAAGAGGATTGGGTAGGTAGAGCAACTTATGATTACAGGAATAAGTATATGGTTGAATTTAATGCTGGTTATACAGGTTCAGAACAATTTGCTCCAGAAAATAGATTTGGTTTTTTTCCGGCTTTCGCTTTGGGGTGGAATGTAGCCAACGAATCTTTTATGCAGCAAGCTGCACCGTGGATGAATCAGTTTAAAATTCGATATTCGTATGGTGAAAGTGGAAATGATAATACCGGGTCTAATTGGTTGTATTTATCTGAATATACAGAAGATAAAAATGCTAATACTGGTGATATGACAAGTTCAGGGAGTGTAAACACCATACAAGAAGGTAAAGTTCCTAACCTTTATGCCCAATGGGAACGCTCAATAAAACATAACCTTGGTTTCGAATTTGGTTTCTTAAAAGATATGTTCACTTTAGGTGTAGATTTATTCGCCGAAGAGCGTGATGGTATCTTAATGGGTAGAAGAGCTGTTGGTTCATGGTTTGGTCAAGAAATTCAACCACTTAATATTGGAGCAACAAAAGTACATGGCTACGAAATAGAATTAGGCTGGAAAAAAACTTACAATGAGGTTAATGTATGGGCTAAGGGTAATTTTAACTTTAATGAGAATAGAATTACCGAACGAGATGACCCAATACTTACACCTGATTATCAGAAGTTAGCAGGAATGCCTATTGATCAAACGCGTTCGTCATATAATATTGGTTACTACCAGAATATGGACGATATGATAAATTATAAGTTAGCAAATAACAATTTGCAGACTATAGGTACTGATATGATTCTTGATTTTAATGGAGATGGCGTTATAAATTCAAATGACGCTGTACCTCACGGTTATACAAGTAGACCAAATTATACTTTTGGTTTATCATCAGGAATGTCTTACAAAAACTTTGATTGTAACTTTCTTATTCAAGGTAACTCTCATGTATCTCGTACTTTTGGCGCTTGGGGTACTCCAATAGCTAATATTGATAAGCAAGGTATATTGTTTAATGGTAGAGCAGAAAAAGTTTGGACGCCCGAACAAAGAGACGCTGAATATGGAGCATGGGGTGCATGGAATATGGGACAGAAAGCAAGAATACATGCGTATTATGTGCGTTTAAAATCCATTCAGTTTGGGTACAATGTAAAAGGAGATTTTGTTAATAAAATAGGCTTATCATCATTAAGGTTCTATTTGCAAGGAAACAATCTACTTACCTATGCTCCTGAAGTAACAGTAGGTGACCCAGAAGCTGAGCCAAATGCTGATAATAGTAATTACCCAGTTCCAAAGCGATTTACTTTAGGTTTAAAAGTGAATTTCTAATCATTCTAAAATAGAATAATATGAAGAATAATATAATATTTTACTTGGTACTTCTATTTGTAGTTTGTACTGGGTGTGAAGATTATCTAGATAAAACACCTGATGCAACTGCTTTTAGTGAAGAAGAGGTGTTTAGTAGCTATGAAAAAAGTCAGCAGTTTATTGATCAATTACTTATTAAAGATCATTGGGATGTTGATCCGTGGACTGATTTGGCCTGGTCTAAGATGAAACAAAATGGCTTGCCCTTGCAATTAAATGGTTCTAGAGATAGAATTTCGGATGATTGTATGTCTGGACAATTCTCTGCAGGTGAAAAAATGTGGAAAATTAGAAGAGGGGAGTTCTTGGTTACAGAAAAAGACCAAGACTTTAGGTGGCAGCCAAATAATTTCCGACGTTTTAATGTTAAATGGAGAGCTATAAGGGTTGCTTTAATGTCAATTAATAATATTGATAGAATGGTAGATGGAACTGAGCAAGGTAGGGCTCGTATTCTAGGCTTAGCTTATTTTATGAAAGCGCACTTCTATTTCCAAATTGTTCAAAATTGGGGAGGAATGCCATGGCTTGATGAACCGCTTGATCCTAGCGAGGATATGGATTTACCGCGTGAGGATTATGCTACTTCAATGATTAAGATTGCCGAAACTTTTGATATGGCAGCTCAATATTGTCCTGACATTGTTGCTTCTTCTGATTGGGGGCGTCCATCAAAAATGGCAGCATTGGCCTACAAGGCAAAAGCATTAATATTTGCAGCAAGTCCTTTTGCAAATCCATCAAATGATAAAAAACTATGGGAAGATGCTGCAGTTGCAGCTGGTGAGGCTATTGCATACGCTCAAGGTAGTGGTTATTATAGATTAGTACCATTAGATAAATGGCGTTCTTTATATCATGGTTGTGGTGAAGAAACTTTTCAAGAGGTATTGTACGGTATCTTGCATAAAAATAAGCAGTGGAAAAAAGGTCAACCACATTGGACCTATTCTGGTATTAAATCGCAACCATTTGGATCAGGAAGTAAGGCAGAATCAGTAACAGAAGATTTAGTTCAATGTTTTACATGGAGTAATGGTGATGAAATTGACCCAACAACAGATGAGTATAAAAAACATCCTTACTTTGGTGATGGAGTAAACCATACAGGCCGTGATCCTAGATTCGATTTAAGTATTGTATATAATGGACAAGAAAACCCAATGACACTTCGTCAAAGACGAAACGTTGAAATATGGAATGAGTCATATCAATCTAATGATGTAGCAGGAGAACTACTTTTAACTGAGCAAGGAACACCTTCAAATGGATATACCATTACAGGTTACTATAATTGGAAACTTAAAGCAGATGCTAATTATAAAAATAATGCACGTTCAGATCAAATGTTTAATTATATCCGTTTGGCTGATGTTTATTTATATTATGCAGAAGCAGCTAACCGTGCTTGGGGACCAACAGGTGCACCTGTAGGAATTTCAGGGTTTTCGAAATCAGCAGTAGAGGTGTTAAATGAGTTAAGAGCAAGAGCTAATATGCCAGCATTTGATGGTTCAACACCATCATTAACTATAGGTTCTATTGATGATTTTGAAAAGAAAATTAGAAACGAGAGTAGAGTAGAAACTGCTTTTGAAGCCAAGAGATTTTACAACCTACGTAGATGGCGATTAATGACTGATCCTAAAATACAAGAGCAGCATGCCATGCATATTAAAAAAGTAGGAGAGGATGATTTTGAATATACAGTTGTGAAATTAGATGAGCTACGTCAATTAAATTGGCAAGAGCAACACTATTTATTTCCTGTTCCAAATTCGAATATCTTCTTAGGTCCTAATTTTAAGCAGAATCCAGGATGGTAATTAAATGGAATCTTTTGTTAAATGTAAAACAAAGCAGAAATGATGTTTCATAAATATAAAAATAAAATAGTATTGTTTGTTGCCATTATGGTAATGAGTTATAGTTCTTCTATAGCACAGCAAATGGCAGAAAATACTGATAGTATACAGGTTGATGTATCAGATCCTATTAGTGTATTGTTTGGAGAACGAAAATACGATGAACTAGTAGGTAATGTTAATAGTGTATCCGGTGATGAATTAGTTAACTATCCTGCAATTAGTGTAGAAGAATCATTAGCAGGTAAGTTACCAGGTCTTTTTATTTTACAAAATAATGGTAATGTTGGTGAAAACAACTTCACAACATATATTCGTGGTAATTCAGGAAGTTATATTGTAATGATTGATGGTTTCGAACGGCCATTAATTAATATCCCAATAGAGCAAATTGCAGAAATAAAAGTTTTAAAAGATCCTGTTTCTAAGGCTTTATACGGAGGTAGTATGACTAATGGTATTGTTTTAGTAACCACAAAACGTGGTTTTAAGAATAAAAACGAGTTTCGTGCTACAATACAGCGAGGTATTAAAATGCCAACTGCAATACCCGAATATTTAAATGCTGCAGATTATGCAACCCAATATAATAAAGCTATTGAAAACGACAATGGTGGTATAATGCCTGATGGAGCAGGTTATACTGACGAGCAGATTGCTTACTACAAAGACCAATCGCGTCCTTATCAGTATCCTGACGTTGACTACTACGATGAATTCTTAAACAATTCAATGAATATTACCCGTGTTAATACAGAGTATTATGGAGGTAATGAAAAAACCCAAGTTTATTTTCAGGCTGGTTATCAAAACGAAGGAGGCCTTGAAAAATATGGTGAATATCCTTTGGGAATGGATTTAATTAACCTGAGAGGTAATTTGGATGCAAATTTCAACGATTACATTAAAGTACTAGCCGATTTTTCTGGTTACCTAGGTGAAAGAAGCAGATCGGGTAAATTTGAAATGGCTACACTTTCAGATCGTAGACCAAATGATTATCCAATATTTGCTGCACAAGATACAGTTGCGGGTACTGCAAGTTTTAAGGATAATCCTTACGGAGCACAAGCTCAAAGTGGATATATTAAAGAAACCTACGTACAAATGCAATCAACAATTGGTTTCGAATTTGATTTAAGAAATGTTGTAAAAGGTTTAAGCATTAAACCAACATTTGCATTTGACATTGCACACCAACAGAACTTAAATAAAGTAAATACAGTAGGTATATACGAAATTGCAGAGTTTGATGAAGATGGAAATCCCTTAACTTTAAATGAGTTGCAGCTTGAAAATTTAGCAACATCTCAAACATTGGGAGATGATAACTATTCAAAACGTTGGGCTTTAAACATTCAAGGTAATTGGAATAGAACATTTGGTGATCATAAGGTAAATGCAGATTTATTGTATCATATGTCATCATTAGCAATAGCACGTACTTTAGATGATTACAATAAAACTAGCATCAGCGGACGTGCACATTATTCTTATAAAGGTAAATATAATGCTGAAGGTGCTTTAGCTTATGTGGGCTCTACAAGTTATGCAAAAGAAAATAGGTATAAATTATTACCGGCTTTAGGAGCAGGATGGGTTATTTCTAAGGAAAGCTTTTTAGAAAATAGTTTTGTGCTTAACTTTCTTAAGCTTAATGGTGCTTGGGGTATAACAGCTGATGGTACTATTGGTAATAGATTGTGGCAAGACAGCTGGACCATTAATTCAGTTGATAACAATGCTTATAAATTAAACTCATCTGTATTGTTAAACCCAGCTAAATTTTCTCGTATTGCTAACGAAAATATCGATTGGCCCACAACAAGAGAAATCGATATAAATGTTGAAGGACGTTTGTTTAAACACTTTGGATTTAAAGCCACTTACTTTGATTATCTAACTACAGGTACAATTAACAAGTTGAATAATGTTATGCCAGGTATAATTGGAGGTAATTCTTATTTGCCAAGTGTAAACTATGGCGAAAGAGCCTTAAGAGGAACAGAACTTGAGCTAAGCTACTTTGGTAAAACTGGTGATTGGACCTACTCTATTGGTACACATATGACTATGTCTAAGAGCGAGAAAATTAAGATAAATGAATTGCCCGATCCTAATTACACCACAGTAGGAGATGCTGTTGATGATATTAGAGGATATAATGCGATAGGCTATTACTCCCAATCTGATATTGATAATATGTTAGCAGGTAACGGAGCAGTTCCTTCTTATATGGATCCGAGTGATATACGTGTCGGTAATATTATGTATCAAGATGTAAACGAAGATGGTGTAATTGATAAGTATGACCAAGAGGTAATTGGTAACTCTACACCGCGTTTAATGTATGGAGCCAATATTAATCTTGGTTGGAAAGGTATTGAGTTATACGCATCCTTTTTAGGTTATGGACAGTATGATAGATTGATTAATAATACAAATTATTATCATGCCTACGATACACGTAAGTATTCTACTGCAGTTGTTAATGGCTTACCAAACGGAAATGCGCATCCAATGTTAACAACAGGTACTCCAGTTAATGATACCCAAACGTCTTCGTATTGGATAGCTGATGGATCTTTCTTAAAACTCAAGAATGTAACCTTATCTTATACACTACCAAGTCATTTGTCTGAGACTATCCATCTTGGAGAAGTTAAATTCTATGTTTACGGAACTAATTTATTTACAGTTTCTGAGATCAATGATTTAGATCCTGAATCGTTAACAGCAGGGGTTGTTGATTATCCATTGTTTAGTACATACGCCGCAGGGTTATCAATTTCATTCTAATACTTTAAAAACGAATATTATGAAATTATATAAATTTTCACTTTCAGCTTTGGTATCTATATTGATATTGAGTTCCTGTTCCGATTTTTTAGATACTGTACCGGATCAATCGATGCCAACTGAAACAGCGATACAATCGCCAAATTATTTTTTGGGGTTTTTATATCAAGCTTATGATGGTATCGAAGATCGCGTAACATTTGATTACGAGGCAGCAACAGATAATGCTATTGCAAACAGAGAGTATTACAAGTCATCAAAGGCAGCACGTGGTGGTATTTCATTCACAAATAATCCATTAGGAGATACTTGGGAAAGCAGCTATATGCAAATCAATTCAGTAAATTGGTTTATAGAGCATATGGTTATTGATACTACCAAATTAATACCTACACCCGTTCGATTTGATCTTGATTCAGTGGTGAACATGGAGATATTTTATCTTAGTTTAGGAGAAGCCTATTTTTTACGAGCTTGGTATCAGTTCGATTTATTAAAAAAGTATGGTGGTCTTGCCGAAGACGATAAGGTTTATGGTTTTCCTATTTCAACAAAGTATCTAACGTATTCTGATGAATTGGACTTAAAGCGTAACACCTATCAAGAATGTGTAAATCAAATTGCAGCAGACTGCGACACCGCATTTAAGTACTTGCCTCTTGCATATACAAAGAGTAATGGTACCGTAGGTGAAGGTTTAACTAACGATGCTGGTAGAGCAAATGGAATATCTGCACTTGCACTTAAAGCGCGTACTTTACTTTTAAATGCTAGTCCTGCGTTTAATAAGGATAATAATACGGAATTATGGAAAAGTGCTGCTGCAGCTGCAAAAGAAGCGATTGACGCAATTGGAGATGATGATTTATTGGCATTTAGTGCATATTTTAATAAAAACAATTTAAATGATGCCAAATACAATAACAAGGATTTATTTTTCAGAGGGCCTATTGTAGCAACAGATTTTACCTTAGAGAAAGAGAACTTCCCTCCAAGAGCATATGGTGGTAACGGAAGGTTTAACCCTTCGCAAAATTTAGTTGAGGCATTTCCTATGAAAGATGGATACCCTATCAACCAATCGCCAACATATACTTATGATCCAGATAACCAGATGGCAAATCGCGATCAACGTTTGAATAAGTTTATTGCGAGCGATGGTCAAAGTTTTGCAGGTATTACTTTAGATACTAAAGAGGGGGGGCAAGATGCTTTGGGCTCAGAGCCTAATGCAACACGCTCTGGTTATTATTTGAAGAAGTTATTAGATCCAAGCGTGAGTCTTGAACCAGGTAAACAAAAGAAAACAACAAGAGCAGTTTTCCTATTAACTCGTCCTGAATTATATTTAAATTTTGCTGAAGCAGCAGTAAATGCAACAGGCAGCCCTGATGATGCAACATATGGATATACAGCTCGTGCTATCCTAGCTAAAGTAAGAAAGCGTTCTTTAGGAACAGCAGATGTTTACTTACCTACTATTTCAGGTAAAGATGATTTTGTTGAACTATTGAAAAATGAAAGACGAATAGAACTTTGTTTTGAAGATTTTAGGTTTTGGGACCAAAGAAGATGGAGTGCTGGAGCTGAGGATGTATCTTATATAAATACACCTGCCTATGGTATCTATTCAGATGAACCTGCAGAAGGTCGTTCATTTGCATCTCCATACATGCCACTGCCATTTAAAGAAATGGTAAAAACAGAAAATCTTCTTAATAATAAGGGATGGTAATTTTTAATAAATAATGTATACCATGAAACGAACAAGTAATCTATATTATCGAAATTGATCAATTAGATAATATAAGATACTTGGACGTTCCATGCGAACATTAATAAAAATTTAAACACATGAAAAATATATTATTAATTTTAGTTTGCGTCATAGGTTTAACATCTTGTTACGATGATAGTTATTTAGATCCTAAGCTCGATGAAACCATTGCTTATTTTGCTTCAGATGTTGATTACACTCGTACTCTTGTTGTAGGAGAGGGGTTAAATTTTAAAATTGGAGCTGCAATGGCTGGTGTAATTGAAAATAGAGAAGATCGCGAGTTAGAGTACATGATCTATCAAGAAAATGTAAATTTTGATGGCGCTGATGACATGAGAGTTTTAATGCCTAAAACTTATTATAATTCTGAAGATTTAAGTGGTTCTATTATGACTGTTATACCAAAAGGAAAGTTTCTCGGGTATTTTTCAGTATCAATGGATTCAACATCTTTTTTAGCAGATCCAATGGCCTTAACAGGTGAATATACCTTACCGGTTAAATTAGTAAGTTCTTCTTTGGATTCTATTCGTGCCGATTCTGTTAATGTTTCTGTTAGATATATGGCTGGTATCGAAGGAATGTATCTATATAAGTCTGTTATTGAAAAGGAACTAAACGGAAGTATTGTAAGTGATGCAACAGTTACTGAAATGTATTCAAGTGAGGAAGATAAAAATGCATGGAGTTTTGTAACAAGTGCACCTTTCTCAGTAACTGCAACCTCTGCAACTTCGGCATTTACAAGTGGTTTGGCTTTTGATTTAACGGTTAATGGCGATGCTATTAGTATAGAGTCAATAGATGGTCAGCCTGTTGTAGAGTTAGAAGGAACAAATACTTACGATCCGAAAACAAGGGATTTTGAGTTGAATTTCAAATACCAAATGCTACCTGTAAATGGAGTAGTTAACGATACTATATATCACGTTTCTAATGAGCTAATATTTAGAAACAGACTGAGAGATGGAGTTAACGAAACACGTGAATACTTGCACTATTTGAACTAGTGATATCTAAATTTTGTGTTGCCTTACCGCTTAAAAAGGGTAGGGCAACAATTATTTCTATTGTAAGGTTATACCATAACGTTTCCACTTTTCTAAATATCATACAATGCGAAGTTTTCTTTTAACTATATTTATTATCACTACAGTAACACTAGCTGCAAAAGGCACGCATGGATTGCATGATGCCCAGGGTAGAACGGTTATCAATCGTGGTTTTGTGGTGGTAACTAACAATACTTATTTTTCTTCAGATGATTATATGAGAATGGTTCGTTTAGGAGCCAATAGCCAGGTAGTGCGTTTGGAATTAGGTAAGTTGGGAAATATTAAAAATGGAGCACTAGATAAAAACTATTTACTTAAGTTAGATACCTTAGTTAGTTTAGGCAAAAACGTTGGCATAAATACAGTATTTAAAATGACTGTTTATGGAGTTAAAGGCTTTTCATGGGAAGAGTTTTGGCAAAATAAAAACAAGCTTAACGAAGCTTATATTGATGCATGGAAAGTAATTTGGAATAGATATAAAGATGAACAGTCGGTAATTGGATACGATATAGTGAACGAACCTCGTAAATTATCAATGGATATTTCTTACGATAAACTAACCAACAAATATCTGATTCCATTATATCAGCGTTTGATAGATGAATGTCAAGCCATCAACCCCGAAAAATATTGTATGGTACAGTCCATTTTTATGAATAAAGGGGAAGCCATCAATGGCAATCAATATGCTGAGTTTAGTAAACCAATTAATAGAAATAAAATTCTATTTGCACCTCATATTTATCAAAAAGACAAACATCTAGTTAAACCAACCATGTTACGATTCGAAAAAGAATCAAAACTATTAAAGGCACCTGTGTATATTGGCGAGTGGGGTTTCCCTACATTTGATACTACAGATTCTACAATGAATGGAAGGTTAGGGCAGTTAAACTATATGGATTTTTACATGCGTACCGCCGAATTATTCGATAGCCTTGGTGTAAATTCAATTAAAGCTTGGTTTTCGGGTAATCCGCATAAACAACATTTTATGGCAGGTGGACCATCAACTTGGGCTATTTTTCAAGACGAACATGCAGTTGGCACCATAGAGCGAAAATATATTACAGATATTATTGCACGTCCCTATCCTCAAGCAATAGCAGGTAGTATTAAAAGTTTTAAGTATAATTTCCCAACAAGAAGTTTAGATGTATTTCTTACACCAGATAATGCTAAAGGTAACTCATGCATTTTTGTTGGAGCCAACAGACATTACCCCGACGGATTTTCAATTATTATTAATGATAAAATGGTTTTATATCATAATCCGTTAAAGGAAATAGGATTGGAAGTTTCTAAGCCAGATTCTAACTTTAATCCTAGTGATTTTATTTGGAACAGTCAAAAACAGCAATTACAAATTTTAAAATGGCCAGATAATATGGAGGAAATTCATTTTCGCATAGTTCCAGGTATTATAACTTATCATAAAAATTAAGATCAGTATAGACTGAGTTTATTGATCGAATCTATTTTTAATACTCAGTAATTATTATTGTACACCTGGTATACATTTCATTTTATTTACTAGGAAACACTATACACTTAAAAAAACAATATTGCAATTTTGGTTTGCAATTTCTGTACAATAAAAAAAATAAACACATGAAACAACCTATAATCATAGCACTTTTCACCCTACTATTAATGGGGTGTCAGTCACAAAAAGCAACAGATACAAATAGTAGAGATGCAGAAATTGCCAATAAAGTAGAAGTTCTTTTGGCACAGATGACACTCGAAGAGAAAATAGCAGAAATGACACAAGATGCCCCTGCTAACGAACGATTAGGTATTCCTGTTATGAAATACGGAGAGGCATTGCACGGTTTATGGCTAGTGCTTGACTACTATGGTAACACAACTGTTTACCCTCAGGCTGTTGCTTGTGCATCTACTTGGGAACCAGAATTAATCAAAAAAATGGCTTCACAAACAGCGCTAGAAGCTCGTGCTTTAGGTGTTACACATTGTTACTCACCTAACTTAGATGTTTATGCAGGAGATGCCCGCTATGGTCGTGTGGAAGAATCATATGGAGAAGACCCTTATTTGGTTTCACGAATGGGAGTTGCATTTATTCAAGGTTTGCAAGGGACAGGAGAGGAGCAGTTCGATGAAAATCATGTGATTGCAACAGCAAAGCACTTTGTGGGATATCCTGAGAATCGCCGTGGTATTAATGGTGGATTTAGTGATATGTCGGAGCGTCGTCTACGTGAAGTTTATCTTCCATCGTTTGAGGCCGCTGTAAAGGAAGCAGAGGTTGGTTCTGTTATGCCGGGGCATCAGGATTTTAATGGCATTCCATGTCATATGAATACTTGGTTATTGAAAGATATTTTACGAGATGAGCTTGGTTTCGATGGTTTTATTGTTTCAGATAATAATGATGTGGGCAGATTAGAAACCATGCATTTTATCTCTGAAACCAGAACTAAAGCAGCTATCGCAGGATTGAAAGCAGGTGTAGATATGGACTTGGTAATTGGCAAAAATGTTGAATTATCTACCTATCACGAAAATGTATTGTTGGATACTGTAAAGCAGGACCATTCATTGATGAAGTATATAGACGAAGCTACATCACGTATCTTAACGGCAAAATATAAATTGGGTTTATTCGATGCGGAACCAATAGAAATTGATGAGAAAACTGCAAATGCTGGTCGTGAAGAGCATCGTGAGTTCGCACTAGAGATAGCCGAGAAATCTATTATCATGCTTAAAAATGATAATGATCTACTACCTCTTGATTTATCAAAAATTAAATCTTTAGCTGTTATTGGGCCTAATGCTCACGAAAAAAAGCCAAAAAAAGGAACCTATAAGTTGTTAGGAGGATACTCAGGCTTACCTCCATATTATGTTTCGGTTTTGGATGGTTTAAAGAAAAAAGTAGGAAACAAAGTACAAATAAACTACGCTAAAGGCTGCGATATTGATAGTTTTTCAAAAGATGGATTTGCAGGAGCCGTTTCTGCAGCAAAAAAATCAGATGCAGTTGTATTAGTTGTAGGTAGCTCACATAAAACGTGTGGCGAAGGCGGTGATCGTTCTGATCTAGATTTGTATGGTGTTCAAAAGGAATTAGTAGAAGCCATTCATAAAACAGGGAAACCAGTTATTGTTGTTCTGATTAATGGTCGTCCCTTAAGTATAAACTATATTGCAGAAAATATTCCGTCTGTGCTTGAGACTTGGTATGGTGGTATGCGAGCAGGTGATGCTGTTGCGAATGTTATCTTTGGAGATGTTAATCCAGGAGGTAAATTAACCATGTCTTTTCCTCGTTCGGTCGGACAAGTTCCTGTCACATATCTAGAGCGTCCTGATTTTATTGGCTCAGGTAAGGGTAAATATAGATATTCAGACAAGTCTCCATTATTTCCATTTGGTTACGGACTTAGCTATACAACATTCGAATATAGTCAGCCAAGCTTGAGTGCAAGCTCAATTAAAGCAGATGGCAAAGCAACTGTTTCTGTAAAGGTGACCAATACAGGCTCACGAGATGGAGATGAAGTTGTTCAAATGTACATTCGCGATGATTATGCCTCGGTGGGCAGATACAATAAGATGTTAAAAGGATTTGAGCGTATTAGCCTTAAGGCTGGCGAAACAAAAACAGTTGAATTTGAACTCAACTTTGAAAACCTATCCTTATTAGACAAAGATTTAAATAAGGTGGTTGAACCAGGAACTTTTACGGTTTCAGTAGGTTCATCATCGCAAGAATCGGATTTGAAAACAGTAATATTAACGGTTAATAAATAGTAAATAATATACCAATATTAGTATGGTTTTTCCATTACTAATATTGGTTTTTCAATATATATTACTTCCAAATAATCAATTAATTGTATAGCACTATTATGAAATATATTCGGTCTATAATTATTTCCATTTTACTAGGTATTACAATGTCTTTTAGCATTCAACTAAATGCTAAAAACAAGGTGGGGAGTTTAACTTGCGAGTACCTAAATAATCCTATAGGTATTGATGTTACATCACCTCGATTTAGTTGGAAGATCCAATCAACTAGCTCAAATGTAAGTCAAACTGCTTACGAAATTAGAGCTGCCAAAACTATTCAAAATTTGGGTACACAATCAGCCCAATTATGGTCTACGGGCAAGATTAACTCAAACCAATCAATCAATGTACCCTATCAAGGTGCAACATTAAAATCGGGCGATCGCGTTTATTGGCAGGTTCGTATTTGGGATAATAAAAATAAGCTTAGCGCATGGAGTGAGCCGGCTTATTTCGAATTAGGCTTATTAAATACTTCGGATTGGAAAGCCCAATGGATTTCATTGAAAGATGAAAAACCATCCAAAACATCTTTACCATCTCAATATTACCGTAACGATTTTACATTAGATAAAGAAATTAAGTCTGCTCGTTTATATGTAAGCTCTTTGGGTTTATATCAAATGTTTATCAATGGTAAAAAAGTAGGCGATCAGCTTTTTACACCCGGATTTACTTCTTTTCACAAACGCATACAATATCAAACCTATGATGTAACGGATATGCTAAGTTCAAATAATGCCATCGGAGCCATGCTTGGTGATGGTTGGTATCGTGGTTATATTGGTTGGGATGGCGATCATAGTCATTATGGCGATAAATTGGCATTAATAGCACAATTACATATCAAATATACCGATGGTACAAGTAAGCTTGTTACAAGCAATGATAATTGGAAAGCATCCTATGGAGCCATTAAAGAATCGGATATTTATAATGGTGAGTTTTACGATGCCAATCTCGAACAAGAAGGATGGGCAAACTACAACTTCAACAGTGAAAAATGGAACAATGTAGAACAAATTAACCATTCTAAAGAAATACTTGTAGCCTCTAATAGCATACCAGTAAAGGTTACTAAAGAAATCAAACCAATAGAAATAATTACTACACCTAAAGGTGAGTTAGTAATGGATTTAGGCCAGAATATAGTTGGCTATACTCGTTTAAAGGTAAAAGGAAAAAAAGGAGATAAGGTAACTTTGCAGTTTGCAGAGGTTTTAGATAAGGAAGGTAACTTTTTTACTGAAAATCTTCGTTCAGCTAAGTCAACCGATGTGTACGTTTTAAAGGGCAATCAAGAAGAAGTTTATGAGCCTTTCTTTACGTTTCATGGCTTTAGATATGTGAAATTAGAAGGTTATCCTGGCACTGCAACAACAGATGATATTACAGGAATTGTCATTCATTCTGATATGAAACCTACAGGTACATTTGCTTGTTCCGATTCATTAATAAATCAGCTACAAAGCAATATTCAATGGGGACAACGCTGCAATTTCTTGGACATACCAACCGATTGTCCGCAGCGCGATGAACGTGTAGGGTGGACTGGAGATGCTCAGGTTTTTAGTATGACTGCAGCCTTTAATTTTGATGTGGCAGCCTTCTATACAAAATGGTTGAAAGATCTTGCCTTGGATCAACAACCCAATGGGCAGGTGCCCAATATTATTCCTGATATGTGGAATAACAAATTAGGAGGCGCAACAGGGTGGGCCGATGCAGCAGTAATTGTGCCTTGGACAGTTTATCGTGCTTACGGCGATAAACGAATTTTGGAGGAGCAATACAAAAGTATGAAAGCTTGGATTGGATACATGAAAAATAAATCGGGTGATGACTACCTTTGGAATGAAAGACATTTTCATTGGGGCGATTGGTTATCATATAATACTGATAAACCGGCTTATCCAGGTGCGTACACAGAGCAAGATCTAATAGCCACAGCTTATTATTCATATTCTACTTCTATTATGGCAAAGGTTGCTAAGATATTAGGTAAAGATAATGATGCGGCAGAGTTTGCAGATATGGTTACCAAAATAAAGGCTGCTTTTGCTAAAGAGTATATTACACCTAATGGGCGCTTAGTTTCACATACACAAACAGCTTATGCACTTGCTATATCGTTCGATTTGATACCGGAAGATCTAAAGGAACAAGCCAGTAATTATTTTGCAAACGATGTTAAAAAGTTTAAGCACTTAACTACAGGATTTTTAGGCACGCCACTATTATGTAGCAGCTTATCGGCTGTAAATAGAGACGATTTAGCCTTTATGCTATTAAACCGTAAAGAATATCCATCGTGGTTATACCCAGTTACTATGGGGGCTACAACCATATGGGAGCGTTGGGATACTCAAAAACCAGATGGAACCATAATTGATGGTATGAATAGTTTTAACCATTACGCATACGGAGCCATTGGTGAGTGGTTATATAATTATGTAGCTGGCGTAGCAATCGACGAAGAAAACCCTGGATATAAGCACATATTATTTAGTCCGCACCCAGGTGGAGGATTAACAAATGCAAGTGCCAAAATTAATTCAATGTACGGAGAGGTTAAGTCTGAATGGTCGCTTCAAGATGGAGAAATGACTTATAATATATGTATTCCTCCCAATGCAACAGCTAGTATAACCTTGCCTAAAGCACTTGGGAAAAACATCGTGGTTAATAAAAAACCTTTAAATAAAATAGTGAACGAAAGCACAAATATTGGGAACGATGTATCCTTTAACTTAGGATCAGGTGAATATAAAATAGTGTATTAATCCCAAAGTGTAATTATATAAAATCAACTCTTATGTGGTATAAAAAAACCAATATATTATTGCTCATAGCACTTTCCTTATGTTTTAGCATCGTGATAGAATGTAATGCAAAGAAATATGATGCAGATGACCTCAAAAGTAATCGAACCAAGTATAATTTTAATTTAGATTGGCGGTTTATAAAAGAGAATCCGGCAGGAGCAGAAGCGCAAAACTATGCGGATGATAAGTGGTCTGTAGTGAGTTGTCCGCATACATTTAATGATATTGATACTTTCGACGATTTAAGTCTGGGGCATCATGATGGAGAAGCCAATCAATGGCGAGGAACGGTTTGGTACCGAAAACATTTTACCCTACCAAAATCAGAAAGTAGCAAAAAAGTGTTTATTGAGTTTGAATCTGTTCGTCAAATTGCAGATGTATATATTAACGGTACATTTATCGGTAAAAATCAAACCGGTTTTATTCCCTTTGGATACGATTTATCACCGTATATTAACTTTGGCGAGGACAATGTAATTGCCGTTAAAGTAAATAACGATAGAGGGGATCATTTTAGAGACAATTTTCCACTAGTTTGGAATCACGAGCATTGGCATCCAACACATGGAGGTATCTATCGCAATGTGTTTTTATACACCATGGATCCATTACATATTACACTTCCCATATACGATAATTTAAAAACGGTGGGTACGTATGTATATGCTGATCAAATTAGCGAAGAAAGTGCTACAGTAAGCGTTAAAACAGAAGTTCAAAACGAATATGATAGCTATAAGAACATCACCATCGAAGCGCATATTTTAGATAACGATGGTAACTTAGTTAAGAAGACCGCAACGAATGGAATACTAAATGCGGATAGTAAGCTAATATTTGAAAACACCTTAAAGATTCAAAATCCGAAATTATGGTATACCCGTAACCCCTATATGTATTCGGTTCTTTCTATTGTTAAAGAGGGGGATAAGGTTATTGATAGCTACGAATCGCCTTTAGGGATACGTAATTTCGAATTCAATAAAGATTCGGGTTTTCATATTAATGGCGAACACGCAAAACTGCATGGTTGGGGACAAAAACCTACCAATAGTTGGGCTGGCTTAGGCGCGGCTTTACCAGATTGGTTAAGAGATTTTACCTATCAACTGATGGACGAAGCGGGTGGTAATTTTATTCGTTGGGGACATTGTGCGGGTTCTCCTGCCGAAATTGCCATGGGCGATAAATATGGTTTTGTAACCTTAATGCCTGGCGTTGCAGGAGAGTCGGAAGATGAAGGTGAAACTTGGGATATTCGCATTGCGGCATTCCGAGATATGATTGTCTATTATAGAAACCATCCTTCAATTTTTATTTGGGAAGGCGGTAACTGGGCTGAATCAGCAGCACACTACGAGCAAATTTTAGATGTAATTGATACATACGATCCTAATGGAAAGCGATTAATGGGAAATAGGCGTGCAGATAATGCAGCATGCTCAGAAAAATACATCAGTATAGAAATTGGTACAGAGGGTTGGGAAGGTGAATATCCTAATTTACCAATTATCGAAAGTGAATATTGTAGAGATGAAGCGCCACGTAGGGCCTGGGATAAATATACTCCGGATGATAATTATTTCAATCATAAAAACATTAAACGAAATACATATAAATTTGGTTCGGAACAATTTGCAGTAAGACAAGCTGAGCATTGGTGGAAAAAAATGGGTAAAAAGCCTTACCATTCAGGTGGTGCTAACTGGGTATTTACCGATGGCCCTCATGGAGGCCGATGCCCCACTGAAGTAACAAGAGCCAGTGGTGAGGTTGATGGTGTTCGATTACCAAAAGAAGCTTTTTATGCTTTAAAAGCAATGTGGCGCCCAGAGCCGCAAGTGCATATTGTTGGACATTGGAATTATACCGAAACAACAGAAAAACCAATTTATGTTATCTCAAATTGTGCATCTGTTAAGTTATATGTAAACGATGAGTTGATAGGCGAAGATACCGAACCAAACAATGGTTATGTATATAAGTTTGATGCCGTAAAATGGAAAGCTGGTGAAATAAGGGCAGAAGCATTTATTGATGGAAAACTCAAAACTTCTCAAATTAAAAAAACGACAGGTAACCCTGTAGCCATAAAACTAACGCCAATAACAGGACCCAAAGGTTGGTTAGCTGATGGTTCTGATATTGCACTTATAGATGTAGAGCTTGTGGATGAAAATGGTATGCGCTGTCCTTTGGACAAGGGAAGAGTTGACTTTGAAATATCAGGCCCTGCCATTTGGCGTGGCGGATACAATAGCGGAAAAGAGAACTCAACCAATAATTTATACCTCGATACTGAATGTGGTATCAATCGAGTTGCAGTTCGCTCCCTACTTGCTGATGGTAAAGTAACGGTTACCGCAAAGCGCGATGGAATTAAATCGGCATCAATAACACTAAAATCTAAGCAAGTAGATTTCAAAAACGGTTTATCTACAGACTTACCACAAGTGAGTAAGGTAATTCCAAAAGATGAACCATTGCCTGCACATATTCCTTATATTCCGCCGTATGTTCCTGGCGTAACTAACAAAAGTGAATTGTTTAAAAAGTTTAGTTATACCGGCGATTCTGAAGCTATGTTGCGTACCAATGTATTTTGGGGCAAAAAACCGTATACCGATTTAATGATTAATTACACGGTAATTCCTAGTTATTTGCATGGAGCAGAGTATGTTCGTATTCCAAATTCTGATAGTCGTTATTGGGCACGTGATTTATTGCAGTTTATTGCAGGTAAGGATTTAACGCTATATATTGGACATGATGATCGTGTTAATTTGCCCGATTTTATCAAAGAAGAATATCAAGATACGGGTGATGATTTTAAGATTGGAAAAGTAAAAATGTCCCTCTATAAACGCGAAGTAAAAGCCGGAGAAAGTGTGGTTATGGCAGGAAACTGCGATGGCGATGCTCCTGAAGATGCTAGAATGTATGTGGTAATAGCCAAAAAGAAATAAACGTAAATATAATAAAAGCAGATGGTGAATTCGATATACTGAATTTGCCATTTGTAGGTAAAAGTAAAATGCAATAATCAACTTAATAATAATATTAAAGTATTAGAGAGTTGTATTTGTGAGCACAGATAAAAAACAAACACATGAAAACGAAATTAATAATATTTAGCATCGCTTTTATAGGTCAATTATTTACCATTACTAAGGCGCAAAAGGTTTCTGAGGAATTTACGATCTCACCACCCAAAGGGCGTATTGCCATTGTTGCCGATGGAAATTCTCCTGATCCTGATGATTTAGGAGGAACCGCCATATCTTTAGCATTATTGCAGGCTACAGGTTTATCCGATAGATTGGTACATTATTCTCATTGCTGTGATTTAGTGGTGCCTCATAGAATCTCTCGTAAAGCAGAGTGCGAAAGACATGCCATGATGCAAACTACTTGCGATGGAACTGCCCGCCGTTGGGGAGGATTTGAGCATATTACCTTTTGGGATGCAAAATGGCAAAGCGACGAAACAATACAGGAATTGTGTAAAGAAATTGATGCTTCAACAGCCGAAGATCCACTTTGGATTATTGAGGCAGGAGAACCAGATATCATTGGCTTTGCCTTAGCACTTTCCATAAAAGAAAAACGCAAGTTTGTAAAAGTGATTACACACCATCCGGCTAACGACGATGCTGGGGATTTTTATACATGGCAGCAGATTCTTGATTTTGGGGTTGAAGAAGTGCGTATTCCCGATCAAAACGTAAAATTAAAGGTAAATGAGTCGGAATGGGATTGGGCCAAAAATCATCCCGACGATCGGATGCAATTTGTATGGCTAATGGGTAAAATGGCCGAGATAGATGATGTTGTTAAATTTCAGAAAGGAAGATGGGACTGTTCTGATGCTGGCATGGTTTGGTATTGGATTACTGGAGCAAATGTGAATAATGGTGTTGAGCAAGGAACTGTTGAACAGCTAAAAGTAACCTTACTGAATTATCTACAGAGTAATCCAAAGAAGAAATAACCTTCAATAGGTTGCCAAATAACCTTTTGGTATAACAGTCAATTTATTAGTCTAATTCTTTTATCATCAATAAAATGAAAAACACAAGAATTCAACTTCACTATAGCAGCTTGGCAATTATAGTAGTTTTATTTATTCTGTCTTCGTGCACAAATAATAATTCAAAACTTAAGGTATCAGAAGAACCAGATTATTCGCACTTAAAGCTCGATGAAAAACCAAATATTTTGTGGTTGGTTACAGAAGATATGGGTGCTTATATTCCATCTTTTGGCGATTCAACCATAGAAACACCAAACCTAAGCAAATTAGCTGCCGAAGGAATTAGGTATCCTAATATGTATTCGGTTTCGGGCGTTTGCGCACCTAGTCGCTCGGCAATTGCCACAGGAATGTACCCAACTAGCATTGGCACAAACAATATGCGAACCAACTCAGATATGCATATAACGGGCTTGCCAGCTTACGAAGGAGTTCCTAATACCGAAGTGAAGATGCTTAGTGAGTTACTAAGGCGTCAGGGCTATTATTGCTCTAATAATTATAAAACCGATTATCAATTTAAAGCTCCAGTTACAGCATGGGACGAAAGTAGCCCATATGCGCATTGGCGAAACAAAAAGGAAGGGCAACCCTTTTTTGCCGTTTTTAATTTTACAGAAACGCATGAATCGGGCCTATTTGAACCTTACGGATTTCGAAAAATAGAAACGCGTCATTATCATTCAGGTGATCGATCATACAAATGGGGACCAAAGCGTTTAAGCGAAGAAAATACAAGTAAACATCTTTCCAAAGATACCAAGTTTACTATTCCTCCATATTTAGTTGATGATGAAATTACCCGACGTGATATGTGGAAATTATACAACAACATTGCTGAGATGGATTGCCAAATTGGCGTGGTGTTAAAACAATTAGAAGAGGATGGGCTATTAGATAATACGATCATTTTCTTTTATGGAGATCATGGCGGTCCATTACCTCGCGAAAAGCGTTTGATATACGATTCGGGTTTAAATACGCCTTTAATTATTCGTTTCCCTAAACAGCAAGAGGCCGGCAAAATTGATAAGCAGTTATTAAGTTTTGTTGATTTTGCACCTACACTTTTATCTTTAACAGGAATTGAACCTCCTGAATACCTACAGGGTCAAGCTTTCTTGGGCAAATATACAGAACCAGAGAAACGCAAATATATTTATGGAGCAGCTGATAGATTCGATGAAATAACGGATGCTATCCGGGCTGTTAGAGACTCTCGTTTTAAATATATCCGCAATTATCGTCCAGAGCAGGGGTATTATTTGCCAATTTCGTACAGAGAACAAATTCCTTCTATGCAGGAGTTACTTAGATTACGCGATTTAGGACAGCTCAATAGTATACAAGCACAATGGTTTAGGGAGAGTAAGCCAACAGAGGAGCTTTTCGATTGCGAATCCGATCCTTACGAGTTAAATAATATTGCAAGTTTGCCACAGTACAAAGATAAGCTAGTGGAGTTACGTGTAGAAATGGATAGATGGATAAGGAATGTTGGTGATCGCCCTAATTTACCAGAGCGTGAATTGATTAATGATTTATGGGGTGGTTCCGATACTCAACCCGTAACTCAAAAACCAAAAGTACAAATCGAAAATCAATTGGTGACTATAACATGTGCAACAGAGGGAGCTTCTATTGGATATAGAATAGTAAAGAAAGGAAAAAAAGCCCAAGGACCATGGGAAATATATACCAATCCATTTAATGTGCCTCAAGGTATTACTTTGCAAGTTCAAGCACACCGCATCGGATTTAAGGCGAATACTGTTACTCAAATTATTAATTATAAGTGATTGTATCCATAGGGTAATGTGTATATACAAAGTATTTAAGAGGCTGTCTCAGAATGAGACAGCCTCTTCTCTTTAGTTATAATTCGTAAGCTAACGTTAACTTAAAAATACCAAAACAATCCATCACTCAATACTTCTCCTTGAATTGATAATAATGAAGGTGTCTTTAATTGAGTCAACTTATAAATTGAAAGTTAGTGGTCCGAAAAAAATGAGTTTTGAGACAGCCTCTTAATATCATATAAGTTCTATTTTAGAGTATGTTATGTGTAATAATGTCACATATGTTGCAAGAGTGTCACATATGTTTCCTTTCGCAACAACACTTTTAGTAATGAGACTTTAGTGCTAAGTTAAAAAATGTTATTGCCATATTTTTATTCTATAATCAATAAGTATTTAATAGAATCGATTAATAGAGTAAATAAATTATGATGAAATTATCATTAATCATAGTAGCACTTTTTTATGTAATAGGTGTATCATCAGCTGCTGATAAACCCAATATTTTAGTTTTCATGGTCGATGACCTCAGGTCTGATTTGGGGTGTTACGGAGATGATATTGTTAAAAGCCCAAATATTGATGCTCTTGCAAAGCAGGGTATGTTATTTAAAAATGCCTATTGTCAAGAGGCTATTTGCGCACCATCGCGTATTAGTATACTAACAGGGATGCGACCAGAATCAGTTGGTATTTACGATTTGTTCACGCCTTTGCGAAAGGTGAATAAGGAAATAGTTACCATGCCGCAGTTTTTAAAGGACAATGGTTATACCACAGTTAGTGTAGGTAAAGTATATCATCATGGGCACGATGATAAAGAAAGTTTCTCAATACATATACAGAAGGAGCCGAATTCATATGCTAAACCAGAAAACATAGCTATGAATAATAAAAAAGGCTCTAAAGGGCCAGCTTTTGAATGTACTGATGTAAATGATGAAGCATATAAAGATGGTAGGGCAGCCAATGCAGCCATTGAGACGCTTCGTAAAGTAAAAGACGAGAGTTTTGCGATGTTCGTTGGCTTTACAAAGCCTCATTTACCATTTAATGCACCTAAAAAATATTGGGATTTATATGATAGAGACCAATTTATTGTGCCCAGCAAAGAAACCCCTAAAAATATGAATTCATTGGCCTTAACAAAATGGAACGAGTTGCGTGCTTATAATGGAATTCCTAAAGAAGGTTTGTTAACAGATGATTTATCAAAGGAGTTGGCACATGGTTACCATGCTTGTATCAGCTACACTGATGCTCAGATTGGTAAAGTGATGCAAACGCTTGAAGAACTCAATTTAAGAGAAAATACAATTGTAATTGTAATGAGCGACCATGGTTGGAAATTAGGAGAATATGGGGCTTGGTGTAAACATACTAACTTTGAGATTGATGTTAATGCACCACTCATTATTACCCTGCCTACTAGTAATACTAAAACATTACGCAATGCACAAACAAAGGCCCTTGTTGAGTATGTGGATATATTTCCAACACTTGCTGAGGCATGTGGATTAAGTACCCATCAATTAGATGGTAATAGTTTGTTACCTCTATTAAAAAATCCCAATAAGAAATGGAGTAAGGCCGCTTATAGTCTTTATCCAAGAGGCGAAAAATATATGGGTGTAACGTGTACCGATGGTGAATGGCGCTATACAGAATGGCGCATGAGCGATACACAAGAGTTGATTGGGAAAGAATTATACCATCATAAAAATAGTGTAATTGCAACGCAAAATTATGCAGGTAATCCCGAGTTTTCTAAACAAGAGAAGAGAATGAAACTACTTTTAGAAAAGCAATTTCCTTCCGACGGAAGATCTTTTTACCCCAATAAAAATTAATTCAAATCCATGGCGAGTACCCAAATGAGTATGCACCAAAACGCCCAAAAAACACATTGAAAACCTTCAAATCTATATAATGAAAAAGAGATTTACACCTTTATTTAGTAGAATATTAGTGCTAGTACTACTAGTGTCTACAACGGTTTTGTCAGCTCAATCTATGCAGCATCCTGTTATTTGGGGTACTGAGGCAGATAAAGATGCCATTCTACAGAAAATGGAGACTTACCCATGGGCAAATGCTGTTATAACAAAGGCCAAAGCTGCAATCGACGATATTGTAAATACGCATGTGTCAAATCCCGATGCAATTTTAAATACCATTCCGGAATTGGCATCAGATGATAACTTATCTGAAGCAGCTGCTAGCGCTAACAATACTAAACATTCCAAAGTTCTTAACTATGCTTCATATGCCGGTATGGTATACTATGTAAGTGGAGAAGAAAAATACGCACAATTTGCAGCCGATATTTTATGGTATTACATAGAAGAATTAGCGAATCGTTCTCCGCACAATACCGCTATGAGTGGCAGTGACTTTTATGATCCAAGAGCAGGTTATGCTCAGTTTGCCATTGCCTACGATTTTGTGGTTAATTTCATGAAAACAACAGGAACCAGAGTCTACCAAAAATCTACAGGTTCAACCATTAATTACGATCATGTAAAAGCACAAAAAGCAGTTTATAATATTGCCATGAATGCCCTTCACGAACATGGAGGTAATGATACTAAATATGGTAAAATGGTGAGTAACCACCCTATTTTAAGGGCACCAGGCGTATTGTTTAGCATTCTATGTGTTGATGATGATACGGAACGCGAGCGCATGTTTAATGTATTTTGGAATACAGGAACAAAAGAACAAAACTCATTTACACAAACCATACTACCAATGTTTGGAGCACAAGGCGTTTGGCCCGAGTCTACTAGTTATAGTTTTATGCAAAATGTAACGTTGATACTTAACCTTGTGGATAGGCTTAAGCCGAGTATGAATGTGATGAATGGGAATATGCATATTCTTGACGGAAATTTCTTATTCGATAATTTAAGATTACCTAACAGGCGTTTTGTTCGTTATGGTGACTCGCATAGAGATATTGATAAAACACCTGAAATATATAGATATACCCTTAATTTAGCCATGAGGAGAGGCTTTGAGGCATATGCTCAAAAAGCTAAAGTGGCATTACGCCAAGGTTACGATGCTAAGGGTGGATACGATCCAATTGTACCTATTACCACATTTGGAAACTACAGAGCATTTGATCAATTATTTTGGGGTGTAGATATTCCAGAATTATCGGATTCACAAATAGATTTTCAAAAACCAACGGTTATAATTGAACATGCAGGTGTTGCCTTACAGCGTAATTATGTTGAGAACAACAACGAGGATTATGGTCTTTGTGGTATAATAGGCGGTGCACATTATGTACACTCGCATTGTACCGGTATAACTATGGAATTGTATGGTGCAGGTTATATAATGGCAGCTAATGGTGGCTTGCCACATACTTTAGCAGAAAGGAGCGATCCAATACATACAGGGTATTTTTGGCGACATGCAGGTAATAATACTATGATTGTGAATGGCACATCGCATGGTATACAAAGTGGTGCGTGGAATTCAAATTCTGATTTATACATGAACACTACCGTTAATGTAGCTGCAGAACCAAAACATCTAGAGGATCCAATTAATGAGAATTTTAGTTTTGCTACGCAATTTTTAGATGATCAAATAAATAACGATCAGCAGCAACGTACATTAAGTACCATTAGAACAAGTGAAACAACGGCATATTATTTTGATATGTTTCGCTCTAAATCTTTGGGGGAGAATAATTTTCATGATTATGTCTATCATAATTTAGGTGATGAAATGCACATTTTTGATATTAGTAATAATGAGTTAAGTACAAGTACTACAAATCGATATCAGAATGATATTGGCGATACGCACCAATCACCAGGGTGGCGATTCTTTGAAGATACTGAAGTAACTGCATCTATAAGTGAGGCTACAAAAGTTCGTTTCGATCTAACTACTACCAATACTTATATGAATATGTTTACTGCTGCAGGGGTAGCTCGCGAATACACTAAAGCTGTGGGGCCTGGCACCCGAGAAGCAAAGGGAGGTTACGAAGATAAAGAAACTCAGATTATCGCCATCAGGCAACAAGGAGAAGCATGGGATAAACCATATGTACATATTTTTGAGCCATCAAAATCAATTAATACAAGTGTTAAATCCGTTGAGCATTTATACAACGGTGATAAAATTGTTGGTGCAAAAGTTAATAGTCAAATTGGCGATAAGGTAATTACAGATTATATTATTTGCCAAGAGGATGATACTGAAGTACTCAACCTAGCTGAGGAAGGAATCTCATTTACGGGTAGGTTTGCCATTGTGCGTGCCGAGCAGGTTTTAGACAAGGCTTATGTAACACTTTACATTGGAGAAGGGACTAGCTTGGTTTATGGTGAGTATTCTTTAGATGCAGACAGTGATAAAAAAGGTCAAAAAAAAATTGAAGTTTCAGCCGATTTAAGTCGTGTGTTGGGATTTAAGGATTTGGCCAATAACCAAGAGATTACAAAAGGGTCTGATTTAGCAGTTGAAGCCATTGTAGGGACTGATTTCACTGAAGTTACTTTATTTGTGAACGATATAAATGTGGGTGTCAAAACTGAGTCCCCTTTTTTTTGGTCATCAGTACCTGAGCTGACCAATATGAACGAGCTTACTTATCTTTTAAAATTGCAGGCTAAAGATGCTCAAGGACAAATCGAAGAGCGCACTCTTACCATTTTAACGCCAAGCCAATGGGCTTTTACCGATAATCAGGAACCACATACAATTCCTGGTAAAGTGGAATTTGAACATTATGATCATGGAGGGATTGATATTGCCTATTGGGATAAAGTAAATATGAACTCATCTGCATCAGGTTTTAGAATTGATGAGATGGTTGATCTAAATTCAGCTGGTACAGTAGTGCGCGATATAAAAACAGGGGAGTGGCTCGAATATACAATTGATGTTTCTCAAACTGGGTACTATGATTTAAAAGTGTATCATCAAACCAGAAGGTCGCCAGAATTTAATCAAATATCAGTTTCATTGCCCGATGAAAACATCACATTTCTTAGCAATATAGTTCTTACCAATACAGGTTCAGGCTGGTTAGAAGAAAGTATTGGCGATGTGCTATTAGAAGCGGGTACACACGTCTTACGATTTAGTTTATTAAATTATGGATTCGATTTAGACTATTTCGATTTATCATTCAAAGGCGCTGGTTATACCATCACATTTAACGATGGAACCAATTTAGTAAATGTGCAAACAGATGTAGATGGAAATTTTACACTGCCTGCTAATCCAATAGATGCGAGCCAAGAATTTGTTGAATGGCAAACGGCAGATGGACAGTTGTTCGATGCTTCATCGGCGGTAACTGAAGATATAGAAGTATTTGCTGTTTGGAAAATTAAAACCTTTACTCTTTCGATTATTTCTGAAAATGGTACCGTAACTATTTCACCTGAGCAAGATGAATACGAGATAAATACTGAAGTGATATTAACAGCAGTGGCAGCTGAAGATTATGCATTTGAATCTTGGTCTGGGGCTTATGTTGGAACAGAAAATCCACTTACACTGATTATAACATCCGATGAACCAATTACCGCCAACTATAAAAATATTACGGCAGTAAAAAAACATGTCGCTAATATTTTAAGTATTAGTCCAAACCCAACTTCAGGCAGCTTTACCATTAAATTGATTCAGCCCGAAGAAGCTCAATATAAAATTTATACAGCCTCAGGTCAAATTATAGATGCGGGTAATTTCTTTAATGAAACTACGGTTAATCTAAATAGCAGAAGTATGGGAGTTATTTTGGTCGAAATCATTACCTCTAGAGGGAAAGATGTGCAAAAAGTATTAATAAATAAGTAAGACGTATCAAAAAAATAGCTAGTAAGTGGCTGTTAATTAATACAACTATTATGAATAAATTTATTATAAAGAGTTTGCTTTTACTTGTGGTTTTATTTCCAAAAAATGAACTCCTTGCTCAAGAATACCCCTTTGATTTGCCAGTAGGTTTTAAAGCTAAAATGAGTATTAATACCAATAATAAGGAGGAGTATAATAATCTTCAACTTGGAACTAATATTCATGGTTTTACAAGTTCCGAAGAACGGGCTTATTTTTTACAAGCAAATCCAATAACAGTGCGTTTTCCCCATGGTCTATACTCAAATTGGTACGATTGGGAACAAGATAAAGCTAGGGTGTTTGGTACAGAGACCTTTGCCTATGATCATGCAAGCGGACCTAGAACTAAAACAATTGATCATCTTTCTACCATCCAATTAATGGATAATAGTAACATTATAGTAGGTATTGAAGGATTAAATACTCTAAACAACGCTCGAATTGACTTGGAGGGAGAAGGGTATGATATGATTTGGACCTTTAATATGAGTGCTGATGGTACAGATATGAATAATGGTTCGCCAGTTTCTGTAGCTCGATACAAAGATTTAATAGAGAGGGGATTTCAAGTTAAAGTTGTAGAAATGGGTAACGAAAATTTTTATCCAGGGCAACGCAGTTCTATAATACCGAATACTCAGGATTATATTTCACGTGCCAAATCAATGTCTGCAGCATTAAAAGCAGAAGACCCAAATATAAAGGTTTCTATTCCTCTTTTACGTCGAGAAAATTCTGCAAATCCACTTTGGAATCAAGATTTAACGCAAGATATAAGCTATTTTGATGCCATTACAATACATACTTATGTAGGTTCAAACCCTGATGATGAAACCACAAGTGACGAGGCTTATTCTACTGCTTTAACAGCCAGGGAAGTATTAAGAAAAACAATTGATGATTATCCCATGCAAGTAGCCCCAAATAAACCAATTTGGTTGAGTGAGTGGGGTGTGAAATCAGGCGGGCCTAATGCAGTATCAGCACTAGGAATGGCCGATTGTTATATTTTTATGAGTGAGAATTCTGATGTTTATGAGCGCGCCAATTGGTTTAGCGATAACGGCAAGTTAAATTCATTTGTAGTATGGCACGATGTCGATGTGAATGGCACCTTACGTCCTCGAATTAAATATCCCCTCGAAAGGACTGCCTTTGGTTCTACTTATCAAGTAATTCGTTCTGTATTTCAGAATAGTACATTATTGCAGAGTACTATGGATGCGCCACAATTAATTGATAATGTGGATGCCATTAGCGCTAGGGCTGTAGAAAAAGATGGTGTAATTACCCTATTTGTTTTAAACCTTACGGATAAAGAAGTTCCTTTTGATTTTGATATAGATGGTATAAAGAATAACAAATCGTTTACACATAAAGCGGTCTCTTATTCAACTATGGACGAAGAAGTTTCCATACCCATAGATACAGAAATTCTATCTCTAATTAAAAAAGGAGAAGGTGATATTACACTTCCAAAATTTTCCATCAATACAATTGTTTTGGATGGTGACTTATCACCTCTTCGATTTAAGAACCTGCAAAATAATCAAGAAATTCTAAGAGGATCAGATTTACAAGTTGAAGCTATTGCTGAAGATGATTATACAGAGGTTTCATTATTTGTAAATAATACTGATTTAGGTAAGCTTAACGAGGCACCTTTTGTTTGGAATTCTCATGATATTCTAGGTTCTATTATGGAGGATAGCTATACTTTGCAATTAGTTGCAATGAATACGGATGGAGAAGAGTTTAGTGAAGAAATAATTATTTATACCTCAGCACAATGGCCTTATTCTAACGATAATAAGCCACATAGTTTAACTGAAAAAGTTGAGTTTGAGCATTATGATTATGGTGGACAAGGTGTTGCTTATTTCGATAGAACAGAATTGAATACATCAAGTTATCGTAGTGACGAATTTGTAGATTTAAGTAGTGATGGCACAGTAATAAGAGATATCAAAGCAAACGAGTGGCTCGAGTTTACTGTTGATGTAGAGCAAGCTGGCTATTACGATGTGAAAGTAAATCACCAAACCAGACGTTTTCCTGAGTTCGAGCAAATAACCTTAACTCTTCCAAAAACAGGGCTAACGCTTTTGGAGAACATAATACTCACCAATACAGGCAGTGGAACTTTCTTGAATGAAAATATTGGTAAAGTACAGTTGGGAAATGGCATTCACCTATTAAGATTTCACCTATTAAACTATGGCTTCGATTTAGATTATTTTGAATTCAATCTATCATCTATTAGTCATACCATTACTTTTAATGATGGAACCAATTTTGTTAATGTTTTAACTAATGAAGATGGCAATTTTACCCTACCTAATAATCCTGTCAACGCTACAAAAGAATTTGTAGAGTGGCAAACAGCCGATGGACAGGTATTCGATGCATCAACCATAGTAACTGATGATATTGAAGTGTTTGCTCAGTGGAAAATTAAAACGTTTGCTCTTTCAATTATTTCCGATAATGGTGCAGTAACCATTTCTCCTGAACAAGATGAATATGAAATAAACACAGAAGTAATATTAACTGCATTTTCTGCAGAAGGTTATGAATTTGAATCATGGACTGGAGGCTATGTTGGATCAGAAAATCCGCTTTCAATTACTATAAGCTCTGATGCACAAATTACGGCCAATTATAACACTGCTACGGCTATTAAAGTGCATATTTCTAGTATTTTAAGTATTGGTCCTAATCCTACTTCAGGTAGTTTTACTATTCAACTGATTCAGCCCGAAGAAGCTCAATATAAAATTTACACAGCCTCAGGTCAGCTTATAGAAGCGGGTCATTTCATTAATAAAACTACGGTCGATATAAATAGCAACACTAAAGGAATTCTTTTACTCGAAATTATAACATCAAGAGGGAAAGAAGTACAAAAAATATTGCTTACCAATTAAATATAAAATTAACAGGGTGCCATATTATATGTCACCTAAATCCTTAATATTAATCATTTAAACAAATTTTATGATGAAAACAATTACAAAAATTAAAGCATGTATTGCAGTAACTGCATTACTATCAAGTACAGCGTTAAGTGCGCAAGATTATCAGGCAGTAAACTTTGAAGAAAGTCAGGCAAGTGATTGGGAATCAAACATGAGTTTTCCTATTGAAATAACAGATTTAATGCCAAGATCAGGTGCAAAGGGTCTTGTTGTATCCTATGATACTTACAATGGCTCAGCCAATCACATTGTGAATACAGCAGCTCCCGTTACAGTTAGTGGCTCAGAGAATGTTCATGTAATCGCATACATGGCTTCTGATAATATTGGAGCTAATGCTACGTTAACAATGTCGAAACCTGGAGATATGGATGGCCAATACACTCCTAGTTTTGGTTCGTTTGATGTGGAAGATACGTATCAAAGGTTTAATTGGACAAAAGCTACAGGTGCAGGAACAATTTATCCAAAACTGAGAATTAAGTTATCAAGCTCAGCACCAAGTACTTTTGCAAACTTCTATGTGGATGATGTTTTTATTTATGTTTCAGATCAATCCATTGATTTAGTTAAGCCAGAAGCTGCCACTAGTTTATCTGTAAATGCAAAACAATTAGATTGGACTCAAGGTGTTGATAATGAAACAGGAGTACAGTCAACAGTTGTTTTGCGCTCTGCTAATCTTTCTGCAGCTAATCCTGAATTATTAAATCAAGTTAGTTATGCTGTGAGTTCGACAGATGGTATAACTACTGTTGGCGATTGGAGTGTAATAGCTGTAGTTGGAGCAAGTGATGTATCATATCTTGATAATACGGCAGTGGACGGAACTGCATATGCATATGCAATCGTACATAGAGATTTAGCATTTAACTATTCAGATGCTCTTGTAAAATCTACACCAACGTCAATTAATGCAATTAGCAATTCAAAAGCACTTAAAGCATATCCTAATCCAAGTGCAACAGGTATTTTTACAATAGAAGATATTACTACTTGGACTGTATACAATTCGGCTGGTTCAATTGTTCTAACAGGCGAAGGCGAAAAAATAGATTTATCTAATTATAGCAAAGGAGTATATATTCTTAAATCAGATACATCAGTGGTTAAACTTATTGTAAAATAAGTATGTGTGTTTATTTTTTTGAAGAGAGAAGGTGAGAGCCTTCTCTCTTTTTTTTTATACAGTTTAATGTCTTTTCTTGGGTGTTTTTATTATCATCATTTCCACATAGCTTTATAAGTCGCACGTTTACTTCTTTCTGCAACCAAATTAACAATAATGAAGCATTAGTAATAATATAATAATAGGCTTGCTTTTTACATTTGATACGGATGATTAACCAAATGAAAAAAACGAAGCAATGATTAAACAATTAAAATTTAGTGCACTTTTAATAAGCTTTATTATATCTAGTCTTGGTATTTCTGCGCAAAGAACCAATGTTAGTTTTAATGCAGGTTGGAAATTTATTTTAGAAGATAATACAGATTTTTCCTTACCCAATTTTGATGATGATAATTGGACTACACTCAATATTCCGCACGATTGGTCCTTTGAAAAAGGCGTACGAGAAGGAGGAGATCAAGGTCAAGGTGGCGGTTACCATGATGGCGGTGTAGGATGGTATAGAAAAAACTTCACATTAGAGAAACATCAGCTACCAAAAACAACTTACATTAACTTTGATGGCGTTTATATGAATAGCGAAGTTTGGGTTAATGGAAACTATTTGGGAAAGAGACCATATGGTTATATCTCATTCCGTTATGATATATCAAAATATCTCAAACAAGGCAATAATCTTATTGCAGTTAGGGTAGATAATAGTTTAGAACCTTCCGCTCGTTGGTACCATCCCTGTGGTATTTATGCCCCGGTTAACTTAGTACAAGTGCAAGCCACTCATATTGCACCAAATAGTATATTTATAACTACACCCAATATTTCAGATACTGGGGCAAAGGTAAATGCTTCCTTCCGAATAAACGATTTAAGAAAAAAAATTACTGCAAAATTAACGGTTCTATCGCAGGATGGCCAAGTAATAAAAACTATCGATAAAAAGCTCGGAAAATCAGCAGAAGTGTGCTTAGAATTAGAGTTGGAGAATCCAACATTGTGGAGTCCAGACACCCCTTATTTATATAAAGCACTTACCCAAATATATGAGGGGAAATCGTTGGTAGATGAGGTCTTAACCAACTTTGGTTTTAGAACCATAGCTTGGGATACAAAAACCGGATTCTGGCTCAATGGCGAAAATACAAAATTAAAAGGAGTATGCGAACATTGGGAAGGTGGCCCAATTGGAGGAGCTTGGACTAAGCCAATGTTACGATGGAAATTGCAGTTGCTCAAAAATATGGGCATCAATGCAATTCGTCCTTCACACAACCCAACGCCGCCTATGTTTTACGATATATGCGACGAAATTGGCTTGTTGGTTATGGATGAAATTTTTGATGGGTGGCATAAAAAAGCCCCACAAGATTATGGTAAGCAGGCATTCAACAATTGGTGGAAACATGATATAGAAGAGTGGATCACCCGCGATCGTAATCACCCAAGTATTTTTGCATATAGCCTAGGGAATGAAACACATAGTGATATAGCCCCCGAATTGGTAAAATTTAGCAGAAGTATTGATAGTACACGTTTGTATACTTCGGGTGCCGGTAATAGCGAGGATATGGATATTATTGGCGTAAATGGTGGCTCCGAAACGCAAGCTTTTATTGAAAATAAGCGCTTCAATAAACCATTTATATCAACGGAAGCGCCCCATACTTGGCAAACTCGTGGGTATTATAGAACCCAAACTTGGTGGCGCGATAACGAACTACCAAATACTTATCCACTGCCTAATTTAATAGAAAAGGAAATCTTTTTTTATGAAGGTTTAGATCCTAAAAAATGGAAGAATAGAAAACAACGTTTTAATTCATCATATGATAATGCCACTGTTCGTATTTGTGCGCGTAAAAATTGGGAAGTCATGCGCGACAATCCATGGATTAGTGGTCATTTTAGATGGACAGGGTTTGATTATTATGGCGAAGCAGGATTGGTTCATGGTGGTTTGCCCTTTAATTTATTTATGGGTGGAGCCCTCGACGTTGCCGGATTCAAAAAGGACTTGTATTATTTTTATCAGAGTCAATGGACCAATGAGTTAATGCTTCATATTTTACCAAGTTGGACACACCCTAGAATGGAGAAAGGCACACTTATACCTGTTTGGGTTTATTCCAATGCCGATGAGGTAGAGTTGTTTTTAAATGGAGAATCACTGGGTAAAGATAAGCCTGGCAAAGTGTGGGATCAAATGCAGTGTGAATGGATGGTACCATACCAAGAGGGTAAGTTAGAGGCTATTGCCTATCAAAATGGGAAAGAGGTAAAAAGAGTGGTTTTAAATACCAGTAAGCAAGCTTCAAAATTAGTAAATAGTATTGAGGCCTTGCCTGCCGAGGAAGGCTTTTTAGCTAGCTATATTTTAAGCACTGAAGGCATGGATAATGAAGGGAATTTATATCCCTATGGAGAGAATAAAGTATATTATTATACACAGGGAGATATTCGTAAAGTATCCATGGAGAATGGTAATCCTATTGACCCAACAAGTCGCACCAAATCTGATTTTAGAAGTTTATTTTTTGGTAAAACAAGGTTATTCCTCGAAGAAAAGAACAACGCCAAAAATGCTTCGGTTATTGTAGCTTCTATACTTGGCGATAAGGCACTTTATATATCTAATAAAATTGCAATTGATGCCCAGTTAATGACTATCCTAGGTCAGGATAATACCTCAAATTTGACCATAAAATATACTATCGATGGTTCAGATCCCATAAGTAATGGTATCAACTACAGTGAACCTTTTGAGGTGCAAAGTGGTACTTTGGTTAGGGCTATCATAAAACTAAATGATAGCATTGTTTTACAAATGGAAGAACTATTCGGCCATAATGAAGGCTTGTTTTGGGGCGATGCACATTCTGCCGATATGTGGATTGGAAGGGGTGTTAATATTGCTGCTGAAGATGCTATTTTAGAAGGTAGTGCTGAAGTAAGTGATAAAGCGCATCGCTATAAGGGAAGCGGATTTGTAGTTTTTAACGAAAAAGAAGGTGCTATAACTTGGTACCGCGAGAATGATGGCGAAGCTGGCGATTTTAGTATTCGATTCAGATACATGCACAACAATATTGGAAACCTTCATCCTATGAAATTATACGTAAATGATGCGTATGTAAAAACCTTTGATTTTAAAGAAACAGGAGGATGGGAAAAAGAGTGGAAATTCGTAACAACCATTATTAATTTACAATCGGGTGCAAACCATATTCGTTTAGAAACTACAGGCAAAAGTGGTCCTTTTATTGATGAATTATTTATTGATTAAACTCGTGTGTTAACGAGTTATACTTTCCATTTAATCGTTTAGAGACCGATTATAAAAATCCCACACTTACTGCAAATGTTCAGTAATTGTGGGATTGTTGCATCAAAAGTACTAGCAATTCTACCACAGTACAAGAAAAAAAAAAGATGGAAACCTAGTTTTGGTGTTACCTAATTCTCTCTTTTGAGAAATTCCTTAACACTAAAAAATTAGGATGAAAAAACTGTATCTTATTCATAAAATTCTTTTTGTACTGCTTATTCTATTGTTGGGATGTAAGCAGCCCAAACAAGAAAAACCTAATTTCCTTTTCATTGTAGCTGATGATTTGGGATATTCTGATTTGGCTTGCATGGGCAGTGGATTCTACGAAACGCCCAATATTGATGCACTCGCAAGTAGGAGCATGATTTTTACTGATGGATATGCAGGCTGTCAGGTATGCAGCCCTTCTAGGGCAACTATTCTAACAGGGCAATTTACAGCCCGTCATGGAATAACGGATTGGATTGGCGCTTTAGAAGGAGAACAATGGCGCAATAAGAATCGCAATACAAAGTTATTACCGCCGAGCTATCAACATCATATGCCTAAAGAAGTGCTTACACTTCCTCAGGCTCTTAAAAAGAATGGTTACTCTACCTTTTTTGCTGGAAAATGGCACCTTGGAGGAGATGGGTTTCTTCCAGATAATTATGGATTTGATATTAATAAAGGGGGTTACGAACGAGGTGGCCCTGCTGGTGGTTTCTTTGCACCTTTTGGCAATCCTAAGTTAAAAGATGAATCTAAAGGCGAAAATTTAAGTATGCGTTTGGCAAAAGAAACTGCCGAATTTATGCGAGCCTCAAAGGATACTCCTTTTTTAGCCTATTTATCATTTTATGCAGTGCATGCACCCATCCAATCTACCAAAGAAAGATGGCTCAAATACCGCAATAAAGCCGAGGATATTGGAATTGCAGCCAACGGATTTGAAGAGGGGTATTTTTTACCCATGCGTAAATATCAGGACAATCCAGTCTATGCCGGGCTAATTGAATCGATGGATGAAGCTGTGGGTTACGTATTAAATAGCCTTCGTGAATTAGGATTATCAGAAAATACAGTGGTTATTTTTACCTCTGATAACGGAGGAGTTACTTCTGGAGATAATTATTCAACCACCTGTCATCCTTTAAAGGGCGGTAAAGGTTACCAATGGGAAGGTGGTATTAGGGTGCCATTTATTGTAAGTGTTCCCTGGATGAATCTTCGTGGGAGATTGAATAATACGCCTGTTATTGGAAGTGATTTTTACCCAACTATGCTAGATTTAGCAGGCTTGCCTTTGCAAAAACAAGCGCATCTCGATGGTCGTAGTATTGTGCCAGTTCTTCAAGGAGAAACCCTTAGGGAGCGCCCTATGTATTGGCACTATCCACATTACGGAAATCAAGGCGGACAGCCTGTTTCAATGATTCGACATGGAGATTGGAAGTTAATTTATTATTGGGAAGATGGGCACGATGAGCTCTACAACCTGGTAAAAGATTTACATGAAGATTTTGACTTATCAGAAGAATATTCCGAAAGACGAAAAAGTATGCGTAATAGCTTATTTACATGGCTTGATGGGGTAAATGCAAAAAAACCTCAAAAAGATCCAAACTATAATGCTGAAGCAGAATCAAGAACCATTGCGAGCATGAAAACAAATAATCTAAAGAAATACGAAAAATTAAGAAGGGATATGCTCGATAAAAATTGGGAACCCAATGATAATTGGTGGGGAAGTATACCCACCATTGATTAGTTGATGAATAAAGATAAACCTGAGCAAATGAAACGGATTTTACTAAATGCCATAGTAGTATTAATGAGTATTACTGCTATGGGGCAGCAACAACATAATTATACTATCAACTCGAAATGGAATTTTATTAAGAATAATAGTATTCAGGATATTACCGCTTTTTCATCGTGTAAAAACACAGCCGAAATAGTTAATTTACCACATACTTGGAATAGCACCGATGTTATTGATGAAGAGCTTGGTTATTACCGTGGTGCTGGTTGGTATTCAAAAGAGTTAAGTATACCTACAGTGTATCAAGACAAAGAGTTATTTTTATTTTTCGAAGGAGCAGCAACAAAAGCTGATGTTTATATTAATAATACGCTGGCCAAAAGCCATATTGGAGCTTATACTCGTTTCTCGGTTCCAATTTCATCGTATATCAATTTCGATAATACCTCCAATAAATCTACTTTTAATATTACTGTTAAGGTTGATAATTCATACCATGATGATTGGCCAACCTTAAAAGGTGATTTTACCTTATTTGGCGGGATTTATAGAGATGTAAATATCATTATAAAAGATAAAGTTCATTTTAATTTTGAGGAGGATGCTTCCAATGGTGTTTTTATTACAACACCTACGGTAACAAAGGAATATGGCGAAGTAAATATAAAAGCCAATCTGCGTAATAATGCATCAGTAGATTCTAAAGTAAAGTTAGTCACAAAAATTTTTGGGCCAGATAATATTTTAGTGCAACAAAAAACGAAAAAAGTAAATCTAAAAGCCAATACTTCTATACATTATAATGTAGCATTAAACCCCATAGAACATCCGCAATTGTGGTCGCCTACATCGCCCAATTTATATAGAGTAGTAGCTGAAATAGTAGATTCAAAAACAAATCAAATTATTGATGAAGTGGTAAATCCCTTGGGTTTTAGATGGTATCATTTTGATGCGCAAGAAGGGTTTTTTATAAATGGCGAACCATTAAAGCTAATAGGTGTAAATCGTCATCAAGATTTTAAAGGTATCGGCAATGCATTGCCAGATCATATTCATATCGAAGATGTATTGCGAATGAAGGAAATGGGGTGCAACTTTTTACGCATAGCTCATTATCCGCAAGATGCTGCTATTCTCGAAATGTGCGATAAACTCGGTATTTTAACATCAGTGGAAACACCAGTAGTAGATGTAGTTACAGAATCAGAAGAATTTGCTAAAAATTGCTTAAGTGCACACCGCGAAATGATTAAGCAGAATTTTAATCATCCAAGTATCATTATTTGGGCATACATGAACGAAGTATTATTGCACCCACCCTATAAATTAGATGATCCAAAGTATAAATCATATTGCAATTATTTAAGAGGCTTGGCACAGCAAATTGATGATTTATCTCGTACCGAGGATGCTGAGCGATACACCATGCTTGTATTTCATAATAGTATAAGTAAATATAAAAATGCAGGACTGACCGAGATTCCTCAAATTATAGGCTTTAATAACTACTTTGGTTGGTATGGCGGTAGTTATGAGAAAGTAGAGGACCGATTCTTAGAGTATAGAAAAGGCGTAAAGCAAGCTATCTTAATAACCGAGTATGGTGCCGGAGCAGATCCTCGTTTACATACTTTAGAACCAACTCGATTTGATTTCTCTCAAGAGTATGCAACGGAGTATCATAATCATCTTTTAAACTTAATAAAAAAGACCCCCTATATTGCTGGCTCAAGCCTGTGGAATTATGCCGACTTTAGTTCTGAGGCAAGGGTTGATGCGGTTCAAAGTATCAATAATAAAGGAATAGTTTCAATTGATAGAAAACCCAAAGATGTATTTTTTTATTATCAGGCAGCATTGCTAGAAGCGCCATTTATTGCCTTGGGCACCAAAACATGGTCTCAACGCACCTATATTGAAGATGCTGTAGGAACAGGTATTTCTACCATGCCTGTTCAGGTGTTCACAAATCAGAAATCAGTAGAATTATTTCATAATGGTGTGAGTTTGGGCATAAAGGAAACCAAGAATTTTATTGCAGAATACAGCGTACCTTTTGTTAATGGAGTGAATAAACTAATAGCTAATAACCAAAGTGATGCGTATAGTCAAGATGTCTCATCCGTTAGAATAAATGTGTTACCGATTGAGCTTAATAGTTTTCCCAAAGCAGGTATCTCCATAAATACTGGAGACAAAAGATTCTTTTATGATGATTTGATAAATCAGGCTTGGATGTTTGATAAAGAATATACCAAAGGGAGTTGGGGGCATGTTGGAGGTAAACCATATGTTCGCCCTTTTAAACGTGTGCAGCAGCCCTATGGCGCTAAACAAACAATTGCAGGTACTTTAAACGACCCTATTTATCAAACACAGCTAGTTGGTATAGAGCAATATCGTTTCGATGCTCCCACAGGCTTATACGAAATAACATTACATTTTGCTGAGCTAGAAGGTAAAGAAACAATCCATTTGCCATACGACCTTGTGGATGCTAATGACGAGACAATGAGCCTAAAAAACAGAACTTTTTCAGTTTCTGTAAATGGTAATATGGTATTAAATAAAATAGACTTGATGGCAAATTATGGCTCGTTTAGAGCTGTGAAAATAAAGACTCAGGTATCGGTTAAAAATGAAGAGTCAATAGTTATCGATTTCCATAAAATTGTGGGAGAGCCCATTCTTAATGGCATAGAAATATTTAAAAAATTGTAAAATCTATAATTAGTTAAACATGAGGTATACATTAATAATTATAACAGTATTAAGTTTATTAACGTCTTGTAGCCACGGTTCTAAAAAAGTTAAAGAACCACAAGCTAAACCCAATGTGCTCTTTATTGCTGTTGATGATTTAAACACTTGGTTAGGTTGCTTAGGGGCATACTCCAATGCAAAAACACCAAATATCGACAAATTAGCTGAGCGAGGTATCTTGTTCTCCAATGCACATTGTCAGGCTCCATTATGTGGTCCATCAAGGGCATCTATTATGACTGGCTTAAGGCCATCAACAACCGGAATATATGGAATGGTGCATGATGATAAAATCAGAAGAGAAGGTAACCCTGCAACACAAGATATTATCTTTTTGCCCGAATATTTTAAGCAGCAAGGTTATCATACTATGGGCATTGGTAAGTTATTTCATTCGCATGCTCCCGATAGTGTTTTTGATGAATCAGGAGGCAGGGTGAAAGGTTTTGGCCCTTTACCTGAGAAACGATTTGTATGGGATGGCTTTGGCACTTCAGATAGAAAAAATTACGGTCGAACAAGTACCGATTGGGGAGCATTTCCTGAGAAAGATGATCTAATGCCCGACTATCAATCGGCTAATTGGACTATTGAGCGCTTATCCCAAAAGCACGATAAACCATTCTTTTTGGGAGTGGGTTTTTTACGACCACATGTTCCATTATATGTTCCACAAAAATGGTTCGATATGCATCCCATAGAGGGCATACAAGTTGCGCCTTATCAAGCCAACGATTTGGATGATATTCCTTCAGTAGGACTACAAATAAATGATTTACCGATGATGCCTTCCACAGAGTGGGCAATTGAGCATGGAGAATGGAAAAATATCATTCAGGGATACTTAGCCTGTGTTAGTTTCGTAGACCATCAAATAGGCAGAGTGCTGGAGGCTCTCGAAAATAGTGCGTATGCCAATAATACGGTTATTGTATTGTGGTCTGATCATGGTTATCGATTGGGAGAGAAGGGAACGTTTGCAAAGCATGGCTTGTGGGATCCAGCAACAAAAGCACCTTTATTGTTTGCAGCACCAAATTTGCCCAAAGGAAAAATAATCGACGTTCCCGTAGAAATGCTTTCGATATATCCTACGCTTCTGGAATTATGCCATTTACCGGCTTACGAAAAAAACGAAGGTAGGAGTTTGGTAAAAACAATGCTTAATGAGTCACAACCCGAAGTATCATCAGCCATCACCACTTATGGTTATAACAATCATAGTATTAAATCCGATGGTTTTAGGTATACGATATATGAAGATGGGACAGAGGAACTTTACGATTATAGTACTGATCCTAATGAGTGGAATAATATAGCCGACGTTGCAAAATACCAGGTTAAAAAAGAGGAGTTGAAAAAGTGCTTACCAATAAATAGTAGACTTTGGGATAGGCATTCGAACTATACCTTTCAACCTTATTTTGTAAATCAAAAAAAGCGAACAACCGGATTTGACATTAAAGCGCATTAATCCCGAGTGTATTAATAATATTATTTAATAAGAATAGAAGATGACAAAAGTTGGATTATTTGGAATTGGCCTGGATACATACTGGGATCAATTTGATGGATTATTAGATAGATTAATAGCTTATCAGAAAGAGATTGCAGATAAAATGCAAGGTTTTGGAGCCAAGGTAATTGATGCCGGATTAGTAGATTGCCCAGAAAAAGCCATTGAAGTAGGGAATGATCTAAAACAGAACGATGTAGATATCGTTTTCTTGTACGTTTCTACTTACGCACTTTCTTCTACAGTATTGCCTGTAGCACAGAAACTGAATTGCCCAATTATAATTTTAAATATTCAACCAGTTGCTGCCATCGACTACGAGAGTTTTAATAAAATGGGTGATCGTGGAGCAATGACGGGGGAGTGGTTGGCGCACTGTCAAGCATGTTCTGTTCCTGAGATTGCAAATGTTTTTAATAGAGCAGGTATTGGCTATGAGTTTATCACAGGATATTTGGGAGAGCAAGTGGTTTGGGATGAAATGCAAGATTGGATTGATGCGGCTCAAGTGGCAACTACCATGCGAAGCAACCGCTTAGGAGTACTAGGCCATTATTATTGTGGTATGTTAGATGTTTATACCGATTTAACCAAACAATCAGCTGCCTTCGGAACGCACATTGAACTTGTTGAAATGTGTGAAGTAAAAAAATATCGCGATGAAGCTACAGATGATGAAGTAGAAGCAAAAATTCAAGAGTTCCATAGCACATTTGAGGTAGTTGAAGCTTGTGAACAAGTTGAAGTTGAGCGCGCCGCACGAACCTCTGTTGCTCTTGATAAATTGGTAGAAGCGCATCAATTGGGTTCAATGGCATATTATTATGAGGGAGAGACCGGAAATGACTATGAAAATATTGTTACCTCGGTTATTGCAGGAAATACATTACTAACCGGTAAAAACATTCCTGTAGCTGGTGAGTGTGAAGTGAAAAATGCACAAGCCATGAAAATTATGGATGCCTTTGGTGTTGGAGGTTCTTTCTCTGAGTTTTATGCCATGGATTTTACCGACGATATCGTGATGCTAGGACATGATGGTCCTTCTCATTCTGCCATTGCTGAAGGAAATGTGCAATTAGTGCCACTACCCATTTATCATGGAAAACCCGGCAAAGGATTATCTATTCAAATGACTGTGCAACATGGACCTGTCACAATCTTATCTGTTGTAGAAGATAAAGAAAAAGTATTTTTATTGGTTGCCGAGGGTGAATCTGTAGAAGGGCCAATTTTACAAATAGGAAATACGAATAGTCGTTACCGTTTCTCCATAGGAGCCAAGGCATTTATGAATCAGTGGTCAAAACAAGGTCCTGCCCATCATTGTGCCATAGGTGTTGGACATATTGCTGATAAAATAGAAAAGTTAGGCCATATTTTAGGGCTCGATGTTGTGAAAGTTTGCTAGCATTATTCAACGTATTCGTCAGTTATTATTCAGGTGTTATAAAAGGTTATATATGCAGTTAGAAGTAGTTCGGTTGGTTAAAAATAGTTTGTACATAGTTGTATTATTGGGCTTACTATGCAGTTGTAATTCCTCAGTTCAAGTCACAGATTTGCGTTGCGAATACCGTAAAAACCCTTTGGGTATTGATAACGTAAATCCTCGTTTGAGCTGGAAGATTAAAGATTGGAATAATACGCGTGGGCAAAAACAACAGGCTTATCAAATTTTGGTGGCAAGCAGTGCTAAACTTTTAAATTCTAATAAGGGTGATCTTTGGGATTCTGGACAAATTAACGATTCTGAATCTGTAAATATTATTTATGCAGGAACCTCTCTACTATCAGGACAACAATGTTATTGGAAACTTAGAATATGGGATGCTACTGGTCAGGTTTCAGATTGGAGCAGAAGTGCTTATTTCACAATGGGGCTTTTGCAAGCCACAGATTGGACAGGCGATTGGATCATGAAAGAAGATCAACATAAGAAGGATCATAATTGGTACCGTAAAACCTTTACAATCTCGGAGAAGGCCACTTCTGCGTTCGTATATCTTGCTTCATTTGGTTATCATGAGTTATATGTAAATGGTGAAAAAATTACAGATAATTGTATGAATCCGGTATCCTCATATATGAAAAAGCGAATCCCTTATCTAAGCTATAATATTACAGATAAATTAAATCCGGGAGATAATGTTATTGCAGTCTGGCATGCAGCTGGTTGGGCTCGTTGGCGACGTGTTAGAGAGTATCGTAATATTCCTTTTGTATTTAAAGCTCAGGTTGAATTAACCTTAGGCGAAAAAGAGTTATCCTTTTCAACAGATAAGACATGGAAATGTAAGAAAAGCCATAGCGAATATTATGGAGATTGGGATATTTTGCGCTTTGGCGGAGAAACAATTGATGACCGTTTACTAGAACAAAATTGGAATGCTGTAAGCTATGATGATAGTAATTGGTCTAAGGCAATTGTATACAGTGCAGCAGAACAAAATGCAAAGTTACACGATGGACCTAACATTAGTTTTGCCGTAAATAGTAATAAGGATAGAACATTAAGAGCCGAATACAGCGATATAAATGTTGAGTTAAGCGCTCAAATGGTTGAACCGCAAGTGAAGTTTAAAACGGTAAAACCTACTGCTATCAAAAAAAATAGCAACGGAACCTATTGCATTGATATGGGCGTAAATTATACAGGGTTTTTCGAAATGAATTTGTATAATGGAGCTGAAGGTGATTCCGTGTTATTTGAAATAGCCGATCAGTTAGGTGAGACTTCTACTTGGAAACAAAAGAGTAAGTATATCTATGGGAAAAGTGGTAAGGGCCAGTTTACAAACCGTTTTAATTTAGCAGGAGGAAGATGGATTACAATTTACGGCCTCAGTTATAAGCCCAATTTAGATGATATAAAAGGTTATGTAATCACAAGTGACCGGAAACAAATTAGTAAGTTCAACTCTTCAAACGAGCTGCTAAATCAAATTTATCAGATAAACCTAGATACCTATATAGCCAATACTATTGATGGCATATTGGTTGATTGTCCGCACCGCGAAAGACGTGGCTGGGGCGAGGTTACTGTCGCTGCCATGTATGGCGATGCATTACCTAACTTTGAAAGTGGCGCTTATATGGATCAGTATACACAATATATGCGCGATGCTCAAGCTCGTGATGGTGGTATCAGGGGAGTAATTAATGAGGAAGATCGATTGTTCCTTATGTGGAAAGCCAACAATCCCATAACCGTATGGGAAACCTATAGAATGTTAGGGGATAAAAAAATTCTGGAAGATAATTACGATTCCATGCAAAAATGGATGACATGGTTATATGAGCATTCAAATTATGAAACTGGAGGTGCTTTAAAAATTGGGAAACAAGGCTCCCGAGAATTTCCAGGGTTGGGTGACTGGTGTACACCACGAGGCAATTTCTGGACCAGTAGTAATTCTCCCGAAGCAGCACATTTTAACAATTGTGTGTATGCCTATATGCTTAAAAATGCCGTAGGAATAGCCTCAGCCTTGGGAAAGACAGAAGATGCTAAATTATATGCAGATAGATTAAAAGTACAGCAAGAAGCAACGCATAGAATTGCCTATAATCCAGAAACGGGTTTGTATGTTGATGGTCTGCAGGTAGACCAAGCTTTTGCTTTAATATCAGGAGTAACTCCAAACGATGAAGTAACAAAAGTATACGATAATTTGGTGGATAACGTATTATATAAGTTTCCTTATTATGATACAGGGAGTTCTGGTCAGGCTTTATATACGCGCTACTTTACCGAATGTGGAGAGCGGATGGATTTGGTTTATGAACTACTAAAAGATTCGCGTCACCCAAGTTATGGTTATTTTATCCGCCAAGGTAAAACCGTATGGCCAGAGCGATGGTCAGCCATAGGAAATAGCCAGATACATACCTGTTATACAGGTATTGGCGGTTACTTCATTAAAGGATTTGGTGGGATAAGACCAGATACAGCAGATTTAGGAATGCGTAACTTTATTATAAAACCTGCTATAGTGGGTGATTTAAACTATGTCAATACTGAATTTCAATCGATGTATGGTAATATTGTTGTTAATTGGTTAAAATCGGATAATAAGGCATCTGTAAATATAGAAGTACCGGTTAATTCAACAGCTAAAGTATATATCCCTGCGCTTGAGAAAAAATATATTACAGAAGGAGGCGTACTTGCTGAAGAAGCCAAAGGGATTACCTACATAGGCTCAGAAAAAAGTGATGCTGTTGGAAATTACATTGTTTTTCATGTAGAGTCTGGTGTTTATCATTTTGAGGTAAATCAATTGCCAAATACGCTCTATCCAAGTCCATTGGAGAAGGTTGATAATTTATCCAAGATTGCTCGTATGAGTGCCTCTTCAATGTTTATTGAAGATGAGAAATTACCCGGTTTTGAAGCTTTTAAAGCTAATGATGGTAATACAGAAACGGCTTGGCAGGCAAACGAATCATCTAAAGAGTGGTTGGAGGCATCATGGCACACTCCACAAACAATCAGTGAAACTATTATTTCTGAAAAAGGCGCGAATATTTCAAGTTACCAACTACAATACTGGGATGGAGAGACTTGGAAGAATATTGTAACAGGTGACTCTTGTGGTGCTCATAAGCAGCATGTATTCAAACCTGTGACAACAACAAAATGTAGGCTTTACTTCACACAAGCCACTAACAATGTCTTTATATCAGAATTTGAAATATACTAATAAGCTGAATACGAAAGATTAAATAATAATCAAGCAAATCCGAAAATGAGATTAATCTAAATATGAAAATCTAAAGTAAGAGAGATGAAAAGAAATCTAAAGTTTTACAATCTAAAAATAAGCACACGCCTAATAATTGGCTATGTGTTACTTTTTACATTTTTCATAATAATTGGGCTTGTTGTGATTAATGCAATTAAACAGAACGATCGTAGAGCTATTCTTCAATCAGAATTGAATGGCGCTGTATCTGAGATTATGGATATTGCAAGAGCTCATGAAGTTTTCTCTATAAGAGGCGAAGAGCGTCAGCGTACTAAAATAAATGGATTATTTTCAAAAGTTGAGAAAGTAGTTCGAAATAAAACAAAGGCAACTCATTTTGAATATCCTGAGTTGAACGAAGCTGTATACTGCATCGATACAATAAAGAATGTGAAAGATGTATACTTTAAATCTAGAATGGAGTATGATTCGCTTTTATCTTTATGCATCACAAAAATAGATACCATTATTAAGTTTATCGAATTACCAATAGCCCGATTGCCTAAAGTTCATAGTGTATCGTATAACAAGCAAGCACTCGAAATGAGTAGGATAATTCATAAATATAAATTGGATTTGCTTCAGTTTAAAGCAGCGCCTGCAAAGCTTAGTTTTGAGAAAAGACATAATGGCAAATCTTTACACCGACTTAAGGGATTAGCGCGGCAAATGGATACTAGTTTTTTTATGAAAACAAGGGTTCAGAAGCAAGCCTTTATTGCCTTAGTTGAGGATTTATTAGTTAGTAACTCGGATTTTATGATGGTATCAAAAAGTTATCTAAAAGAGTCCTATAATTTCAGTTCTAGAATACAACCTATTATTAAACGATTGCGAAATACAGTTACCCAGATAAAAAAAGAAAGTGCGGATGATTTGGCTGCTGTTATTTCATTAATTTATTATTTAATAGGCGGGGTATTATTGCTTAGTTGTGCCTTATCGTTTATTATAACGCGTTCTGTTACTGATGGGATAACAGAAATTTCTCGTGTAGCATTAAGTGTGGCTAAAGGGAAATTAGGTGTAAAAATACAAAGCTCCTTTTTAACACGAAAGGATGAAATTGGTGATTTATCACGGTCTTTTGGGGAGATGACCACTGGATTAAAAGAGACAATTGATAAAGTTAAAAGCGGTGTTGAATATCTAAAATCAGCATCTACGCAGCTAAATAGTAGCTCCGAACAACTATCTACCGGAGCTTCTCAACAAGCCAGTTCTGTTGAAGAAATAAGTTCTACTGTTGAAGAAATGGTTGCTAATATAGAACAAAATGCAAGTCATGCTAGTAAAACTCAGCAGATAGCGGATATTACCATTAGCGAAGTAAAAGAGGTTACCGTAAGTACAAATGCCGCAGTAAAGAAATCAGAAGAAATATCTAAAAAAGTAATTGCGATTACCGATATCGCCCGTCAAACAAATATACTTGCACTTAATGCTTCAGTAGAGGCAGCGCGTGCAGGAACAGCTGGTCGTGGGTTTTCGGTGGTTGCTCAAGCAGTGAAGGAATTGGCCGAAAAAAGTAACGAGGCCTCTTCGTTTATCGGAAAACTATCTATGCAAGGCTATCAAATATCACAAAGTAGTGGCGATAGCTTAAATCAGGTATTACCTGAACTTGAAAAAACAGGCACTTTAATTACTGAAATTTCAGTGGCTAGTCAGGAACAAAAGACTGGGGCTAATCAGATTAATAGTGCGCTAAATAGCTTAAATGGTTTAACGCAGGTAAATGCTACTCAATCTGAAGAAATAGCCGCTAGTGCACATGAACTAAAAAATCAGGCACAGGAATTATTCGATGCCATAGCCACCTTTAATACCGAAGATGAAGAGTTTGTAAAAGACAAATCCAGGGGAGTAATGCACTTAGTCCGAAACATATTCAGGCGATCAGCATAAACTCAAATGTTTAAAATTAAGATTCGGCTTACAAATAAAATATGCACAGAATTTAAATGGAATGATTTAATGGTACTGAAAAAAATATTAGTAACAGGTTTAATAGGCCTTGGTTTTGCTTCATTGCAAGCCCAAATAAAACTATCTGCAGATTTTACAAACGAAAGATACAAAGGCGAAGCTCTGCATAGTATTTGGTCTGTTGGGAACAGGATAAGTCCTACAGCAGGGTCTAATTTAAGATCCGATTTAAAAATTAATTTGGTTAGAATGATTGGCGGTATTAAGTATAACAACGACGGAAAGCCAGTAAAGAACCTTGATTATGATCCTTGCTTGTACGATTCTATCAATAACACATATGTATATCGATGGGAGCCGTTTATAGCGCGTTTGAATAAAATTGTGAATTCGCAATCAGAGATTCTTCAAATAGTTTTGGATCAACCACCATGGGCATTTCAACACGGCTACACTTTTATCCCCAAAGGGGAATGCGATAGTATCCATTTTCGCGAAAACGAGCGAATATCTATTTACGGAAATTCCTTGCCACCAGCCGATAAAGAAGCTTATCATGAATTTATCAAGGCTTTAATGCGTAAGCTAGTAGAAACGTATGGCGAAGAAAAAGTACTGTCTTGGCGTTTTAGAGTGGGCTCCGAGATTGAAACCCCTGATCACTGGTTCGGAACCAAGGAAGATTTTATTGCACATTATGCCAATACCGAACGTGCTGTTAGAGCCATATTGCCTAATGCAAAGGTGGGGGTGCATACACGTTTCTCTGACTTTTTGTATAAAAAAGGAGGACCAAAAAATTACAAAGGCCAGCCCTTTGCATCATTTTCTAATGATTTAATAGCGTTTTGTCATGATAACGATGTGCGATACGATTTCTGGGGAATGTCTGATTATGTGATTATCTCAAATAAAGGACATCGCCAAATGGATCATAAATTTAATGAGTGTTTTGGTAGTTTGGTCAATCATCCCAAATGGAATAAAAATGCAAGCTTAGACCTAATGGAGTATGCAACCATTACATCCATGGGCGCATTGGGTAATAGTTTTGTAAACTGTGTAAGCTCTCATAAAGAGATTGTTGAGTTGGCTTTTTCAAATCAATTTTATAAACATAAAAACCAAGGCGCAGCGTACATTTACCGGTGGGGAAACCGACGAGGAAGCGCAGATCCGGTTGGGATAAAAGTACTAAATACCATGCTTGGGATGCACCACTACGAGCATCAAACAACAGGGGATGTAAGCATCTCAGGCAACTCAATTGATGCCATTTTTGCTGCAGATGAAACTTCTAAAGATTATGATGTTCTGGTTTATAATTTCAATGCCAAATCCTTGGATTATGCAGCGTCTGAGAAGGTAGAGATTTCTCTTTCTGTGGATGTTCCGGCAGGTACCAAAATGTACCTTAGAAGTTTGCACTATGGTAAGGAGCAAAATACCTTTCAAAATTTCTTAAAAGATGAGCCTAAATCAGGTTGGATAAAGAAAGGTTTTGATAGAAAAGGAGCACCATCGAGTGTGTTAAATAAAGCAGGCTTAAAAGCTTATAAAAACTACGAAAATCCAAATCCTTATCAATATGGGGCTTGGGAAGAAGTTTATACGAAGGCTTCAACCAATGGTGAATCAGGCTCAGTAATTCAGATTACCACTAGCCTTCCATCTTTTGCTTTTACAAAATTCGAATTTAAACAGAACGCCTTATAACTGTTGTATGCCCATATGCTCTATAAATAAAATAAATATTACTTCGGTTTGCATGCTTTTGGTTCTGTGTAGTTTTATTTCATGTTCAACGCCAACGGTGGATTATCCCGAACATTTAAGTCAACTTCATAACAACCTTATTGGTTACTATGTTAGCACATCCATAGATGAAGCTAAAATTAATGAGCTAATAGAAAGTATGAATGCGAATGGATACTGGCCTTCCATTGATTATGCAAATACTTCGCGAAGCAATTGGTCAGTAAAGGAGCATCTAGAAAATGTAAAACTTCTGGCAATAGCTTATAAAACAGAAACGAGTAGTTTCTATAGTAATGCGTCGCTTTTAAAAAATATTCATAAAGCACTCAACTATTGGTTGGATAATGATTTTTTGAGTCCCAACTGGTGGGATCAGCATATCGGAGTACCACGATTGTTGGCACCCACCATTTTTTTAATGGAAGCCGAGCTGAGCGAAATGCAAATAAAGAAGGCGCTAGTACTTATGCGACGTGCTCAAATTAAAATGACGGGGCAAAATAAGATATGGCTTTCGGGTAATGTATTATGCCGTGCTTTGTTGGTACGCGATGCCGATTCTATCGCATTGGCTAGCAAATCCATCCAGGATGAGTTGCGAACAGGAAAAGGAGAGGGTATTCAAACAGATTGGTCTTACCATCAGCATGGTGCTCAGTTACAGTTTGGTAATTACGGCCTTTCGTATCTCGAAGATATGCTTTATTGGTATCAGCTATTAGCCAAAACACCTTATCAATTTTCTGCAGATAAAGCTGATATCATTCGGCAATTTGCTTTACAAGGTCAGCGATGGGTCGATTGGAAAGGTAAAATGGATATCAGTGCTTGTGGCAGACAAATATTTCCCAAAGAAGCACAGTTAAAATCACAACGACTTCATACTGTTTTTAATGCCTTAGCTTATGTTGATGAAGATAACACATCAGCATATAAAAATGCGACCCATTATAAAACGCTTTCGGGTAATAAACATTTTTGGCATTCCGATTTTCAAGTGCAACGTAATAAAAATTACTATTTCTCGGTAAAAATGTGCTCTAACAGAGTACTTGGCGCCGAAACGGTTAATAATGAAAATATTCAAGGTTATCATATGGGCGATGGGGTAACTTTTCTGTATCAATCAGGGAATGAATACGAGAATGTTTTTCCTTTTTGGGATTGGAGAAAGCTTCCCGGAACTACGCTTATCCAGAAAACCGATACACTTCCTTATTTAACAGCTTGGGGCTATCATATCAATAGTGATTTTGTTGGAGGGGTTTCTGATGGTGCCAATGGAATTGCCGTGCTAGATTATAACAGAGATGGCTTAGAGGCCAAGAAAGCATGGTTTATGTTTGACGATAAAATTGTTTGTTTGGGCAGTGGTATAAAGGCACAAACAGAATTTCCGGTGCACACAAGTATCAATCAGGTTTTCTTATGTGATGATTTGCTCATTAACTCAAACCATAAAACACAAACTTTAAAAAAACTAAATGGTACACATGCTATCGATTGGGTGTTGCACAGTAATATTGGCTATGCATTTCCCAAAGGGTATCGCGTTAGCTTTATGTCAAAGATGCGCGAGGGGAGTTGGAATAGAGTAGCCAAACGATTTCGCCCTATTATTCTTACGGATGATATTTTTAGCTTATGGATAGATCATGATATTAACCCTAAAAATGAGAGTTATGAATATGTGATTATTCCCAATGCCAACTCAGAAATTATGTCGTCTTTTCATTATAATAAAGTATTCAAAATTAATAATACTGCAGATTTACAAGAGGTATCTACCGAAGATGGAAGTATTCACGGAATGGTATTCTATAGTGCAGGTAAATCTAAATTAATGAATGGATTAGAAGTGGATCAACCCTGCGTTTTAATGTTAAAAAAACAAGAAGGGGCACTAGTGCTTTCCATAGCTGATCCTACTCAGAAACTAAAGAATATTAATGTAAAACTAGGATCTCATAAAAACATGGATATACCTCTTCCTCAGCTAGCAGAGGCCGGAAAATCGGTTCAAATATCCATTTATTTGGCTGAGCTTAAGAATAAATAATTTTAACTATGAAAACATATATTACTCTTATTTTAGTTGTTGTTTTACCATTAATATCGTGCTATTCAGCAGATGAGGAAAAGGGTTTAGTGTATAACTTCAAAAACCCACCTGCAGCATCTAAAGCCCGCACTTGGTGGCATTGGATGAATGGAAATGTAAGTGAGGAAGGAATAACCGCCGATTTGGAAGCCATGAAAAAGGTAGGAATTAAGGAGGCACAAATATTTAATGCCAACATAGGTATTCCTCAAGGTTCGGCTGTTTACCTGAGCGATGAGTGGTTAGAATTGTTAAAATATTCAGCTGAAGAAGCAAAGCGCCTAGATATTGATTTGGCCTTTCATAATTGTCCTGGTTGGTCATCGAGTGGCGGTCCTTGGGTTACACCTGAGTATGCCATGCAAACCTTAGTTTATAACGAGATTACCCTTCAAGGAGGTCAGGTATTTAATGATAAGTTGCCGCAACCCCAAACGAATCTTAATTATTACAAAGATATTGCGGTTTTGGCCTTTCCTAAGCCCCAAAGCGATATCCGAATAAGTAATTTGGATTATAAGAGCCTATCAAGCAGAGTTAGAAATCATTTAGAGCCAGATGCACGGCAAATCTCAAGTGCTGCGGTAGTCCATCAATCTGATATTATCGATTTAACATCGAAAATTGATAAAGAAGGAAACCTGAATTGGTTGGCTCCCGATGGACAATGGCTTATTTTACGATTGGGACATACACCAACAGGGAAAAAGAATATTTCGGCCCCCAATGGCGCCCAAGGTTTGGAGTGTGATAAAATGAGCAGGGATGCAGTGGATGCCTTTTGGAAAGATGGTATCAGCCCAATTATTGACAAGTTAGATACTTTAGTAGGAACGGTATTGAAGAATTGTATAATCGATAGTTACGAAGTAGGCTGCGCCAATTGGACACCAGATTTTAAATCACACTTTAAAAAATTACGTAATTACAATTGCACTTTATATTTGCCAACGTTAGCCGGATATTATGTAGATAGCGGCGAAAAAAGCGAACGCTTTTTGTGGGATTTCAGACGAACAATTGGCGATCTTATTGCAGAGAATTATTACGCTTATTTTAGAGATAAATGTCATGAGCATAATATGACTTTCTCGGTAGAACCCTATTGGGGGCCATTCGACAATATGCAAGTAGGAGCAACAGGTGATATTGTTATGAGTGAGTTTTGGAGCGGTGAGTTGGCCTTTTTCGATTCGCCAAAGTTTGTGGCTTCAATAGCCAAATTAAACGGTAGTTCTATTGTTGGGGCAGAGGCTTTTACTGATATGGGTGGTTGGTCTCGTCATCCCGCACAGCTAAAAGTAATTGGCGATATGGCTTGGGCTCAGGGTATAAACCGATTTATTTTTCACACCTACGTTCATCAACCTTGGGATGTGGCTCCAGGTTTAGCATTAGGCCCTTTTGGTATGGATTTTAACCGCTTAAATACTTGGTGGAATCAAGGAGTTGCCTTTATGGATTACATCGCGCGTAGCCAATATCTTCTGCAGCAAGGAATGAGTTATGCCGATATTCTAGTTTTTACTGGCGAATCCTCTCCCAACGATGGTATTTTAATGCCCGAAATAAAAGCCATGGGTTACGATTATGATTTAATTGGAAGCAATAAGATAAATGAACTAACGGTTAAGGATGGACTAATTTGCACCAAGCATGGTGCAAAGTATAAAGCACTTGTATTTCCTGAAACACCTTGGATAAGGCCAGAAACAATGCACATTGTAGAACAGTTGGCAGAGTCAGGAGCAACTATTTTTGCCACAAAAGCAAACAAGTCACCAAGTTTACAGAATTATCCTCAATGCGATGCTCAAGTTGCTCAAGTCTCAGATAAACTTTGGGACAGAAATTTAATTCAGGATGGTTCAGTAATTGATTTTCTTAAAAGCGGTGATTTACAACCCGACTTTAGTGTTCTAGAGGGTGGGAATGAGGATATAAGTTTTATTCATCGAGCATCAAACGAAGGCGATATATACTTTCTGGCTAATGCAAGAAATGAGGCTATAGAATTAAAGTGTCGATTTAGAATAGCCAATAAACAACCCGAATTTTGGAATGCAGAAACAGGCGAAATTAGTAACACTTCCGTATGGGCAGATAATGGAGATGGAACGACTACGCTCTCGGTTTTTCTAGAGCAAGAGGGATCTATCTTTGTTGTTTTCAGAGAACCATCTTCAGCAAATAAACATGTGGAGAAGGTTATAATGCAATATCAAAAGCCACCTTTACATCCCTTACAGAACTTAGAAATTATTAAAGCTGAATATGGTACTTTTTTGCCCCAGGGTTTGGTTGATGTAAGCGAGATTGTTAGAGCTGAAATAAAAGATAATAAACTAAATGTTGTTGCCAATAGGGACCTTTGTTCGTGCGATCCGGCTCCGGGTTACAAAAAAGAATTGCGTATTCAATATAAGGTTGGGGCTGTGCAAAAAGAAATCAATGCAATGGAGAAAGAGCAGCTAAGTATTGATGAAAAGGGTGCAGGAGAATTGACTGTAGTTTCGGCCGTTTTTGGTAAGTTTGAAGGCGGTGTAGAGGGCATACCGGCGAGTAAGCCAGTGTATGATGTTACGCCAAAACTAAAGAACATGCTTGCTTCAGGTTTACTAGAAATATTGGTGGACGATAGTTTAACAGAAGGAGTATTAGAGAGTACAAATAAGAAAGCCTTACGTTTGGTTTATACAACTAATGGCGTAGAGTATACAACTACTTTACCCTATGGCAGTAGTTTAAATTTAGCGCAAGCTAATGCTTTACCAAAATTAGTAACTAAAAATGGCGATGATTTATGGTTAACCCCTTATGCCGTGCAAATTACTTATCAAACCTCAGTTGGTAAGGATAAAACGATAAAGGTAAAAACGGTACCTAAAGCCATCAATTTGTCAGAGGGGTGGGATGTTAATTTTGCAGCTCCTAATTCAATGTCCACAAAAGTACCTTTTAAAGAATTAAGCTCTTGGTCCTTATCTTCTGATGATAATATCCGATTTTTTTCGGGAACAGCCAGTTATACAAAGCAATTTGAACTCTCTAAGGAGTTGCTACAATCAAATTATTCATTAGAACTTGATTTGGGAAGTGTTTTTGTGATTGCCGAAGTTATTTTGAATGGCGAAAATTTAGGTGTTTTATGGAAGGCTCCTTATCGTATTAATATGGATGGAGTAGCCAAAGAAGGAACTAATACCTTAGAAGTTAGGGTTACCAATATGTGGCCAAATCGTTTAATTGGAGACGAATTCTTATCCAAGGATTTTGAAAGTAGGGGGCCAAACATTAAGCAATGGCCCAATTGGTTATTGCAAAAAGGTGAACGTCCAAGCCAACGCCAAACGTTTGCCAGTTATAAGCATTGGCGCAAAGACGATAAGCTTCAAACTTCGGGCCTCATAGGACCCGTTACAATTGTAGTTTCCAAGGTTGTTAAATTAAAGTATTAAAAGACTAACCCGAGTTTGACAAGAATTAGTGTATTCTAAATGTATTCGAACTCGGGTAGTTTATTCCCCTTTTGGGATAAGTTCTAGTTGTACCAATTCGCAACCAATATCAGTTCTTTTCATACCGGATACTTTAAATAGGGCATTAAAATTGGTTTCCTTATTGGGGATTTTAGAATAAAATTCCTTCAGTTGCTTTTTATCACTGAGTTTCTTACTCAGCGCAATCACTCCTATGTCATGGTTAGAGGCTATAAACAAAGCTTTCTTACCATTATCCAGATTCATAAAAGATACCATCGTATAATCCACCCTAGTCATATCTACTAGGCTGTTCTTATAGTTAATTGAATCTTTAGAATTGTTATAAATGAACCCATTTTTTTGAGTTTTAAATACCTCGCTATTGCTTAAAAAGAGCTCTTTTGCATTTTTGTGGTTTCTAAAATGACCAATAAAAATGAGGTTATGACTAGATATGTCGTTGAATTTAAATTCAGATTCTAGTCTTACGCTCATTTTACTGTTATTTTCCCAAAACCAAGGTGCTAATTCGTTTATAACAATAGGTGCCATTTTGCTAGTATAGCTAAAGTTAGCTGGTTTAATGTTTTCTTTTCCATTACTAATCTGGTATGCTCTAAAATCATCACGGTCAGTAACGCTGGTAGTTGTTATAAACTGAAATTTGCCATCAGCCATTTTTTCTGATATAACAAATTCGTCTGAGATAAAACAAATATTATTGCTATCAGGGGCAAAATAATAGTCCCAAAAAGAATGTGTTTGTTGCTTTGCGAAAAAAAGAATGCTGGAGATACCAATCAGAACAATTATGGCAGCAGGAATATAGTATTGTTTTGTTTTAAGTTGATGTGTTTTTTGCTTGTTTTTATGCTTAATCTCCAGATTGTATTGCCCCTTTTTTACAACAAATATTAGATGATCATTTTTACCTTCTTCTGTATAGTATTGCTCTAGTTTTTTTCTGAACTTGAACATGGCAACACGCACTTTGCTAGTCGACTCTTCGGGCTTGTAACTTTCGCCAAATATGGCCATTCCTAGCGAGTATTCCTTCACATATTCATTGTTAAGTGCTTGCTCAACCAAATACTTAATAATACGGATATTTTGAGGCGATTTTTCGAAAAATTCACTACCGCAAATTCTCTCTAAAGCTTGATGTATTTTGTCTTGTTCCATTGCGTAACAAATATAATAAATTAATGCTATTTCCTTATTTCATCTAGCTTAGCAGCTTTAGGTAACAACTGGTAACATATAGGTAACGGTTAGCAAACAGTTTCAAAAACAGTTTGATAAGCTTATTGTGCATGTATTCATCTTTAAAAAGGCATTTTTACAAGTATGATTTAAATTCTATTTATATGAAAACTATGATAACCGAAAAAATTAATCTTTTTAATGTAAAAGAGGTTTTGCTGGCTTTATTATTATACGCGACTTGTTTTTTACATGGATTAGAAGCGCAAACGACCAAGCCAAATGTATTGTTTATTGCAATAGATGATTTAAGACCAGAATTAAGTTGCTATGGAGCGCCACAGGTGAAGTCGCCAAACATAGATAAATTAGCATCCGAAGCGGTAGTTTTTAACCGGGCATATTGTAATGTGCCTGTTTGTGGTGCTTCAAGAGCTAGTTTGTTAACGAGTATTCTGCCTACTAAAACCCGCTTTATCGATTATCTAGCGAAAGCAGAAAAAGATGTTCCCAATGCAAATACTTTACCTGGGGTATTTAAGCAGGCGGGTTATAAATGTATTTCTAACGGCAAAATATTCCATTACAACAAAGATGCAATGGAAAAAAGTTGGAGCAGAAAACCTTGGATGCCTAATGTTTCCCATAGTGTGAGTCAGGATCCGACTAATCCTAAATTTGATGGAAAGTCAAACAAAGGGCGTGTTTATGAAGCTCCTGATGTGCCAGATAGTGTATATTTCGATACCAAGGTAGCCCAAAAAACAATTGCCGATTTAAAGCTTTTAAAGTATTCGGATGAGCCTTTCTTTTTGGCTTGTGGATTTATTCGCCCGCACATGCCTTTTTATGCCCCAAAAAAGTATTGGGATTTATATGATAGAGAAGCTATTCAAGTGGCCGATAACCGTTTTCGTCCTGAGAATGCTCCTATGCAATTACGAGGTAGTGGCGAATATAAATCATATGGTTTTGGCGAATACAAACCTAATACCGAGGCGTTTCATAAAATGATGCGTCACGGATATTATGCATGTGTGAGCTACGTGGATAAGCAAGTGGGAGATGTGTTAAATGCACTTGAAAGCTTAGGTTTAGCGGACAATACTATTGTAGTAATATGGGGCGACCATGGTTGGCACCTCGGTGAACACGATTTTTGGGGTAAACACAATACATTGCATAACGCCTTGCAAGTTCCATTAATTGTAAAGGTTCCGTGGAAGGCTGCAGGTAAAAATACCGAGGCTTTGGTAGAAAGTGTAGATATATATCCAACACTTTGTGATTTGGCCAATGTTCCTGTTCCAAATTATATAATGGGAGAGAGTTTTTCTGCAGTTCTTACTAATCCAAGTAAAAAGTTTCGGGATGCTGCTTATGCTCGTTTTAAAGTTGCCGATGCCATTGTAACCGAAAAGTTTACGTATTCTTTGTTCGAAAACGGAGAAGAGATGTTGTATAACCGCGAGTTAGATCCAAAAGAGAATGTGAACGTTGTTACCGATCCTGTTTATAGTGAGCAGCTCAAAGAGTTTAGAATTAAGCTCAATGAAAAGATAAATAAAGCAACAAGTTATCAATAGATTAACCAATAAAAACTAAATGATGAAAAAAATACTTCTCTTGTCCTTTTTAATGTTGCTCTGTGTCAATATGCTGATGAAAGGGCAGCCTAATGTTATATTTATTATGGCTGATGATTTGGGTTGGACGGATTTAAGTACTCCGAATACGAGTATGGGAAATCCCTCTAAGTATTACGAAACACCCAATATTGATAATTTTGCAAAAGAAGGTATGTCTTTTGCCTATGCCTATACACAGCAAAATTGTCAACCTACTAGAGCTGCACTCCTTAGTGGACAATATGCTACAGGTGCTCATAACGGAGTTTATAATGTGGGTAGCCTTCAGCGCGCTTCAAAAGGACTTCGTGCTACAACACCTATCATTCCTCACCGGCAGATCAATTATTTGCGAGAGGATTGTATTTCTATTTTCGAAACAGTTAAATCAGTTGGATATCATACCGCTTGGTTCGGAAAATTTCATGCTATTAAAACGGCTAATCATGCCAAAAGCTTTCTTGGAGTGGATTACAATTTGGCAGTTCATAAGGAAACTAAAGCAACTGTAGATGGTAACCATGTGAAAAATGAATTTTTTTCGCAAAAGGATGATGCTAACGGTTGGCAGTTCGAAATTGCTGAATTAAAACCCTATGCTCAGCCTTATGATTCTGCCTACATACAAGATGTACTAGAACCCTTGAAAAATGGAAACAATCCTTGGCAATTGGAAGGTACACCAAAGCACCTTACCGATGCCTTGGGAGATGCAGTAGTAGATTACATTAAAGATAAAGCCCCAAAAAGCACACCGTTTTTTGCGTATGTTCCTTTTCATGCTGTTCATGTAAGCATTCTTCCTCGTCCTGATTTGGAAGCTAAATATAAATCGAAAAAATCGAAGGATCCACGCCATAATCGTGCTGATTATGCGGCCTTTGTTGAGCTTTTGGATCAAACTGTAGGGCGCATCTTAAATGCCTTAGACGACCCCAATGGCGATGGTGATACCTCTGATGGTATTGCTGATAATACCTTGGTAGTTTTCTATTCGGATAATGGTGGATTTATGGGACCTACCGATAATACACCATTACGTGCCCGTAAAGGAACGTACTATGAAGGAGGTCTTCGGGTACCTTTAATATTTAGATATCCCGGTACGATTGCACCTAACACCGTAAACACAACTCAAGAGGTTCATGCCATTGATTTTTATCCTACGTTGGTAGATATACTTGAGGCTCAACTGCCGAATCCTCAGGTGTATAAGATAGATGGTAAGTCAATAGCATCTGTTTTAAAAGGAGAAACGGAAGTTATTGATGATAGAACTGAACTATATTGGCATTTTCCTGGATATATGGATGTTCGGAATATGCCTCAATCCGTCATTCAATATAGGGATATGGATAATCAGCATTATAAACTTTTCTATCGCTACGAAGATGCTTCTTATGAGTTCTATAATCTTAGTAAAGATATTGGAGAATCACATAATTTGCTTCAAGAAAATCCTAATCAAGAAACACTTGACTTAGCCATACTAATGAATAATAAACTTCGAGAATGGCTCATCAATAATAATGCACCAACGGGAACGTGGAGAGCTAATGGTAAAACTGTTGCCTACCCACCAATGAATATGGGAAAATAAGTGTTTATACAAAAGGGTATCAATAATTTAATATAGAATCATGAAATATAATTTAAACCAATGCAAACTTGTATTAATCTGTTTATTAACGGGGCTAAGTTTTTTTGCTCATGCAAAGAAAACTGCAAAACCTAATATTATTTTTTATTTGGCCGATGATCAGGACATATATGATTATGGCTGTTATGGAAACGATAAAATACATACTCCAGCTGTTGATCGCTTGGCCAAAGAAGGTATGCTATTTAACAATGCTTTTACGGGTCAATCTATTTGTGCACCTAGCCGTTCCCAACTATTTACCGGTAATTATCCATTGAAGAATGGCTGTTTTATCAATCATTTTAGAACAAAACCCAATCAAAAATCAGTAACAACTTATTTGGGTGATTTGGGATACGAAGTCATTCTTGCTGGCAAGAGTCATGTTAAACCTGCATCTGTATACGATTGGGATTTAGAGTGGGAATCTGTAAACGGAAGCGGGCCACGTAAGGTTATTCCAATGGATAGTATTCAGGCTTATTTTAAATCGAGTGATAAACCTTTTTGTATGTTTATTTCATCATATTATCCTCATGGAAAATATTACGATGTTGAAGCTAAGCCAGCAGATAGTTTACAGTTTTATCCTTTCAACGAAAGTCAAAAAAACAGCCTTGAAGCACGTAAAATAAAAAGTGGATATTACAGAAATGTTGAGGAAGATAATTCGCATCTAGAATCGGTGCTACAATGGGTAGATGAAGAGTTAGATGATAATACCTTATTTATTTACAGTGCCGATCACGGTGTTTCTGGTAAATATACAGTTTATGATCGCGGGCTAAATGTTCCTTTTGTGGCACGTTGGCCAAAAGTAGTAAAAGCCGGATCTTATTCTGATGCTTTAGTGCATTATACAGATGTTGTGCCTACTTTTATTGAGATGGCAGGAGGTAAGGCCATTCCTGAAGTAGATGGGAAAAGCTTTTTACCAATTTTAAAGGGTAAAGATATTGATATACACGATTATGTATATGGCGTGCAAACCAGTCAAGGTATACTTGCGGCTTCTGTATTTCCAGCGCGTATGATCCGCAATAAGCAATATAAATATATTCGTAATTTAAATGCTACAGAGGTAGTTGAGCAAAATTTTGGGGATAATGAATATGTAAATGCGTTTTTAAGTATTGGTGCCAATAAGTATAAAGAAAAGTCCTATGAGGAGTTGTATGATATTGTGGATGATCCTTTTGAGCAAAATAACTTGGCGCAAAATGCAGCTTACTCAGATATAAAGGAACAGTTAGCTACCGACCTGAAAATCTGGATGAAAGAGCAGGGTGATATTTTAACTGGAGAGCCAGGTTGTATGCCAATTATATTAACAAAACAATTCTTTTTAGATCAACCAAGAAAGCATTTAGCAGTGCCAGATAGTCTTCAAAATACATTGAAAAGAGAAGATTATTTGATATTGGATTATTAAACACCACATATTCTTTAGCTACTTATACTAATAAATCTAGTTTAATATTTTTAGTAAAGTCAGTATTATATCTAGAGCAACTTCTCAGTTATACAGTAAGTATAAATTAAGATCCCGCAATTAATGGAAATAACTAGTAATTGCGGGATTCTTGCATCATAACTACTAGGGATGCTACATAAGTGTAAGAATATTTTCCATTTGTGCCTTAGTTTTAAGGTCATATTTAGCATTGGAGAAGTCAGTGTTGTGAAATATCTACACCGTTAGGGATGTGCATATTTAATTACGCTAATGCGGTAAAAAGCAATTATAATTAGATAAATATATTTTAATGAAAAGCAATAAATTACATCTAAATCTATTTTTGATCATTTGTGGTAGTTTACTATTTTCAAGTGCGAAAGTTTTCAATGAAACTACTAGTGACTCTTCAGTACAAGCTAGTATGGTTTATAAAAACCCAAAAGTAAGTATCGAAGAGAGGGTTGAAGATTTGCTTTCCAGAATGACATTGGAGGAAAAAGCTGCGCAGTTGAATGCGGCATCTTTACGTAAGTCTGCAGCACTTGAAGAGGGGGTTGAACCCATAGAAAAGACAATTGAAGAGCAAGTAAAAAACGGTATTGGCTTTGTTGAGAATACTTTTGATCAGCGATTACCAGAGCAAAGTGTAAAACTGGTAAACGAATTGCAAAAGCATCTGCTTGAAAATACCCGATTGGGAATTCCTGCCATTATAGGTACAGAGTGTTTACATGGCCATGCAGGACGAAATTCTACCGTTTTCCCTACGCCCTTAGCTATGGCTAGTAGTTGGAATCCTGAACTTTTGAATCAAGTATTTGATATAGTTGGTAAAGAGGCTAGGGCTAGAGGAGGACATGAAGCGCATACGCCTGTTTTGGATATTGGTAGAGATGCACGATGGGGACGTATAGAAGAAACCTATGGTGAAGATACTTACCTCACTTCGCAAATGGGAAAGGCCATTATTTCTGGTTTACAAGGTGGTACTAATGGTAATCCTGGTTTAACCCATGTGATTTCATCACCTAAACACTTTGCGGGTTATGGGCAAGTTGAAGGTGGAAGAAATTTTGCAGCGACACCTATCGAAAGTAAAGTGTTGCACGATGAAATTTTACCTCCGTTTGAGGCTGTGGTTACCAAAACTAATGCATTAGGTATGATGGCATCTCATGGTTCGGTGGGTGGTGTACCTGCACATGGTAATCAATGGCTCCTGACCGACTTGTTAAGAGGTGAGTGGGGTTTCAAGGGTATTGTTGTTTCTGATTACAATGATATAAAACGCCTAGAAGAATTTCATCATATTGCTACAACTCCTAAAGAGGCTGCAAAACTTGGACTAAAAGCAGGTATGGATATTGACCTCCCTTCATCTTCAGCTTTTAAGTATTTAAAAGAGGTGGTTCAAAACGATAAGGATTTAGAAAAATATCTAGATACTAGTGTAAGACGAATACTACGTTTAAAGTTTATGCTTGGCTTATTTGAAAATCCTTATACAGAAATAGAAGGAGTAGAAAAATTTGTTGGGAATAAAGACCATGTTGCCGTAGCTGAAAAAATGGCCACAGAGTCTATAGTTTTACTTAAAAATGAAGCATCCTTGCTTCCCCTCAACCTTAATAGTGTTCACGAAATTGCTGTGATCGGCCCTAAGGCTGCTTCAAACGAAATGGGTACCTACACTATTGATAATGAAAATGTGGTTAATATTCTGAAGGGAATAACAAGCTATGTAGGTAAAGGTGTAAAGGTTAATTATGCAGAAGGTTGTAAAATTGCGAAGACAATAAAAGTAGATGGTTGGGATGTATTAGAAGAATATACTGAAGATGAAGAAGCAGAATCGATGAGTGATGCACTGAAAACTGTAGAACAATCGGATGTGGCTATTGTGTGTGTGGGAGGTAATGAAAAAACGGCTCGCGAAGCATTTTACCGACCAGGAATTGCAGGTGATAGATCAGAAATAGATTTGTTGGGCAATCAGAGAAAACTAGTTATGGCCGCTATAGAAACAGGTAAGCCAGTTGTTGTAGTTCTTATGGGAGGTAGACCTTTTGCTATTCCCGAAATAGCAGAAAAAGCACCAGCGATACTTAATACATTTTATCTAGGGCAAACAAATGGCGATGCATTAGCAAAAGTTATTTTTGGAGAGGTAAATCCTTCAGGTAAACTACCTATTAGCTTCTTGCATGGGGCAGGTCAAATCCCATTTTATTATTCAATGAAAGCCACTTCATTTTACAAAGGTTATTGGGAACTGCCTAATAAACCAGTTTATGCATTCGGTCATGGCTTATCTTATACTTCATTCGAATACGCGTCTTTAGAATTAAAGAAAGAAAATTTTGATGTTAACGCACCAGTAGAGTTTTCTGTAAAAGTGAAAAACACGGGCAATAGGGATGGTGCCGAAGTTGTACAAATATATTTTAGAGATGAAGTTGCTTCAGTTACTCGACCGGCTCAGTTATTGGTCCGTTTCGAAAAAGTATGGTTGAAGTCAGGAGAAGAGAAGATAATCAATTTTACCCTGAATCCACAAGATGATTTGTCCTTTACTGGAATTGATATGAAGCGTGTTGTAGAACCCGGAGAATTTACATTGATGGTAGGTGGTGCCTCTGATGATATTCGTCTTAAGAGCAGCTTTACCTTAGAGTAAAATGTTCTTCCTCAAAGAATGGTTTCTAGAGATTATAAATATTGACTAAAAAAAACGAAGGATTCAATCCAATATGAGATTGATAAAGGCGGGTTTGAATCTCTAAATGAATAAGAAATTATAATTAAGTATATGGCCATTGAAAGAGAATATAAACATATGAAAAATATATTTATTACAGTATTGATAATAGCCAGTTTAGTAGCTTGTAATCGCCCGCAATCTACAAAAACAGAAAGAAGTGAGCACTCATATAAAATTGAGCGCACTTACATTCCAGCAACTAGAATAGTGTGGGAATCTGGTAGTGTTAAAAGCATCCAACGATTGCTACAAAAAGGCAGACATCAAAGCACAACAAAAAAGAACGATCTGATAGAACTTAACAATAGTGAGGGTACAGCCGCTATTTTACTAGATTTTGGAAAAGAGATGCATGGCGGATTAGAGATTGTTACCGGCATGTTTAGAGGTAAAAAGCCAATTAATGTTCGTGTTCGTTTTGGCGAATCGGTATCCGAAGCCATGTCTAACATTGGCGAAGATGGTGCAACAAACGATCACGCCGTTAGAGATATGAATTTACAATTACCGTGGTGTGGTAAAATTGAAGTTGGCAATACTGGTTTTCGTTTTGTACGTATCGATTTATTGGATAAAGATAGAGTCTTACAATTAAAGGAAATCAATGCCATTTCTGTAATGCGCGATATTCCTTATTTGGGTTCGTTTAAATCAAATGACGAACGCTTAAATAAGATATGGCAAACCGGCGCGTATACCGTTCACCTTAATATGCAAGAGTATTTATGGGATGGCATTAAACGCGATCGTTTAGTATGGGTAGGTGATATGCATCCTGAAGTAATGACCATTCTTGCTGCTTTTGGAGCCAATGAGGTAGTAACAAAATCCTTGGATTTAATGGAGGAAATAACTCCGCTTCCCGGTTGGATGAATGGTAAATTTCACTCATATTCCATGTGGTGGCTTCTTATTCATCACCAATGGTATATGAACACTGGAAATTTAGCATATCTTGAAAAAAGCAAAGAGTACATATATGGCTTATTGGAACTATTGGAAGAAAATATGGATAATGCAGGTGAAGAGACCTTTAAGGGTGAGTGTTTCCTGGATTGGCCTACCAGAGGAGATCAGGTAGAAGTAAGAAAAGGGATGCAGGCATTATTAGCCATGTCGTTTGATGCTGGGGTTGACATGGCATTAGCATTTAATGATGAAACGAAAGCCGAACATTATAAAAAGGTTGCTGAAAAAGTTAAAAGCTATAAACATGAGTTTACGAAAAGAAAATCACCGGGAGCATTATTGGCTATGGCAGGTATGCTTGATCCTATAGTGGTCAATGATGATTTACTTGCAAAAGATGGTGTTAAAGACATTTCTACATTCTATGGGTATTATGTGCTAAATGCAATGGCCATGGGTGGTAACCATCAAGGTGCAATTGATGTCATTAGGGAGTATTGGGGTGGAATGTTGGATTTGGGAGCAACCTCGTTTTGGGAAGATTTTGATATTGATTGGATGAAAAATGCCGGACGCATTGACGAGATTGTTCCTGATGATAAAGTGGATGTGCATAAATCCTATGGTAAATATTGTTACAAGGGTTTACGTCATAGCTTTTGTCATGGCTGGGCATCCGGCCCAACAGCTTGGTTATCGCAATATGTACTTGGTGTGAATATCGAAGCTCCAGGATGTAAGAAAATAAGAATTGAACCTCACTTAGGTGATTTGCAATGGGTAGAGGGAATTTATCCCACTCCTTATGGATTGATTCATATTAAACACACAAAGGACAGTGAGGGAAATGTAAAATCAGATATAAAGGCGCCTAGGGAAATAGAAATAGTTAAAGTCAAATAATATGAAACGAGCCATGATAGATTATTTCTCACACACGATGATGACTAATTTGGCGAGTTCCATGTGACAATTGAATACCAATTATAATCACATGAAACCACTTATCTGACTGATGAAAATAAATTTAAACAGATGAAAAGAATTATAGTAATCGCATTACTTTCTCAGTTGTTAGTTATAAACACTTTTGCACAAGAGAATATTGAACCAGATAGCCAATGGCTAAGTGAAGAATGGCAATCCCAATGGATTACGCACCCAAATATTACAGGTGATGAAGTTGGTGTTTATTTGTTTAAGAAAGTTCTTTCGTTTGAAGCTGTACCGCAAGAGTATGTAATCAATATTTCGGCGGATAACAGATATGTGTTGTACATTAATGGAATTGTGGTGGCGCGTGGACCAGCGCGTAGCGATCTTAACCGCTGGCAATTTGCAACCATAGATATCGCTTCTTATCTTAAAGTAGGGGAGAATCATATTGCTGCCAAAGTGTGGAATATGGCCGACTTAAAACCTACTGCGCAAATGAGTTATATCACAGGTTTAATCATTCAGGGAAATACTGAACAAGAAAAAGAAATTAATACCGATAAAACCTGGCGTGTTGCTATTGATGAGGCCTATTCTTTTTATAAGATAAAACACCTCAGACGCTTTTATGTGGCAGGGCCCGGCGAAAAGTTCACCGGAGAATTACACCCTTGGAGTTGGAAAATATCAGACAAAGAAGTTGATTGGAAGCAGGCTAAAGCTGGTAAAAAAGGGATGCCCACAAAATACTATTCCGTTACAGGGAAAACCGATGGGCGTGTATTGCATCCGCGCTCTATAGCTATGATGGAAGCCAAAATTCAAAGTTTTGCCGAGGTTCGAAAGGCGGACGGAATTGATAATGTAGAAGGCTTAATCACGGGAGATGCTCCTGTTGAAATACCTGAAAATAGTACCGTTAAAATATTACTTGATCAAGGGCACCTTACCAATGCTTATCCGCAATTGGAGTACTGCAAAGGAGCCAAAAGTAACATCAAAATTACCTATGCCGAGAGTCTTTTTATCCCCAAGGACGGTAAACCTACTTTTGATAAAGGCAACCGCGATGAGGTGGAAGGAAAAGTAATGTGGGGTAATTCTGACATCATAATCCCCGATGGTGGTGATGATCGTCTCTTTGAATCCTTATGGTGGCGTTGTTTTCGTTATATAGAACTAGAAATAAAAACAGCCGATGAGCCTTTGGTATTAAATGCGTTTAACAGTGAGTTTACGGCTTATCCATTGGATTTGAAAGCCAATTTTAAATGTGACAACCCTCGTTTGAGCGATATATTTGAGGTGGCTTGGCGCACGCAGCGTTTGTGTGCAGGTGAGGTCTTTTTTGATTGTCCTTACTATGAGCAACTGCAATATACGGGCGATACCCGCATACAAGGACTCAATACGGCTTATGCCTCTGGCGATACTGTACTTTGGAAAGATGCGATTCAGGATTATTACGACTCGCAGTTGCCATTTGGTCTTACGCAGTCGCGTTACCCTAGCAGTCAACAGCAAATAATAGCTCCGTTTTCATTGGTATGGATTACTATGGTGCATGACTATATGATGCATTGCAACGATCAAGCGTTCATCGAAAAGATGATTCCTACCATGCTTGACATTCTTAATTGGTACGATGAGCGTGTTGAGGATAATGGTATGCTTGGTCAATTGGAAAGCTGGCTTTTTGTTGATTGGGTTGACCAGTGGAAGACTGGATATCCACCATTAAATAAGGACAAAAAATATTCATCTGTTATTGGGATGCAATATGTGTATACCATACAAAAAGCGATGGACATATTTGAGGCTTACGGTATGTCGGGACTAAAGCAAAAATGGGCACAAAAAGCAGATGTTACTCAGCAATCGATCATTGATAATTGCTGGGATAACGAAAAGCAATTGTTAGCCGATACACCAGATAAAGGTGAGTTTAGCCAACACGCCAATATATTAGCCGTGCTTAGTAACTCGTTTGATGCTGATAAGCAAAAAGAGTTGATGCAACGAGTAGTTAACAACAAAGAGATCGCACAGTCTTCTTACTATTTTGATTTTTACAAAGTAGCAGCACTAAAGCAAACAGGTTTAGGCGATTTATACTTTTCTGGATTAAGTGTATTAAACGATTTAATTGATAGTGGCTTCACAACTTTTCCCGAAAAGTTTGATCCTTCACGTTCCGATTGTCACGCATGGAGTGCCTCGCCTTTATATTATTACTATGCTTCTATAGCTGGAATTACACCAACAGAAACAGGGTTTAGAAGATTTAAAATGCGCCCATCGCTCGGCGAACTCAGTTTTATCGAAGGAAAAATGCCTTTAAGAGATGATGAAATTTATTTCGAATTAAAGAAAAAGGGAAAGAACGGTATTAAAGGCATAGTCATTTTGCCTAAATACCTGAGTGGTACTTTCTATTGGAGAGATCAAACCATAGAACTCGTAGAGGGAGATAATAGTATTAGTTTTAAGTAGACTATATGTTTAATAATCAATATCTAGATCTAATTATGAAAAAATTGCTAATCGTTGTACTGACTTTTGTATTGATGTCATGCAATTCAAATAACAAAATCCAATCAGGTAAGCCCAACATAGTTTATATTCTTACAGACCAATGGCGAGCTCAGGCCTTCGGCTATGCTGGTGATCCTAATGTAAAAACTCCTCGCTTGGATGAATTCTCGAAAGAGGCTGTGAACTTTGCGAATGCTGTATCAGTAGCGCCTGTGTGTACACCACATCGTGCTGCACTGATGACAGGTCGTTACCCTACAAGTACAGGGATGATTCTAAACGATCTTTACTTGCCTAGCGAAGAGCTCTGTATGGCTGAGATATTTAAAGCAGAAGGGTATAGTACCGCACATATTGGTGGCAAGTGGCACCTTGATGGTCACGGACGATTGAATAACGTGACGCCAGAAAGACGCCAGGGTTTCGACTTTTGGATGGGTAACGAATGTTCTCATGATTATAACAATGAACCCTATTTCGAGAATGATGATCTTGATGTGAAATACTACAAAGGCTACTCGCCTTATGCCATTGCGAATGCGGCCAATGATTATATGACTAAGAGAAAGGCTAGTGATAAGCCTTTTTTACTCTTTATCTCTATAGGAACACCACACTTTCCTCACCATTCTGCTCCAAAGGATATGATGGCGATGTACCCCCAAGAGGATTTGATTCTGTCGCCTAATGTGCCCCCGAGATTGGAGAAAAAAACACGCAAAGAATTACAGGGCTATTATGGGCACTGCACAGCTACAGACAAAGCCATTGGATATATTTTGGATAAAATGAAAGAATTAGAACTAATGGAAAACACCATTTTTGTTTTTACCTCTGATCACGGAGAAATGATGGGCTCTCATGACGAAAGACCTTTTAAGAAACAATTGGGTTGGGATGAATCCATCAAAGTGCCTTTCCTTATTAGCTATCCTGCTATTGGAGAGAACAAGGGGGCGGTAGTCAATGCACCCATTAATACACCTGATATTTTGCCTTCATTGTTAGGGTTGGCTAATCTTGATATTCCCCAAACGATAGAGGGAGAAGACATCTCAGAACTGATGCAAAACCCTGATCCCAATGCTGATCGTACTGCTTTGGTAATGAATGTAAGTCCTTTTTCGGGTAATTCAAAGGATGCAGAATATCGCCTTATCCGCACCAAGCAATACACCTACGAATGTACTTTAGAGGGGCCAAGTAAGCTTTTTGATAACGTAAAAGATCCTTACCAGATGGATAACCTAGTTGGAAATCCTGATTTTGCAAGTCTCCAACAATCACTAGATACAAAATTGAACCAGGCGCTTAAGTCCATCGGTGACGACTTTAAATCACGTGACTTCTATCTGAAAAAATGGAACTACGTATTGGACAAGAAGAAGAACTGTATTGACTATTGGAGCTTTAAAAACGGTAATGGTGTTGTTCAATCTCCGAAAAAAATATACGAATGAGAAGAGTATTATTGAAAACAAGCATACTATTACTTGTTTCTATGTTGAGTTTGGCTCAAAAAATAGCACCTGAGCTAAGCCAAAACTTCAAAACCCCACCCCACGAGGTCAGACCGCAAGCATGGTGGTGGTGGCTTCAAACACCTACCTCGAAAGAAGCCATTACGCTCGATCTTGAAGAAATGAAAGCCAAAGGCCTTTCGGGCTGTATGGTCTTGGATGGTGGTGTAGGTCCTTTTGGTCCACGTAAGTGGAAAAATAAAACCATTATAGATAGCACCGAAATTAGGTACGAACTGACAGATGAGTATAAAGGGGCACGCCTCTCTCAGCCTGAAGAGAAGATGGAAATGTGGTCTAAGCCTTGGCGCGATATGGTGCGTTTTGCTTCGAAAGAAGCAGGGCGTCTAGGACTTGATTTTGGCGTATTCATTGGCCCTGCTGGTTGTGCGGCCCCTTGGGTGACACCTGATCATGGTCAGCAGGAGTTGGTGTGGGGTGAAATCGTTGTAGAAGGTGGTCAGCAGATTGCACAAGCCTTAGAGAGGCCTAGTACGCCAGTTCAAACCAAAAGACAGCGTGAAGATCAACGCGTCAAGGACGCTCAAAATGCCTATTATACCGATGTGGCAGTCTTGGCCATTCCTGCAAAGGGAAGTTTGCAACTAAACGAGGTACTTGATATTTCCGATAAATTGGATGAAAAAGGTCATCTGAAATGGGAGGCTCCTCAAGGCCAGTGGCGCATTATCCGTTTTGGTTATCGTCCTACAGGGCGTAATCTCAACGGTGTTTTTTATATTGATCACCTGAGCAAAGAAGTGTTCGACTTGCATTGGAAAAATACTGCGGGCTTATTGCTTAGCGAGATGAGTGATGAGGAACGTGTCGCCTTTAAGTACGTAGAGTGCGACAGTTGGGAAGCAGGCGATCCTAATTGGACCAAACACTTCGCCCAAGAATTTAAAGAGCGCCGTGGCTATGACATTATAAAACACTTGCCTGCTCTTATTGTTGTCAATATTGATTCTGAGGAGCGGACAAAGCATTTCATAAATGATTTTCAATTAACCATCAGTGACTTGATTTCTGAAAATCACTATGGAAGACAACAGGAAGTGGCGCACGAACACGGACTACATTCTTATGCTGAGGCAGCAGGCCCGCACCAGTACCAGGCCGATCTTAAGAAATGTGTGGGCCGCTGCGATGTGGCTATGGGCGAGTTTTGGATGCCTTCGCCTCACCGCGAACAACCTAGTGGTCGTTTCTTAGTACGCGAGGCCGCTACTTCGGCACATACCTATGGTATCAAGCAGGTCTTTGCCGAATCATTTACCTCAGTGGGACCCAATTGGGAGGTGTCACCTTTTATGATGAAAGCAGCTGCCGATCAGGCTTTTTGTGATGGTCTCAATTGGATTTGCTTTCACACCTTTACCCATCGTCCATCAGTGACAGAAGTACCCGGAATGACGCACAGTGCTGGTACACATTTCGACCGTACCAATACGTGGTGGAATCAAAGTGCACCTTTTGTCAATTACCTGTCACGCTGTTCGTATATGCTTCAACAAGGCTTGTTTACTGCCGATGTGCTATTTTATAATGGTCACGGTTTGCGCTCGGGGGGCGATGCTTTCGAATGGGCCGATGGTATGAAAAACCCTTCAGCGGATTTGGGCACAGGCTACGATTACGACAAATGTAATGAGGAAGTGTTATTGACTAGAGTTGGCGTGAAAAACGGAAAGCTAGTTATGCCAGATGGTATGAATTATATGGTATTGGTGATTGAGAATAAAACGCCGGTGTCACTTAAAGCACTGCAAAAGATAGCTGCTTTAGTAGAACAAGGCGCTACTGTGGTGGGGAAAATTGAAACCCCAATGCTGAGCAAAACAGATGATGCTGTTGAATATCAAAAGCTGATTGATCGCATTTGGGGTAATCCAGAGATTGGCGTAAACAGCATCGGGAAAGGACAAGTAATATGGAACCGTAGCATACGTGAGGTGTTGCAAGAGAATAATATACTTCCCGATTTTGAATGCAAAGGTTTAAGCGATGTGGGCGTGGTTGATTTTATTCATCGACAAACAGAAGATGCTGATATTTATTACGTCACTAGTCGATGGCAGCCAGTTGAGAAGGTGAAATGTACCTTTAGGGTAAGTGGCAAACAGCCAGAGTTATGGAATCCTGTAACAGGAGAAACGCGCATTCTTTCCAACTTTAAAGTCGTCAATGGACGCACCATTATTCCGATGGAATTTGGACCATGTGCTTCCTATTTCGTTGTTTTTAAAGATGTGATTTCTGTGCAAAATTTGGCTTCAAATTGGCCAACATACAAAACGGTACAGCAAATAGAAGGTGACTGGGACGTCCGTTTTGATGAAAAATGGGGAGGCCCCGAAACGGTGGTTTTTGATAAGCTTAGCGATTGGTCGAAACACAATGATAAGGGCATAAAATACTATTCGGGAAAAGCTACTTATCTCAAAACCTTCGATTTTAAAGCCTCGAAAAAGCACAATGAACTATATCTTGATTTAGGTAAAGTACACGAATTGGCACAGGTCAAATTAAATGGCGTTGATTTAGGTGTTCTTTGGTCAAAACCGTTCAGAATAAATATTACTTCACACCTAAAAGCAAAAGGCAATAAGCTGGAAATTGATGTAGTCAACCTATGGCCAAACCGTCTTATTGGCGATGAGTTTTTACTAGAAAAAGAAAGGTATACGCAAACCAATATTCGAAAATTTACAAAAGCAACTCAACTACTTCCCTCCGGATTAATTGGGCCAGTTCAAATTATTAGAGAAAAGAATTATTGAAAGTTTATCAACCTAAAAACGAGCCGATACAAATAATCTTCACACAAGACAATGAATAATAGGCAAGCCCTGCAAATCACTAAAAAAAAATAACATATGAAAAAAATACTATTAGTTTCATTCATCATTTTTACGACCCAATTTGTAAATGCTGCAGATTGGGGAAATGCACAGTGGATTTGGCAACAAGAAGATGGACCATCCAATACATGGATGAGTTTTAGAAAAACAATAACATTAGATGAAGTGCCCGATCAGGTGGAGGCACTTATTTCTGTAGATAGTAAATTTTGGTTGTGGGTGAATGGTTCTTTGGTTCTTTTCGAAGGAGGTTTGTCTCGAGGCCCAAGTCAAGCAGGAGATTGGGATAGAAAAAATAAAGTTACCCCAGCCAACTCTTGGTACGAAACAGTAGACATTCAACGCCACTTGAGAAAAGGGGAAAACACCATCGCAATTTTGGTTTGGTACTGGGGGCGCGAAACACATAAAGGCACCCATATTGATAGCAGAAAAGGAGGTTTGTTATTTTCTGCAAAAATAGGAAATCAGCTAATAGTTTCAGACTTCACTTGGAAAGCTATACAACACCCAGCCTACGATAATACCATTGAGCCGGCAAGTAAAGCGATGGTTCAGTTTAGCGTTAAATATGATGCGCAAAAAGCTATAGGCGATTGGTCGGATAAAGCGTGGTACACCACTAATTTCTTTGATGCAGCATGGCCATCTGCGATAGAAAAAGGTGCCGCTGGAACTGCTCCTTGGTACAACTTAGAACCTAATATTGTTCCACATTTAATTAATCATGGCTTGCAGGATTATGCCAACCATAATGACTTAAAATTACCATACACTAGTAAAGGGGAAGTCGTTAAGTGTAAACTACCTTTCAATAAGCAGATTACACCATATTTAGAAATTGAAGCAAAAGCTGGTGATACCATTTTTATAACTACAGATAATCGTTTAAACAAAATTCATGCGACTTACATTACTAAAGAAGGGGAGCAATCATTCGAAAGCTTTTCGTGGATGAATGGACATGAAGTAAGGTATACTATTCCGGAGGGAGTGAAAGTTAAGGCACTGAAATACCGTTGGATGAGTGTAGGAGAAATGGTAGGTGAATTTGAGGTGGACGACCCATTCTATAACCGTTTGTGGTGGATGGGTAACAACACCTTGTTTGTATGTGCACGCGATAATTTTATGGATTGTCCCGACAGAGAACGTGCCTTGTGGATTGGCGATGTGGCCGATCAAACGGGCTACCTTTTCTACTCAATGGACAATGCAGGCCGTCAGCTTCTAAAAAAGGCTATCCTGCAAACTACGGCGTTTAGTCAAGATGGTGTTCTTGGTGCGCTTGGACCACTTAGAGTGCGTGAACTGGTATCGCAAAGCTTGCAATTTATTGCACAATGCGTTTGGCCTTACTACATGCATACAGGCGATATAGAGACGCTTGAAAAGGCTTATCCTTATGTATTTGGTTACTTAGATTTATTCCCAATGCTTGAAAATGGTCTGCCTGAGTACCGTAAAGGCAAAAGCCCGGATTCTTGGGATTGGTCAGACTGGGGAGTGAAAAACACCATTGACAAGCAACCCATTCAAATGGCATTTTATTATATGGCACTAAAAGAAGCACAAAAAATGGCCGAAGTATTGGATAATAAAGAGCACATAGCATGGTATACCAAGCGAATGGAATCTATGAAAGGAGCTTATGATAAAGCCTATTGGAAAGATGGTTTTTACAGTAGCGATGCAGAAAAATTTAAGGACGATAGAGCCAATGCTATTGCCATCGTATCGGGCATAGCCAATCCAGCATACTACGATCAGGTTGTGGATAATGTCCTAATTCCCAATCGCTTTTCTAGTCCGCATTTCGAATGGATGGTTGAAGAGGCCATGTTTATAGCCGGACGACCTAAAAGTTCTCTTGCAAGAATGAAGGATCAGTACCAAAGTCAGGTAGATAAAAAAGAAATATCTACTTTATACGAGATGTTCCCAAAAGGCGGAAGTTACAACCACGCATGGAACGGATCAAACACCATCTTCTCTAAATATGTTGCCGGTGTAGAGCCAACCAAAGAAGCTTGGAGCGAGTATAAAATCATGCCAAAAATACTTCATTTTACATCGTTAAAGAAAACCATTCCAACCGTAAAAGGAAATGTGAATATAGCCATTGAAGCTAAAGGTGCCTTATATAAACTTGATTTAAATTCTCCCGAAAATACAACCGCTATTGTAGGTCTTCCTAAGCAAGGAAAGGAAATTGCAGAGGTGTTGGTAAACGGGCAGCTAGTTTGGAAAAAGGGCAAGTTAAAAGAGAGTATAAAGGATATTGAATACGAAGGAGAGTGTTTAGGCTATCTAAAATTTAGTGTTCAATCAGGAAACTGGAAAATAAGTGCCATTTATAAATAATTTATAATACGAAGCTCATATTTTAATTGAAAAACAATTGTATAACTAAATTATATTCTCGTGAAATTCCAAACAAAGCTAATTGGTTATTTAGGTGTTTTATTAATGCTTATTATAATGAGTTCTTGTAACAAAATGAACCAAATTAGCCACCAAAACTTTAAGCAGATAAAATCTAATTTTATCACTCCAACTGATAGCAATAATATTTGGTGCTATTGGTATTGGATTAATGATGATATTTCGAAAGAGGGCATTACCAAAGATTTGTTAGCCATGAAAAAGGCAGGTATTGGTGGTGCTTTGATAGGAAATATAAATCCAGCACACAAGGATGGGAAAGTGCCCATGTTAAGTGAGAATTGGTGGTCGCATATGGTTCATGCTGTGGTTGAAGGCAAGCGTATTGGCATAGATATTGGCGTATTCAATTGCCCAGGATGGAGCCAAAGTGGTGGCCCTTGGGTAGATTATACCAAAGCCATGCGCTATCTTACTTATAGTGAAACGAAAGTTTTGGGAGGTAAAATGCTTAGCGTACAGCTAGATAAGCCAAAGGGTAAATTTCAAGATACTCATACTTTTGCTTTCAAAACATCGGAAGTTGAAGAAAGAAGTACTCAGTTTATTCCCACAAAAGTAAGTGCCAATTGGAATGATGTTGATGTAGCTGTTTTGACCGACGGTGATAAAGAAGCAGATACAAGCTTTGAACCAAGAAAAGGAGAGGCCTTGGAAATTAATTTTGAACTTTCGGAGCCAATTACGGCACGTTCTATATCAATAATACCAAGCAGGGCTTTTAAATGTAATATGACTTTAATCACAGTGGTCGATAGAAAAGAGACTATCATTAAGGAATTTCATTTTGATCGTTTTCGCATCACGCCTAATGTGGCATCAATTGAGACAGGCGATTTTGCTACTATCTTACCCGATGTTAAGGCACAACAGTTTAAATTGAAATGCACCAATTTCAGAACCAAGCAAAAGGGATATGGTTTTGCTGAAATCAATATTTCTGAAGCACCAGTGTTGGATAAATACATTGAGAAACAACTGGGAAAGATGCATTCTACACCTAAACCCAATTGGGATACCTACATATTTAGCCAACAGGAAGCACTTAAAGACAAGAGCTTGTGTTTAAATCCTGATGAGGTCATTGATCTTAGCAACAGTTTGGATGAAAATGGTGTGCTAAAATGGGATGCACCTGCAGGGGAGTGGACAATTATGAGAATGGGCATGTCGCCAACGGGCACTAAAAATGCTCCGGCAGCACCACAAGGTGTGGGTTACGAGATTGATAAAATGAACAGTGCATTGGCACAGTACCACTTCGACAATTTTGTTGGGGAGCTTTTAAAACGGATTCCAGAAGAAAGCAAATCGGCATTCAAATACGTGGTGGCTGATAGTTACGAACAAGGCTCCCAAAATTGGACTGATGCTTACGAGATTAAATTCAAAGAGAAATATGGATATGATCCAGTGAAGTACTTACCTGTGCTTTCAGGTAGAATAGTGGGTAGTGTTGAGGAGTCTGAACGTTTTCTTTGGGATTTGCGTCGAGCAATTGCAGATGATGTAGCTTACGAATATGTGGGAGGCCTACGAAAAGCAGGCAACAAGCATAATCTAAAAGTATGGTTAGAAAACTACGGCCATTGGGGTTTCCCGGGTGAGTTTATGATGTATGGTGGACAGTCGGACTTGATAGCCGGTGAGTTTTGGAACGAAGGTACATTAGGAAATATCGAATGTAAAGCCTCTTCTTCAACCTCGCATACTTATGGTAAACCACTTACTTCTGCCGAAGCTTTTACCTCTTCGCGTAAAGCTTACCTCAGGCACCCTGCTATGCTCAAGAAACGTGGCGACTGGGCCTTAACCGAGGGGATTAACCATTTTGTATTGCATTTGTATATTCAGCAACCCGACGATAAGCGCAAACCCGGCATGAATGCTTGGTTTGGTACCGAGTTTAACCGACACAACACCTGGTTTAGTCAGGCTGATACCTATTTCGACTACCTACGTCGTTGCCAACACCTGTTACAGCAAGGAAAATATGTGGCCGATGTGTGTTATTTTATTGGCGAAGATGCCCCAATTATGACGGGTGGGCGAGTGCCCGAAATACCCAAAGGATATTCCTATGATTACATAAATGCTGAGGTTATTATGAATCGCATGTCGGTTAAAGATGGCCGATTTGTACTCCCCGATGGCATGTCGTATAAAGTGATGGTTTTACCCCCTTTCACCACCATGCGTCCCGAATTGTTAACCAAGATAGAGGAGTTAGTAAAGCAGGGCGGTATTATTCTAGGGCCAAAACCACAAGAATCACCCAGCTTGCAGAATTTTCCTGCGTGCGATGAGCAAGTGAAAGAAATCGCCGAAAAGTTATGGAATGGCACTTATAATCAAGGCAAAATGGCTGTGCAATATGGTCAAGGAAAAGTGATGGATGGTTACGAATTGCTGGAAGTGTTTGCTGACTTAAACCTGGCTAAAGATGTGGATGTTCCTGCCGATGCATCGGTATTGTGGATACACCGAAATATGCCCGGAATGGATATTTATTTTGTAAGCAATCAGAGTGATGAAACCATTGAGCTATCTCCCGTTTTCCGAGCAGATAAAAAGCTAAAACCGCAATCGTGGGATGCTGTAAGCGGTGAGATAAAGTTTTTGACCGATTATGAAATAACCGCCACAGGCATCAAAGTACCCTTAAAGATGGAAGCCGCTCAAAGTTGGTTTGTGGTATTTACCAATGATGATAAGAAGGTTGATGTAAAACCTGCAAATGCTAGCAATTTTTCTGAATATGAAAAGATGAGTGCTCTTGAAGGGCCTTATAAGGTTGATTTCGTAAATAGAGATATTGCGCCTAAAGATCCAGTTGTTTTTAATGAGTTAATAGATTGGAGAAATTCAAGCAATGAGCAAATAAAGTATTATTCAGGAACGGCTTTTTATACTACAAGTTTCAATGTTGAATCACTTCCTCAAAATCAGGATTTATTCCTTAACCTTGGAAAAGTATCGGTAATGGCTAAAGTGAAGCTGAACGATAAATATGTTGGCGGTGTGTGGATGGCGCCTTATCGACTAAATATAACTGATGCCCTAAAAAGAGGGGAGAACGAACTGGAAATTGAAGTGGTAAACCTATGGCGCAACCAATTAATTAGAGATAAATCGCGACCAAAAAGTGAAAAATATACCTGGATAGTCATTGATAAAATTACGCCTGAAAGCGCCCTGCAATCGTCAGGATTAATAGGACCTGTGCATATTGAAACGATCAAATAGCAAGAATTAGAAATTATAATATAGAATAGAATGAGAAACTTATTATTATTAGCAGGATTACTTCTAATGGTATCCTGTGAATCAAAAAAGAAGGTTTAAAAAACAATGTTGTATTTGTATTAATCGATCAACGGAGAGCATAAGACCTTATTTTTGTAGGAAATGACTAGGTGATTATACCTAAGATTGACGATTTAGCGAATGAAGCTCTGGTTTTACGAATACCATCTCTAAAATTCCCGTTTGTACTTCGTCACGTACGTCGTTAATGACAGGTAAATACCCGTTTAGTCCTGGTCTCTTTTACAGCGATAAATCTATGAAATTCGAATTCCTTTTAATAGTACAGCACATGTGATGTTGAATATCAATAATATATCACAAGTTAAGCTATGGAATGCACAGGGCAATGAGTTGGAAACTGAATGGCTTGAATGTGGTGAAGGACAGTTTGTTGCATCATTACCTACCGGAGAATATAAAATTGAAGTGCCTTCAGGAAATTAAAAAGTTAAATTGAAAATGAGACAATCAATAACTAAATTTACACTAATAGTTCTGCTATCATGTTTGTTTATGCCGATTCTACAGGCTGGAAACACATCTTTAGAACAGAATTTTCAGAATCCACCACCATCGGCAAGAGCTCGTGTAATGTGGTTTTGGATTAATGGAAACGTCACTAAAACTGGCATTACTGCCGATTTGGAGGCGATGAAAGACGTAGGTATTCAGGGTGCTCTCATTTTCAACGCTAGTTTAGGTCAACCTCGAGGATTTGTGTCTTATTTGAGTCCCGAATGGCTCGATCTTTTCAATTTTGCCGCCTTGGAGGCACAGCGTTTGGGACTTGAATTGAGCTTCCACAATGGAGCAGGTTGGTCATCATCAGGTAGTCCTGTTGTCACGCCAGAATATGCGATGCAGACAGTTGTGTATTCAGAAACTATATATCTAGGAGGTCAGGAATTTAAAGGTCAGTTAGAACAACCAGAAACAAACCTAGGCTACTATAAAGACATTGCCGTATTAGCCTTTCCAAAGCCACAAAGCGAAGAACGCATCAATGATCTGGATTTTAAAAGCCTATCGGGCAAAGTGCGTAATCATTTAGGTCCTGATGATAAAAATGTACCTGCTTCAGCAGTCGTAAAAAAATCAAACATTATTGATTTAACATCAAAGTTGACTAGTGATGGCTACTTAGAGTGGAATGTACCTGAAGGAGAATGGGTGATTCTACGACTTGGACATACACCAACGGGTAAAAAAAATATTGCGGCACCTAATGGCGGACAAGGTTTGGAATGTGACAAGATGAGTTGCGAGGCTGTGGATGTATATTGGCAAGGAGCTATCATGCCTATCGTGAATAAACTCGATACGCTCATTGGTTCAGTAGTTAAACGATGCCATATTGATAGTTATGAGGTGGGGACTACAAACTGGACACCCGGTTTTGCTAGTGAGTTCAAGAGGCTTCGTGCTTATGATTGTGTGTCGTTTTTGCCAGCCTTAGCAGGTTATTATGTAGAGAGCGGAGAAGAAACTGAACGTTTTTTATGGGATTTTCGTCGTAGCATTGGTGATTTAATGGCTGAACATTATTATGGTTATTTTGGCGAGTTATGTCATCAACACGGCATGCAGTTCTCAACAGAGCCTTATTGGGGACCTTTTGATAATATGCAAGTGGGTGCTACAGCAGATGCCGTCTTATCGGAGTTTTGGAGCGGACATCTAGCCTTTTTCGATTCACCAAAGTTTGTAGCTTCCATTGCTAAGTTAAATGGTAGTTCCATTGCTGAAGCAGAGGCTTTTACTGATATGGGTGGCTGGCAGCAACATCCAGGTGCATTAAAAGCGATGGGTGATTTGGCTTGGGCACAAGGCATCAACCGTTTTGTATTTCACTGTTATGTGCATCAACCTTGGGATGTGGCGCCAGGTTTAACCTTAGGGCCTTTTGGTATTGACTTTAATCGCCTGAATACCTGGTGGAATCAAAGCAAACCCTTTGTTGATTATGTAGCTCGTGGTCAGTACTTGTTACAGCAAGGTACATCCGTAGCCGATGTATTGGTGTTTACAGGTGAAGCATCGCCCAACGATGCCTTGTTGATACCTGAAATTAAAGCTTTAGGTTATGACTATGACCTGATAGGTTCAAATAAAATCAGCGAATTAACAGTCAACGAAGGATTGGTCTGTACTCCTTTAGGTGACAAGTACCAAGCTCTCGTACTTCCTTCAACATCTTGGATGACACCTCAGACACTTAAAATAATAAACGAGTTGGCCTATGGAGGAGCTACAATACTAGCATCAAAGCCACAAAAATCACCAAGCCTTAATCATTATCCATATTGTGATGATAAAGTGGCGCAATTAGCCGATCAATTATGGAGTAAAGGCACCATTAAAGAAAATACCATTACAGATGTGCTAAAAAATGGCACATTGCTTCCCGATTTTTCAATAGAAAATGGAAGTAGCGATGCTATTGATTTTATCCACCGTAGGACCGAGGATGCTGACATTTATTTTGTGGTCAACTCACGCAATGAGAGTCGTGAGCTAGAGTGTCGTTTTCGCGTGTCAGGTTTACAGCCCGAACTATGGAATGCCGAAACAGGAGAAATAACTATAGCTAGCGTATGGCAGAATAATGGAGATGGAACTACCACCGTAAGTATTCCTTTTGCTTCTGAAAGCTCTGTTTTTGTTTTGTTCAGAAATCCTGTCTCTTCAGAGAAACACATTGTAAGTAGAACCCAGAAACTACAGAAGTCGGCAGCAATACCATTGCCCAATTTAGAAATTATAAAAGCTGAATACGGTACATTCTTGCCTAGCGGTTTGGTGGATATAACAGAAGTGATCAAAAATAAAGTTCAAAATAACAGTCTGAATATTCAAGCCACCCGAAGCCTTTGCGATGGGGACCCAGCACCAGGCTACCACAAGGAATTACGCATAGAATATAAAATTGATGGTGTCCTTTTGGAAAAGAATGCCATGGAGAAAGAATGGCTGGAGATTGCTGCTTCTGATAAAGGAGTACTTGAAATTCGGAAAGCTGTTTTTGGTAAATTTGAACGTGGGGTAGATGGAATTCCACCAAACAATCCAGTTTATGATGTTACTGAAAAAGTAAAATCGATGTTGGAGTCAGGAGTTTATGAAATTCAAGTAAACGACAGTTTTGCCGAAGGAAAAGATATTAGAACAAAGAAAGCATTGCGCCTTGTGTACTCGACTAATGGGGTGGAGAAATATGCACATATTCCCAATGGAGGGACTTTGAAATTGACGCAGGAAATATTAGAACCAAAATTGATTCATAAGGATGGTATCGATTCTTGGTTAACACCTTTTTCAGGGGAAATGACCTATTGTAACTCAGCTGGTAAAAGCAAAACCATAAGGGTGAAATCAGTTCCTAAACCTATAGAGTTAATTGGGGGTTGGAGCGTGAGTTTTCCTGCAAAAGAGGATGCGTCTTTAGATGTAATATTCAGTCAATTAAGCTCGTGGTCAACATCAAGCAATGATACTATTCGTTATTTTTCGGGTACAGCCACTTATAAAAAGCAGTTTGAGCTTTCTTCTAAATTTCTTAAAGAGGATATTTCGTTACAATTAGATTTGGGCAGCGTGAAGGAAATAGCCGAAGTATTTGTTAATGGAAAGCCTTTGGGTATAGTATGGAAAGCTCCTTTCAGGCTTAATATTGATGATTATGTGCAAGCAGGAACAAATACCCTTGAAGTGAGAATTACTAACCTATGGCCAAACCGTTTGATAGGAGATGAACGATTGGAATTGGATCACAAGCGAAAAGGACCCAGTGTGAAGCAATGGCCCGATTGGCTTTTAAATAATACCGATCGACCAACTGAACGAAGCACTTTTGCAGCTTTTAAGCATTGGCATAAACATTCTGAGCTTTTGCCTTCTGGTTTGTTGGGACCTGTGAAAATTGTAGTCTTCAAGGTGGTGGAAATTTAGCCGGTGGTTCTGAGCCATCGAATAGGAGTTAAAGAGGTTTGTGGCTATGGGTTATTAGTTTTGGTTGATGAAAACAAACAAACCAGAAATGAGGATGTGATTTTGGAATACCTGTACTGAAGTTTCCTTGGTTATTAAAAAGAAGATTATTTGGTACTGGATTATCGATTTAACGGATAAATAATTGGAGCTATGAAACGACCATTAACTCTATTATTCATAAAGTACTCACAGGTGGATGATTAAAGAAGTTAATGTGAGTTCCTGAATGTGTAGAAAAATATGGCACACTTTCTTAAAACAAAAATTTTAAACAGATGAAAAATATACTTTTTAATAAGATCACTTTTCTTGTACTATTATCGATATCTGTATATAGTTGCAAGTCATCGATGGAGAAAAACTTTAAGAATCCTCCCGGTGAATTTAAACCCATGCCTTTTTGGCATATTAATGGGGAATTAACCACGGAAGGTATCCGCAAGCAGATGAAAGATGCAAAGGATGCTGGGTTTTCAGGGGTCAGTTTGTTACCCTTGGCCGAAAAAAGCCCTACACGCCCAGGTACTTCTCCAAAATTCCTTTCGGATAAATATTTTGAACGTTATCAGGATATGATTGACATAGCGGAGGAATTAGATATGGAAATCATACTCTACGACGATAATGATTTTCCAAGTGGAATGGCTGGTGGAAAAATGCAAGAAAAATATCCTGACCACACCATGAAACGTTTAGATAAAATTGAACATGTTCTGAAAGGCCCTGCGCTTTTTACCGACAGCATTCCGGGTGTTCAGCTCATGGCGGCAGTGGCAATCAACCAGCAAACCAAAGAACACATAGAAATCAGTTCGTTTGTTAAAAATGGAATTATAGAATGGCAAGTTCCGAGTGGTAATTGGAGCATAATGCTGTTTCCTTTGATGAAGGATTCTTTCCATAAAAAATATTTGTGTATGGATTTTATGGATACTGTGGCAGTGCGTCATATGATCAATGAAACCTACGAAAAGTACAAAGAGCGATTTGGGCAGTATTTTGGAAACACCATAAAAACTACTTTTTTCGATGATGTTGGTTTTTGGAGGCATCCACGCAATTGGACGGGGCGTTTCAATGAAAAGTTTGAAGAATTAAACGGTTTTGATCCACGCCCGTATTATCCTGCTTTGTGGTATAACATTGGATCAGATACAGAAGCTATTCGAAATGCTTTTTTTAATACACGTGCTGAATTACTGGCCGAAGGATTTCCTAAATTGGTGGGGCAGTGGAACGAGGCTAATGGACTGAATAGTACTGGACATCCTCCGGGTAATTACGACCCGACACCCATTGATATGAATGCGGATATTTTTAAGTTTTACCGCTATACTCAAATTCCGCTAACCGATGCCATTATTCGATATCAATTTGGGCAAGATGGGCATAAATTGATTAGCTCTGCTGCCGACTATTACGACCGCCCTATGGTGGCTACTGAGATTTATGGTGCTTATAAGGAACATTCTTTCGATTCTTTGATGATGTATAGGGCTATGATGGATTTATTTGCTCGTGGGGTAAATATGGTTATCCCTCATGGCATGTGGTACAATCCTAAAAAAGTTTACATTTCGCCATTAGTGTCTCCATACAGCGAGAAATTAGCAGATGCATTACCTGCCTACTCTAATTATGTTGGGCGAAGTAGTATGTTACTGAGAGGGGGACGCCGTGTAAGTGAAATTGGCGTAATGTATCCATTTGAAGGATTGGCAGGTTGGTTCTGTTTCGATAATCCAGATAATATAAGACAAGGTTTTTATGTATCTCCTGAAACAGATTATCAAACTATCAGTGGTTGGCTGACGAATGATATTCGTCGCGATTTCACCTTTGTACATCCTGAGTTTTTTATAGAAGATAAATATAGTGTTGCTAATGGTAAAGTAAAGTTGAATAATTCGGATAACTTTCAGGAATACAGTGTTATGATGTTAACAGGGAGTAATGTCATCTCCTTAAAAACACTTCAAAAACTAAAGACTTTTTATGATGACGGAGGAGCTATTGTAGCGACTACTCAGTTGCCGTACAAGGCAATAGAACTTGGTAAAGATGCTGAAGTTATAGCACTAGTAAGGGCTATTTTTGGAGTAGATCCGACAAAACAGGAGAAGTATGCTGAGCAAAGCAATAGCAATTCACAGGGTGGACGTTCTATTTTTATTCGTCGAGCAGATATGGAAAAAATAGGGCGTATTTTAAAGGAATATCAACCCTATCCTGATGTTATTTTTGCTGACAATCCAGAATTAAAGACGGATCTAGGAAAGCTAAATTATATCCATAAAATAAAAGAAGGGAAGCATATCTATTTATTTACAAATTCGAGCGATGAAACTATTTCAACAACTGTGCTGCTACGTGGCAAGTTGCAATCAGAAAAATGGAATCCGCACAATGGGCAAATTATAGAAGAAACAAGGAGAGAAGAAGTTATTATCAATACAAAAGTTTATACCAAAGTGGAAATTAAACTTCCTCCTGTGAAATCGATTTTTGTAGTAGGGAATAACGAATAGATGCGTAATAAAAAAGGTATTAATATGAAATTTTATACTACACTTAGCTTTGCACCTATAAGTGCAAAGTTCTTTCTAGAACCTGAGGAAATCGAGGTCTTTAATGTAGTCGAAGTAGAATAAATTAAGTGTCTAACTAAGAGTAATTTGATATGAGATTAATTGTAATATTATTTTTATGCTTGTGTTCGGTGACACAGGCCATTGAAGTGAAGGATTTAAAATGTGAGTTTAAAACCAATCCCATTGGGATAACAAGTGCAAAGCCCAGTTTTAGTTGGACATTTATAGGCGATAATAAAAGTGCGGAGCAAGGAGGATATCGGATTTGTATGGCCACGAGTATTGAAAAGCTCAAATATCCTGATATTTGGGATACGGGTCCAACGAGTACATCAGAAACGGGTCCGTTTGTGTATTTGGGTGAGCCCTTAACTTCAGGCCAAAAAGTGTATTGGAAGGTTATTGTTTGGGGTAACAATAGGGGTGCAAAACATAGCGAGCCGGCTTGGTTCGAAATGGGTGAAATTGAGAATCCTGAAAAAGCTTTTGAACCTCCTGTTTTTGATCAGAAAAATGGCGTAGTTAAAATCACTTTAAAAGCCAATGATGAGGGTAGAACATTTGAAGGTATTGGTGGCGTAAGTGCTGGGGGTTCCACAGATTTGTTGTACGATTATACTGATCCTCATCGTAGCCAAATTCTAGATATTCTATTCAAACCTAAATTTGGAGCAGGTTTTCAGCATCTTAAAGTAGAAATGGGTGGAGGAGAAAACTCAACATGTGGTTCAGAACCATCGCATGCCATTACTCGCGAGGAGTTGAAGAATCCCGTATCTAGGGGATACGAATTTTGGTTGATGAAAGAAGCCAAGGACAGAAATGCGGATATGATTTTAGAATACCTTCCCTGGAGTTTTCCTGCTTATCTGAAACCAAATATCTATACCAAAGAGTCGGCCGAGTATTTTGTGTCATTCTTAGATGTGGCAAAACGCGATTGGGGTCTGGATTTGGATTGGGTAGCTGCCGCTGAAAATGAAAATGATACGGACCGCGATTGGTTGGTGAACGATCTGTGTCCAATGATGAACGCTAGAGGTTATGAAGATGTAAAAATTCAAGGACCCGACGACAATAGTGGCGATTGGCAAATATTCGAAGAATTAGAAAAAGATCCAGAGTTTGATAAGGTCATTGAAGCTGTTGGATATCATTATGTATCAGGTCGCGAATTTACCGAGGATATGGTGGATGGCCGCGGACGACCAACTACAGAAAAAGCAAAGGCATCGGGTACACCACTTTGGGCTAGTGAAGATTGGAGCTGGACAGGTAAAGATTGGGGTGGTGCAGGAGCACTAAACTTGGCTCGTTTGTACAACAAATTTTATATACGCGATAAAATTACCAAAACCTTAATTTGGGCACCCATAGGTTCCATTTACAAATCGGTGACTTGGGATAAAGCTGGCGCTATGAAAGCGAATAGCCCTTGGAGTGGTTACTACGAAGTGTGGCCAACCATTTGGGCTACGGCGCATACCACCCAATTTGCCGATCCACATAGCTGGCAGTATTTAGATGGAGGATGCGGATTGTTTGATGCATCTACCTACAAGGGCAGCTGTGTTACTCTAAAAGAAAAAAATAGTTCAAACTGGAGTATGATTATTTGTACCAAAGATTCCGAAAATATTGAGGTGAATATTCGTAAAGGTCTAGCAAATAAAATAGTGCATGTCTGGAAATCTGATGAAAATGATCAGTTTGTGCAACAGGAAAGTATTTATCCAAAAAAAGGAGTGTTTACCATTGAACTTGATCCCAATTGTATTTACTCATTAACAACTACAGAGGGGCAGCAGAAAGGACAATATGAGATACCTGAAGAAACAGCATTTCCGTTCCCTTACAAAGAGGACTATGAGGATAGGGAAGCAGGTGATTTGCCAAAATATCATTCGGATCAAACAGGGAGCTTCGTAATTGCCAAAAGAGAAGACGGTACCAACTGTTTAAAGCAAATAAATCCGGAACAAGGTTACGATTGGATGCGTGTTTACCGACGTTCAAATATTAAAGCGAATACTTTGGTTGGAGATGTAAACTGGAAAGATTTTACCTGCTGTGTTGATGCTTTCATAGAAGGTGGTAATGTGGAACTCGGTGGCAGAGTTAAAGGAAGTTATTTAAAAGGCCATCGTTTTATGCTCGAAAAAAGTGGCCATTGGAAACTTGTATTTGATAAAAAAACGCTTGCAGAAGGAAGCATCGATAATTTTGATGGAGGCATTTGGCACAATATCAAACTTCAGTTTCGAGGTAAAGAGATTCAAGCCTTTGTTGATGGAGAATTTATAACAAAGGTAAATCATGAAAGTAGATCGGGTTATGTTTTGTTGGCAAGTTCGTACAATACTAACCTATTCGATAATTTGGAGATATCAGATTAGGCATTTATACGATAATTCTAACTTTTTAACCTAGTAGTTTTGATTTTAAAACCATTGTTAAAAAAGAGCATTTGTTGATATTCAAAACTCTTATGCCTATTTATGGGTGCGTTTTAATAGTTTGGGTCGAAGATGAAGGAAAAGACTACTTTATATTTGGCCATTATGTAAAAGAAGAGGAATAATAGAACTATTCATGCGTCATTTTTTTTAGAAGTTGCACAATAAGTTACAGTTAGTGTTTTGGTATTCTGATATTTTTAAGTTGAGAGTAATAATTATTCATACAAATGAGCTCTATACAAGAATATGCTGATTTGTGAAAACGAAAAATCTATAATTCATGAAAAGAAAACACTTAAAACTTAAAAAACAATGCATGAGATTCATCCTATTAGGATTTATAATGATCACTTATACACAAGCATTTGCTCAAGTTAGTTTGCTTGATGAGGTTGTGATTTCCAATAAAACACTTTTTTTTGATGGAGTAAAGGTTGATTTAGATCATACAGCCAATTCCACCACAGGGTACGATTATGTTTATGGCAATGCGCTTACCCCTCATGGCGATTGCATAAAGGCCTATAAAGAGTTTGTTTTTACAGTTTGGTATCGTGGTGGAAAATCAGACCGCCATGTAATGTTAACACGTTACAATACCTTAACTAAGGTTGCTAAAACCATTGAGTTTCCACATCAGCACACGGGTTATGACGGAAAGTGGTGGATAGGCGAAACGCACAATACAATAGCAGTTGGCATTTGCCCCAAAGATGAATCGGTTCATTTATTATATGACATGCATCGAAATGGAAACGTAGCATCGTTTGGTGACGACCATTTCCGCTATTCTTATTCGGTTACAGGCGCTGCTACTGTTGCAGATGCTGATTTTGAATTAAATAAATTTGAGGATTCAGGATCAGGTACTTATAAGTTTAACTATTTACCCGGTGTTGATGATGAGAATACAACGAAGTTATTAACCTATCCTGCATTTTTTACCAATGGCCAAGGCGACTTATTTATGAAAATGAGATTTGGCTACGATAAAAATGGTAAATTCTTATTTGCTAAATATGATGGTAACGATTGGGAAGGTTACACTGAATTTAACAGGATGGGAGCTTCTGGTTTTGGAAGTGATTATAATTGGGGCTTATACGGAGATTTAAAGTTTTTAAATGGTAAACTAAGAATTGGTTTCCAACGCCGATCTGATAACAGAACCGATAAGTATCAATACCAAAATGGGTTCTATTATGCCTACTCAGATGATCCAAGTGGAGTAAGTCAATGGAAAGATTATACAGGAGAGGGTTTTTCTATTCCTTTAGCTATCTCCGATAAAACACTAATTTCTGAACCAGGTGATTTAGTCGAAACAACTCAAAAAGACATGGTTCATATGGTAAGTGGTTTCGATTGGACTGTGACCGAGAATGATGATATTCATTTTATTGGAAAAGTAAAGGATAACGAAAACAATGTAACCAAATATGTTCATACCTATAAGTCGGTAGACGATGCCGAATTTACAACTACAACAGATTTTGGCGGTGCCGAAGCTTTGTATGCTGCAGGTAGCGATGTTTATATCATAAGCTTAAAAAATAGTAGAGTTAATATTGTTAAAACAGAAGGAGGTACCAGTAATTTTCAACAAGTTTACCAAAGTACAAGTGGTCCAACTTTTGACAAAGGAGTACCTTATGTGTACGAAGGAAAATTATATTACTTCCTTAAGGAATCGGGTGGTTCAGGTGACGAAAGAACCACTTATTTACAAATTTACGATTTAGATATTCCTGACCCAGAACCTGAAAATCCTAACCTTCAAGTATCATTTGAAAATATTTCTAATTATCAAGTAATAGAAAAAGGATCAGATTTAACTGTAGAAGCTAATGTTGGCAGCGAGCTGGTAGAAGTATCTCTTTGGCATGGAACAACTAACTTGGGAACGCTAACTAGCGCGCCATATACTTGGTCGGATCATGCTATTTTAACCAATATGCGTGATGCATCCTACACTTTTAAGTTAATTGCTAAAGATGCAAGTGATACGGAATTTACAAAAAGTGTAACGATTACAACTCCCAACCAGTGGGCATATACTGACGATGAAAAACCACATTCAGTTCCAGGAGTTATTCAGTTTGAGGATTATGACTATGGAGGTGATGGTATTGCCTATTACGATAGATCTGAACAATCAACTAGAGCATACAGGGGTGATGATTTAGTAGATTTAAATACCGATAAAACGCTTTTGATTTATATTCAAGGAAATGAGTGGGTTGAATATACAATTAATGTAGAAACAGAGGGTTATTACGAAGTTAGCGTTAGACAAACTTCTAGAAGAGAACCTTCTATAAGTTCTGCATTCACCATTTCATTTCCCGATGAAAATAAAACTTTGCTTGCAGATGTTGAGTTGGACTATACAGGTTCAGGCTTATTTACAATACAAAATTTAGGTAATGTGTTTTTAGAAAAAGGAGAACATGTGCTTCGTTTTGGTTTTTCTAGTTACGGATTTGATTTGGATTACTTTGAGTTAGCATTAAGTGAGGCTACAAATACGAAAGATATTCATCAGCAAAGCACCTCTGTTATAGTATATCCTAATCCTTCAAAAACAGGCGTTTTTCATTTGTCGGAACAAGCTGCCTATAAAGTATATAGTATTGGAGGGAGTTGTGTTGAATCCGCAACTAACAATAAAGTAGATTTAAGTGGATATCCCAATGGAATTTATCTGTTAAAGATAAACGGGATTATTACAAAGTTGATAAAACGATAATAACTGCTTAGTAGGTAGTAATATGTAATACATATCAAATAGTTGTTGAATGATAACCTCATCTGTTTTTCATAATAGATGAGGTTATTTTTTATCAAAGCTTAGCTATTTTTTAAAGCACTTTTATTTCAACTTTTCTAAAGTCGATGGGTGCTCCTTCGTATTGTAACAGTATTCTTCCTTCTTTAATTGATGGAGATTTACCTTTGTTAAGCACTTTACCATTCAGCTTTTGAGTAATTTTTCCTTTGTTACAAGTAATTGTTATTTTATTCCAATCGCCGATAGGCAATGAGGTGTCTTTAGTTCGTTGGTAAACCATACTTTTACCTGCAGTAGTTCTTTCTCCTTTAATTTCTAAGGTTGCATTGTTCAGTAGAATAAAGTCGCCCGTAGCGCCTTCTTTTATCTGAAATTGAATGCCCTGGGGCCATAGTTGATCTGGCGTATTTTCAGGAACGAGGTACATCAGGCCACTGTTCTTTTTCTTGCTTTTTCCCATATATGTAGCATCCATATTCCACCTGAACTCAGCACTTAATTTAAAATCTTGAAATGTAGCTTTACTCATTAAGTAGCCTAGCTTTTTCCCGTATAAACGAATCATATTATCCTCCACAGAAAACAGATCTGAGGCATTGTTTTGTCGCCCAGTTTTAGGCTCAAAGGCATACCATCCATCCAAATTATCACCATTGAATAGTTTAATTATCTTTTGAGAATAAGAAAGCTGAGAAAAAAGAAGCAAGCTTGCTAAAAATGTATAGAAGTATTTCATTTTGGTATTTTGTAAACTAAGTTTTTGAATGTATCAAACCCACAGTGAATTAGAAAACGGGTTTTACTAAGATTTAATGTTAGTTGGCTTCAAAGGATGAAGGTGCATCTAATATCAATTGCCCCTTACCCTTGGGCGTAAAAATAATGCCAGCCCAACGCGCTCGAGTCCACTCATCGCCATTAGTACCTGCCTTAGCTTTAATGGTTATTTTATCATTCTTTTTAATTCTTAGGTTTTCCCAAACAATGCTGTTCTTCTTGCTTTCTTCAAACATATTATTGGTATGCGGAGGAATAAACGAACCAATCTTTTTATCGTTGACTAAAACAGTATATTCTGAACTACCATCATTTTCTCCAACACCCACAAAAACAACATCATACTTTCCGCTTTCGAAATTAAAGTTGGTGCTTGTAATGGCTTCTTTGTGTTTTTTTACATTGATGGCCAACCAATTTTTACCATGTTTGTAAAATTGAGTGTCCTGGGTAGGAAAAGCTTGTGCACGTAAAACTTTGTTATCAGCCAATTTGTTGGCTATGGTTGCAAAATAAGATACCGTTTCGGCAACGGGGCCTTTAGCTGTTGGAACATAAACACTGTCCTTCGTCAGTAAAAACTTATCCATTCTAAAGCCATCTTCGCGCATACTAAATTGTATGTCGTGAATGCCAACTGAATCGATATCTAAATATATTTGATGGGGTACGCCACAGTGAACTTCTTTGGTTCTTTGTTTACTTTCCCAAGTCCAACTTTTCTTACCTACGCACCATTGCATACGCTTGCCACTGTTGGGCCATTGTCCGTTAATTCCAACATGTACGCCATTGTCTTCAGAACCTGTAGAGAGGGCACGAACCCAAACATAATATCTACCAGGCGTATTAAATTTTACCTTGTAATGTACTATGCCTAGTTGGCCAGGTTTATCGGTAAAGTTCTCACCTCGTATTACTTCATCCAAATGCGTTACTCGTGTATCAGGAAGTATCTTTATATAGCCTTGATTACTGGCTTTTTTATAATAACTAATATCTTCGTAAGTGGCGTTTTCTAGTTGAGATATTCGATACCAACTACGTTTTTGTGTATGACTCTGTTTGTAGAAATATTCACCTTCCACAGATACAATGCCATTGGTTTCTAGTGATATTATTTTTTTGCTTGTGCTATCAGAATCTTTTTGTTGACCATTGGCGCTAACTAAAGCAAATAGCAATATGCAGGTTAAAATAAATATGCTTTTCATAATTGTACTTTAAACAAACTAGGTTCAATATTTAATTGAACCTAGAATTGATTTGTATTTATTTTGTTTGTGGCGAACCTAGATAATCTTTATTGTCCCAATCGTAATTCCAAGCTTTCATATATTCTGGACCGGTTAAAAATGCATCATTATTCTTAGTTAGAATCTTCTGTAACTTCTTATCTAAGTCTAACTGCAGGTTTTTATACTCCGGAAGATTTACCAAATTAGTTAATTGGTATGGATCTTCAATATTATTGTATAATAGCCAAGGTCCGTTAAGGTCTTTCGCATAGGTGTATTCTTCAGTTCTAATACCTCTATATTCGCGCCCTCCTTTTTTATAATTCCATTGATGAAAAGGAACAGGGCAGGTGATTAATGCTCCGTCTACATCAACTTCCGCTGTACCTAATAACTGAGGTGTGTAATCTATACCTTCTACAGATTCAGGAATAGCTAGCTCGCTTAATCCTAATAAGGTTGGCATAATATCAGGGTACGAGAATACTTTAGTTAGCTTTTTACCAGACTTTAATTTAGCTGGATATTTGATAATAAAAGGAACGCAAATAGATTCTTCCCAAGGTTTCTGCTTCTTTGTTTGCGCATGAGAATAAATCATATCACCATGGTCAGAAGTAAACACAAAAATCGTATTCTCATCTATGTTCATTAATTTGATGGCTTTTTGTAATTCATCTACACAATAATCTAGTGCCGACATGTGTGCATAGTATCCCCTAATGGCATCACTCGCTTGCTTTTCTTTTTCTTGTGGAACATTGGGGCGAAGTTTAATATCCATATGCGCATACATATCTTTAAATCTTTGGGGTGCCGAGTTATACGGTGCATGCGGAGGACCAAATGATAAGAATAAAACAAATGGATTCTCTTTATGAGATTTCATATAGTTAATGGCATCTTTTGTTTGCGCTATGGCATCATAACCTTCCCATTTATGTTTCCCATTATTTTCATCAAAGTATATGGAGTTGTTATAGTTGTGCGTGCATTCATGTACTTTCCAATAATCAAAACCTTGTCGGCGCGACGCAGGTATCGGATTATTACGTCCTTCTTTATTGGATTCGCCATGCTCGTGTCCGTTAATATGCCACTTGCCAATATAGCCTGTTTCATAACCGTTTGCTTTGTATACTTCTGCAATGGATATTTCTTCTGTTTTCAGTGGTTTATCATTATAAAATACACCATGGCTTAGTGGATATTTTCCTGTAATTAGGGATGCACGTGCAGGCCCACATACAGGAATGTTTGATATGGCGTTGGTGAAAACAACAGATTCGCTTGCCAATTTGTCAAGGGCAGGAGTTTTAACTTGTGGGTTGCCAGCAAAACCTAAATCTTGTGCTCTCCACTGATCAGTGAGTACAAAAACAATATTTGGTTTGCTTTTTTTACTTGGTTTCTTTGGGCTGCATGATATAAAAAAAGCAGCGAGAATAGCATAAACGATAATTTTCATATTTGGTTTATTTAATTATTTCATGTGAATTTTACTTGCATGTCTTTAAACCAAAAATGAGAAAAAATGGATGTATTTGTTTAAAACTGAGAATTCATTATTGTAAAGTTGGTTGCACCTGCAATGCTAGGGCGTCATTCTATTTAGGTTTAAAGAGTCTCTTGCAGATTATAACCCACGTTGCATCACCGCAACATGTGTTTTTTTATGCGCCATTAGTTAAAGGATAGAATACCTTACTACAAGAAATTAAACAATTAGTATTCTATTTTTATATTTATAATATAGCTCAGAATGATTTTTAGTTATTGTACTCAGTAATTTTATAATTGCTGTTAAAAACAGAGTACATCGCTAAAATTGATTATGTGGTATAGTAGAGAGAGAATAACACATCAATTATTTAATGATAAAACGTAATTAACCAAAGCGAATGATTTTACACATGAGCATTGGCTATCGTCGTTTTTTAAATTTGAAAGCACATGAAAAATATTAGACTTATGACATGGCTGTTTATGGCAGTTAGTTTAGCCTTATTTACGCGTTGTGGTGATGACGAAAATAAATTTCCTGAATTACCTGAAAACGAAATACCTGATGATGATTTAGAAAATATTGATCCCAATAAATTGGTAAGCATTAACACGGAGAATACTGTGGGAGAGTTGTATAACTTTTGGTCAACTAGGCCAATGATTAATCAAACTCGTTTTGTTTCATCAGGTTTTACCGATGGTTTAGACGCGATAAAACCTTATGTAAAAAGTTACAACTTAGTACGTGTTTTAGGAGGTAGAACAGATTATAAAAATGATTTTTATAAAGGTGTTGATAATGACGGCGAAATAATTACTGATTTTACGGGCCTTATTTCAAGTATGCGAGGATTTATGAAAACAGGTTTTAAACCGCGTATTGTACTTGATAATGTACCATGGGAGATGGTTGAAGATAAAGTGGTTGATAAATATGGAAATAGTAAACCTGCTGATGACTATGTTTTATGGAGAAAATATATTAATAAATTTTTAAATGTATTGATTGATGAGTTTGGTTATAATGAAGTAAAAACATGGCGTTTTAGAGTCAGTACTGAACCTAATTATACACCCGAACATTGGAATGGGACTGTACAGCAGTATTTCATGCATTACGATATTACTGTAGATGAGGTATTAAAAGTAATTCCCGAAGCCATAATAGGTCCAGGTAATATGCTTACCGAAGGGGCAGCTACTTTTACAACAGAATTAATAGAACACTGTGCCAATGGAACCAACTACGCGACAGGGGAAAAGGGTACTAGAATGAGTTTCTTTTGTCTTTCGTATTACGAGAAGATTGATCAAAACACTGTTAATTTTGAAGAAATTGTGGCACCATACAGAGCCAGCCTAAATAGCTATTCTCAATTTGCAGATATCCCATTTGATATTCAAGAGTTTGGGATTTTAAGAGATGAGTTTGGAAACCGTGGATTAAGTTTAAGTGATGCTACTGAATTTGGTGCAAGTTGGTATGCAACTATTGCTGGCTTAGCTTACGACTACAAAGTAACGGAGATTTACGATTGGGGTCAGGAAGATGAAAAAGGCTTAAACACAGGACGCCGAAATGTTACTTCTATGTTTTTAAAGATGGAAGGTGGTGATAGATTAGCTACAGCAAAAAAACTGAGTGGTTACGCAGGGGTTATTCCAGTATCTAAAGAAGGTAAGTTATTCCTATTGGTATACAATCATAATACCAAACGAGACAGTAAAGCTAGCAGAACCATTTATCCTAAACTCGAAGGTTCATTAATCGCTAATAACACGAGTTGGAAAATGAATGAATGGACTATAGATTCTGAACACGGTGTTTTTATGCATGAGTTATACAAAGATGTAAAAGAAGCAGGTGTAACTAACAAAACATCGAGTAGTGCACGTATTTATGGTAACAGACCGAGTGATTATTTTAATGATGGTTGGGAAGATGTATATGAAGATAATAAAGCAAAGTATACTGAGCTAGCCGAGTTACCACAAACTATTAGCGATTCGATTGTTGGTAAATTAGATGATGGTAGTTTAACCTTAAAGCTTTCATTAGAACCACATAGTGTTAAGCTTATTGAGTTGATTCCTCAATAATTAGGTTGTTGTTTTAAAAGGATAGAGGGGGGGCAATATTCAATTTCTCAACCTACAAACTTTCAATTTGTAGGTTGAATCAGTTCAGACCTTCTATATATAACCCATTTCAAAGCAAAATATCCTTGTTTAAGGATTATGTTGTATTTAGCTTGCGAATTATTTGATTTGGTCTAAAATATCATTAAGTATTTAGGATTAATTTAACGCCTCATAATTATTATAATGGCATTGTTTGTTTTTTGTATTATTTCATTTTTTTGCAATTAAGTTGGTAAAAAAAGAAGGATTCATTTCCTTCTAATAGTAATTAGTTTTAACTTTATGTGAGGTATAAATAATACGTTTAAGACCTATAAGCGACCTTATCGTTTTTTTGAAATATAGATAATTCATTTTAAGTGCATTATAAAATATGTTCGAGTCTTTTCTTGGGCACAAAAACTCCCGATTGATTTAGTTCAATCGGGAGTTTTGCTTTTAAATAATTGCTATTAGGACAAGTTCAAAATTCCAATTTATGATCCAATTCACCTAATGCAGATTGTTTGTCTTCTCTAGTTGGTTATTTTGTCAATTATTAGCACAGTTCGTATTAAAATTTGTATTCAATACCTAAAAGACCAACGGCCCAATCAGACAAGGTACCCTTTGAGTTTAAAGGGCGATTGTCAAACTCGTGATAAAACTCCATTTAAAGTAAAAATCTTCCAATACTTCCCAACTAAGGCTCGATTCTACATAGGTTCTTATTCGCCCCCAATTGTTTATACTCGGGTACACAATACCTTTAAAATCTAAGGATAATTTTGGAGAACTGTATTTAAATACCGAGTATTTTAGTGAAATAGCTCCTTCAAGGTTGTATGTTGCAATATCAGATGTTGTTTCTCGGTTGGTATTTAGTCCTCCTGCTATATACATTAGTGAATGATTAGTATAGATGAGGGTATTGCCAAAACCTAAAACATAATTGGTTCTTAATTTCAGGCCAAGTTCCGAATTACTTTCAGCGAAAAGCCGATTTATTACGAACCATTTTCTTTTTAGTAATCTGATATATTGCATACCTCCATTTTGCTTTTGCTTTATGGAGTCGTTTTTTTGTTCTGTGAGAATGGAATAATCCATCTCAATCTGATTTAAATTATGTTGATATTTTAAATTGGCCGCAAAATTGAATCTTCCCAATTCACTCGCTTTTGTATAGCTAAAGCCTGAGGTTACCATACCATCAAGCCGGTTAACAAACTTAAGGTCATCAGGTGATATTGTTGCAATATTGAGATGCTTCAATAATATTGAGGCCTTATCGTCTTGCACTAAAATTGCCACTTTGGGTTTATTCGATGGTTTGAGTGTTCCAAATAAGATGCGACCATCAGAATGTTCAATACGAATACTTTGTTTTATATAGATGCTATCAATTTCATTCCATTCAATTTTAATCTACCCTGCTTTGTTAGTCGACAGCTCAAGCAGGTTATTCTCCATCATCTTAACTTCTTCCGTAATTTTATTGCCATATTCAAAATACACAGTATCAGTTTTAGCTCCTGCAACTAGCTGAGATACGAAAAGTGAAAATATCAATATTAATCGTAAACCAAATTATCATTTTCAAGACCTGCTACCTTTGCTACATCCCTTCCTAATGGCCAACGAAACTCAAGAATATTGGTAAGGTATGAGCTCTCTGAATTGGGTAGCTTTGCCATTTCGGAATAAAACCGGGCATCGTAAGTGAAGTTAGCGGGGTTTGTACCTGTATTATCTTTTTTTTCTTGGGCATATCCAAGGGTGAACGTAAATACACCTACCACAAGAAGTATTGTAAGTTTATTTGTATTCATAACATCAACTTTTAAAGTAATGATTATTTCTGTGGTTTATAAGGGTCTTTTTGACCTGTCATGATAGGAGGATATTGTTTCAAAGAAATGATATGATTAGTTAACTGACCAAGTGCTACTTTAGGAACCCAAGTGTGCGGGAATAGTACATTGTTTTTTTCCTGCGGATCGGTATATAGATTATAAACTCTTGGCATAGTATAAGTTTTTAATTCACCATTCCAGGCACTTTGTTCCTTAAAATGAAGTTTCCAGTTTTTCCATTTTACGGCAAAAATATCCTTACCCATATAAACAATAAATCCATCGCGACCAGATTCTTGTTGCTTTCCAAGAAAGAAATCAGTCATATCAATACCATCAATTTTGCGGTCTTGAGGAATTGTACCCCCTGCTATGTTCGCAAATGTTGGAAATAGATCCATGGCATGTACTATTTCATCACTCACAGAACCGGCCTTAATTTTAATAGGCCAACGCACTACAAAAGGCACACGCAAAGCCCCTTCGAAGCTTGAAAAAAGCGTACTTCTCCAAGGCCCGGCCGAACCATTAATAGCACTTTCAAGAGTAATGCTGGTATTTTGAAAATCAAGAGCTTCGGGTCCATTATCGGCGGTAAAAATAAATATAGTATTTTCAGTTATGCCCAATTTGTCAATTTTAGAAAGAAGTTCTCCCGTATAATCGTCAATTTGCGTTAATAAATCGGCCCAAGGTCCATTTCCTGTCTTGCCATCATAATCGGGGTGGGGCATGGTTGGGAAGTGAGTGGCGGTATATGGTAGATATACAAAAAAAGGTTTATTATCTTTTGCTTGTCGCTCCATAAAATCCATTGCTTTGTCGGTTAAGTCCCGGTCAATTAAAGGACGGTAATCTAAGCGATAGGGTCTTACTTTCTTAGGCGTTTCTCCTTTTTTAGCTTCTAGCACATACGTCTCTGGCAGTCCACTTTCAGCAAAACCTTCCAAGGATGTATAAGCAGACTCATCGGTAGAATTTGGAATACCATACCACTCATCAAAACCTTGATCAGTTGGGAACCTGCCTTTTGTTCTACCTAGATGCCATTTGCCATACATACCGGTTGCATAGCCTACTTCCGAAAGCATTTCTGCCATGGTTACTTCCCACCTAACTAAGCCATATACACCTTCCCCCAAAGGAACGGTTGCATTTCCGCTACGGATGGCATAACGTCCAGTCATAATAGCAGAACGAGAAGGGGTACATTGCACTTCTACATTAAAGTTGGTGAGGCGTAGGCCTTCTGATGCCAGTTTATCCATTTTAGGAGTTGGTGCTCCACGAGTTATACCACCGCCATTAAAGCCGGGTTCTCCGTAGCCAAAATTGTCAAGGAAGACTAATACAATGTTTGGCTGCTCTTTAGCCATGCTACTGGCTATAAAAAAAAATGATAGAATGAGAGTTGTTAAAATTTTCATGATATGTAGTTTTAAATTTAGTTCTATAAATGTAAAACAATACATAATACTTATTTATGAAAGCCCTGTTTGAAAAACGAAAAAGCATAACAGAAAAACGAAAATTATCCATTCAAGGCATACTGCGTTAAGTTACCATTAAAGGTGTGTTAATATAGTGTTGTGTAGTGTTTCAGAAGGACATTCTCCAAATAACTCCTTGTAACATTTACTAAAGCTACTCAGGTTTAAAAAACCAGAATCGTATGCAATTTGTTTTATCATTGTATGTGATGCCGGATTAATCAGCAACAACCGTGCTTTATTTAATTTCCGTTCTTTTAGAAATTGCATTGGAGAATAATCTCTGTGTTTTTTAAAAGCTAATTGAAGATTTCTAGGGGTTGTTGAAATGCAGTCTGCAATTTGTTGAATGCGGTAAAATTTTTCTGGGTTAGCATCAATTAGTTCCTCTGCTTTTTTAACAATAACAGAGTCTGTTTTGTTATTTAATTTGGGTTTAATGTTTAACGAATCAGCAATTAACTCGGCAAGTAGCAGCTTTGCAACTTCTTTTATACTTCCTTTAAAATGAAATGCCTCTCTCAGGTGTGGATACATTTTTAAGAGCTGAATATTATTTATCATAAGCTCGTAATGTAATTGTATTTTTGGGTTTTTTCTGTCAAAATTAAAACTACCTTCCGGAGTATTATGTATGCCGTAATTCTTTTCTAAAAGTGGGCCGAGTTGATGGTAATCAGATACTAGAATTAAATCTTCAATGGTATTATCGTTGGTTGAATATTTAATGGAATCTGTTGGTAAAAAAATACTGCCTGAATCCGGTGTGTTTTGTTTTGTTTTGTTGCCCTAGAAGAACATTTAGTAGAGTACTGGCCAATAATTGGAATTGATACAATTATTGAATGTGAATTTTGAATTTCAAAACCAGCTAATCCCTTTGTAATCCCAATGCCTAAATGAAAGCCCTTAGATATTATGCCATCTCCAGTGGCATAAAAGTGATCAGTTTTTTCTTTTGACTTTACCTTTGCATTAGGTAATATATATTCTAATGACTTTGAGTAGTCATCTGCAGAAGTAGTTTGTTCGGTCAGGTAGTAGTTTTTCATGGAACATAGTATAAATTAATTGTTTGTTATAAGCTAATATATTCATTAATAATGAATTTGTAAAGTGTTTTAGTAATTGGAAGAACAACATAAGTATTTCTTTATTGTGCTGACCTAGTGTTGTTATAATATGTTCTTTCAGCAATAAAATCTGCTATTTATTAGAATGTAACTTTTAATTATATCCATAAAGGAGTAATTTAATGGTGTTAAAGCTAATCTATCAAGGTAGATTAGTCTTCTTTAATAAAGTATATGTATGATAAATAAATTGATAAAATCACTATTAAATCATCACTTGTATGATACTATATTCAGTAAAAAGGATTACGGGAAGTTTATTGTAATTTCTCGCTCACGTACGGGATCAAATTTGTTAGTATCTTTTATAAACAATTATCGCAAAATTCGAGCTTTCGGAGAAAAGTTTGTATATCTGCATAATAGAGGTACTAACTCTAGCTAGAATGAAATTTTCAGAAAGAAATCTACTAATATAATAATATAATCGGGTTTAAACTTTTTTACTATCACCCTTTAGATTTAGATGATAGATCCATATGGGAGTTATTAAAGAATGATTAGAGTATTAAAAATATTCACCTGCGCAGGCGAAATACATTAAGAGTATAACTATCTCAGAAAATTGCTCATAATACAAAAGTTTGGGTAAACTCTGGGGATAATAATGTGGCAACAGATACTAATAAAGTGCCTTTAGATATTGATGAGATGTTTAATGATTAGGAAGATACCAATAATGATATCAATCAAACCAAAAGTGCTTTTGATGAGCACCAGATGATTGAAGTGTTTTACGAGGATCTTATTCAGGATAGAATTGAAACAATGAACCGTATTTTTGATTTCTTAAATGTTTCGAGGATTCAAGTTAAAACAACAATGAAGAAACAAAATCCTGAATAAATTAAGGATCTTGTTATTAATTATGATGCGTTAAAAGAGAAGCTTATTAACTCTGAATATTCATTTATGTTAGAAGAATAATTGACTGCGTATACTAATCATTCGTTTTTTGCTATATCCATATTAAAGTAAAAAATGCACATTTGTAAATAACAATATCTTATTCCGTTATCTCTAGTATTTCAGTATTAATTAATACTTTAATTAAGCTAATATTAGCGTATCGTAACTATCCTACTAAATTTATGCACACCCGGCTTAGCGATTGAAATGGCATCCTTTGTGAGCCTTCGTTTTGGCGAGCAAAGATATAGTGAAAAGCGCGCCCCTTGGGGAAGCCCCACTAATAATAACTTTTAATAAAGTTGTGTGTTTATAACTAAACAAGTCTCTTAAAGCTTAATTTTGGAGTCAGATATAAAAAGTATGAGCAATATAGAAATACGTACCATTGATGTGGTGCAATATATACAGCCTTTGCGAGAAGGAGGTTCGATGCCAGCCATTGTTATGGCCGATGATGGGTTTCAGTATGTGCTGAAATTTAGAGGGGCAGGACATGGAAAAAAGATGTTAGTATCGGAGTTGATTGGTGGTGAGTTGGCACGTGCTATGGGACTTAAAGTACCTGAATTAGTGTTTATGAATTTAGAGGATACGTTTAGTAAAACGGAACCAGATGAGGAGATTCAGGATTTATTAAAGTTTAGTGAGGGCCTTAATTTAGGTTTGCACTTTTTATCGGGTGCTATCACTTATGATCCCTTGGTTTCTATAGCTGATTCGATGAGTGCCTCGAAGGTGGTGTTGCTTGATAGTATGATTAGTAATATTGACCGAACTGCAAAAAATACCAACCTACTGAACTGGCATAGAGAATTATGGCTGATTGATCAGGGGGCAAGCTTTTATTTTCATCATAATTGGGAAACATGGAAGAGTCATCTCGATCGTACTTTTCCTTTGGTGAAGGATCATGTGCTTTTAGAGCGTGCGGAGCATTTAGAAGAGGCTGTTAAAGAGATTAAACAAGTGATTACCATAGATAAGATTACTGAAATAGTGAATACAATACCAGAGGAGTGGCTTACCGATGAGTCGGAACCGCTTAATGCCAGCGAAATGCGTGCGGCTTATATTCAATTTTTAACTACCCGATTATCAAAAATAGATATATTGGCAAAAGAGGCTGAAGATGCAAAATAGAGTGACTTTTGAATATGCCATTATTAGGGTGGTACCCAAGGTGGAGCGCGAAGAGTTTTTTAACGTTGGTGTGTTGGTATTCTCGAAACGTAAAAAGTTTTTGGGTATTAAATATTTAGTGAACGCGCAAAAGCTCAATTGCTTTGCTTGCGATTTAGATTTAGATACCATTAACAGCTACCTACAAGCATGGGAGAAGGTTTGTAAGGGCGTAGCTAATACGGGCCGCATTTGCGATATGGAATTATCAGATAGGTTCCGTTGGCTGGCAGCAACACGAAGCACGGTTTTGCAAACCTCAAAAACACATCCGGGTTTAAGCGATAATCCGGCTGAGGATTTAGAGCGTTTGTTTACTGAGTTTGTTTTATAAATAACATTAATCCAATTATACAATCATGAATTTAAAGTTTCCCCTATTAGTGGCATTAATGATGTTTTGCATTGAAGCAATACATGCCCAAAACGTATTAAGTCCGGCAGATTTATTGAGCCTAAAGGCCAGTAGAACTGTGCAAATGCATCCTGATGGCAATCAGTTGATTTATGCGGTTTATACACCACGTACAGCTAATGAAAAACCAGGCGGTTCGCACGGAAAATACATGTTGGCCAATTTAAAAACAAGAGAATCTAAAGCCTTATTTGCCGATTCGCTTAAAGCCTATTCTCCTTTATGGAATGCCGCAGGTGATGCCTTGGCTTTTAAAATGGTGGTTGAAGGTAAGGTTCAGGTATTTGTTTCTGTTGGCGATGATTTTAATCCAATTCAGGTTACCAATGCTATTAATGGCGTTAATACTTACGCTTGGAATCCTGATGGAAAAAGCTTTGTGTACACCTCAACTTCCCTCACTACGGATAAAGAGAAAGAATTGAGAAAACGCGGTTATGGTTTTATATTTTATGAGGAAAATCTTAAAAACGATAATCTGTTTAAGGCTGAGTTTGACGCAGATTACAAACTAATTAAAGAAACGCAGCTAAGTAAAGACGTAAATGTATGGGATTTTGCTTTTGATAAAGTAGGTAAACAGTTGGCTTATACTGCTACGGAATTAAAGTTAATTGATCAGAAATATATGTTTCGTAAAATTCACATTTACAATTTAGAAACAAAAAATCTTACTCAGGTAATTGATAATGTGGGTAAATTGGGTAATTACGATTTTAGCCCGAATGGCGAGCAGCTTTGTTATACAGGTGCATTTAATATTAACGACCATGGAGTGAGTACGCTTTATACGGTTAATGTTGCTGATGGAAATATTACCAATATAACACCCGAAAAATATAAAGGACATATTGCTTGGGCCAATTGGAAATCGGACAAGGAGTTGATTTATTTAGCGCACGAAGGTGTGTATCCTAAATTATTCTCTTATAAGCCTAAAGGCGATAAGCGCACATTATTATTAGACGCAAAAGAGGCTGGTGCTATTTTTAGTACGCCAGTGTATTCTTCCGATTTTAAAGCGATGGCATTTACCGGAAATACACCTTCGGATATGTCGAATATTTATACTTGGGATGGGAAGGGAAAGCCAAGCATATTGAGTAACATCAATCCAGAATTGGCATCTAAAACACTGGGCGAACAAGAAGTTGTTAGTTTCGAAGCTCGTGATGGTTTAAACATTGAAGGTTTATTAATTAAACCCGTTAATTATCAAGAGGGAGAAAAATATCCGCTTGTGCTTTATGTACATGGCGGACCAGAATCGCATCATTCTAATGGATGGCTATCACGTTATTCAACACCCGGTCAGGTAATGGCAGGTAAAGGTTACCTAGTAGCCTATATTAATTATAGGGCAAGTACAGGTTATGGTGTTGATTTCGGAATGGAAGGATTTGGAGAGCATGCAGGCAAGGAGTTTGATGATTTAGCTGATGCGATAGATTACTTGGTTAAAGAAAAAGGTGCCGATAGAGATAGAGTAGGTATGGCAGGTGGTTCATATGGAGGTTATGCCTCGGCTTGGTTTGCCACGTATTATACTGAGTATGTAAAGGCAGTAGCCATGTTTGTGGGTATTTCAAACATTATTAGTAAAAAGGGAACTACTGATATTGCCTACGAAGAATTGTATGTTCATAGTGGAAAACCGCTTGAGGAGCAATGGGAAATGAACTTGAAGCGAAGCCCAATATATCATGCCCATAAAAGTAAAACGGCTACTTTAATTTACGGAGGTGCTGTTGACCCTCGCATTGATCCGGGCCAAAGTAAAGAGTTGTACCGCCGTATGAAAATGAATGGGCATCCTGCAGTGCGCTTGGTGCAGTACCCCGGCGAAGGGCACGGTAATAGAAAACAAGTGGGACAAATTGATGTATTATACCGCCAGATTGATTGGTTAGATTGGTACGTGAAAGATTTGAAACCATTGGATGGCCCAATGCCAAACCTTGACATTAGCGATAAGTATGGCTTAGATTGGACGTTTTAAAGTTGAATATAAATGCAGTAGGTGAAACATTGCGCTTACTGTTTAAATAGTATTCTTAATCTCTAGATATAATAATTGATGAAAGAAATAGATAAATCAAAACCAGTTTTAGTAACAGGAGCCAATGGTTACGTGGCCAGTTGGTTGGTAAAAAAGTTACTCAATGAAGGAATTACTGTTCATGCGGCTGTGCGTAACCCAAATAACGAAAGTAAAATTGCTCATCTAAAAGAAGCTGCTAAAGGTGCTGCAGGGAAATTACACTTTTTTAGAGCCGATTTATTACAAGATGGCTCATACCAAGAAGCTATGGAAGGTTGCGAGTTGGTTTATCATACGGCTTCGCCTTTTACAATGGATATTAAAGATCCTGTAAAGGAATTAATTGAACCCGCAGAAAAAGGAACGGCTAATGTGCTTCATACTGCATCAAAGATTAATTCAGTAAAAAGAGTAGTTGTTACTAGTAGTGTTGCCGCCATATATACCGATGCAATCGACTCGGTAAATGCACCCAATCGAACGCTTACCGAAGAGATATGGAATAAAACGGCATCTGTAGATTACCAGCCTTATTCTTATTCAAAAACATTGGCTGAGCAGAAGGCATGGGAAATAGCAGGTGCGCAAACGCAGTGGGATTTGGTTACTATAAATCCATCTTTAGTATTAGGTCCGGCTCTAAACCCTAAAAATACTACATCAGAAAGTATGAATATATTAAAAATGCTTGGTGGTGGCGAAATGAAAATGGGCGCTCCACGCATGGGTATTGGTGTGGTAGATGTTCGCGATGTTGCCGAGGCACATTTTAAAGCGGGTTTTACACCCGAAGCGAAAGGACGTTATATAACCTCAGCACATAATACTGATTTCCTTGAAATGGGAAAAGTGCTTTTGCCTAAGTATGGCAATGCTTACCCACTGCCTAAGCGTGCAATGCCAAAATGGTTATTGTTGTTAATAGGGCCATTAGCAAATAAACTATTTACACGTAAGTGGATACGAAATAATGTTGATGTTCCTTTTAATGCAGATAACTCTAAAATAAAGAAAGAGTTGGGAATTGTTTTTCGTCCGTTTAAAGAAATGATGGAAGAATCGTTTCAGGTAGCTATCGATGAGGGGATACTTAAGTCGAAATAGTTTATTCTATATGCATATAAAACAAAAGGATGCTTCTTAATCATGAAGCATCCTTTGTTATTTATAATAGCTAGCTATATTCAGCTTAGAATATAAAACTCCTAAAAGTCTAAACTAGTGTAAAGCACAAAACTATTGGCTGGTATTTGAATAGTAATTTGTTTGTTGGCTTTAATATTGGTTTCAATCGCTTTTGGGAAACCATCTTCATCAAGGCTTCTTTCTCCATCGATATATAAAAAGCGTTGGAAAGTTGTATTGTTAGGAATAGCTATAGTAAAAGTTTGTTCTGTTTCAGAAGTATTTACAAGCGCTATTGAAAGGTCATCGCCAGAAATACCAGCTGTTAATCGTACGCCATCAATATCTAATTCTTCTGTTTTTAATATTGAACTACCCGCCGGAAAATAGCGACACATTAAAGACCAAGTATAAAACCAAGGGCGCATTTCCTCTTCTTGTGGATTGTTGCAAAGTTCAGTTCCTAGGCTATTCCACATTCCCCATCGCTTTAATTTATTTTTGTCACCAAGGTCGCCATCGGTATGCATTGCATCATCCAGTGCCCAAGCAGCCGTTCCAGAGTAACCTATGTTCATGGCTTGTATAGCAGCATCTGCCATATCAATACCATAGCTATAGTCAAATATATCTATCTGGCTGTCAATACCTGCATGTGGATCTTGTTCAATGCGTGCTTTGTTTTCTGGTTTTCCGGTGTGGCAACCTAATTCACCAAATATGATTTGTTTTCCTTTTTCGAGCGGATACTTTGCAGCGCGACTATTAAATTTAGCGAATTCTCCATTCTGTAACGATTCAGTACTGGTGTAATCATGTACCTCATAAATACCCATGTCAGCATCTAACTGTTTGGCACATTCATCAACCCACTCAATACCGGTGTACTCTGAGTCAGGATTGTCGTGAAGAGTAACAGCATCTGGGCCAGCTACTGATACATACTCAGCTAATCCGGTCTCTCGAATTTTGTTCGCCAACAATTGAGCACCCTCGCTCCACTCTTTAAAATTACCATTGGTACTGGCCCACGTTCCATTGGGCTCGTTTACCAAGTTGTAATATTTAATACAGGTATAGCCTTTGTCAATAATAAAGTATTGTAATGATTCAATAATAATATCAATCCATTTAGGATCGTTAGCACCACTAAACTTATCCCCTAAGTTTGCTGCAACATCATGCACATGAAAAGGCGTTCCCCATTCACCTAATAATACCGTCATGTTGTTTTTCTGAGCATAGCTTAAAATCTTTTCTAGAGCTTCAACTTCTGGGGTGTCAAAATTTACAATAGGATTGTTTGCTTTATCAAAGCCAACTAAATAACGCCAGTTTGCCTGATAAACAACCCTTAGTAGTTTAGGCTGCATATAGTCTAAGCGCTCGTAATTCATTTGCCACTTATCCTCAGTCATTAGCTTGCCCCAATCCGAGTTTTCGGTAGAGGCATGGGGGTAGGCATCCCATTGTACGCCATTGCCTATAAAGTTGTTTGATATTTCGTTATTAGGGTTAATGGTTATAATAGCTTCGTTTTTCGGTGAACAAGCATATTGCGAGAGTAAACAGGTGAGAAGGCTTAGTAATTGTATGATTCTCATAACACTGAAATTTATTTGTTTGTAGTAATTTATTCCTACAAAAATAGATAGCCTGTAAGATTGTTCTAGTGATATGGAGTTCAATATTGGTGATAAGATGAAAGTACTATAAGGTATAAAATAGAAAAGAGGGAGCCTATGCAAGACTCCCTCTTTCTGTCAGCGTTTAAAGCTGAACTTATTTTGTAAACTGATACAAGTAAACGGTATCTCCTTCTTTTAAAGCTAAGGTATAATCATTACCTTCTTTTAATTCAGAAATATCTACCTTATTAGTATAAGTCTTTTTGTCTCCTATATATTCTTCTTCAACGGCTTTCTTTGTATTTCCGTCATATATTCTAAGTTCCAAAGTTTCCTTTTTAGGATTAAAGTGACTTACTACTAGGTTGTCATTATCCTCTTCCATAAAAACTTTAGAATTTTCAGGCTGATCTTTCTCAATATTTATAATGTTATGCATTTGCTGTCCATCAATAAAAACCAATGTTTCTTCGTAAGCTTCACCATCAGAATCTAACTCAACTTTGTATACGCTAGCACCCCATGAGTCGATGCTTACTTGTTCTTGTACAAAGTCTTTACCTTCCATCGATTCAGATAATAGAACATCACCAGTATAGAAGTCTTTTATTTCTAAAGATTGATATTTAGCGTCGTCGTTTAATACAGATACTACATATTTATCATCAACTTGATTATGATACACCATAACTTTATTACCTGCCTGTGCACTAAATCCGAACACTACTATTGCTGCAATTGCTAAAAAATTTTTCATCGTATATAATTTTAAATTGATTATTAACTTCACAACTAGTAGTATAAATACCATGCCATGCTAGTAGTAATAAAATGTTTATTAACAAGGCTTAAGGTATGTTTGGAATATCGGGCTGTTTTTCTATTTTGTTAACAATATAAATGTCATTTATTAACAAACCGTATTAATTATTAGTGATTTAGCCTTTGGAGTTGTTTGCCCTGAGTTCAATAATTAGTATAGTTATATGGTATGCAGAAGGGATTCATACTATTGAGAATTCTATAATAAGCCTGCATTGTTTTTAATACCCGATTTTTGTAATCATTAGTACCCTTTTAGTGATTGTGGTTATTAATATTTTGGCCGTATAATAATTCATAAAATCACACACTATGAAAAACATTCTACAAAAATCTATTTATGTCTTTCTATTTCTATTAATAGGAATGAATGCACTGGCTCAAAAGTCAACTCCGAAACATATTCAGAAAATACATGATAAAACAGAGGAGATGGCCACTGTTATGGATCTGAATGAAGATCAGAAAGCAAAGATACTCGAAATAAAACTAATGTGTTAAATATACAAGCCGAAGAAGGAAGTCAAATAAATATGGTTTCTGTTACAGGCGCTAAAGTTCGTTCATTAATTGCAAGCAGTTCAGTTGTTACAATTCCGGTATCTGATTTAGCAAAAGGTATTTATTTAATCGAAATTATTAATAACGGAACCAAGCAAGTTGAGAAGGTTCAAATAAACTAATTAAGGCTAATCTTTACTTTAAATTCATCGTTTAAAGTATCGTTATTTTGTATTACTTTAGGAAGGGTTTCGGAAACGAAACCCTTCTTTTTTGCCTCCAAATAGTGCATGTTTTCTGCATTTCACTAATTATTACCCTGTTTTCTTCATCGTTTTTACCCACATTAGTTTGTTGTGTATACATAATTTAACACTTGAAAGAAAACAATCAAAACGTATTAATTATGACGAGAAAACTACACGTATTATTAGGCTTAATTTTAATGTTAAGCGCAAGTATAAATGCACAAAATTTAATAGGAGATTTAGCCGGAGGATTTGAAGATACCTTTGGCGATTATTGGATAGCATCGCCCGATGCAGGAACCCAAATAACGGCAACCCCTGTATATTCAACAGAGCAGTTTGCAGGCGCAACAGGACATAGTATAAAGCTAGATGTTCAAATTCCTGATGGTGCTGCTGTTAACTCTATCCGCGGTAAATTTCAGGGCCAAATATTGGGTTTAGACAATACTAAAATTTATACCATTAAGTATAAAAGGTATGTTGTGGGCTCAAGTGTTGATATGTCATCTCCGGCAGAGAAATTATATTTAAGAAAAGGGACAAGTACAAATGTTGTACAAGTTAATAAAACACCGGTATCTGATATTAGTTACCAAACTTGGCAATCGGCTAAGTATGATACTTGGGAAGAATTGGAATATGATATCAACCTAAGCAGTGCAGATCAAAGCGATCTTGATATTGCTTACCTTATGATGCAAGTTAACCCGGGTTCATTTACTGTTTATTACGATGATTTCTCTATCGAAGAAAAAGCATTTGAACCATCCGTTACATTTAATATTACGCGCCCAGCAAGTACTGCTCAAAACGTGTGGATTACTTTAAATGGTACATCTAAACTAATAAGTGCCAAAACCGATCCTGTTGAAACCAGCACAACCTTTACCGGAATAGCAGCAGGTACCTACACCTACTATCTAATGGGAAAAGGTTATACAATGCATTCAGCATCTATTACCGTGGCTGCAGATGCTGATAAAATGGTTGATATTACAATAGCAGATGATGCTGATAACCTTGATAATCAACTGGTATTTTATCCTAATTATAGTTCTACAGGGCCAGTTGATAAGCTTAATAGCGAAAAATCACTAGAGAGAGCAGCATCTACATTTGTACTTAAAAAAGACGACGATATTATTTATAATTATGCAGGAACAGGGTATTGGATTGGTAATTTAAATACCGTTGGGGCAACAGCCGGAGCCATTTACACCTACCGTATGGAGTATACCGGTTCGTTATATCAAACAGCAACAGTTGAGCATCCCGAGTATAATTCGGCACCCGCAACCCTAAAGCCACGCGAAGGTTTTGTACCTGCTTTAACTACCTTAAATGCCAATTCTACTACATTTTATAAATATTTTGGATGGTACGATACCTACTTTGTAGTTAAAAACGAAAATGGCGAAGCACTTACTGCAACTATAACTATTACAGATGGCGGTATCACCAATGCTTCAACCGATGCCAATGGTGTTTATATGGCTGAGCTCCAAGACGACGGTACCACTTACAGCTACTCGGTATCTGCCAATGGTTATATCACCCAAAACGGAACATTAGAGCAGCTTGATGCAAGCGTAACTAAAGATATTCTTGAGGAAGTAATTTTAGTAGCAGATGGCGCCACAGCCCTTGCTCCACAAAGCAAGTTACTCACTAAGGTATATCCAAATCCTGCATCTAACCTTCTGAATATTCAAGCCCTCGAAGGCAGTCAGATTAACCTTATTTCGGTAGCCGGCTCAAAAGTACGCTCTGTAATTGCAACAAGCGCAGTGAGTACAATCTCGGTTTCTGATTTAGCAAAAGGCATTTATTTGGTTGAAGTAATTAACGGAACAAACAAAGAAGTACAAAAAATACAAGTCAAGTAATCACTCATTTACAAACATAAAAAATAGGCCATCGAATTTAAACGATGGCCTATTCTTTTTTGCAGCAAATTCCAGCTATTCACTATAGCCTTGTGCTTTTGTTTTAAGTATTGCTAAGCAGTGCGTGTGCTTCCTGCGGTCGCATCCGCCAGCCAAGCACTACTAAAAACAAAAGCCCAAGGGCTGCCGTTACTATCTGGGCTGCTCAGTAGTAACAATACGGCAGTAATGCTTATTAGAATATGTTTTTTTAGGCTTATTATTTATGCGCCTCGTTAGTTTGGGAAAATTTCTTTGCCCTGCCTTTGCCGGCAGGCAGGTTCCGTTTCTTGCTTCAAGGCATCGGGACAATTAAGAATTGAGTATTCTTAATTGTTTCAGGATGAAGTTGGGCCTACCTGCCGGCAGGCAGGTTTGGGCAAACAGCCCAATATGTAATTATTATTTCGAACAACTTATAACTAACTATCCTTTATGCTCTCCTTAATTAGCTTTTCTATCTCTTCAAGCTTGCCCAGCGGAATAGAATTAATGGTTTTAACCAAGTTTACTTCTTCCGAAGGTAATTTCATTTGATACAGCGGATGGTTATTGTCCACGTTACTATCGTTATTAGGTATCCATTGAATAAAATCGTTGGGCGTACACTTTAATAGTAAGCACAAGTGCTCAATGTGGTGTAAATCGATACGCAACACCTTATTGTTTTTAATACGGGTGGCCAAGTTGCCCGAAAATCCATGCTTAAGTAAAAAACTATAAGGTCTGGCTATTCCACGTGCCTTAAAAATGCGGTCAAAGTTATATTGTAACATAGTATATGGTTTTATGAAACCTGAATTTACTACAATTATTTAAACTATTATACTTCCTCTCTATATTTAGTTTGCTCTATTCTAATTAAATATACTTCTACTCTAGTAATAACATGCGATATTCGGATTTAATATACTTAGTCTCTATTATTATATACCTAAGACCTAGAATTGTCTCCTTACGACATAGGCATTATCACTTAAGACCCAATATTATAAACTTAGGACTTAATTTTACCACCCTACACCTTAGTGTTATACGCTGATGATTGAAAATTTATTTTAATTGCAAGGTTGTTATTTAGCGTTGAAAGTGAATTAGTAATGATTATAATATATTTAATTAAGTTGAACAATGGTTTATTCAAGTTGGACAAGTTTCTGGAGATAGTAGTAGTGATCATGTAATATAAGAAAGTGGATTTGTTTTAAGTGTAGGTGGTTTTTATGTTTTTGTTAAAGGTATGCCATTTACTTACGGGCTTGCAGTGGACTAAACCTGTAGTGTTTATGCAGGCGATGTTTGCGTGAGCGATAGGACTGGCATCCTTTGTGAGCCCATTATGGCGAAGCAAAGATAGAAGGGATAGCGCGGCCCAGAGGGACACGCCCTAGGGGAAAAAAGAAAGGTTCAGCCTTAACTGAACCTTTGGTGATGTTTATTGGATGTGTGTATGTTGTGCATTAAAATATGCATTTGTTTTTGCCTAAACCGGACTTATATGAGCTACTTCAATAGTAGTTCTTCCCAATAAATTAATAAATCCTTATCGCTAATGTTAGGATCTAAGCCGCGTTTTTTAAGGCTAGTTTTTAAGTAGGCATCTGACGATTTTTTAGCTTTTAGTGTGGTTTCTGGGGCCTCAGCAATTCTGTTTTCTTCAAACTTTGGCATTTGGCTTTCTAGCTTTTTAAATAGTTTGTTTTTAATGTTGGCGTAGTCCTTTTTGTTGGCCAAGTTATTTAACTCGTTGGGGTCTTGGTTTAAATCGTATAGTTCAATTTCAGGACGAGTTGAGGCCATAAATTGGGTGTACGGAGCTTTTAGTTTTCCGCTTTTGTAGTACTCGTGATACAATGTGTAGGCCGGATATTGTAATCTTTTGTAACTGCTCAGTTGCATGTAGGGCTGATTTGGCATTCTATTCCAAATTAATTTGTATTGGCCATCGCAAATGCTTCTGATGTTATCAGGGGCATCGCCAGCTCTATCTCTGAAGGCATAAATGTATTTGCGCTTGTTGGGTTTTTTGCCCAAAAGGTCGATGCCTTGCATGTGTTTGGGTTGTTTGATATTGGCCATGGCGAGGGTAGAGGCTGCAACATCAATCAGGCTAATTAATTGCTCATCAACAGTGCCTGCGTTTTTGCCGTCGGGGTAACGCACAATAAGCGGAATATGTATGCCACCTTCGTACAAAAATTGCTTGTCGCGTAGGTGCGGGCGACCATGATCGCCAAATAATATGACAATGGTATTGTTGGCCAATCCTTCTTCTTCGAGGCGTTTTAATATTTGTCCTACATAATTATCGGCATGCTGTACACTCTCTAAATACCAAGCCCAATCGGCTTTCAGAAGTGGGTAATCAGGGTAGCATTTGGGCATTGAAACAGTTTTGTAATCTATTGGGTGCTCCTTGTCGTGATGAAAAGTTCGGTGTGGATCGTTAATTTGAATTTGTGCAAAGAAAGGCTGCCCTTCAGCGCGTGTGTTCCAATTAATATCGTCGTACTCTATTTTATTGGTAAAGTTGTAATCGCCCTTGCCTTTCACTTTAGGATTGCGGGCATTACCGTTGATGCAATAATAACCAGCCTCTTGAAAGTAAGTAACAATGGGTTCAATGCCTTGGGGTAATGGGGTTTTGTCGATGGTACGGTGATCGTGACTGTTAACGCTTGGCGGATACATACCCGTTATCATTGACGATCGACTGGCCGAGCACACTGCTGCATTGGAGTAGGCCTTGGTAAACCGAATGCCTTCGCTGGCTAATTTATCCATGTGCGGCGTGTATACATCGGGGTTGCCATAGCAGCCCAGTTCAGCACCTAGGTCGTCGCCATTAATCCATAAAATATTAGGTCGGTCTTGTGCTTGTATTTGTATGCTAAGTAGCACGAGGAGTGCTATTGCTATTGAATTAAGTAATTTCATTGCTTTGTAATTTTAGTTTTGTTGTATGTTTTAATGGGCAGCCTAAATTTCATTAGACTGCGTTATTTAGGACTTACTTTTGTGGATATTCCTTAGTAACAATAAGTGGTATTTGAACATTAAATGAATGTCGTACTTTATTGGCATCTAAGGTGTCGGCAGCGCAGAGTAGGGCTACGGGCTCACCATTTTCGATAAATACCTGAGGGCGTTCGAGGTGAGTGAATTGTTGGGTGCGGCCATCTTCCCAAGTGAAAATACGTTCTGATATTTCAAAATTCTTGGCTTTATTCCAGTGTATGCCATCTTCCGAATCGTAGTGAACCAATGAGAATAAACGCTTTTTGCCTTCGTGGCGGATGCGTTTCACAACGGCTCTAAAGCGGCCTTCTTGATACCAAATGTATGGATCTTCGGCAGGGAAGTGTTCTCCCGGAAAAGTAAATACCGGATCAGGAAACTTCTTAAATGGTCCGGTTGGTGTATCCCCAATGGCCACGCAATGTACAACGGGTCCGTAGTTAGGGGCAGGGCTTTTTTTGCCAACACCTTTATATACCATAAGAATTTTTCCATCGGGCATCTGACAAACCGAAGGGTTTGAAGTTACGGCTGCATCATAAGCTAAGCTATCGTGTGTAATATCTAATACGGGTTCATCAAAGCGTTTCCATGGCCCATTAGGACTATCGGCAACAGCCACTCCAATACGTTGATTGTTGCGATGTAGCCAATTTATACGGTGCTTTCCTGGGACTCCAACAATTTTACCATCGCCGGTATTTCCCATGTGGTATAAGTAATATTTACCATTAAATTTATGTACGGTTGGGTTGTGCGTACACATGCCATCCCAATATTCAACGCCTCTTACAGGCAATGCTACATCTTTAAATTTAAAAGGGCCAAACGGAGAATCGGAAACAGCATGGGCTATTTCAGAATGTGAAACCCAAACCCAACCCGGCGCTTTTGGCCAACGCGAATAAAACATGTGGTACAAACCATCTTCGCCTTTTACCAAGGAACCACCCCAATGGCTTAAACTGTCACCTCCGCTAAAAACGGAACGTTTCTCTACTTTACCAAATTCAATTTTATAATCGGGATTTCCTTTTTTAGGTTGAGAGCAAGCAAAACATGCTATGACGAGAAGAGCTAAAATTGTTTTTTTCATATATCTTAATTTAAGTTCTGATTGTAATATTAGGCGCAGTAATTTCTCTACTGTAATACTGTTACTACATTTAAAAGTATGGTTAAATGATTTTTTATTAGCATCTTCACCTGTTCAATTGCAAAACAAAAGAATGAATAACTTATTGTGTTGATAAGTAGGTTTTTATAAGTTGGTAAAAAAGGGTGTTCATAGTGTTAAAACAGAATAAAATTCAAAATAAATTAATGGTTTTGGTTGAACGAAAGTTTAACCATGGCAAAAGAAAACTTTGGAAGAATAAAGACTTTGAAAGTTTGAGTTTTGAGATTCATCGTGATACTAAAATTCTGATTAGTGTTGCTACTTTAAAACGTTTTTTTGGTAAGGTTAAAACTGCCGACGATTATAAACCGCAGCAAACTACCTTAGATGCTTTAAGCCTTTATGTTGGGTATATGCCTACTGATGATACTCCATTTACCCAAAGAAACAGATGGATAGGGGCTGCAGCCGTGGTAGTTATTATTATGGTAGCAGTATTTGTAATCAGTAACTTAACTAAAAAGAGTACTACTCTTGCTCCTTCAGGGACCATAAGTTTACTTAAAACAGAGGGTAAGTGCCCTACTACCGCCTACTTTAGCTATACTGTACCGGAAACAAAGGAGCCATTGTTTATCGACTTTGGTGATAAATCGCGCAAGTATAATATTACTGTCGATGGTAAATGTTCGCATTTTTATGCCTATCCAGGATATTTTAATGTGACTTTAAAAGGTGATAAACGCAGCAGCTCAGGTACCCTTAAAGTACTAGCTGGCACTGAAGAGTGGAATGCTTTGGCTTATTATTTTAAATTGGAGAATAGGGAGCGTTATTATACCATACCAATGGAAAACTGCATCAAGGATGGTATTTTTTATGCCTCAAAAACTGACCTTCAAACTATTGGGGTCAATACCAATGAGGTTGTGGTTGTTAAGCTCGATAATTACAAGAAAACCGGTAAAAGTGGAGATCAGTTTATATGTACATCCACTTTTAAAAATGTTTCCGATTGGGCTGCGGTGCAATGCTATGCAACGGTTATATCAATTGTGGGAGAAAACGGAAAAATAGAACTCAAGTTTGTAGGAGAGGGCTGTAGTCGTTTTTGTGAAATGACGCTAGGTGAGCAATCATATGATAATATCAATAACGATTTAAATGGCTTTGTGGTAAATCCGGATAATTGGATTGATATGATGCTTGTTAATAAAGAAAAAGTAATTGATGTTTTCGTTAATAAAGAGCTTGTTTTCACAGGGAGTTATACCGAGTCAATCGGAAATATAATGGGCGCTTCTATTTCTTTTAACGGAAGTGGATCGGTCAATAACTTTATGCTTAAAACCTTAGATAATAAAAGTATAATTACAACTGATTTTTAGGGGGCTTTGGTTTTAATAGAAAAAAAAAGCTCCCCGAAGGAAGCTTTTATTATTCTGTTTTATAGGTATTATAAGTTTTGCTCAATCTCACCACCTATGTCTGCTTCTCTGTAACCTTCAAAAGTAATTTTGAATGAGTGCGCGTGCTGAGTTGGTAAGTTTTTAGGCGCTTTAATAACAAGTCCTTTAGAGTTTCTTTCCCACTCTAGTTTCTCATCGCTACCTAATAAGCTCACGTTTTGGATAGGGTTATTTACCACACCTAAATCAGTGCTGAAAGTTTTAATTACGATATCCTTTTTAGGTGAATCCATAATGATAGCATACATTTCTGTATCAGACTTTTTAGTAAAGCGAATATCTGTATCTTGGTATACGATCTTTTTGCGCTCAATTTTATGACCACCTGCAGGTAAGCGAGTTGGACCCTCTCCAAAAATCGTCCAAGGACGAGTTTTATAAATAGCATCTCCATTAACCTTTAACCAATCTCCCATGCCAATTAAAAGGTCTTTCATTTCCTGAGGAATAGTACCGTCTGGGTTTGGTGGCACATTAAGTAGCATGCTACCGTTTTTAGATACAATATCAACTAAGATATCAACCAACTCATTAGTGCTCACAAATTTAGCATTTGAACGGTAGAACCATGCACCTGGCGAAGTATCGGTAATCCATGCCTGCTCTTTCATTTGATTCGGACGACCACGTTCGTAATCTCTAATGGCAGTTTCTTCTGTAAATGTAGTTTCTTTAAATAATACAGCTACATCTTTATTCCACTCAATACCTTTGTTATAATAGTATGCTAAGAATTCTTTTCTGCATTCTTCAGTCATATTCTCCAACCACCAGTCAAACCATAAACAATCAGGCTGATATACATCGATGTATTCTTTTAACTTAGCCCACCATTGCTCATGAAATTCAGCATCTGGCATTTTATCATCCATTGTGTGCTTGTTGGTATATAAGTCATAATCTTTAGGATCAACTTTTCCGTACATATGAGATGGAGCATAATACATCCATGTAAATGCATGGTGGAATGAAGCTAAAAACTTCATGTCGCGCTTTTCAATCTCTGTTTTTAACTCTTTAGAAACGTCAATACCACCGTAGTTTACAGAGTTCCAACGTGTAGCTTTACTATCCCACATGGCAAAGTTATCATGGTGCATAGCAACAGGACCAGAAAATTTTGCTCCTGATTTTTCGAATAACTCAGCCCACTCAACCGCATCAAAGCCACTAGGATCGAAGTTTTCGATTAAATATTTGTAGCCATACTTTTCTTCCTCAGTAGGGTCTCCAAATAATTCAGTATGATGAAGGTAATTAGATGTTGGTTTGCCATTGTTTTTACCTGTGCTCCAGTTCGGTACTCCGTTCTTTCCGTACATCATCATGCCATGCCAACCAGCCATATGTTGCTTTGGTTTCATATCAACAAAAGCTTGAGAAACAGGTCCCCAGTGGGCATAGATACCAAATTTAGCATCTTCAAACCATTCTGGAACTTGGTTAACAGTATTTAATGACTCCCAGTCAGGAGTAAATTTTGTTTCGGCCTCGGCCTTTTTATCACAGGTGCCCTGACCACAGCTAGCTAGTAGTAATGTACCAGCTACTCCAACCATATAAACCTTTTTAAGTGATTTTCTTAGTATCATAAATAGTTATATTAAATATTCGTTATTTCATCACAATGTAAAAGTATTGTAAAACCACAAGAACTAGGGGGTATAAAAAAACAGTAAAACGGAGGAATTTTAGAAAAACTATTGCAATAGTGTACTACTGCGTAATTACCCCCGCATATATAGCCTGTTTTACACGCCATCGATCTATACTTTTATAATAATTTTAGCTAAAAATATTTCTTATTATGAATTTACTCAGAAGACCTATTAAAATTTTAGCACTGTTTGCAATGTGTGGCACAGTATTTAGTTGCACGCAAAAAGTAGAAAAGAAGAAGAAACCGAATATAATTTATATCATGTCTGACGATCATACCACTCAAGGAGTAGGTGTATATGGAAGTCGTTTGGCAGCCTTAAATCCAACTCCGGTTTTAGATAAGTTTGCCAACGAAGGAATGATATTTGAAAATTGTTATGTGACGAATGCTATTTGTACGCCAAGTAGAGCTGCAATAATTTCGGGACAATATAATCATACCAATGGTGTAATCGACTTAGAAGGACACATTGACGATAAACAATATTTGCCCGAAGAGTTAAAAAAGTTGGGTTATGAAACTGCAATAATTGGTAAGTGGCATTTACACACTGAGCCATCTGCTTTTGATTATTATAAAGTACTAGTTGGACATGGTGGCCAGGGTGAATATTTCGATCCTGTTTTTATAGAAAAAGGAATGGAGTATGAATTTCCGGTAACTAAAAAAACTAAAACCATTAAAACAAAAGGTCATAGTACCGATGTGATTACTGACATCACAATTGATTGGTTAAAAAATCGTGATGATTCAAAACCATATTTCTTGATGCATCATTATAAAGCACCTCACGATATGTTTGAGTTTGCCCCAAGATATGCCGATTATCTTGAGAATACGCATATGCCTGAGCCTGCTAGTTTATATGATAACGAAAATAATGGTTCGGTTGGTACTAAGGGATACAATGATGAATTGATTCATGTAATCGGATCATCAGTTTCACACCGTAATACCATTCGTAATATGGGTATGCATATGGACATTGATCAGGATATTGCAGACCCTGAGTACACCAAATTAACTTATCAAGAATATATCAAACGCTATTTGCGATGTGTAAAAGGTGTGGATGATAATTTAGCACGTTTATTCGCTTATCTTGAAGAAAGCGGTGAATTAGATAATACCATTATTATTTACACAGGCGATCAAGGTTTTATGTTAGGAGAGCATGATTATATTGACAAACGTTGGATGTATGAAGAGTCTATGCGTATGCCTTTCATAGTTCGTTACCCTGAGGGAATAGAGGCTGGTATGCGAACAGATGCCATTATCAATAATACTGATTTTGCGCCTACTATTATTGAGATGGCAGGTGGTGAAACGCCTGATTATATGCAAGGCAAAAGTTTCAAATCTATTTTAGAAACAGGGGAAGAACCTGCTGATTGGCGCGATGCTACTTATTACCGTTATTGGATGCATATGGCACACCGTCATGCAAATCCAGCACATTTCGGAATCAGAACAAAAGACTATAAACTGATTTTCTTCTACGGAAGATATTGGGTTGATACCGATGATCCTAATGCTTCATGGAATAAGAAATCATGGGGTAACGATTTTACAAGACATACACCTCCAGCTTGGGAATTATATGATTTAAAGAATGATCCTAATGAAATGAATAATGTATACGGTAATCCTGAATACAAAGAGATTCAGGATCAGTTGAAAATCAAACTTAAAGCTTTACGCGAAGAGGTAGGTGATACAGATGAAAACTATCCTCATATTAAGAAAGTGGTTGATGCCAATTGGGATAAATAAGCGGATACGTGCAAATAGTGAGCGCATAAGTTTAAACGATTGGTACGTATATAATTTACTTTTACACATTAATTAGGGATAATCCTTAATTCAATTAACTAAATAATGCAAAAACGCTATTAATCGTTTAAACTTAAAAAAGTTATACATGAGAAATCTATTGTTAGTAATGTGTGCCATCATTTTAATGTCATGCAGTGTTAAGCCTAAGGAGAAAGCCAAGGAGAAAATAAAGTATGAAGCCGACTGGGAGTCACTTAAGCAATATGAAGTTCCAGAATGGTGGTTGAATACCAAATTTGGTATTTATTTTCACTGGGGGCCATATTCTGTGCCTGCACATGAAACGGAGTGGTATGCCATTCATATGTACACAGAAGGCCATCCGATTAGAGAGTATCATGAAAAAACTTATGGGAATCTAAAGGATTTTGGTTACAAAGATTTCATCCCAATGTTTACTGCCGATAAATTCGATGCTGACAAGTGGGCGGAATTGTTTAAAAAGTCAGGTGCGCAATTTGCAGGGCCAGTTGCAGAACATGCCGATGGATTTGCCATGTGGGATAGTGAGTTAACCGAATGGGATGCTATGGATATGGGGCCAAAGCGCGATGTTGTAGGCGAAATGGCCAAGGCAGTTCGTAAGCAGGGCATGAAGTTTATTGCCACTTACCACCGCCATTGGTTATATGCTTGGTTTCCAACATGGGATAAAACAACAGATGCCAGTGATCCGGCTTACGAGGGATTATATGGACCATATGTGCCTGAAGGATCGTTTGTAATGGCCACAGGAGATTATCCAAATCCTCCAAAAAAAGAATTTCATGAGGAATGGTTAGCTCGTTTAGATGAGTTAATGGACAAGTATCAGCCTGATATTATTTGGTTCGATAATAAAATGGATATTATTGAAGAGGATTATAGAAAGCAGTTTTTGGCTAACTATTATAACAAAGCTCAAGATTGGGGACGTGATGTAGTTTGTACTTACAAGTTTGAAGATATGGCTGTAGGTACTGCTGTATTGGATTTAGAGCGTTCACGAATGAGTGAGAAGAAGGATTTCCCTTGGTTAACCGATGATTCTATTGATTGGAAAGCATGGTGTGATATTTCTGATCCAAAATACAAATCTACAAATCGTTTAATCGATTTCTTAGTAGATGTGGTTAGTAAAAATGGAGCTGTACTTTTAAATATTACGCCACGTGCTGATGGAACAATTCCAGAAGGTGTTGAAACTCGTTTGTTAGAAATGGGAGAGTGGTTTAAAGTAAATGGAGAAGCCATTTTTGATACGCGACCATGGAAAATTTACGGTGAAGGCCCACAAGAAATTGTAGAAGGTCACTTAAGCGAGGATAAAAACCCTGAGGCTGTAGCAGAGGATATTCGATTTACAACTAAAGGTGACGATTTATATGCCATTACAATGGCATGGCCAACAGAAACTATGAATATCAGAAGCCTAGCTAAAAAAGAAGGTTTGTTAACTAAAAATATTAAATCAGTTAACCTTTTAGGTTATGAGGGTAAAATTAACTGGGAGTTAACAGAGAATGGTTTACAGGTTGAAATGCCAGATACCAAACCTTGTGAGCATGCTTTTGCTTTAAAAATTCAATTACAATAATATAATAATATAAGAAGGCTTGCGTCATTAATTTGTCGCAAGCTTTTTTGTTTTTATATTTAAATGTAGATAAGAATGAGGCTCCGGTTAAATACCTAGAGTGTGAAGGTGAATTTGAAACAGGTGTATCTCAAATAACGGTAAAAGGTGAAGAATTAAGAGAAACAAAAATTTCTATTGAATGTAAATAAATCATACCAAGCCCCAATACCTTTATCAGGTATTGGGGCACAATTTAAACATACTATCTATATAATTTTGCTAAGAAAGAATCTATACTCAAATGCGTATATGTTTTAGAGATTAATCAATATCGTTACTTGTTTAGTGAAATGAAAGTTGAGATTTATGTATTTAATTAGATGAGAAAATTTAGAAATAAGAGGGAGATATTGATGAAATAAACACAAGACTAAAAAAATGAAAAAAAAATGAATATATTGCTTCGTGCTTAGTAATTTCATTTTGGATTTTAATTTCTTACTACCACCTATATCATATAACGATGAAAGAATTTACGCTTAAATGCGAATCTGTTTTGGAGTCAGATATTACTTTAATTAAGAAGTTAGAGAAAGGTGATCGAGAAGCCTATGAAAGTATATTTAATTATTATTACCCAACCTTAATAAGATTCGCAGAGGGCTATGTATTTAATAGAGCAATTAGTGAAGATATTGTACAAGATTTTTTTGTGTGGTTATGGGAAAACAGAAAGCAACTAAAAGTAAGAACTAACTTAAGGTCATATTTTTACCAAGCAATAAAAAATCGCAGTCTCGATTATTTGAAGCATCTACAGGTTACAGATAAATATAGGGTTCTATTTATACAGGCAACTATGAATGCTCAATTAGAAGAAGAGGAGCCTGAGAACGAAGTCCTTTTTAATAAACTATCCTTAATAATTAATCAGATGCCACCTCAAATGGCAGAAATAGTGAAGGCAAAATATTTTAGTTCTAAAAAGATTGAAGAAATTGCCTCGCAACTCGATATATCCGTTAATACCGTAAAAACCCAGCTATCAAGGGGTAGGAAGAAGATTAAAGAGTTTATATCAACCATTTTATTGTTATTTACTTAATCTGATATCGGTTGATTGTTAAAAAGTATAAATAAAAAATAAAATTTGTGTCATCCTTTTTTAGGTGCTTGTCGTCTTATATACAAAGACACCTAATAAATGGATAAAAATAACATAGACTATCATATACTTTGGAAAAAATTTAACGCTAGTGTTTCAAAACAAGAGCAACAGTTAATTGATGATTGGCGCAGTATTTCACCCAAACAAGAACAATTATACAAAGATGTTGAAGCGTTTTATTCTGAAGACTCAATTAATCTTACACCTAATTTAAATCAGCAAGAAGCCTTTAAAAACATATCAAATCGGATTAATAAGCGAAGGTGGTATAGTATTTCGGCTGCAGCAAGTGTTATTTTAATTCTCGGACTATCAGTTCTTTATTTACAAAGTAAAATATTCTCAGTTAGTGAGCCTACTATAATAGCTCAGAATAGTTCGACACAAATTACTCACGGTGAAAAAAAGGCCGTCCTTATTTTAGAAGATGGCACTGAAGCTGTAATAACTCCCGAAACACAGTTAGAGGTTAATCAAGGAAGTTCTTCGCTTCAACTTTCAAAAAGCGGGATATCTTATAAAGAGCAAAAAAATAAAAGTATAAAAGAAAGCTTCAATACCCTTATGATTCCGCGTGGAGGTGAGTTTTACCTTGAGCTTTCAGACGGAACAAAAGTTTGGCTAAACTCAGAAACCAAGTTAAAATATCCCGTAGCATTTGTAAATGATCAAAGAGTTGTTGAGTTGACTGGTGAGGCATATTTTGAAGTAGCAAAAGATATGCAACATCCATTTATTGTAATGTCGGGCAGTCAGAAAGTTAAAGTTTTAGGAACTCAGTTTAATGTTAATAATTATGATGGCAATCCTTCTATAAAAACAACCTTGGTTGAAGGAGCAGTAGAGGTAGTTACTAATTCAGGTGAGTCTATAAAATTAAACCCTGGATACCAATCTGTTTACGATATAAATACTAGTAAAATTGCTTCAAGTAAAGTAAATGTATCGCAATGTATTGCATGGAAGAATGGAATATTTCAATTTTCAGACGAAACATTAGTACAGATGCTAGGAACGCTTGAGCGATGGTACGATGTTTCTTTTAATTATAAAAATGATGCTTTAAAAAATATACGTTTCACAGGAAAAATGAAAAGATATGAGTCCTTAGAAGAAGTACTTGCAATTATTGAAAAAACAAATGAGGTGAACTTTACGGTTGAAGGATCACAGGTATTTGTTAATTAAAATAAAAAGAAGAAGGTGTAATGCGGCAACATCACACCTTCTGAGTGTTTATAATCCAATGTGTTAAATTAAAAACAGCGCAAAGCTATGAAAAAAACATCAAAGTATTTGCCTCCAAATGGAGGTACCCTAAATCTGCGTATGAAATTTATTCTTTTTTTTATTCTAGCTGCCTACATAAATGTGGATGCGAGCACCTATGCTCAGGATACACGCTTGTCGGTAAATTTAAATAACGCTAGTGTTAACGAAGTGTTAGAAGCCCTTGAGCAACAAAGTGAATTTACATTTATGTATCGCTCAAATTTGTTTGCTACAGTAGATAAACAAAATGTAGATATTGAGAATGTAACAGTTTATCAATATCTAGATGATTATTTGGTACCGGAAGGTTTCGAATATGAGGTTGAGGATAAAACAGTGATTATTAGAAATGCGGCAAATATAAGTTTAGCTCAACAAGAAAATAATGTTACTGTTACCGGTATTGTGAAAGATGATACAGGAGCAACATTGCCAGGTGTAGCCATACAAATTAAAGGTACAACAACAGGTACCATTACTGATATCGACGGTAAGTATACGATATCTAATTTATCAGGAGATGAGGTTCTAGTGATTTCATTTGTTGGGATGCAAACTCAAGAAATCTCAATTAGCGGGAAAACAAAAATAGATGTTACTCTGTCGCCAGATGCAGTAGGTTTGGAAGAGGTAATCGCAGTAGGATATGGGGTTAAAAAGAAGAGTGTGGTAACAGGTTCTATCAGTAGTGTGAGTTCTGAAGATTTAGTACAAAGTAAACCCTCCAATATTAATTCAGCTCTTAATGGTAGAGCAGCAGGTGTAATTGTTTCACCAGTATCCGGTCAACCAGGAGCTTCTCCGCAAGTTAACATTCGTGGAGTAGGTACCAACGGTAATTCAAATCCACTCTATATTATTGATGGATTGCCAATGAGCGATATGAATGCGGTTAATCCTAACGATATAGAGAGCATGGAGGTTCTTAAAGATGCGACTTCAGCAGCAATATATGGAGCTCGTGCCGCTAATGGAGTTATTTTAATTACAACAAAAAAAGGTAAGGCAGGCCAATCGACTTTAACTTATGATGGTTTTTATGGAGTACAGAATGCCTACCATGTGCCTGATATGATGAACTCAGATCAGTATATCAATATGGTAAAACAATTTCACGATAATGATAATCCTGATCAAGTTGGAGCCTATCCTGATTGGATTCAATCACTTGATCCATCTATAAATACCAATTGGTTTGATGAAGTTACAGAGCCAGCCAAGGTAACGGAGCATAATATAACAGCAACCTTTGGGAGCGATAAAGGTAGTACCTTATTATCTATTGGTTATAGAGATCAGGATGGAATTATTGGTGGTGATAATTCTTACTTTAAAAGATATAGTGCAAGAGTTAATACAACTCATAATGTAAAAGAGTGGTTAACCGTAGGAGCAAATATGAATGTGCAGCACATTGATAAAGCTAGTATTTCAATGGGTGTGAATGGATACAATACTGCAGGTTACGCTTTTATGATGGATCCAACCACTCCTCCTCATGCAGGCCCTGGAACTGCCTTTCCTGATTACCCAAATTATGATGAAAGAGGATATGGGGTTACTGCTAGTAATGCAACACGTATGTGGAATCCACTTCATTTTATGGAAGTTCAAGATGGTAACCGAGAAAATAAAACGGATCGCCTGTATGGTAACACCTATCTTCAAATAGAGCCCATTAAAAATTTGATTATAAAAACTGATTTTGCAGCAAATATTAGTAACAATAGTAATAAGAAATATACTCCAGCTTATAATCACAGACCATCACAGGTAAATAATTTTAATGAAATTTCTCAAAACAGTAGTAGAAATACATTCTGGCAATGGGAAAATACAATTACTTACTCTCACTCTTTTGGAGATCATAATCTGAGCGGATTATTAGGAACTACAGCCTCAGAAAATACCTATGCTCAAATGGGTGGTAGTAGGCAGAAACTACCTGGTTTCGAGGCTGAGAATAATCCAAATTGGTGGTACCTTGATGCTGGAGATGTTGCAACGGCAACAAACACAGGTAAGGCTAATGCAATGCATGCTTTGGCATCTATTTTTGGTCGTGTAAGTTACGATTATAGAAATAAGTATATGGCTGAAGTTGTTGTTCGTCGTGATGGTTCAACCAATTTTGGGCCTAATAACAGATATGCTGTATTTCCAGGTGTAAGTGCCGGTTGGAATATTAGTAATGAGGATTTTTGGGATTTGGCAAACTTTGATGTACTTAAAGTTCGTGCAAGTTGGGGCCAAAATGGTAATGAGGCCATCGATCCATTTTCATATACATCTATTATCAGCAATGATTATTTTTATATGTTAGGAACCAATACAACTATATTGCCAGGTTCTGCTCCTCAAAACTTGATTAATGAAAATGTTCGTTGGGAAACTAGTGAGCAATTCAATGTTGGGGTAGATATGGTTTTTTACGGCGGTAAGCTACGAGGTAATATTGATTATTACACCAAGAATACAAAAGATCTACTACTTACACCAATTATGGAAGATATTAGAGGTAATGATATTCCATATTATAATATTGGCGAGGTTAGCAATAAAGGACTTGAATTTCAGGTGACGTACAGAACTAAAATAGGAGAAGTAGACTTTGGTGTTTCTGCCAATGCATCTTATTTAAAGAATGAAGTAGTGGCAGTAGGTAATGAAAATGGTTTTATTGATGGAGGTCAATGGCGAACTAATGCTGAATATACTACAAGAATGGAAGTGGGCAAGCCAATGGGATATTTTTATGGATATAAAACTCTAGGAGTATTCCAAAATCAACAAGAAATTGACAATTATAAATATAGCGATGGTACCTTAATTCAGCCAAATGCTAAACCAGGAGACCTTATTTATAAGGATACTGATGGTGAGGGTGGCATTACTGATAATGACAGAACAGATATAGGTAATCCATGGCCTAAGTGGACCTATGGATTAAACCTTAATGCGGGATGGAAAGGGATTGATTTCTCAATGTTTATAACAGGTAAAGCTGATTTAGATGTAATGGCTTGTCATTATCGCTCTGAATTATATGGAGATGTTAACCTACCAACTTTTTATAATGATGCTTGGCAGAAAGAAGGCGATAATACCAATTTTCCTCGTTTAGCAAATGGAAATTTTCAAAAGCCGTCTGATATATTTATGTACGATGCTTCTTATCTTAAAATTGGGACCCTTGAGCTAGGGTACACATTACCAAAAGCCTGGACAGATCAAGTTAAACTATCAAATGTGCGATTTAGTGTTGCGATGGATAATGTAGCCATATTTACCAAGTATCCTTTCTTCGATCCTGAAGTTGGTGCAATGGAAGATGATGTGCTAACTACAGGACTTGATAGATCTATTTATCCACAAGCTCGAACAACTAGAGTAGGGCTAACTGTTAACTTTTAATTGTAAATAAGATGAAGAAAAAGATAATATATTTATGTTCATGCCTTGCCATTTTATTTTCGGCATGTTCTGATGAGTTTTTAACTAACTCGCCAATTATGGGTAGTACAGAAGAGGGCTACTATCAAAGCGATGAGCAAATGTTTAATGCCTTAATGGCTGTTTATAATGCCATACAAATTGATAATGCTTTAGCTCATTATGTTCCTTTCGGAGAAATTAGATCTGATAATGCAAAAACAGGAGGCGGTAATGCAAATGATCAGGCTGATATGCAGCGCCTCGAAGACTTTACTAATACCGATGTTAACTATGTGTCAGCAGGTTTGTGGAGCAGATCATATACAGGTATTTATCGTGCAAATTTATTAATAAATGCAGAGTACGATAGTGAATTGGCTCGATTATATAAGGCTGAGGCAAAGGTATTACGGGCTTGGTTTCATTTTGATTTATTGCGTACTTATGGCCCATGCTTTATTAGTTTAGAAACAAATTATCCTGATAATTTCGAATTTACTAGAGATACCAGAGAGAATGTAAATAAACAAATTGAGAAAGATTTGTTAGAGGCTATCCCATTGCTCGTTACTAAACATCCGGATGAAATGGTAGGTAGATTAACTCAAGCCTCTGGCCAAGCCATATTAGCTAAAACCTATATGTATTGGGCCGATTGGGATAACGATAATAAGAGTATTTTTGATAAAGCAATACCTTTATTACAGGAGGTAATGAAAGCGCACTATACATTAAGTAATGATTATGCAAGCTTATTTGCACCACAGGCAGAAAATAATAATGAAAGTATTTTTGAGATACAACGTTCTACGCAATCAGGTAATTATCAATTAGGAAACCATTGGGTTATGTTTTGTGGTCCTCGAAATTTAGGAGATCATCCAGATGTACTTGCCGGTTGGGGATTGTGGGTTCCTCAAATGAATTTGTACGATTACTTTTTAGAAGAGGATGCTGTGAGAAGAAGTACAGCATTACTAACCTACGATGATTTGGTTACCAAGCCTAACGAAGAAGGGCATGATGTATCATGGGAAACAGGGGCCTATAACCCTGAAGATTTTGAAGGTTTAGAGCAAGGTAAATATGTAAATTGGAATCAAAGTGTATACACTGTAGTGGGTAATTTGATACGAAACCGTCCAGGTAATGAGCGATTAATTCGCTATGGTGAAATTTATCTGTTGCTAGCAGAATGTCACTTACGAGGATCAACTCGCGATGAGGCTGAAGCAAAACGCTTAATCGATGACTTGCGTGTGGCTCACGTTGGAGGGGGTGATGCCTCAAAATGTATGAGTGTTGATGAGTTAATGATTGCTTATCCTGATCGTTTCCCAAACCCATTAGAGGTGTTGTGGTACGAAAGACGTTGCGAACTTGCCGGAGAAGGCGACCGTTGGTACGATTTAGTTAGAACAGGAAGAGCTGCTCAAGTAATGGGTGCTTTATATCCTGATGCTTGGGATGATAAAGATTATTACATACCAATTAGCCAAGTAGAAACAGGGGCATCAGGTGGTTCTTTAACCACTTATCCTGATGAGCCAGTGCCAACTCCTCCTGTATATTAAAAAAATAATAACCCTAACGGAGAGGAACTCGCAGAAATGCAGTTCCTCTTTTTATTTATTCAAGGTGTTTGTTTTCTGCTAGTTTGTTAAGATCCTTAAAGGTATATGGTGATGTGTGAGTTATTTGATTTCAACAGGTGTCGCTTTAAATAAAACTAATGCCGTTTTCAAAATATCATTAAATAACGTTCTTAGTATATAAGGTTTGAATTTACTTTAATTTGATTCTCTTCAAGTAAGTTTACAGACTTAGAACAAATGTTATTTGTACACGATAGACTAACTTTTATTTCTGGGTTATGAGATCTAATTTTATTGGCAATATCAATAATCTTGAGGGCATCCTTTTTAATGATTCTGCTTTTAACTTTTTTAACGATGCTTATTTCGGTACTAGATAATTGTTCAAGCTTAACCCTTGAGGACAAGTCGAATGTTTGTGGTGCAATATTCATAATTATTTATGATCTCCTGATTTATAATACCATGTATTGTTTTCCTTCACAAAATAGGAGTTTTCATGAATGTCCTGTATTTGGTTATTCTCGGTAAATGCAGCCTTAAATTCAACCCAGCCCTCGGTATCGTTTTCAGTACCACTTTTGGTACTAATTATATTCAGGCTGATCCAATTAACTGATTTAGTCCATTTTAAAATGCTCTTGCGTTCTTTGGTAGGGCGCGTAGATTTATGATGAGAGTTCATTAAATAGTTGATGTCGGCTATTACAAAAGCGGTATATCTTGATCGCATCAAGGCTTCTGATGTATTTGCTTTAGCTGTACCGTTAATTATAGCTTGGCAGCACTCTTCGAATGCTTGGTTTGAACCACAATAACACTTTTTCATCTGGTAAAAATATATAATTTTTAGAGCATAAAAAAAGCTGCTTGATGGGAATAAGCAGCTTTAATATATGAGTGGTGAATTATACCAAAAACATCATCTAATTTATTTATCAATCATTCAATAATGCATTTGGTATTATTTACTGAATAACTTTTCCTCCTACAGGAATAATCGTTTTGCCTGCAACATCATTAATAATAATTGCAGCCATCATATACCACGCAGCTAATGCACAAATGATAAGATCAATTGCAGCTAGTGTACCTAATTCAGGGAAACCAAAGTGTTCAAGGTCTAATAAAATGAATCCGATTAATAAAGTGGCAAAAGTAAAAGCCATAGCTTTACTAATTCTTAAGGATGCAATAAATAGAATTACAGTATATAAAGTCCACGCAACAAGGTAGTAACCTACATCTGTTCCACTTGATTTATAAACATCAAAGTGGTTTAATATCCATATAATACCTAGTCCAATCCAAAAAGATCCGTAACCAACAAATGCACTATAACCAAAGTTATTGCCCATTTTTTGTTCCTGAAAGCCAGCAATCATTTGTGCTAAACCACCAAATATAATACCCATAGCTAAAACAGGACCATGTCCCATTAAACCTAAATTATGAATTTGTAAAAGTAAGGTTGTTAAACCAAAGCCTGCTAAACCAACTACTGCTGGATTTCCATTTTTCATTATAAGTTTCTTTAAAATTATCAGCCGGCAAAAGTACGTTTTGCAATTAAGCTACTCAAGCACAAAAGTGTTAAAAAGTGTTTAAAAAATAGTATTACCATGATTTAATTAATTCAGGCTTAGGCGAAAATAAATCTTCGAGTAAATTAGTGTCTCTAAAAGTAAAGTTTACAATGAAGCTTGATTTATCACGATTGTATTTAGGGTAGAATTTCAAGTCCACTTCGAATGTTGGAATTACTAAACTCTCATTTTTTATTCTGAGCGTTAAACCATGTACCGATACCACATCTATTTTTCCTTCAAGAAAATCATCATCCGAGATTAGGCCAATATCGGTAAATGGAGTTAGGGAAAAATTGAATCCAATTACTTGGTAAGGAATATGGAAAGTAGGTCTGTATTCTAAAGAAAGATAACTTTCACCTTTAATTTCGTGATCTTTAAACCTAATAATATTATTACTGTAACGCAATAATTGATAGTACCTACTATTATGGAGTGTATTGAGGTTAACGAATAAAAAGTGTCTGTAATCTGAATTTCCAACTTTTAATAATGGACTAATATAGGTAGTACGTATTTTCATAAATACATCTTCCGCAGCCCCATTGTTGTAAAAACTAGCAGCCTCAATATTTAAACCTAACAAACCTTTTTTCGGTCTAACCATTTGCATTGCATAATCAACACCAATATATGGCCTAGTGTAATACTGGTTCCACATATATCCACCTGTTGCTTTAATTCGGTAACCAACAGGAATATCCTCCGTAATACCAAAACCTTGTACTTTTCGGGCTTTAAAAAAGTTAATTTTTTGAAGCATTGCAGTTGATAACGACATATTCCAATCGTGAAAGATGTAATTAGAATCTGCTGAAACAAAAGGACGCTCACTATAATTTTGTTGAAAGTAACGGGTTGAAATGCTTAAATTCGGGTTGTTTCCGGTTGAAGAAAATAAAAACGTTTTACCAAGCCATGCATCATAAACTTTGCTTTTATACGGAGTGTGATAAACTGAATCAATTCCATCGTACTCATGTTTCAATGTTTCTTTTTTATCTATGTAGGAGATGGCACCACCCAATTCCATATCAGTAGTTATAAAAGGCCGCTCAACTAGCAATTCCAGGTTATCTTTTTCGTAATTATAAATTCTAGAAAGTCCAGCATCAATAAAAGTACCACTAATATTGCGTGCCAAATACTTGTAACTGTAACCCAAATCCGGACTCTCATTAATCTTGTGATGTGCACCAAGTTCAATGTAATGGCCTAAACCCATAAAGTTTCTCATGTTAGGAGAAATAGAGAATTCATCTGTTCCATTAGTTTTTATCGAAATATCGTATGGGAGTATGTCTTTTGTGATAACCTCAATATCAACACTATCAGATAGTAGGTTATTCTGGTGAATTACAATTCTGGCATCCTCAATATAATTTAGTTGACGCAGAAGTCTTTCGTTCTCTGCCATTTGCCAAGGATTTATTTTATCATTCTCGTCAAAACGCAGATTATTACGTATAACATTGGTTTTTGTTGCTATGTGATTTTTCTTTAATTCCTGTCCAATTCTTGATAAAGAATATCTTGCAGTATCAGTAATTGTTCCGTTAAACATTTCAACTTGCTTAAAAGAAATATTCCGAATTACTTTTCCTTTAAATTGCTCAAAGTAATGCTGAGAAGCCGTGTATTCTTTTTCTTTGGTATCGTTTTTATAGGCACCTCTCCAAAGCTTATGATATTGATCTATCCGTTCTTCAATCTGCTTTTTTTTCTTTGGGCGTTTCTCATAGTAAACATTACTTCTGAGTAAGAAATTACGTTGTAGCTTATAGCGTTCATTCTGCGGTAAAATAACTATAGAATCGCTAACTCCAAAATATATAGTGTCTGCACAAATCATCATCTGATTGTATGCCACTCTGATGGTATCCTTATTCTGAGCTTTAGCATGGGTGCCAAATAGAACACAAATACAGGTTAATATAAATAAGAGATTTATTCTCAAAATAAGGTTTGCTTTTTTATCAAAGAAACAAAAATACCTAATTATCGGATAAGTACATCCGTAAATTTCTTAAATATATTAAATCAGTGTAATCCAATTGTTGTTCTATTTACTATAAGGCTATTTTTTCATGCTCTTTTTGATATTACGTTAGGTTTGTTGCATGTGTAAGAAATGTTATAACCTTATTACCATTATACCTTATAATTAGGTAAGAAAGTAGCTATGTTTTATATTTGTGTAATATACATACTATAAAGCGTTAAATATACAAATTTGTATGCCTAGATCTATTTTTGAAAATATAGTTATTCAGAATTATAAACAAGAAACCTTTTTTAAAGATTGCAAATATGCACCCATAAGGTTTTTTGAAATTTTGTTTATTGAAGAAGGAGAAGGACTGTTAAGTATCAATGGGCATAATGTTCCGTACAGTGCTAAACAGCTCTTTATATTTGTACCCAACGATAAGTATACATTTGAGGTAAATACACCCACATCAGTTTCAACCATTAAGTTCTTAAAAAGCTTTTTTGCGAATGTAAATGCCAATACTGATACGGCAGAACGAATAGAGTGGTTTAAGAAAATTGAGATTTTATTATATAGTACAAACAGAACTGCGAGTGTAGAAATAAATACCAAGGGAGAGGAGGGTAGCCTTTATTCTTTATTATCTGTAATGAATGAGGAATATAATAATACTCATGGAGATAAAATAATTATAAAGAATATGCTGAATTCAATTCTGCATATAATATCAAGGAATGTAAGTTATGTTTCTTCAAAAACACCATCTTCGAAAATTCAGGAAATTATAAATTATATTCACGCCAATATTTATCATTCAGAGTTGCTTACACTTAAAGAACTAGCCAATCAGTTTAATGTATCTGAAAATTATATTGGGCAGTATTTTAAAAAGCAAATGGATATCACTTTAAAAAAGTATATACTCAATTATAAAATAAAGCTCGGAGAAACTCGATTGAAATATACTGATTTAACACTTCTAGAAATAGCATCTGAATTTGGATTTAGCGATAGCAGCCATCTTGATAAAACTTTTATAGCCTATAAAGGGATGACGGCAGGAGCATATAGATGTGAACAGCACTTGAATGTATAGCCTATATATTTTTATTGCAGTATTTCACTAATGGACAATGATCACATTTAGGTATTTTAGTACAATAGTCTTTTGCATGCTCCACTATTAAACCATGGTAATAATCATACGTTGGCACATCGCATAAAATGGCGTTTTCAATCATCTGTTGAAATGCAGTATAACTTTTAGGAACAGCAAAACCAATTCGAGTAAAAATACGCCGTGCGTAGGCATCAATTACAAATGAGGTTTTATTGAAAACATATACTAACATGGCATCAGCTGTTTCGTTACCAATACCATGAATGGCAAGTAATTCTTTTCTTAGTACCTCTTTGTTTTTTGATGTTACTTGGTTAACATCAAAATTGTATGTGCTAAACCACTCAAATAAAGCTTTTAGTTTTTGGGCCTTCTGGTTTTGAAAACCGGCTGGACGAATAACTTCAGCAATCTCTTCTAGTGAAACAGTTAAAAAGAACTGTGGTGAAATAGGCGTACTAAACCTGCCCAATGCTTGATCCACATTTTTCCAATTGGTATTTTGTACAAGAATAGAACCTACCATTAATTCCAATGCAGAGTTAGCCTGCCACCACGATTTATTGCCGCGCCAGCCAGTTCTTAAAATACTTTCACCATACTGCGCACCTAAGATGTCGAAAATGTGTGCTAATTGTTTATTTGTCAGTCTATTTTTCTCCATGTTTAAATTGATACTTCAGGTTGTTGTATAAATGAGTCTTAAGCATACTCCAAGATTTACCTTATCGAATCTTAGTTTTTTACTAATTACTACTTTTTTTATACCAGAGCTTAACGGTGCTTCTTCCGTAAGTTTGTAATATAAACAATAACACTTATTTATGATGAAAAATGCACAAGAAGTTTTCGAAAAGCACATAAGTGCGGTGTATACTTTGGATCCCGAAAATGTTATGAAGGATTACCATGAAGATGCCATTTTTATTACACCAGAAAAAACCTATTTAGGTGTATCTCAAATAAGAGAATTTTACGAAGACTTACTTTCAAAGATGGATGGTTTTAAAATTGAAACCATAAAGCAAGAAACACATAACAACATTGTCTATTTAGTTTGGCAAGGGAAGAATGAGCACTTAAATGTAGAGTTCTGCACCGACACATACTATGTTGTTGATGGAAAAATTAAGTGTCATACTTTCGCCGGAATTATTAATTAACCTTTAAATATTTTAATCATGGATTACAAGAATTTTCAAACATTTACAGCTGAGCAAAAAGATGCTATTTTAACCGTAACTATTAACTATGGTCCGGTAAATGTTCAAGGTCAGGAGATGTTAGCTGATTTAAGCAGTTTAGCCCTCAGACTAGAAAGAGATAGAAGTGTAAAAGTAGTAGTTTTTGAATCGTCAAATCCAGGATTTTGGGTTTGCCATTATGATACCAATCTATTAAGAGATATGTCTCAAGAGGCTGTTTCAAGAGCAGAAGTTAAGTTGCTCGATTTACAAGCTATTTTAGAAAGAATTAGTAGCCTTCCACAAGCTACGATTGCCAAAATTGAAGGTTTTGCACGTGGCGGTGGGCACGAATTTGCATTGGCTTGCGATATGCGTTTCGCAGCAAGAGGTAAGGCCAAATTTATGCAAATGGAAGTAGGTATGGGAATACTTCCTTGCGGTGGTGGAGCTTCTCGTATGGCTCGACAAGCTGGACTCGGTAAAGCACTTGAAATTATTTTGGGAGCTAAGGATTGGGATGCCGATGAGGCAGAAAAGTTTGGTACCATAAACAAAGCTCTCGATCCGGATGAAATAGGTCCGTATGTTGATGCTTTGGCCGAACGTATTTCTAAATTTCCGGCAGAATCAATAGAAGCATGTAAGCGAGCCGTTTATGCCTCAATTGATTTGCCAATTGCTGATGCGTTAAGAGAAGAGGCTTATCAATTATTTCAGGCTACAAGTAAAACTCCTGCCATTAAGCGTTTTACCATTGCTGATGAAAATGGGGCACAATTCGATCTTGAAAATCAAAAGAATTGGGAAAGCATGTTAATGGATTTACAAGATATTAAGTAATATATCCATAAGATATCTGTAATTAGGGAGTGTATGAGCTTTCTGAGTACAAACTTTTTAAATTATTGTGGGTTAGCATGGCGGATGATTCTATTTCTTAAAAGTAGTTTATCCGCCTTTTTAAATTTACAGAGTATTACTAACACTCACGTTAATCATTTATAACAGTGTAACTAAACAAAATAGCAACGTTTATTATAGTTAGCGTATACATTCCTTGTTTTTTACTAAAAGCTCATTTTTTATTACATGTTTTAGGGGCATTGTAGATGTAATTTTGTGGTGTATTTAGTTTAAAACAATTTAAGAATAAATATAAAATAATAAGGTCATTATGAAAGCAATGGTAATTAACAAATATGGTGAAGATGCAGTATTTGAATTAGAGCAAGTAAATAAACCAGGTTTAAAAGAAGGTCATGTTTTAATTAAGATTGCCGCATCAAGTGTAAATACTATTGATACTATGATTCGCACCATGGGGAGCAATTTACCTTTATCACCTCAGGCACCTGCCATTTTAGGAATGGACTTTTCAGGAACAGTGGAGGCAGTGAGTGATGATGTGGAAGCGTATTCAGTAGGTGACGAAGTTTATGGTTGTGCCGGAGGATTAGCTGACTTGCAAGGAGCTTTGGCTGATTTTATTGTGGCAGATAGTAAGTTAATAGCGCATAAACCAAAGAATTTGTCGATGAAAGAGGCAGCAGCTTTACCTTTGGTTGGAATAACTGCATTTGAAGGTTTAACTCGCGCAGGTATTTCAAAGGGACAAAAGGTTTTGGTACATGGAGGCTCAGGTGGTGTTGGTCATGTGGCCGTACAGCTGGCTAAGTACTTTGGTGCAGATGTATATGCAACAGATGCAGGAGGTGATAGATCTTTATTAATAGAAAAGCTTGGCGCAACTGCCATTAACTTTAAGGAAGAAAAGGTAGAAGATTATGTGAACAAATATACTGGAGCCTCAGGTTTTGATATTGTTTTTGATACCGTTGGTGGAACTAATCTAGCTAATTCGTTCAATGCAGTAGCTTTAAATGGTCAAATATCTACCACATTAGCGTTATGTGAAGCAGATCTTACCATGGCACATTTTAAAGGAGCTTCATTGCATGTTGTTTTTATGCTAATACCAATGTTGCATAATTTTAAAAGAGAAAAGCATGGGCAGATACTACGCACTTTAACCAAAATAATTGAGCAAGAGAATTTGAAGCCTGTAGTTGATCAAAAGTCATTTAAGCTTGAGGATGTTGGAGCAGCATACGCACACTTATTGAGTGGGAAAGCCATTGGTAAAGTTGTGGTTGAAAATTAATAGTAAGTATTGGCTAAAAAAGTAAAACAAAGTTTTGCGCACTTCGCTGTGAGGATTCATCACAAAAGGCCAAAACTTTGTTTTTTACTAAAATCACCTAATTTCTTACTTCTTATAAGGCAACTCTATAAACTAATTTTGTGTTGTTGATGATTAATTGAATTACCTAAAAAATACTACTGAAGATGGAATACGAAGGAAAAATATATCGACCATGGATGGAAGCGAACAGTTTATTGATACAAACTACAATTGGATGTTCTCATAATAAATGTACGTTTTGTGATATGTTTCGCGACAAAAAGTTTCGCGCACGAAAATTAGAGGATATTTATGAGGATATTGAAGAAGCCCGAAGGACGTATAAACATGTGGAAGAGTTTTTTTTAATTGATGGTAATGTGATGGTGATGAAAACAGAGTTCATAGTAAGCATTATTAAAAAGATTAAAGAACTGTTTCCTTCAACCAGAAAGATATCTCTATACAGTCAGTATAATGATTTCAGGCGTAAAACAGTTGAGCAACTCAAACTTATAAAAGAAGCTGGTTTAACAATGGCTTATGTTGGTTTAGAGTCTGGCGATGCTAAAGTCTTAGAAGATGTAAAAAAAGGTATGACACCTGAGCAGGCCATTGAAGGAGCAGCTAAGGCGAAAGAGGCAGGTATTAGAGTATTGGTATCTATAATTTTCGGATTAGGCGGTAAAGAGCGTTCAAAGGAGCACATTGTAGAAACAACAAAGTTACTCAATATTTTACAGCCTGAAGAACTTGCCCCAATGGCGCTTGCGGTGCAACCAGGAACAGAATTAGAAGCCCAGTTGGATAGGGGAGAGTTTACCTTACCAAGTAAAAGACAAGTACTGGAGGAGGAAAAATACATGTTAGAGAATCTAAATTTTAGTACTTTTTATTGGGGAGATCACGGTAACAACGAAGTTTCTTTAAAAGGTCAATTTCCAAATAATAAGATTGGATTCCTCAATACTGTAAACAATGCAATTGAGCAAGAGGCCGGCAGAGATGAAACCATTGTTACCTATTCATGGTAAGAAATACGCACTAAACTAAATTTACTGATTAGATTTTTTTTTAATCAGAATAAGCTTAAATCAAATAATATGAAAGAAAATAAAACCATTAGAGAAGTTAAAATAGAGAATAACACACTTCAATTTTTATTTAGAGGTGCCATAGAAAATGATATTTCTTGTAATACCGGATCGGCCTATGTTACAAATACCTATTTTTCGAGCGAATACCCAAATAGTGCCGAAATAGAAAGAGCTCTTGAGAATATTGAGATAGAGTTTAGTAAGCATAAAGAACTTAGAAATAATAACGAAACATTAATTTGCAACAATTCCGTTCTTGCCGAGATGTTAAGCGTTGAGGAAGAAACAGTAATAAGTCGTAATATACTCGAAGAAGTTTTTAATAAGTATATCGATTGCGCCTGTGGTGAACCTGCCCATATTTTGGGGATTGATTATAGTGTAGAAAAGCTCTCATTAATAATTTTAGTACGAACCATTATGTATTATCTAGGTTTTAACGAGATAACGGTAAGTAAATGACAAATATTAACAGTATGCAAAAAACAATATTAGTTACAGGAAGTACAGACGGTATTGGTTTAGAAACAGCAAGAATGTTGGTTTTAAAAGGTTATCGAGTTCTTTTGCATGGGCGTAATGCAGTAAAATTGGTACAAGTAGAAAAGATGCTTGTGGCCGAAGGTGGTGTTGTAGAAAGTTACTTAGCCGACCTCTCAAATTTATCAGAGGTGAATAATTTAGCTCGCGAGGTGATTAAAAGACATCAGAAATTAGATGCTTTAGTTAATAATGCCGGAGTATTAAAAATACCATCTCCCATCACGCCTGAAGGTATGGATAAACGCTTTTTGGTTAATAGTGTTGCACCTTATTTACTAACAAAACTATTATTACCCTTACTGGGGAATAAAGGAAGGGTTGTTAATGTTTCGTCAGCTGCACAGGCTCCAGTTAGCACCAAGGCTATTCTAGGGGAGATTGAACTATCGCATAATAGTGCTTATGCACAGAGTAAATTAGCGTTAATTATGTGGAGTAACGATATGGTACAGAAATTGAAAGGCAGCGGGCCAATTATTGTTTCCGTTAATCCAAAGTCTCTATTGGGAAGTAAAATGGTTCGAGAATCATATGGAATTAGTGGATCTGATCTTAGTGTTGGAGCAGATATTCTTTGCCGGGCTGCTCTTTCTGATGAATTTGCCCAAGCTTCGGGTAAATATTTTGATAATGATACGGGTTATTTTGCCACGCCACATCCCGATGCATTAAATTCATCAATGTGTAAAGAGGTGGTTGATGCAATAGAAGAAGTAATATTTAAGTTAACGGCTTAAAGGATTTTGATTTTACTTAAATGGATATCTTTTAGTTAATCGTAAGCAGTTCTTTTAGAGTTTTCAATAAAAAAGGTTTTTACAGTATTTGTTAATGAAGTTGTTTAAAGTTGTATAGAAAATATTCGGGTAACACCTTGATTTTTTCAAATGTCTCCTACAACCTTAAACAACTTCAATTTGATTTTTGAATTTTTTTTTCTCAAGATTGTTTTTTCATCAAACCTATAGAATCGTTCTCCATATTATTTATTGTTAAGTGAGCTTTAAATCCATTAAACTTGTAAATGGACACTAATCTTTCATAGTAAGTTTCTAGTAATTAATCTCCTTCGTAAATCGGATATTTCGCACCTCGAGTTCATTTAGTTAGGATTACCAACCTGATGATGTTTATTCAAACGACAGATCTTATTCTATTTTATATTCCGATTTTTATCCTCTAGGTTCTTTCTATATAAAGCCTATGCGTATTTTTTCTTTCGGTAAAAAAATGAGTATTAGAAAAGTGTTGACCAATTAGAATTTAAATTTTCAGCTTCTGTAATAAATATTAATCTCTATATTTAGACTAGGAAGTTTTTTGTTGTGTAGTTCTCATACTTATTTATTGAGATACAGAGAATTCTTTCCCAATTTCTAAAAGGTCATCATACATTTATTAATGAAATAAGCATGTACACAAGTTTTGCAATTATATCAGTTATTGTATTATTATACAGTTTACTTGCCGGAAAAATTGAGAAAGCACCACTTAGCGGACCTATGGTGTTTCTTTCTCTTGGTATGATTTTGGGCCCCTTAATATTTCATGTTTTAAATATTCATATCGGATTAGAGCAGTATAAGGTTTTGGCTGAATTTTCGTTAGCGTTGGTTTTATTTACAGATGCAGCTAAATCAAACCTCATAATATTAAAAAGAAATAGGCGAATTCCTTATCACCTGCTACTAATAGGTCTTCCTTTAACAATACTGTTCGGATGGCTAATTGGCATATTTATATTTCCAGATCTCTCATTTGTCGAACTCGCAATTTTAGCAACAATTTTGGCCCCTACTGATGCTGCTCTTGGCGAGCCGGTGGTTAGCAATAAACAAGTACCCACAAAAATACGTGAGGGAATTAATGTTGAAAGTGGCTTAAACGATGGTATTTGTGTGCCAATTTTACTGCTATTAATTACCATGCATTCAATTCAAGCAAATGAGCATATTACAGTAGCGTATGGCATAGGTGTATTTATTAAGCAAATAGGCTTGGGTTTTTTAGTAGGAGCAGGGGTTGTTTTTCTGGCTGAGACTTTGATGAAACAAGGGTTTAATAAAAAGTGGATTGAAGATAGTTGGAAGCCAACCATTATAATAATGATTGCCATTACCTGTTTTACCCTTAGTCAAGCCATTGGCGGAAGTGGTTTTATCGCAGCCTTCGTTGGAGGTTTATTTTTCGATTATCGCTATAAAGATAACAAACCCGAATTGTTGGTTGGAGCGCACGGCTTAGGGAAAATAATGACGGCTATTGTATGGGTGGTTTTCGGAAGTTTAATAACAGTTCATATCATTCATCATATTACTTGGGATATACTGTTGTACGCATTGGCCAGCCTAACAATTATTCGAATAATTCCTGTGTTATTATGCTTGTTGCCCAATCGTTTAACCAAATATCAGAAGTTTTTCATCGCATGGTTTGGTCCACGTGGTTTGGCAAGTATTGTATTTGCAGCTTTAGTCTTAGAAGAAAAATTACCTCACGGAGATATCATTGTATTAACCGCATTTTCTACAATCCTGCTTAGTGTTTTCGCTCACGGAATTTCAGCAGGGCCAATGGCAGCCGTATTTAAACAAAAAGAATAGTTTTTTTAGGGGCTTCCCTTTCAGGTCGGGCTTTTCACTATATCTTTGCTTCGCCATAATGGGCTCACAAAGGATGCCGTTTCAATCCCTAAGCCAACATTCAATCCTAGAATATTTGTAATACTAAATAATTATCAAACCATATTTTAATGTAATTTGAAAACAAAAAGCTACATCTATTCTTATCTTTAATAAATCAGCGTACTAACGAATTTCAATCGTATTTTTGTTAGTCTAGTGCTGATTGGCTAAAACTTACATTATTCAGAAATGAAATTAGATAACGCATCTATTATATTATTCGATGGAAACTGTGGTTTTTGTTCCAAAAGTGTTCTCTTTATTATCAAGCACGATAAAAAGGGTATATTCAAATTTGCGTCACTTCAATCAGAGTTCGGTAAATTAATGCTCGATAAATTTAGTTTAGAGAAAAATACAGAATCAGTAGTTTTAATTAAAAATGGAACGGCCTTTCAAAAATCAACAGCTGCTCTTAAGGTGGCTAAAGAATTTACATGGCCATTAAAATTACTTTATACGTTTATAATCATTCCCCCTTTTATTCGCGACTTTATTTACGATATAATTGCAAAAAATAGACATTACATTTTGCCTAAAAAGCAAGTTTGTAATCTTCATAACACAAAGTATTCTAGTAGGTTTATAAATGTGTAAACGCAAGGGTGAAAAAGTTTGATAGTTAATCAATATCTCGTTAAATTTAGTCTGTCAAAAATAAAAGTACTTTTTGTAGTCACTGAATGGATTTTTTTTCATATTTTCGCGCAATTTTTTTACTGAAAGACTATGGCTAATATCATTAACGAAGTATCAAGGACCTTTAATGAGTACCTTATTATTCCAGGATTAACAACTAAGCAGCATACGCCTGATAATGTTAGTTTGCAAACTCCACTGGTAAAGTTTAAAAGAGGAGAAAAATCGAAAATTACTTTAAATGTACCTTTCGTATCTTCAATTATGCAATCAGTTTCTGATAGCGGAATGGCCATTGCACTTGCTAAGCAAGGTGGCTTATCATTCATTTTTGGTTCTCAGTCAGTTGAAGACCAGGCAAGAATGGTTCGTGAGGTAAAAAACTACAAAGCAGGTTTTGTTGAAAGTAGAGCAAATATTACTCCTGATTCTACTTTAGGTGATATCGTTGCCCTAAAGCAAAAAACAGGTTTTTCTAATATTGGTGTAACATCTGATGGAACTGCAAACGGAAAATTCTTAGGTGTTGTAACAGGTAGAGATTACAGACCAACAAAAGATAGCCACGATAAAAAAGTAAGCGAGTTTATGACGCCTGTAGAGAAAATCATTACAGGTAAGGACGGAATTTCTTTATCAGAAGCTAATGATATAATTTGGGATCATAAATTAAATACACTTCCGATTGTTGATGACGAGGGCAATCTGAAATATTTTGTTTTCCGTAAAGATTACGATAATCACAAACAATATAGCAACGAACTACTAGATGAAAATAAACGTTTGGTTGTTGGTGCAGGAATTAATTCACGTGATCATGAAGAAAGAGTACCTGCCTTAGTTGAAGCAGGGGTTGATGTACTTTGTATCGATTCTTCTGATGGATTCTCAGAGTGGCAAAAAGTAACCATTGAGCAAATTAAAACAAAGCATGGCGAAGACGTACTTGTTGGAGCTGGTAATGTTGTTGACAGAGAAGGCTTTTTATACCTTGCCGAAGCTGGTGCTGATTTTGTGAAAGTTGGTGTTGGTGGTGGTTCTATTTGTATTACACGCGAAACCAAAGGTATTGGTCGTGGCCAAGCAACGGCATTAATTGAAGTAGCTAATGCTCGTGATGATTACTATGCTCGCACAGGAATTTACATTCCAATTTGTTCTGATGGTGGTATTGTACAAGATTACCATATGACTTTAGCACTAGCTATGGGTGCCGACTTTTTAATGATGGGTCGTTATTTTGCACGTTTCGACGAAAGTCCTACTCGTAAATTAGTTGTAGGTGGTAGTTATGTGAAAGAATATTGGGGCGAAGGTTCTAATAGAGCACGTAATTGGCAGCGTTACGATATGGGAGGAAGCAGCAATCTTAAATTTGAAGAAGGTGTGGATAGTTATGTACCATATGCCGGTAAGCTAAAAGATAATTTAGAAATTACATTGGGTAAAGTTAAATCTACTATGTGTAGTGCTGGTGTAATTAATCTTCAAGAACTTCAAACCAATGGTAAATTAACAATGGTTTCATCAACAAGTATTATTGAAGGTGGAGCCCACGATGTTATCGTAAAAGATTCTAACGGAAACTAAATAGATTTCTATAAAATATTATTCTCCTCGTGGCCGAAAAATGCTACGAGGTTTTTTATTTTATATAAATATTGGAGTCGTATATTTACCTGATTCACAGGGCTTATTTTAGGTCTTTATAAATGAGCAAAATGATTGTTTATGTTATAAAATCATTAGCTATTATAAAGAATAGAAAAGTAAGTGGGTGATGTCGGTAAAATTTGTACATTTGTTTTGCTTTTCGGTAAAATGAATGAGCAACTAGCAAGAAAATATTGAAAAAAATTAAAATCATAAAGTATATAAAATGATTATAGAAGCTAAAACTCGTGGGTTTATTTGCTTAACAGCGCACCCAAAAGGATGTGAGCAAAATGTGATCAATCAAATTAATTACGTTAAATCAAAAGGTGAAATAGCCGGACCAAAAAAAGTATTGGTTATTGGTTCATCAACAGGATTTGGTTTAGCATCAAGAATAAGTAGTGCCTACGGATGTGGCGCTTCAACAATAGGAGTTTATTTTGAAAAAGATCCTAAACCAGGAAAACCTGCAAGTGCTGGATGGTATAACACTGCTGCATTTGAAAAAATTGCACAGGCAGATGGTTTATATGCAAAAAGTATAAACGGCGATGCTTTTTCAAAAGAGGTGAAGCAACAAACGATCGACTTAATCAAAGAAGATTTTGGAAAAGTTGATATGGTAGTTTACAGTTTAGCTTCTCCTTTACGTGTTCATCCTGAAACTGGTGTTAAGCACCGTTCAGTATTAAAACCTATAGGAAAGCCTTACACAAATAAAACGGTAGATTTCCATACAGGAGAAGTATCTGAAATTACCATTGAGCCATGTTCAGGTCAAGAGGATATTGACAATACAGTTGCTGTAATGGGTGGCGAAGATTGGGAAATGTGGATTGATGCTCTTAAAGAAGCTGACGTTTTAGAAGAAGGTTTCCTAACAATGGCTTATTCTTACATTGGCCCTGATGTTACAACTCCAATTTACACAAACGGTACTATTGGTCAGGCTAAAAAACACTTGGCAGAAACCGCGAAAGTATTATCTACTAAATTAGAAGGTATTAAAGGTAACGCTTACGTTTCGGTAAATAAAGCACTTGTAACACAAGCTAGTTCTGCAATTCCAGTAATTCCATTATATGTTTCCTTATTATTTAAGGTGATGAAAGAAAAAGGAATTCACGAAGGTTGTATTGAGCAAATACAGCGTTTATACGCTGATAAAATGTTCAAAAATGGCATTGATGTTGATGAGGAAGGTTTTATTCGTGTTGACGATTGGGAAATGCGCGAAGACGTTCAGGAGATTGTTAGTGACCTTTGGGCTAAAGTAGATACTGAATCATTAAAAGAATTAGGTGATTTAAGTATGTACAGCGACGATTTCTATAACCTATTTGGGTTTAAAGTAGAGGGTGTTGAATATGGTACTGATATTGATGAAATGGTTCAAATACCAGGATTACAATAGTAGTACTATACTCCAATAATATATTAAGGGTAGAGATGATTCATTCATTTTCTACCCTTTTTTTGTATGCTCTTGTTTCGTATTAGGGCTTTAGCTTATATTTGCCGCATTGTGAGTAAACAGACTGAAATAGCACCATGGAAGCATAAAAAAGGTTTCGAAACTTTGTTCAATGATCATTATGAATCATTGGTGGCTTACGCCTGCTCGTTTGTTGAGGAGTATGATGCAGCGGAGGAATTGGTACAAGAAGTTTTTTTCAAATTGTGGACGCAACGTGATAAAGTAAATATTAAAAGTACGGTACGTGGTTATTTGTACAGTATGGTTCGTAATGCATCATTAAACTTAATTAAGCATCTCAAAATTACCGAGGAATATAAAAACCACAATAAGCTTAGTATTGAGCAATTTGAACAACAGGTTTCTGATGCTGCTGAACTGAGTGACTTACAAAAAAAGATAAAGCGTAGCATAAATGCTTTACCGCTGCAGCGGAAAAAGATTTTTTTAATGAGTAGGTATGATTGTTTAAAATATCAGCAAATCGCCGATGAATTAGGCATTTCTATTCGCACTGTTGAGAAGCAAATGAGCGCAGCTCTTAAGTTTATGCGCACCGAGTTGGGTGAATTTTTAATGTTGGCTGTATTCTTTTTTAATGGAAATTAAATTAGAGGGTAGGGTAAAAGTAATTTGAGTTGTCGTGTTAATGAGAGATACTAATTAATAATTTTTGGAAGAGCAAAATACACATATTGACGAAGCAAAATTAGTGGCTTTTTTAGAGGGCCATATTACTGCCGAAAGCCGTAAGGAGATACTACTATGGCTTGGCGCAAGTGAGAAAAATCGCTCTTATTTTGAAACCGTAGAGCGTCTTTGGCTCGACTTAGGTAAGATGCCGGAGATTCAAGCTAAAGTTGATAAGCAAAAAGCTTGGAATAAATTAGAGCAACGAATTAAAAGATTTGAAGATAAGGAAGCCAAGCATAAGAAAAGAAAACTAAGCTGGTTTGTGGCTGCGGCTGCGGCATCCATAGCATTAATTATATCACTCTACCTCAAGCCTACTGTCTCACATTCAGAGATGGAAATATATAACTTCGCTAATGCGGATGCTAATACCTCAATTAATGATACGCTTCCTGATGGTTCATTTGTAACTTTAAATACAGATGCTTCTATTCGATATGCGTTGAATAAAAATGCCAACCAAAGAGAAGTCAGTTTAAAAGGTGAAGCCTTTTTTGACGTAAAACATGATGCAGAACGTCCTTTTATCGTGGATGTACCACTCGGGAGCATAAAAGTTTTGGGTACCGAATTTAATGTAGATGCCACGGATACAACGTTTATAAAAGTGGCATTATTAAAAGGGTCGGTGTCTTTAAATTACAAGCGTAATAATAGCTCAGATATAAATATCCTGTTAAAACCTAATGAAGAGGGAATCTTTGATGCCACGGGTGATACTTTATTCAAACGCAGCATGGCGCCGCTCAGCACTTATTGGTTAAATAAACAGATCCATTTTAATAGAACTGAACTCAACGTAGTATTACAAAAGCTTGAAGAGGCTTACTGTGTTGATATTGATTGGAATACTAGTGAATTTACGGATATCTTATTTACCTCTTCGTTTAATGACCAAACAATTGATGAGGTGCTGCAAGTTATTGCCAGTACTTATAACCTAGAATTGCGTACTGTTGCGGATGATCATTTTGTGCTTTCAATAAGAGACAAGGAATAGATGTTTAGTTTTAAAATAAATATAGTTTTAGGGATTCTTGTTGTGTGCAATCTATTTTGTTTCAGCATGAATGGTCAAAGTATGTTGGATACGAAACTATCTATCAATATAAATGAACAAGCTATTGAAGCCGTTTTTAAAGAAATAGAAGATCAGTGTGAAGTTCGTTTTGCTTATAATCCATCTATTTTTGAGGAAGATAAGCTTGTCACTATAACTGTAGAAAACCAAACATTAGAGTATGTTCTTAATCAAATACTAGGTAAAGACATCACCTATAAATTGGTAGGTAAACACTTGGTGTTGCAACTAAGAAACGCCAAGCAAGAAAAAGGAAAGAGTGATGCTTTAAAAGGAACCGTGTTTGATGATGAGGGCAATTTATTAGATGGTGCCATCGTGTTTTCATTGTATCAAAATAAAAGTACCATAAGTAATAATGGAGCCTTTAGTCTAAAAATAAAAAACGATTTAGCTTCTTATGACATCAGTATATCGCACCCAAATTTTAAAGATACACTATTGCATTTTACGCAAGCTCCTGAAGATGCGATCAATGTTTATTTAACACGCTTTGAAAAGGATACGCTGCAGTTTCAGAAATTTGAGAATAAAAGCATCAGCAAATTAGATGTTAAGCCCATTAATAATATTGGTATTGTTGATTTTGTGGTTCCTGAAAAAAAGCGTTATATATCAAGCTACCTGCCATTATTAGAAACTGTACCAGGTCAGGTTTCAGTAATTCCATCCGTCAGCACCAATGCTTTGCATAGTGGTACTGTTAAAAGTAAAATATCACTGAATGTTTTAGGAGGATATACAGCTGGAGTAGATGGTATTGAACTAGGAGGCTTGTTTAATATAAACTTGGGTGGAGTAAATGGTTTGCAAGCTGCTGGCTTATTTAATATTCTAGGTGAAAGTGTTAATGGTTTACAGACTTCGGGTATTTATAATTTGAGCCAAGGAAATATGCGTGGCTTACAAGCTGCAGGAGTTGTAAATACAACCCTTGGTAAAGTTGATGGAATGCAAGTTTCTGGCTTGTTGAGTTATGCCGGTTCAGATGCCAACATTCAGATATCCGGACTGCAATCGGTGGCAAAAAATAATAGTATCCAGGTTTCTGGTTTAGGCAATACATCTAAATCGACAAAAGGAGTACAAATAGCGGGTGTTTATAATATAGCCGACTCTTTAGCCAACGGTATTCAGGTGAGTGGGGTTTTTAATAAAACAAAGGTTCTCAAAGGTCTTCAAGTCGGATTGGTAAATTACAGTGATACCATCGAAAATGGTCTGCCAATCGGCCTCGTTAACATCACCCGTAAGGGATATCAGCGTTTGCAAATAGAAACAAATGAGTTATACTATGCTGACTTGGCTTTAAAGACCGGTTCGGAGCACATATATAGTATTTTAAAAGTAGGGGCAGGTAGTATTTCTGACGTGGGTTTTGGCATTGGCTTTCAGAGCAGCCCTTATAAAACAGTAGCCCTTAATTTAGATATGGTGGCCTCCGCAGCTTTTGATACCGAAAGAATTAATGAAGCCAACCTGCCTTTTTATGGTGGCTTGTTTAAAACATCTCTGTCGCTTGGTTTTAATTTACGCAATGGAATGGGCTGTTACCTTGGTCCTAGCTTTAATATATTTGTGCCTAATAGCAAGGACTTGAGCCACCTTGAGTTTCATGGAGCCATACCAGAAGAATTGTATTATGGGCAGCATATTATTCAATCATCTTATCAAGATGGAGTTGCTAAAGCTTGGCTTGGCTGGCAATTTGGTTTGCGCTTTTAATGTTTAAATAAAGAAGAGGGTGTCCAAAAAATACTATTTCACGCTAAGAACGCCAAGGATTTTGCGAATAAAGCAAAGCTTATTGTCTTGTTATTTAAGCTATTGTGTTCTTTGTGTTTTTTTGCTTTGCGAACTTTGGTGAAATGTAATGCTTTCTGGACAGCCCTTATTAACCTTTATTTTTTCTTAACTGTGATTTGTAATTTTTCTAGATGTTGCGGTTTGTCGTAAAGGGCAACTTTAGCTATTTGTTTAAAGTCGTGCATCCAATCATTAAGCTTATCAAGCATTTGATCTCTATCAACGGTGGCTTGTTGTGCTTCGCCTTTTTCAAGCATAATTTGTTGCTGGTAGCTTGCTGTTTTATTCACTTTATTTAACGAACTCTCAAGTCTTTCGGCGGTACAACCAAAATTGCTGGCTTTGGCAAGCCAAACTTCATTACCTAATAAAATTTGATAAAAATTAATCATCTGATTTATAGCACTACTGAAGGTGCGTTCACGTTTGCCATTTAGTTTAAGTGTAAAATAGGCATCTAAATCATTTTTAAAGACCACACGGCATACGCTCAGATGTTGCAGGTATTCTTGTTGAGACTTTTCTAACTCATTAGTTTTACTTTCTTGCGCTTTGACCACATCACCATATTCTTTAAAATACGTTTGATTGGCGGTAATTGCTTCCTTTAAAATTAGCTCGCCAGTGCCTAACTTTTCAGGGGTATAACCAAATTGGCTTAGGGATGCTGAAATGTCGGCATCGTTAATCGAATTATTAATTCTTAGTGTAGATTTTTGAATGAGTTCATCGATTTTAGCATTTGTTTTAATCATTTTTCCAGTATTAAGGTTTAATTTATAACTGTAGTCCCTCCTTTTAAGCGGGATCTGTATTTTTTATATTGGGATCACTTTATTCTGGTTTTGTACCAACTTTTCAGTTTCTGTACCACTTACTTTTGCTTCCGTACCATCATATTTTGGTATTGTACCACTTACTTTTCTCTTGTACCGTTTGATTTTGCTTTTGTACCGTTTTTTTGTGCTTATGTACTTGGTACAGGAGCAGAATTTAATGGTACAAGAGTAAAAAAATCTGGTGCAAATAGAGAAAAAGGAATTTACAGAGTGTAGATTGTTGGTGTAATGGCTACTAATTTGACGAGTAGTAATGAGAAATTTGGGTTTTTCATAATATAGGTTTGTTTTATATAGGTATATGTTTTTAAATGAGCGGCTAAGTTAGTTTTATTATTAATAATTGCAAATTTTATTCCGTATTATGTTTTGTGTGAGTGATTGCAGCGGCATCCTTTTTGGCCTTTTTCGGGCCAAAAAGATATAGCGAAAAGCACGACCCGCAGGGGCACACCCTAATTAAATTTAAAAAAACTTTAGGTGGAGGGGTGGGGGAAAATTGTTTTGAGTTGTCGTGATAATGAAAGGCGCTTAAAACAATTTATTATTAAGATTAGGAAAATGAAAACAAGAATTATAACAGTGTTGGTATGGGTTATTTTATTTATGCCAAATATAAATGCTCAGAAGTCGGATAGTATTTTGGTATCAAAAACAGACTCAATTGCCATGCCTAAAGCACAGGCTACTATTATTTATCCGTGGGGAACCAACGGCGAGGCATCGATGACGAAAGCGAATAATGTATCGTTTAACTTGTTTTATGGTGTAAACGGAGGTTTAGATGGTGTCGAACTTGGTGGCATAGGAAATCATAATTTAGGAGATGTAAAGGGTGCTCAGTTTGCCGGCGTTAGTAATATTACAAAGGGTAAAACTACGGGTGCCGCTTTTGCAACGGCAGTAAATGTATCAAGTGATTCGGTGCGCGGTGCATTATTTTCAGGAGGTGTTAATTATTACCAGCATAGTTTGAATGGAGCTGTTTTTGCACCTGTTAATGTGGGTGTAGGCAATGCAAAAGGTGCGCAGTTTGGTGTGGTTAATGTGCAAAGTAAGCGTGTGGATGGAGCTCAGGTGGGCGTAGTAAATTATGCCACAAATGTGAGTGGATCGCAAATTGGTGTGGTAAATACTAGCGATAGTATTTCAAGCAGTTTTCAGTTGGGTGTGGTGAATTATGCTACCAAAGCAAGCGGTTCGCAGCTGGGTGTGGTGAATGTTGTGGGCAATGATGATGGTGTTGTGCCTATTGGTTTATTTAGCGTGGTTGGCAATGGTTATTTTGGTTTGGAGCTGAGTACTTCTGAAATTTACCATACTACGCTGCAATATAAAATGGGTGTGGATGCTTTTTATAATATATTCTCGGTAGGTCTTCTCGACTATTCAAATTTATCGCAGTATTCTGTTGGTTATGGTGTGGGTACGCAAAAAAGATTGGGTAAGCATCATTTATTAGGAATTGAATTGGTGGGGCACCAAATTGTTGAGGATAATGAATGGGATGTGGTTAATGTTTTGGGTCAGATTAATTTGGATTATACTTTCTTAATTACTCAGAATATTGGCATAACCTTCGGCCCAAGTATTAATGGATATTATACCGAGCTTAATAACGGCGGACAATGGGGAAATATTGATATGCCCTACGATCCGGTTTTAGAGCATGAGTTTGATAGAGGAAAACTGTTTGGATGGATTGGTTTAAACGCAGGTTTAACCATTAGATTTTAGTGATTGATTGAGTGTATAACATTGATTTGAAGCAATAACAAACATTATAATAGAAATACTATGAAAACGAAGATTTGCTCATTAGCAATTATAGTAATCGCAGTTTTATCATTTACATCGTGCGAGAAAATAAGCGGTGAAGGTCCTGTTGTAACACAAGAATTAGATATAGATTATTTTACAGGAGTTAGTAATAATACCTCGCATACAGTTAGCATTAATTATGGCGATGCCTTAAAAGTTACAGCAAAAGGAGAGGCTAATATTATTGATAGAATAGAAACTTATATTGATAATGGCGTGTGGAATTTTGAACTTAAAAATGGGAACTACAAAAACTATAGCTTAAGTATTGAAATTACAATGCCAGAAATTAATTATGCGCAAATGAATGGTTCGGGTAAAATTGATGTTTCGGATATGTTGGCTACCGATGTTACCGAGGAGTTGACTTTAAAACACAATGGCTCGGGCCGATTAAATGTTTCTAATATGGAAGGTTATGCGGCTATATATTGTAAAGGTCAGGGTAGTGGTTCTATTACATTATCAGATATTACTATGGATGGTTCCGAACTTAAGTTAGAGAACTCGGGAAGCGGAAATATTAAAATTAGTAATAGTACCCTAATTGCCAATCAGTTTTATGCCAAGTCGGAAGGCAGTGGAGAGATTACTATTAAATCATCCGACGATTCGTTTTTTAATGTGGCAGATGTAAACTCTAGTGGATCGGGTTCAATAGACGTAGTGAGTGCTGTTGTGAGTAAATGGTCTTCAACACAAAATGGATCGGGCAGCGTTAAAGCGCATGTAAAAGACGAATTGAGTGTTACCATAAACGGATCAGGAAGCTTTAAATATAAAGGAAACCCAACCATTTTAAAACAAGAAGAAAATGCCTCGGGTAGTGTTGGCCGACTATAGTAATACCAAAAACACCATTTTTTATTTATCAATCATTTAATAATGTATTTGGTATAAATTGTTTGTTTTTAGCATGCTCTGCACCTTACAATTGAGAGGGATTACTTTATGGCGATACCTGAAACGATCTCAAGACAAGAATAAGTCATTTATAATTGATAACAAAAAGAATAGCGTAACTGCATTGTGGTTGCGCTTTCTTGTTAGCAAACAATTACCTACATTTACGGTCTAACATAATCTTTAATAATGATGAAAAATTTGAAAACAATTAAAACATCAGCTCTGATGTTATTCTGTGCGCTTACTATGTTTTTTACGGCTTGTTCTAAAGACGATGATCCTAAATTCTCAATTGTGGGCCTATGGTCTTTTATTGAAGCTGATGCAGAAATCTATGTTAACGGAAAGGACTTTGTATCCTATATGGTTGATGCAGGTGTGCCTTCTGCTTTTGCTAAAGAAGCTTATAATCAATTTAAAGTCCAAATTGAACTAGCAGATTTTGGTGATATTGAATTTAAAGCTGATGGTACTTTTGCACAAACAGATCCAGATACTAATGAAACTTATACTGGAACTTGGGAAGTTAATGACGATAATACTGAATTAACATTAAAAGATTCAGTTGAGGTAGTTAATTTTGAGATCACTAAACTTACAGAAACCGAACTTCATATTGCAGCTTCAGAATCGCAGAAAGAAGATATTGATGGAGATGGTAAATTAGATACCATTAAAGTTCAGATGGTATTTTCATTAGAGAAATAAATTTAAATATTATAGAATTAATAGCGTAACTGCATAGTGGTTACGCTTTTTTTATGCCCAATTTTAGAGGGATACAAGTTTTGAAACTAAAAAAGTAGTTGAATAATTTGTTCAACTAAAATATTAGTTATAAGTTTGAACTATTAATTTAGTTGAACGATGAAGGAATTAACAAAAGCAGAAGAACAGGTAATGCAGCAACTTTGGAATTTGGGCGAAACCAATGTAAAAAGCATTATTGAACAAATGTCGGAACCCAAGCCGGCATATAATACAGTATCCACCATAGTTAGGATTTTAGAAAACAAAGGTTTTGTAGATCATAAAAAGGTAGGCAAAGGATATGTGTATTTTGCCATTGTTACCAAAGAAGCTTATAAAAAGAAGTTTATGAAGCGTTTTATGTCGCATTACTTCCAAGATTCACTTAAAGATTTTGTTTCCTTTTTTGCTAAAGAAGATAAGATGGATATAAGTCAGTTGGAAGAGCTAATGAACGAAGTTAAAAACGATTTAAAAAATAAGGAGGATTAATATGGAAACCTTTATAGCATATCTTATAGAATCCGCTTTAATATTAGGAATATTAACCCTCTTTTATAAGTCGTTTTTGCACAACGAAACGCTTTTTAAATTCAATAGGTTTTACCTACTGATGTCTGTTGTTCTGGCAACAGTAGTGCCCTTTTTAAGTTTTTCTTTAGGTACCACAAGTGCTGGAGTGGAGGCAGATAATTTTAGTAATTTACTGGGTACGGTTAATGTTTACGCCAATAATGTGCGCGAGTTAATTGTGCCTGTAGTAGCTAAAAGTAACATGTTTAAACTCCTTTATGTGTTGGGAGCAGTGGCACTGTTGTGTAGGTTGCTTTGGGGATTTATCCGATTGGGCGGATTATCTAAAAAAGCAAGCTGGACAAAGGAGAATGGTGTTAGAGTGGCCAATTTGCCTGGGCGCTTTAATCCTTTCTCGTTCTTTCAAATTATTTTTGTGAATCAAACCCTTTACTCTTCGTCCGATTTAGAGAAAATAATGATTCACGAAAAAGCCCACGTTCGATTAAAACATTCTGTTGATGTTATACTGTTTGAGCTACTATTAATAGTTCAGTGGTTTAACCCCTTTGTATGGTTCACTAAATTTTTATTAAAGGAGTTACACGAGTTTCAAGCCGATAAAACTGTATTAAAAAGCGGTATGCATGTTGGCGAGTATAAATTGTTGTTGCTTAACCAGGTCACAGGTGCCCGCTTGTTTCCGGTTAACAACCTAAATCAGAGTATCACTAAAAAACGATTTAAGATGATGACTAATAAAACACTAAAAAATATATTACTGATAAAATCAATTATGGCAGTGGCCATGTTGGTATGTATAACTGCTTTTTTTGCTTGCACAAATAGCGATGAAGGGCCTGAATTTGATATGACTAATTCAGGGCAGTCAGATGTTGAACAGGTTGATATACTAGATGACACTACATTTAAAATTGTAGAAGTTATGCCACAATACCCAGGGGGAGATTTAGGTTTAAGAGAGTATATTGCGTCCAATGTTCGTTATCCTGAGGATGCTCAGAAACAAGGCAAAGAAGGTAGAGCGTATGTGCTATTTGTGGTGGGTAATGATGGTAAAGTAAAGGATGCTAAGATTGCCAGATCAGCTGGTTTTGCTTCAATTGATGAAGAGGCTGTTAGGGTGGTTTCAGCTATGCCAGATTGGAAACCAGGTATGCAAGGAGGAAAGTATGTGAATGTTGAATTTACTGTTCCAATTAATTTTGTACTTAGAAAATAGAGTGACTTCTATTGATTAAATATTGAGTAAAACAAAAGACAAGACAATGCAAAGGCTGCCAAATGGTGGCCTTTTATACTTTTATTAGGTAAATGCTTGCTTATTAGAGTGACTTTAATTTCAAATCACTATTTTTGCGGCTTAAACAAAAAGTACATGTCAATTATCTATACCCCGCAACAATATAAGTTAGCAGATAAAGCCCAAGAGAATTTTATTGATGCCGATGAGATTCATCAAATATTAGAGGCGGCAAAAAGCCCTCATGCTGATGATGTCCGTCGTATCATAAGCAAATCCTTAAACAAGGAGCGCCTTTCACTTCAAGAAACGGCTGTGTTGCTAAATGCCGATTCGCCTGAACTAATACAAGAAATTAAAGACGCTGCCAAGGAGTTAAAAGAGCGAGTGTATGGTAAGCGAATTGTGCTTTTTGCACCACTTTATGTGGGTAACTTATGTATTAATAATTGTACTTATTGTGGTTTCCGTAACGAGAATAAGGATCAAAAAAGAACCACGCTTACACTAGATGATTTAAAACTAGAGGTGAAAGCCCTAGAGGATGCCGGACATAAAAGGTTGATATTGGTTTATGGTGAGCACCCAAAATACGATGCTAATTTTATAGCTGAAACCGTTAAAACAGTTTACGGAGTGAAGCATAAAAATGGCGAAATCCGTCGCTTAAATATTAATGCTGCTCCACTTGATGTTGAAGGATTTAAAACAGTGGCTGATGCAGGTATTGGTACCTACCAGATATTTCAGGAAACCTACCATCGCGAAACCTACGATAAAGTGCATAAAAGCGGTCCAAAGAAGGATTACGATTGGCGTGTTACAGGCTTAGATAGAGCCATGGCAGGAGGCATCGACGATTTGGGCATTGGTGCTCTATTGGGTTTGTACGATTGGCGTTTCGAAATATTAGGTTTGTTGCGTCATGTGAACCATCTTGAGTCCGTTTTTAATATCGGTCCGCATACCATTTCATTTCCACGCTTGCAAGATGCCTCGGGCATTGATGTAGATTCAAAATGGAAAGTATCTGATGCCGATTTTACCCGATTAGTGGCTATCCTCCGATTAGCAGTTCCTTATACAGGGCTAATACTAACCGCTCGTGAGCCAGCCGAAATCAGAGATGAGGTATTGCAATATGGCGTGTCGCAAATAGACGGCGGAACCAATATTGAATTAAAAGGCTATTCGGCCGATGAGGAAGAACAAAACTTGGATAAAGAGCAATTTGTAATTTCAGATAACCGCAGTCTTAATGAAGTGATGGATGAGCTGGTTCAGAAAGGTTTTATCCCATCATTCTGTACGGCATGTTATCGTAAAGATAGAACGGGTGAGCACTTTATGGAGTTTTCGGTACCCGGATTTATCAAAAGTTTTTGCCAACCCAATGCCATGCTTACTTTGGCGGAGTACCTTGAGGATTATGCACCACAATCCACCAAAGAAAAAGGTTATAAACTAATAGAAGAGGAACTCGCTAATTACGAAGATGAACGTTTTAAATCGCGTTTATTACAGCGTTTAGAAAACATAAAAAGCGGCACCCGCGATTTATATTTTTAGTGGAATTATATTCATTTAAAGATAAAGGTTGCGATTAATTAATAGTGCACTACCCCTTCTTGTGAGCTTATTGGTTTTAAGCATCTAATTACTGAAACCTTAATGCAAGTAAAGCGTATTTATCACAAATAAACTTTACACTTATGAAACTAAATACTTTAGTTGGAGGAGTTATTATGGTAGCTTCCCTTTTTGCCTGCGAGGTAATTGATGACCTGCAAGATTCTGTTGAAGATATTCAGAATATGGATAAAGCAGCTGATGCCATTGTTGATTTTGGCTTAGCATCTAAAGAATTTGCTCAAGTTAAATTAACCGGCGCATCATATGTAGCTCAAGCAGAAACAGAAATAAGATTCGGCCAAGGAACTACAAAATCTACAGATGCTATTATAACAATTGTACCTTATGATCAAAGTTTCCCCAAAACAGTTACTATCGATTTTGGCGACGGAGTTCGTGGTATTGATGGGGTTCTAAGAAGTGGAAAGATGCAGATTATTCTTGAAAATGGATGGGGAACTCATGAGGGGGATAAGCAAAATATAAGTTTGGTCAACTATTATCAAGAAACTAGTAAAGTTGAAGGAACCTATAAATCGGAAAGAAAGGCTGATGTTATGGGAGCTCCTGTATTTGAAGTCAGTTTAGATAATGGTAAGGTCACAAAATCATCAGGTGAGGTAATTACGTATACTCAAAATACTACACATACTAAAGTAGAAGGGGATTCAACCCCATTAATTTATGAAGATGATGCGCATGAGATTGTAGGAACTCAAAGTGGTATTTCTTCAAAAGGATACAGTTACATTTTTAAAGCAGATGCTGATGCGCCTTTATATCATTCAGCTAACTGCCGTTATATTAGAAGTGGTGAGTTAGATATTGAAGTAGAAGGTATCGAGCTATTACTCGATTACGGCGAGATGCATGAGAATTGTGAGGATGATAGCAGTGCAACTTTGATTTATAAATCAATAGAGAAAGAGATTACTTTATAAACATATTCTATTGAAATAGAAATGCCCCTATGCTGAGAAGTGTAGGGGCATTTTTGTTTTTATATCCTCAGTGTAAATTCAGTTGTAATATCGGAAATGATCGATTATTGATTGTTTTTGTATTTATTTAAAAATAGGACTCTTCATAGTTTTACATCCTGTAAAGAAGTTTAAAATATATCATTATCTAAAATATTTAAACAATGAAGAGTGCATTGAAAATAAGCTTTATTGCAGTTCTGTTAATTACAGTTACACAGCTGCATAGTCAAAAGAAATTTAAAGCCAACTGGGAATCTCTATCTCAATACGAATGCCCTGAATGGTTCCGCGATGCTAAGTTTGGTATTTACACACACTGGGGTGTATATTCTGTACCAGAGGATGAATCGGATTGGTATGGAACTTATATGTACACCGAAGGACATCCTAATAATACCACTCATAAGGAAAACTATGGCGACCCAAAGGAATTTGGATACAAAGATTTGGTACCTCTTTTTACAGCACCTAAGTTTGATGCCGATGAATGGGCTGATTTATTTGTGGAGTCAGGAGCTCGTTTTGCAGGTCCTGCTGGCGAACATGCCGATGGTTTTTCGATGTGGGACTCAAAAGCAAATCCATGGAATTCGGTGGATATGGGACCTAAACGCGATATTGTTGCCGAGCTAGAAACTGCCATTCGAAAGCGAGGATTAAAGTATGTTGTTAGCCTTCATCATTCGTGGCTTTGGGGTTGGTTTCCCACATGGGGTGAGAATACGGATTGTGCCAATCCTGCCAACGAATCTTTATATGGCGAAAAAGTTGCATCAAGCGCATGGAGAGTTGAAGGTGAACGTGGATATTACAAGGTTGATCCAATGCCAAGTGCCAAGTTTGAAAAGTTGTGGCTTGAGAAAGTAAAAGAAGTTGTTGATGGTTATAATCCTGATTTACTATGGTTCGATAATCGAGTTCAAATACTTTCAGAAAAAGTTCGCCAAGAGATGATGGCCTACGCTTATAACAATGCTGCGAAGAACAATCAGGAGTTTGTGTTAACATTTAAGCGACCTGATTTTCCTTTGGGTACAGGAACTGTTGATTTAGAACGCAATCGAATGCCCGATATTTATCCAGAACCTTGGTTAACGGATAATTCTATCTCTAAACAAAAATGGATTTGGCATAAAGACCTAAAATGCTATCCAACCAATAACCTTATTGACGATTTGGTTGATATCGTTAGTAAAAATGGTAACCTATTATTAAATGTAGCGCCACACCCTGATGGCACTATTCCTGAGGATCAGAAACAGAGATTGAGGGAGATGGGGCAATGGTTGAAGTTAAATGGTGAGGCCATCTACGAAACTCGTCCTTGGCTAGTTTATGGCGAAGGGCCTACCGAAACAAAAACAGGTCATTTAGCAGATATGCATTTCGATGGATTTGGTGATGAAGATATTCGTTTTACAACACGCAATGGACAATTATATGCCATAGCTTTAGGTTGGCCAAAGTCAAATGTACTTTCAGTAAAGTCGTTAAGTTCTACTTCTTTTAATGGAGATATTAAGCGCATCGAGTTAATCGGATCAAAGAGTAAACTAACTTGGGAACAAACTAAAACGTCTTTAAATATTCAATTGCCATCGGCAAAGCCATGCGAGCATGCTTTCGTATTTAAAATTAATTAGCTATGAATCCTAATAAGTTACGAATTGCTGTTCGCAAATACGATCCCTTTGAATCTGCCATCGCAAAAATATGGCAGAAATTTAAAGATATTACAGCTTGCCCTCTTGAGCTTGAGTTGGTCCCTCTTGATTTGCATCCTTTATATGAGGAGATCATTGTTAAAGGTGGACTAAAAAAAGGGGATTGGGATATTACATTTATCAATACCGATTGGATTACTGAGGCGGTTAAAGATGGTCATGTTGAAAAGCTAGATGCCTATATAAAAAGGTCTGCACCTGATTCTTATCCTGAAAATTGGTCATCATCGCTTTTGCAGATGCAAGAGTTTGATGCATCTGTTTATGGTTTGCCTATGCACAACGGACCAGAATGTTTGATTTACAGAAAGGATTTATTTGAAAGTAGAATCGAAAAAGAAGCTTTTAAAATTAAATATGGGCGTGAATTAGCTGTTCCATCTACATGGGATGAATTTAGTGAAGTGGCCGAATTTTTTCAGCGACCTGATAAAAGTATATATGGGACTGTGTTTGCTGCCTACCCAGATGGTCATAACACCGTGTTCGATTTTTGTTTGCAATTATGGACGAGAGGCGGCGAGTTAATAACAAAAGATGGTTCTATCATTCTTAACTCCGAACAGGCCATTGTGGGGATGGAGTATTATAGGTCGATATTGTGTAATTCTGCTATAATCCATCCAAAATCGCGGGATTTTGATTCTGTGCAATCAGGGATGGCATTTGCCAATGGCGAAGTGGCTATGATGGTAAATTGGTTTGGTTTTGCTTCTATGTGCGAGGTTTATGAGAAATCAAAGGTAAAAGGAAAGGTTGATATTGCCTATGTGCCTGCAGGTGAAGAGGGAGAAGGTGTATCCTTAAATGCCTATTGGCTTTATGCTCTGGGAACAGGCAGTAAGCATAAGCAAGTGGCTTACGATTTTATGCGTTTTGCCATTAATGCCGAAAATGATAAACTTCTTACTTTGGAAGGAGGAATTGGTTGCCGAAAATCAACGTGGATAGATGCTGAAGTGAATAGTGTTGTTCCTTATTATCATAAATTAGAAGAGCTTCATAAAAATACCAGAGCATTACCAAAGCTAGCCCATTGGCCAAAAGTAGCCAGCGTAATTGATAAATTAGTATTAGAGGTAATTAATACGGAAAAAGATATTGAAGATATATTAAATGAAGCACAACTAAAGTTGGATGCTATGTAAGTTCAAAGGGGAATCGGAAACTTCATATAATAAATTTTAAGGTTGTGATTATTAGGAGCTGCATTTAGGCGCCTTGGTAGATGGCCTCTTTATAAAATGCTTTTGATGTAAGTTAAAGCTTTAGTAAGACTGAGAAGCTGAGAGCGTGCTCGAAGATCACTCAGCCGCACTTAAGTTTTAATTTTTCATCGGAAGTAATTTATAAAGCAGCCTTGATGTTTTTTTCTTAGTTTTTGTCATCAAGAACAAAAAGTAAGTCAGGGTTTGGGATGAAATCCCAATAAGTAAAGTCGTTTAGGATAATATTGAAAAAAAAGAGTTATAGGATTAAATTTTAAATTAATTGATATGCCAGAAAATACACCAATAGAGAATCACAAAGATATTAAGCTTTATAATACAGAAGATTGGCTTTATGAGGATTTTGTAATCGGACAAAAAGATCGTTCCATTAGTAGAACCATCTCCGAAGGAGAATCGATGACATTTAACGGTCTTGTGCTAGATATGCACCCATATGTTGGCGACCAGAAGTTTGCCGAAGAAGAGGGGCTATTTGGCAAAAGACTTGTTGCAGGTGCTTTGGTATTTAGTATGGGACTTGGCCTTATGGCCAATAACAATGTAAATACTTTTAGCTATGGATACGATAAACTACGTTTTATTAAGCCTGTGTTTATAGGTGATACCATTTATACCATTAGAACGCACCTGAACAAGCAAGCTAAATATGATAAAATGGGATTGATAACTGTAAGTTATGAGGTTTATAAACAGCCGGGAGAATTGGTTTTATATTGCGAACACCTACAAACGGTTAAGTATAGAAACCCTGAAAAGGTAAAGAGATAATTATTTTAACAATGCAAAAGGATACCATTAGGTGTCCTTTTTTTATACCCTTAACCTTATTTTATAGAGTTGCTGAATTGTTAATTACAATTGATATTCATTCTTAAAATTAATGCTGTTTTTATAGTCTCTTGGAGATTGATGTATATATTTTTTAAAAACCTTTCCGAAGTTTGTTGGGCATGAGAATCCGCATAAATCTGCTATCTCTCCAATTGGTTTTGAAGAAGTATCTAGCAATAGTAGTGCCTTTTCTATGCGTTGTTTGTTAATATAGTCGAGTGGCGTTTGATAGGTAAGCTCTTTAAATTTTCTAGTATAATGATCAGGCGAGAGATGACATAAGCTGGCGAGTTGACCAATGGTTATATTTCTTTGAATGTTACTGTGTATGTATTTTATTGAGTGAGAAATCCGATTGTGTACTTCGCTTTCTAAGTTCATTTTTGGAGTGCTAATAAAATCAGAGATTAATAAATCTAGCAGTCCAGCTGATTTTAAAATATTACCTGCATCACTAATTTTATTTTTATTGATTCCTAGCTTCATCCTTTTCTGATAAACATTGGGGTTACCTGTTGGGAGATGCATCCCTTTGTTTAAATCGTAAAGTTTGTTGAAAAAACTAAAATGATGTGGTTCTGCTTTTATTTCATTAATAAAATTAAAAAGCTGATAAATATTTAATCCATCAGCAAGTTTAATTGAGAAAGTGGCATAATATTGCTCCATATATTTGGGGCATTTATACGTACACTGAATAAAGCTCGGAACCAAATAGAGGTACCCTTTCTTAAGTTTTAGCGATTTATCACCTATCAGCATATGGGCTTCTCCCTCCGTTATCAAATACAATCGCGAAAAAGGGCTGATGATGTTTTCGTAATTCCATTCTTTCCCCAATGTACAGTGTGCAATGGATGAGAGATTATAAGATACATTATTTAGTAAGCTTAAAATATTCATGTGTCAATGTGTGTAGCTTAAAATTCAATAGGTATTAGTATTTAATTGCTGATGCAAAATAATTAGAATATCGGAAATTATCTATTTATTCCTTAGGGTATATAACAAAAAAAACGAGCACCCTAATAAGGCGCTCGTTCTATTTAAAAGCAACATTAACAATTCCATTATTTAATGATGTATTACATTCTTCTTGTTGGTTTTCCGCTGTCTCGGGTTGTATTATAAAGACTCATTAATTGTTTTACCTTTTTAGCATATTTAGGATTGTTGATATAGTTGAGCTCTTCATGTTCCCAAATATTGGTATTTAAATCAAAGAGAGCAATTGGCGTTCTTTTACTATCTGTTTTATCACGCTTATCAAACTGTACAATTAATTTCCAGCCATCCTTTACAATCATACATTCTTTCTGAGAACCTCCTTGTAACATTACATAAGGGCGTGGTTTATCTCCTTTTTCTTGTAGCAAAGTAGGATATAAGTTGTATGAATCTAAAGCACCTTCACCCTCAATGCTAGTGCCTGTAATGCCAGCTAGAGTTGCTAAAATATCTAAACCAATAACCGGATTGTTAGACTTGGTATTTCCTTTAATGCCATTAGGCCACGATACTATAAATGGTACACGACTGCCGCCTTCGTACGGATCGTTTTTACACCCTCGGTAAATATCACTAGGCTCGTGACGTGCATTCCAAGTATCTCCATCAACATGCAAGCCGCCATTATCCGATGTAAATATGATAACGGTATTTTCGTAAATACCTTCTTTCTTCAAAGTCTGCACCATCATCGCAAGTTGCTGATCTAGCTCTTTAATCATATCCATGTGCTTGCTAGGAGTGGTTCCTTTTATCTTCACACCGTTAAGTTCGTTTGGTGCTTCGTGAGGAGTATGCACGGCTTGCGAGCAATAGTACATAAAAAATGGTTTGTCGTCTTTGGCATGGCTTGAGATATACTCAACAGCTTTGTTGGCAATTAAAGGACCAATATCACTTGGTTGCCAATAAGAGTCACCTAATCCTTCTTTCTTTTCCATTACAAATCCATTGCGTTTGCAATATCCTGAATCTATAAGAGCAATCATTGACTCTTCATGTAAGGGATACCAAATGTCATTTTCGTAGGCAGCATAGGGTTCGTTTTGAATTCCAGAAGGAAGCGTAAAGTTGTAATCAAAACCATTTTGACTAGGGCCATCAGCAATAATTTTTGAGATATCAGCTCTCAAATTCTTTTTCCCTTTACCTTTAACAAGCTTATAAATTTCTTTCGACTTGTCCTGATCTGCAAATCCGGTTCCTAAATGCCATTTGCCTATAAACGAAGTATTGTAATCGGCTTGTTGCATCAATCTTCCAAGCGTTAGGGTTGAAGGAGTAAATACAGATTCAGCATAACCACTCCAAACACCCCATGGTAAAGGACTACGATAATTTAAATTCCCGGTCATTATCGCATAGCGCGATGTGGCACAAAGTGCAGCAGGGGCGTGAGCATTGGTAAACATCATCCCGCTTTCGGCTAACTGATCTATATTCGGAGTTTCTAGTTTAATGTCAGGATTGTGTAAGCGTCGGTATTTTGATACATCTCCTACGCCTAAATCATCGGCCAATATAACTATTATATTAGGTTTCGAATTTTTCTGTGCCATGGCTGGCATAGCTATTAAACTAATTAACGCAGCTATTAAAGTGCATCTAATTAGGCTCTGAAGTTTATACATACAATTCATTTGTTTATCATTTAATTTCTTTGGATAAAAGTAAGGTAAAGGGAAGTAAAACATCGGGGGCAAAATTGCGATTAAATGGAGTAATTTTGATTTGTAAGCCATGTACCATGGAATACATTAAACCTGGATTATGTATTAGAATATCGTAATGAGCATTGAAAGTGCAATAAAACAAGGGTTTATCGATACGAGGCATAGCACGATTCTGGTGAGTTGAGATAAAGCTACGAAGTAACTTGTTTTGAAGCAATTTCAATGCGTAACAGATAGCTAATGCATATTGCAGGTTAAATTCGAAGGAGCTATTTACCACTAGCTTTTACTATCAAGTTATTTTAATATCACTATGAAGCAACTTCAATTTTTAGTCTAAATTCTTTCGGAGTTAGTTTTTTAATTTCTTTAAAACGACGGTTAAAGTAAGCTAAGTTTTCAAATCCAATTTCAAAAGCAATTTCAGAGATGCTTTTGGGCGTGGTAGCTAAAAGTTCGCATGCCTTACTTATGCGTAGCATATTTATGTAGTGCGAAAAGGTATGTCCTGTTTGTGTTTTAAAAAAATTGCAGAATGCAGACTTGCTCATGTCAACTTCTTTGGCAACATCATCAATGGCAATGCTATTAAGATAGTTGTTGGCTAAAAAATTAAGAACAATAGCAGTTTTGTCGTTATATAACTTCTTATTATCGAATTTTACGCTCGATAGTTTCTGATATGAGCTATCAGGCAGACTAATAATTTCTATAATCTTAAACAAAGCCACATAGTTGCCTATTGAAGGCTCTAAGGTCATACTTTCTAATACCTTAACTACTTCTTTTTTAGTGTGATCAAACAATTCGAGACCATATTTCATCTGTTCCAATAAATGAAAGGCCATATTAAACTCAGGAAATGAAATGCTGTTTTCGAATATTGAAGCCGGAAAAAGTACTGCAATGGTTTCAATCGGATATTCTTCATTATCCTGCCCGTTACCCACTACATGAAAATGTGGTAGTCCTGGACCTAATATTACCAATTCTCCAGTTTGATAATTGTCAACGTAATTACCAATAATCTTAGTACCATAGCTTTTCTTTATATAGATAATTTCATATTCAGGATGAAAATGGTGAGGTGCGTAAAAGGTTTTTAGCTGATCGTTTTTAACCAAAATGCTCTGGTTGGCAGATTTAATCACAGGTTTTAGAGTAGCACGCATAGTATAATTTAATTATTTGGCTGTAAATATATAAATATTTAAAATATAGTATTACTCTAGCTAAGTATAGTATTTGATGTAATGTGATCGTATCCCTAATTTTGTTTCAGTAATTTAAAGAACTTTAAAATAAAATATACCTCATGCAAAAGTATTATTCTATTCTATCCATAATTGTATGCTTCATTTGCTCTGTGTTTTCAGCAAATGCACAGGTAACAACAAATAATAATGAAACCATAATAAAATACCTGTCAGGTACCGATAAAGACAATCTTATAGATTGGGAGTTCTTTGTTTCTGATGGACGAAAAAGTGGTGAGTGGACTACCATAGGCGTTCCTTCTTGTTGGGAACAAAAAGGTTTTGGAGCCTACAATTACGGTCAAGACCCCTTAGATGATCGCGCTGAAGAATATGGTTTGTACAAGCATAAATTTACAGTTCCGAAAGATTGGAAAGGTAAGAGTATTAAAATTGTTTTTGAAGGTGTAATGACTGATGCCGAGGTTAAAGTAAACGGTAAGCTTGCTGGCGAAATTCACCAAGGTGCTTTTTACGAGTTTAATTATACTATTAGTAAATTATTAAAGTATGGTGCCGATAACTTATTAGAGGTTAAAGTGAGCAAAGTGTCAGCTAACGAATCTATTAACCATGCCGAGCGTGATGCGGATTTTTGGATTTTCGGAGGTATTTATCGTCCTGTTTATTTAGCAGTGTCACCAAAAGAGAATATCGATCGTGTAGCAATTGATGCAAAGGCCAATGGAAATATATCAGCCGATTTATTTGTTGATGTTTCATCAGCTAGTAATGTTTCTTTGGCGCTATTCGATTTAAAAGGAAAAAAAGTACAAGATTTAAAAGTTGAGAATCTTATTAAAGGCAATGAAAAATGGAATGTAAGCGCTAAGGCTTCAAACATTCTGACTTGGAATGCTGAGGAACCCAACTTATATAGTCTTCAAATTAATTTATTAAATAAAAAAGGCAATGTGCTTCATCAAGTTAAGCAACATATTGGTTTTCGTACTGTTGAGATACTTGAAGGTGACGGTATTTATGTAAATGGTGAGCGTATTAAATTTAAAGGTGTAAACCGTCATGCTTTTCACCCATCTTCCGGTCGTACCACTTCAAAAGCTTGGAGTATTGAGCAAGCAGAACAAATTTTGGATATGAATATGAATGCAGTTCGTATGGCACATTATCCGCCCGAAAAGCATTTTTTAGAAGTTTGTGATTCATTAGGGCTTTTTGTTATTGACGAAATTTGTACCTGGCACAATCCGATGCTAGATACTAAAGTAGCTCGTAAAATTGTAAAAGAAACAGTAGTTCGTGATGTGAATCACCCTTCTATTTTACTTTGGGCTAACGGGAATGAGCAAGGTTGGAATCCTGAAGTAGATGATGATTATGCCCTTTGGGATATTCAAAACAGAGAGGTAATTCATCCTTGGAGTATCTATAAAAAGACGAATACCATTCATTATAGTCATTATCATTCTTTGATAAATGATTCTTACACAAAAGAGAAGATACTATTTCCAACAGAATTTTTGCATGGCTTATACGATGGCGGACATGGTACTGGTTTAGATGACTACTGGAATATAATGTGGAATTTACCTTTAAGTGCAGGAGGGTTTCTTTGGGATTTTGCCGATGAAGGTATTGAGCGTACCGATAGAAATAACGAGATAGATTTACAAGGAAACAAAGCCGCAGATGGTATTGTAGGTCCTTATGGCGAAAAAGAAGCCAGTTATTTCACTATTAAAGAAATTTGGTCGCCTATCTATATCGAAGATCGATTTATTAAAAGTGATTTTAATGGTATTTTCAGATTAGAAAACCGTTACCACTACACCAATTTGGATAAATGTGCGATGACTGCCAAATGGCTCAAGTTTAATGGTCCAGAGGATAAGGATAACTTTGAAGTGATTGCTGAAAGTAAGGTTCAATTACCAAATTTAAGTCCATCTTCAAAAGGCAAATTTACAGTTGATAAACCTCAAAATTGGACTACAGCTGATGCTTTACATTTAATAGCTACTGACGCTAATGGAAAAGAAATTTTCACATGGTCTTACCCTGTGTCTACCCCAAAGCAAGTAAGTGCGCCAAAAATTGATTATACAGCTAAAGGAACTGTTAAAACAATAACTAGCGATAAAACAATAAAAGTTGAAGCTAGTAATATAACTTATAGTTTCTCTGAAGAAACAGGTTTGTTGCTAGAAGTAAAAAAAGGAAGCAAAGTTATTCCTTTAAATAATGGGCCAATCATCTTAAATCAAAAAGATAGAGTTATTGATTTAAAAGTGAGTGAGCTAGACGGGAAAACGGAGGTTTTGGTCACTTTCGAGGAAAAGAAATGGATGCCTGCTTGGTCTACTATCAGAGAAAAACGTTCTGATATTATTAAATGGACAATATATGCCAATGGTTTATTGGATTTGAAGGTAGAACTTAAAGGCTTCAGAAATTTAAAAGGTTTCAGAGGGATTACATTCTCATTTCCGGAAGAGGAAGTAGCAGGAATGAAATGGTTAGGAGATGGCCCTTATCGCGTTTGGCGAAATAGAATGAAAGGAACTCGTTTCCAAGTTTGGGAAAACGATTACAACAATACAGTTACCGGCGAATCAGGTTTTGTATACCCTGAGTTTAAAGGATTCTTTTCAAGTCTTTACTGGTCAAAAGTAAAAGGAAATAGAGATAATGGCTTTACTGTATACTGTAAAACGCCTCATACTTATTTGCGAATGCTAACACCACAGGAACCTAAGGAAAACAGAAAGGGTAAAACGCATCCTGATTTTCCCGAAGGAGATATCTCTTTTCTGATGAACATATCTGGTATGGGTACAAAGTTTGATTATCCGGAATCAACAGGTCCACACGGAAATAAAGAGCACTATTTCGGTAACGATGATGAGCCTATTGTACTTGATTTAACTTTTGAATTCTAATAACAGCAACTCATATTCTTTGGCACTTGTATTATACGCATGCCATAATAAAATGATATTATCATGAAAAATATTTTTTCTTCTTTTCTTATTCTTACCGCTTTATTATTAGGTAGTACAGGAGAGTTATTTGCGCAAAATACAACCCAAATAAAGTACTTGTCAGGAACAGGAAAAGACCATACAGTAGACTGGAGTTTCTTTTGTTCTGAAGGAAGGCAAAGTGGAGAATGGACTAAGATAGCTGTTCCTTCTTGTTGGGAATTACAAGGATTTGGGAACTATAACTATGGTCGAGATTATAAAATTCCAAAAGAATATCATAAGGAACACGGACTTTATAAACACACCTTTAATGTTCCTGCGGATTGGAAGAATAAAGAAGTAAAAATAGTATTCGAAGGTGTAATGACCGATTGTGAGGTGAAAATTAACGGGAAGTTAGCTGGAGAAATTCATCAAGGTGCATTTTACGAGTTTAAATATTCGATTAGTAAACTAATTAAATACGGAGCGGATAATTTATTAGAAGTTAAAGTCGATAAGATGTCGTCAAATGCATCTATCAATTCAGCAGAGCGTAATACTGATTTTTGGATATTCGGGGGGATTTACCGCTCGGTTTATTTACAGGTATTTCCCAAAGAGCATATCGAGCGTGTTGCTGTTGATGCCAAAGCTGATGGAAATATACAAGCAGATATTTTTATAATTTCAAAAAAGGCTGTTGATGCAAAATTAGTTTTGAATGATGTACATGGTAAAAAAGTACAAGATTTAAATATCTCAGATATTAAAAAGGAAGCCGGAAAATGGAGGCTTTCTACAAAAGCTTCTAATATTCTTACCTGGAATCCTGAGAAACCAAACTTGTATCAACTACAGTTGAGTTTGCTCGATAAAAAAGGAAATACCCTTCACACTGTTACCAATAGAATTGGATTCAGAACAGTAGAGATTAGAGAAAGTGATGGTATTTATGTAAACAATCAGAAAATCAAGTTCAAGGGTGTGAATCGTCATAGTTTTCACCCAGAGTCTGGACGTACAACTTCGAAAGAGTTAAGTATTGAGCACGTTAATATGATTAAGGATATGAATATGAATGCTGTTCGTATGTCTCATTATCCGCCAGATGTTCACTTTTTAGATGTTTGCGATTCATTAGGTCTATTTGTAATAGATGAACTTTGCACCTGGCATACACCGTACCTCGATACTGAGGTGGGAACAAAACTAGTTGAAGAACTAATTGTACGCGATGTAAATCATCCATCCATTGTAATTTGGGCCAATGGCAACGAAACCGGATGGAATCTAAAGTTAGACGATCAGTTCGCAAAATGGGATATTCAGCAGCGCGAAGTAATTCATCCTTGGAATTCGTTTAATAAAATGAATTCCATGCATTATCCCGATTACTATAAGTTTGCTTTTGATTCTCCTGTTAAGGATAAAATCTACTTTCCAACCGAGTTTCTGCACGGATTATATGATGGTGGGCATGGAGCAGGATTGGATGATTATTGGAAACAAATGTGGAATATGCCTTTGGCAGCTGGAGGCTTTTTATGGGATTTTGCCGATGAAGGTGTTGTACGTACTGATAAGGATGGGATAATCGATTTAGATGGTAATCATGCTCCCGATGGTATTGTTGGACCTTATGGTGAAAAGGAAGGAAGTTATTTTACCATCAAAGAAGTCTGGTCGCCAATTCATATACCAGTGCGTTATATCAGAAATGACTTTTCGGGGATATTCAATGTTGAAAATCGTTATCACTACACCAATCTTGATGAGTGTGAAATGACTGCACAGTGGGTTGCTTTTAACGGCGGGCCCAATGGATCAAGCAAAGTAAATGTATTGAATGATAGTAAAGTGCAATTGCCAAAACTTGAGCCGGGAGCAAAAGGTGTTTTTAATGTTGAGAAACCTAGTAATTGGAAAAATGCTGACGCTTTGTATTTAAAGGCAACAGATATACATGGAAAGGAGATTTTCACATGGTCTTATCCTGTTAAAACAGCCCAACAAATCAATAGCGATAAAATCACTTATGGTAAGGATGGAAAAATTAATGCAACTACATCAAATGAGTTGATTATTGTAAATGCTGGCGATGTTGAATTTAAGTTTTCAGAGAAAACCGGACTGCTTAAATCAGTCACTAAAAATGGTGTTTTAATACCTTTAAAAGATGGCCCTATTCTGTTGGGAAATAAAACAGACCTAAAGGATGTAAAAGTAAATACCTTAAATGATAAAGTGGAAATCACTGGATTTTTTAAGGAAAGAAAAAAATACTGGGATTGGAAAGAGAATAACGAAATGACTCAGGATTTCTTTAAGTGGACAGTATATCCAAATGGGATAGTAGATTTAAATGTTGAGCTTAGAAATAACAAAATAGTAGAAGGTTTTATGGGTATAACTTTCTCTTTTCCTGAGGAAGAAGTTAAAGGTATGAAATGGTTGGGCGATGGGCCTTACCGTGTGTGGCGAAATCGTATGAAAGGTACACAGTTTAATATTTGGGAGAATGATTATAACAATACCATAACTGGAGAATCGGGTTTTGTATATCCTGAGTTTAAAGGTTTTTTCTCAAGCTTAAATTGGGCCAAAGTAAATGGAAACAACAACAATGGTTTTACGGTTTATTGCCATTCAGATCTTACCTTTTTAAGAATGCTCACACCCGATCAACCTGAAGATCCTGGCAAGGGAGCAACTGTAACTGAATTTCCTAAGGGAGACATTTCTTTTGTGAAAAATATTCCAGGAATTGGAACCAAGTTTATGAAATCAGAAGACTCAGGGCCTCAAGGAAGCGATAAAAACTATTTCGGAAATGTAGACGAGCCTATATTAATTGATTTAACATTTGAATTTTAAACCACACAGTTTTCTATTATATAATATCGTAAACCATGAATAAAAACTTATATGTATTGGCAGTGGCATTGCTTGCCTTGTCGTGCAATTTAAAACAGACCCAGAACACTGAGGAATTCCCATTTTTTATACCCGATGAAAAACCTAATCGTCCATTAAGTGCTGCCGTTGAGCGTAATTATGAGGCTTACGAGCACATTCGTCCAGAGGCTTCTGAACTATACACTCAATTTAAGTATACCAAGCTTGATGGATTTGATTATAATGGGGGTGATGGAACTATAACGCGTCGCGATCCATCAAAAGTAATTTTTGAGAACGGAAAATACTATGTGTACTACACAGGTCGTAAGTCTCCGGTTAAACCAGTTGGGATGTCACGCGCTAAAGAAGCTACAGATGTTATTCCTTCTGCCGATTGGGATTTATCAGATATCTGGTATGCAACTTCTGAAGATGGTTTTACATGGGAGGAGCAAGGTATTGCTGTGCCTCGTCCGCCAAAACCACAACCTGGCTGGCGTTCAGTAACCACCACCGATATCTTAAAATTCAATGGAAAATTTTATTTGTATTTTCAGGCATTTATGGAAGCCAGCGGTTTGCGTGGCGATTTCTGTCCGGTTTCAGTAGCTTGGGCCGATTCGCCTGACGGACCATGGCATCACACAGGAAAAATTGTTATTCCTAACGGGCCAGAAGGTTCATGGGATCAATATTCTATTCACGATCCTTATCCATTGGTGCACGATGGTAAAATCTACTTGTATTATAAAGGAGATTTCGATAAGCGAGAAGAGTTTAAGCCTTCAAAAATTCGTATGCAAGGTTTAGCCATTGCTGAAGATCCATTGGGCCCTTTTGTAAAGCATCCATTAAATCCGGTTATTAATTCAGGGCACGAAACTACCTTATTTCCATTTAAAGAGGGTGTTGCAGCAATTATACAGCGCGATGGACAAGAGCACAATACCATTCAGTATGCCAAAGATTGGGTGAATTTTGAAATTGCCTCTATCACCGAAATGTTACCAGTGGCTGCAGGTCCATTTGTGCCAGATGCATTTACTGATACAAAAGACGGTAGAGGTATCACTTGGGGAATATCCCATGTTATTAATGCTGGCGGAAATTGGAGACATACCATATTAGTACGTTTCGATTGTGATTTAAGTCAAGATGTAGATGATCAGGATATGAAAGATCACTATTACAATTATACTCCAGAATACCTTTATAAGCACCGTTTAAACGGAAAGCAAAAAAAACGTATTCAACAGCAAACCAGGGAGCTTAAAAATCAGAAATAATGAAATATAAAATAAAGTCTTATATAAGTTATATAATGAGCTTACTGGCAGTGTTATTGATTTCCCAGCCTACTTTAGCTCAAAAGGATAAAGATATAGCCAACGATTATTTTAGGCAAGATGAGCAGTCAGATTATGGTACACAGAACGATAATCCATTGACTTACGACCTTAGTGGTCACCTTTGGAAAATTCAAGGTGCATTACCGGGTAGAGGTCTCGAAGAAAAAATCCCTGAAATTAGTTACGATCATATGGGTGATGCCTTAAATTGGGCACCTGCTCATGTGCCAGGAGACGTATTTACCGATCTATGGCGAATAGGACGCATTGATGATCCTCATTTCGGAAGAAATAGTACAAGAGCCAAATGGGTAAACGAATACGAATGGTGGTACCTGCGAACTTTTAATGTACCCAAAGAAATGAAGGGTAAAAAAGTTGAGATTACTTTAGAAGGTGTTGACTATGCATACGATGTATTCCTCAACGGTGAACTTTTAGGATCGCATGAGGGAATGTTTACCTCAGCGTCTTTCGATATTACGCACTTAATTAGCTTTGAGCATAAGCGTAGAGGTAGAAATGTACTGACCATTCGTTTACATCCTGCTCCGCGCAGATATAGTCAGGTGGCCGGAAGAAAACCTGCATGGCATGGTGACTATTGGGTGGATTTAGTTCCCACAGGTATTTGGAAGCCGGTTAAATTAGAAGCTTATGAAGATGCAAAAGTAAAAGACATTTACGTTCAAACTAAGTTAGGAAAAAAGAGTTCTGCTGATTTAGATATCCAACTTGAAGTTGAAAATCCTGGTAAAACAGAAAAAATAGTTGATATAGAAATTGATATCCAAGGGGAGAATTTCAAGTCGAAATCATACACAGCTACAATTAAGCAAAAACTCGCTCCTGGTATAAATGAAATTAAAACAAATATACGTGTGCCTGATGCGAAGCTTTGGTATCCATGGGATTTGGGAGATCAAAATTTATACCTAGCTAAGGTTTCTTTAAAAGGAAGTAAAGACAATATTTTGCATGCCGATTCAAAATTATTTGGTATTCGTGAAATTGAAATGACTATGAATCCCGGTTATACTAAGGATGAAGTTGAAAATCCTTGGACAGTGATGATTAATGGTAAACGTCACTTTATGCGTTCAGGAACATGGGGTGGACCTCCGGATATCTTTTTCGGACGTGCATCTAACGAGAAGTACGAAGAGTTTGTTCGCTTAGCTAAAGCAGGTAACATGAATAACCTCCGAATTTTCGGGTGGCATCCTACTGAAATACCTTATTTCTATGAGTTGTGTAATCGCGAGGGTATTACCGTTTGGCAAGATATTCTGCCTATTGCAAGTTTATCTTTACCAAAATCAGAAGAGTTTAAAGAGGCTATTTTCTCTGAGGCTATCTCTGTAGTAAAAGACCTGCGTAACAATCCTTGTATGGTGATTTTAGAGGGAGGCGAAGAAATTTTAATGACAGCTTCAGATCCAGTGCACAACCTTAATTTAATGAAAGAGTTGGGCGAAGTAGTTAGGCCATACTCAAATTTACATTATGTGCCAGTTTCACCCTTAAGTGATCATATTGGTAAAAAATTAGGTTTCAAATCTAAAGAGAGTATTCATGCCAACGGTTTGTTTTATAGCGAAGGTAGAAGAAATACAGAGCAATTTTTTAATGGACAAGATTATGCTGCTGTGGCCGAATTAGCTATTTCATCATGCCCAAATGTTGAGAGTATTAAGAAGTTTATTCCTGAAGATGAGCTATGGCCTCCCGGACCAAGTTGGGGACATCACTGGACGGATTTCGACACATTTCGTACTCTTAATTTCGAAATAGTAGGTTCACAAGCAACGGGCAGTATGCAGGAGTTTGTGGATGCCACTCAAATAGCACAAGGAGTTATTTTTCAGTACGGTATTGAGTATTACCGAAGAAGAAAGCCAAAGTCGAGTGCCATTTGTATTTGTCACTACATCACTTTTGCACCAGATATGAAATGGGGTATTGTTGATTACTATCAACAACCTAAAATTTCGTACAACTATGTAAAGAATGCTTTCCAACCTTTATTGGTTTCGCTTCAGCACGATAGAAGAAGATGGTTGCCAGGAGAGCAATTAGAAGGTAAAATTTGGGTTGTGAATGATTTCTACAAAGAAGTTAAAGGATGTACCGTTGATGTGGTGTTCTTAGATGATAAGAAGAAAGAAGTAAGTAGAGAAAGCATTAAGCTTGGAAATATTGGCCCAGATAGCTCTAAAGAGTATGCTACGGTTAACTGCAAAGTTCCAGGGAATTTAGGAGACCAATTTCATGTAGAGTTAGAGATGCGTGATAAATCAGGAGAGGTAGTTTCTGTAAACGACTACTTGTTGTTAGTTGGCGATGAGAAAGTTGATTTACCTCGATTAAGAGAGATAGGACAAGAGGCGATTGATAAGAAAGAGAAATATGGCCCGCACAATTATTTCAGATACTTTGAAGGTTTAAACGGAACCAGGGGTGTAAAGCAGGCAGATGAGTTAATGCCCAGAGTAAAAGAGTTTGAATAATTGAAATACCGTCGTAATCAAAGAGCGTTTAACTCCTATCTTAAATTGGTTGAATCACTAATTTTGAGAGAGTTTTAAGTAAGAGAATACACGCTCTTTAATTTAGTTAATTAAATAATCAATTTATTATGAATACTTACTTTAAGGTTACGATGGGGCTTTTTATGCTAGTGTTGCTATCCTGCCAACAGCCATCAAATAAAAAATCAGTAAAACACTTTGAACCAACTTGGGAATCTCTGCAACAGTACGAGTGTCCAACATGGTTTCAAGATGCTAAATTCGGTATTTATACCCATTGGGGTGTTTATTCTGTGCCTAAGGCTGAGGGTCATAGCGATTGGTATGGTCGTAATATGTATAACAGCTGGCATAAAAATTATAAGTTCCATAAAAAAAACTATGGTTCTGCTGAAGAGTTTGGATACGAGGATTTTGTTCCGATGTTCAAAGCGGAAAAGTTTAATGCTGATGAATGGGCCGATTTATTTGTAGAGGCAGGTGCACAGTTTGCAGGTCCTGCAGGTGAGCATGCCGATGGATTTTCAATGTGGGATTCTAAAGTTAACCCTTGGAATTCTGTTGATATGGGCCCAAAGCGCGATGTGGTGGCTGAGATGGCCAAAGCAATCCGTAAGCGAGGAATGAAATATGTAGTGAGTATGCACCACTCTTGGTTATGGGGTTGGTTCCCAACCTGGATGGAAGGAACAGATTGTTACAATGCAGATGAAGGCTCTCTTTACGGAGAAAAACTACCCGAATCGGCATGGAGAGTTAAAGGTGCCAAAGGTTATTATACTGTAGATCCAAGACCTAGTGATAATTTTGAACGTGTTTGGCTCGAAAAAGTAAAAGAGGTAGTGGATGGCTACTCGCCAGATTTATTATGGTTCGATAATCGTATTCAAATACTTTCAGAAGGAGTACGCCAAGAGATGATGGCTTATGCTTATAATCATGCTGCAAAAAACGATCAGGAATTTGTATTAACCTATAAGCGCCCCGATTTTCCTTTGGGTACAGGAACTGTTGATTTGGAACGTTCGCGTATGCCAGATATTTATCCAGAGCCTTGGCTTACTGATAATTCAATATCAAGAGATTCGTGGAGTTTTACTTCTGACTTAGAGTGTTATACAACCGATCGATTAATTCATGATTTAGTAGATATTGTAAGTAAAAATGGCTGTTTGCTTCTTAATGTGGCACCGCATCCTGATGGTTTCATTCCAGAAGAGCAGCAACAACGTTTACGCGAAATGGGTAAATGGCTTAAACTAAACGGTGAAGCTATTTACGAAAGTAGGCCTTGGACCATATATGGCGAGGGGCCTACGGAGACTAAAACGGGTCATTTAGCCGATCAAAAATTTGATGGTTTCTCTGATCAAGATATTCGCTTTACTACTCGCGATGGACAATTATATGCTATTGCATTAGGCTGGCCAGAGTCAGGTATTTTACCTATTAAAGCCCTAGGTGCAGCTTCTTTTAGTGATGAAATAAAGAAGATTGAGTTAATCGGTCATAAGGGCGAAATCAAGTTTGAACGTAAGCAACTCTCTTTAGAGATTCACTTACCAGATACGAAGCCATGCGAAAATGCTTATGTGTTTAGAATAAATTAAATAGTTAATTAACCTTCAATAATACACACACTGAAATTAGTTTGCTTTCAGTGTAATAGATTCTAATTTTCTAGATATGAAAAAAACAACAGATATAAAAATTGTCTTTTTAATTAGCCTAAGCCTACTACTATTTAAGAATGCCGCTTATGCCCAACAGCAGCCCAATGTGCTTTGGATTGTAACCGATGACCACCGTTACGATGCCATACGTGCATTTAATAAAATGCTGCATAATCGCGAAATGAGCGAACTAGGTTATGTTGAGTCCCCAAATATCGACCGCTTAACAGAGATGGGAACTACTTTCATTAATTCCTATTGCCACTCTGCTGTTTGTGCACCATCGCGTGCCGCTATGCATTATGGCCGCTATCCATTCCGATCAGGAGTTTATGAGTTTGAGTACCACAATAACAATGCAGAACACTGTAAGCCAACATTACCAGAACAGATGGCTAGTATGGGATATCAGACTTTCCATGTTGGAAAATTGGGGGTACGTATAAAAACAATTAAAGATGGAAAAACAAAACCGCATCCTATTTATCAGAACGATATCAGCTTTAAAACAATGGCCAAAGATGGCTTTACAGATTGGGGTAAAGATTGGTTCAGAGAATTTGAAGGAGAAAAGTTAGAGAAACCTATTCAAAATTTGGTGTTTTTTGTTACTCCTGATGGTAAGTTTGAATACAATTCATTGGAGCTTGAAAAACAAAAGCCCGAATTTAAAGGGATGAGTGAAGAGGTAATAAAAAAATACGATTTATTGCGTCATCACACTCCAAAGAAAGGAAAATACCTAGATAAGGGTATGATACTTTCAGGGGTAAGTTCGCAACCAGCAGGTAAAACGCGCGATGGGTATTACACCTCAACTCTAGTTGATTACCTCAATAATACCGAGGAGAAGTTTTCTATAGGTTCGCAAACGGTTAATGGCATTGATCCTTCAAAACCTTTGTTTGCCCACATAGGTTATGATTTTCCACATACGCCCGTAATTCCACCTGCCGACTACAGAGAGCGTTTTCAAAAGCATACCTATAAGGTGCCTGAGTTTGATGAGAAGGAGCTAGAAAAAATGCCGAAGCAAATTAAAAGGTACCGTAATCATGCGGCATCTGATCATTATACAGATGAAGAAAAACAAAAAATGATTCAAGATTATTATGCCTTTTGTGCTTATGGTGATGCGTTAGTTGGACAATCAGTTGATGCTTTTATAAAGTATAGCGAAGACAAAAAGCAGCCTTGGATGATTGTTTATGTAAACGGAGATCACGGTTGGAAGTTGAACGACCATGGGGCGGTTTCAAAATGTACACCTTGGGATGTGGATACGCACAATCCAATAGTTGTAGTTTCATCGGATAAAAAGAAATACCCTGCAGGTAAGGTGGTGCGTAATTATACTGAGTTTGTAGATATAGCACCAACTATATTATCTGCAGGTGGTGCCAATATAAAGGATGAGAAATATAGTTATTTAGATGGTATGGATATGGCAAAAATTGCCGATGGAAGTGCTCCTGTTAGAGATTATATTATTGGCGAAAGCCACGCCGCAACTGGGCCAAGGGCCTATATTCGCACAAAAGATTATGTATTTTCAATGCAAACCCGACCAAATAAAGTACGCGGAGAGAATATAAATTGGGCACGAAATGCTGATTACGAGCAATTAGATGCAGCGTTGTATTACATGCCTAATGATCCGAAAGAGTTAAATAACTTGGCTTACAATAAGGAATACGAAAAAATAGCAATGGTTATGAAAGAGAAACTCATGTCTATTGTTTTAGGCGACAACCGAGTTGAAGTCAATTGGGAGAAATGGGGCAGCGGTACCGATACTTACCATAGTAATTATGCACCAGGTGCTCACGATTACAAGTTAAAGATTAAGTAATATCAAGCTCAGGATTATGTTTAAAGACGAGTTCATTATGATTAAAAAAGCAGTCATTTTATTTGTAGTATTTCTTTTAATTATTGAAGGTATATCTGCACAAGAAAAACCAAATATTGTTTGGATAACCACCGAAGATAATTCTGCTCGATGGTTACGTTTGTACGATGCTGAAAATGGCGTGCCGATGCCCAATGTTGAGAAGTTGGCTGATCATGGACTGGTTTTTAACAATGCCTTTTCAAACGGAGCTGTTTGTTCGGTGGCGCGTAGTACTTTGTTAACGGGTTGCTATGGGCCAAGGGTTGGCAGTCAGTTTCACCGCCATGCCTTTGCAGTTCCTATGCCTAATGGATTAAAAACTTATCCTGAGTATTTTAAAGAGGCCGGTTACTACACCGCTAACTGTGCCAAAACCGATTACAATTTTGATGTTGATGTGAATGGCATTTGGGATGCCTGTTCAAAACAAGCATCGTTTAGAAATAGAAAACCAGGACAGCCATTTTTGCAGGTGTGGAGCTTACAGGATACGCACGAAAGTAGAATGCACAAACTCTTAGATAATAGAGATGAAGCTACACTTATTACACGCCCTAACTCAGTGAAAATATATCCTTACCACCCAAATACGCCAGCATTCCGTAAATCGTATGCACATTATTACGATAAGCATCGCGATGATGACAAGCGTATTGGAGCTTTAATTCAGCAGTTAGAAGAAGATGACTTAATGGATAATACCATCATATTTTATTATGGAGATCATGGTGGTACTTTGCCGCGTTCAAAGGGATATATCTACGAAAGCGGTTTGCAAGTTCCTTTTGTGGTTTATATCCCTGAAAAATGGAAACATCTTTTTCCTGCTCAAGCAGGAGAGAGAATTGATGGTTTCGTGAGTTTTGTTGATTTTGCACCAACAATCTTAAATTTAGCGGGTATAGAGGTACCAAAACAGATGGATGGAATTCCATTTTTAGGCGAAGGAGTGAAGCTAAGTAAACTCAATAAAAGAGAAGAAACTTACGGTCATGCCGATAGGTTTGATGAAAAGTACGATTTGGTGCGTAGCTATCGCAAAGGAAAGTATAAGTATATGCGCAGTTATCAGCCATTTAATATTGATGGTTTGTATAATGATTATAGATACCAACAAGTGGGCTATAAAGAATGGAGATCCTTATATGATGCCAATAAACTAAATGCCATCCAATCCGCATTTTTCGAGAAGCGTGCTCCTGAAGCTTTGTACGATATAGAAGCTGATCCGCACGAAACGGTAAACTTAGCAGCAGATCCAGCTTATGCTAAAACCTTAGCAAAGATGAGAAAGGGTTTAAGCCAGCAGTTCTTATCCATAAATGATTTGAGTTTTTATCCTGAAGCTTATTTAGAGAAAGAGGCTTTGGAAAATCCAGTTCAATTCGGACTAGATCATCATAAAGAAATTGCGGAATTAATGGCTATTGCTGATTTAGAGTTGAAGCCTTTTAATGAGGTAAAATCAGATATAAAAAAGGCCTTGGTTTCAACTAATCCGTGGAAACGTTATTGGGCTTTAATTGTATGTAGCTCTTTTGGCGAAGAAGCAAAAGAATTTATACCTGAAGCAAAACAAATCGTAAAAAACGATTCTGAAGTTTTAGTAAAACTAAGGGCTGCGGAATACCTTGCTTTAATAGGAGAGCAAAACCCTGTTAAAATTTTCGAGACTCTTTTAAGCAATAATCAAAATCCACTTGAAATTTTATTGATACTCAATTCAGCTACTTTATTAAAAACATTGGATTCAGACTTAGAATTTGTGTTGAATGCCGAGGCCTTGCTGAAAACGGGAGGTGGCGATAAGAATAAAGAAAAGTGGATACAGAGACGAATCGAATTTCTTAGTCTGTAAGTTGTAGTCTATATTTTAAGAATTTATAAACATCACGATTAAGTTTTAAATACACAAGGCAATGATTAACTAAGGTTTGTAAAACAGTTTTGTGTCTTGAATCTTGAAACTAATATTGAAAATATGAAAATTAAAACAATAATTTCATCTGCTGCGGTTCTGTTTTTATCATATGCATGTACCACTAGCAATACAAATTCAGCATCGGATGAGGTAAAAGAGTATCAGCCAATATTTGAGTCTTTGAGCCAGCACGAAGCAGCTCCAGAATGGTTTCAGGATGCTAAATTAGGAATGTATTTTCATTGGGGACCGTATAGCGTTCCTGCATACGGATCGGCATGGTACCCTGCCAATATGTACATAAAAGGAAGTAAGGTAAATCAATTTCACGAGAAGAATTTTGGGCCAATAGAAGAGTTTGGGTACGAAGATTTCATTCCAATGTTTAAGGGCGAGCATTTTGATGCTGAAGAGTGGGCTGATTTATTTAAAATGACAGGTGCTAAATTTGCAGGACCTATTGCACAACACCACGATGGTTTTGCTATGTGGGATAGTGATGTTAATCCATGGAACTGTTTAGATATGGGACCAAAACGAGATATTACTGGCGAGTTATTTGCTGCTCTTCGAAAACGTGATATAAAAACAATCGCCACCTTGCATCATGCCCGTAACGGACAGCGTAATGCAAATACGCCAGAATATTGGCTAAAAAATGGTTTTAATAGTCATTACCCTTATCATCCTGATTTACCAACAGCAACAACCGATCCCAAGCTTCGTAAGCTGTTCGGAAATTGGGAAAATATAGAAGATTTTAACCAATATTGGTTAGATCAGGTTGTGGAAGTGGTTGATAAATACCAACCAGATATCCTTTGGTACGACTCGTGGTTGAACATGATTCCTGAAGAAAAAATTAACGAAATGGTAGCTTATCATTTCAATAGTGGGTTGAAAAACAAGCAAGAAGTTGTGGTTTGTAGCAAGCATCAAGATATTCCGTGGGAGTATGGTGTTGACGATATGGAGCAAGGTGGACGTAGAGATATTTATCCATTGCCATGGATGACTGACGTAACGCTTTCGAACAAGCGATGGATGTATGTTGAAGGAGAGCCTTATAAAGAAGCTGCCCTTGTGGTGCGTAACATGATTGATGTGTGGAGTAAAAACGGAACAGTATTGTTAAACATTTCGCCTCGTGCCGATGGTGTAATAAATCAGGAGCAACGCGATATTTTAAAAGATATTGGTGACTGGATGAATGTGCATGGCGAAGCAGTCTATGGTACGCGTCCGTTTCATATCTTCGGTTACGGTACAGCCAATGCTTCAGATGCCTCGCATGATGGTCAGTCGGCTAAAATTAAGTATACAGCAAACGATGTTCGTTATACCGTTGCCAAAGATAAAAAATCGATGTATGTTTTCTTTTTAGGTGTGCCCGAAGGTGGAAAACGTATTAATATGAGAGCAATAGGAGGATTTCACCGTAACCAGCCTCCTTCGCCAATTAAGGATATTAAGCTGATTGGATCAAATGCTCAAGTAAAATGGAAATTAACACCACAAACCCTACAAATTAATATGCCCGAAGTGGAATACAACCCAATTGCCACAGTATTAAAATTGGAGTTAGAATAGTTTTAGATAAGAGATTTTAGACAATAGATAAGAGACAAAAGACAATAGATTTTTACGTCGTGTAAATAAGTCTTTTATCTAACAGTTTAACATCTAAAAAAAATGCCTTTAGATCGCCGCGTTCCTCGCGATGACGCAATATCGTGTTCTACACGAATATAAAATGTGCGCCTCGTCATTGCGACGAAGGAAGCAATCTCAAGGGAGGATGTAAATTATAAAGTAAGTCGGGCTTACCTGTCGTTAGGCAGGTTTGGGCATAAGGGCCAATACGAATTGTTAATCAAACTGATATTGATATTAAATCAAGGAATTATGAAAAATATAAACAAATCAGAAATAACAAAACCCAATTATCCTGTTAAAGTATTACAGTTTGGCGAGGGGAATTTTTTACGAGCCTTTGTTGATTGGATGATAAACAAAGCCAATCACTCAAATAATCTAAATAAGGGTGTGGTGCTTGTTCAGCCATTGGCAAACGGAATGGTTCCGATGCTAAAAGCACAAGATAATTTGTACCACGTGGTACTTGAGGGAATCAAAGAGGGTAAGCCGGTTCGCGAAATTGATTGTGTAGATTGTATTGTAGATGCTGTTAATCCTTACAACGAATACGAACAATATAAAAACTACTTTTTAAGCGAGGATTTAGAGTTTGTAATTTCCAACACCACCGAGGCCGGTATCAGTAGAGTTCAGAACGAGGATATTTATGCTACGCCTCCACAATCGTTCCCGGGTAAAGTATGTGCTTTATTGCTTGAGCGTTTTAAAAAGTACAATGGTGACACAGCCAAAGGACTAACTTTTATTTGTTGCGAGTTGATTGAAAACAATGCTACTACACTTAAGGAGATAGTGTTGGAGTTGGCAGCGCAAAATAATTTAGATGCAGCGTTTGTATCATGGATTAATAGTGCTTGTCATTTCTGTAATTCTTTGGTCGATCGTATTGTAACCGGTTTCCCTAAAGATACCATTAAGGAGCTGCAGGCGGAGATTGGTTTTGAAGATAATATGTTGGTAACTGCCGAGTATTATCACCTTTGGGCTATTGATGCCAATCCAACGGTAATGGAGAAATTTCCATTACATAAAGCAGGCTTGCATGTGGAGTGGGTCAGCGATATGAAAACCTTTAGAGACAAAAAAGTACGTGTGCTTAATGGCGCACATACCGCATTGGTTCCTGTGGGTTTATTAGCAGGGCACGAAACCGTAAAAGAGGCTTTCGCCGAGGCGGATGTTGAGGCCTTTATACGTGGTATGGTTGACGCTGAAGTTTTACCAAACATTGAAGGTGATACAGAGGAGTTAAAAGCTTTTGCCGCTGAAATATTAGATCGCTTTTTCAATCCCTATATCAAACATTATTTAAAGGATATTTCGCTGAATTCTTTATCGAAATGGGTAACACGTGATTTACCTTCGTTAAAGGATTATCAGTCTAAAACTACGGAGTTACCTGAGCGCCTATCCTTATCACTAGCAGCTTTATTAGCTTTGTATCATCCCGAAAATAAAATCGGTTTTAAAGCAAACGATACGCCTGAATTGCTTACGCAGATAAATCAAGTTTGGACTTCGGATACATCAATAGCAGAGCAGGTAAAAAGCATTTTGTCCAATACTGAAATTTGGGGCGAGGACTTAAACCAAATAGGCGGATTATCGGATAAAGTGGCAACATTTTTTACGCTAATTACAGAAAAAGGAATGCAGCACGTATTGCAAGTTTGTAGCTAGTCAGTCGTCTGTTTGCGCCTCGGTGAACGGCCTAAAAACTAAATTAATTATAAACAATTAATGTAACTATTTAGTATGAAGCATTATGAATACAAGGGTTTTAACGTTTGATTAATATTAGTATAACTAATAAGCAAATAATACCTAAGCGCCTCGTCATGGTGAGGTACGTGGCCATCTCAAGGCGAGATGCAAAAGTAAAAATGCCTTAAGATTGCTTCGTTCTTACCAATGACGCCATGCCGTAAAAATCATCCTGAATAGTTACTCATTAAAAATTAATCAAGTGTCAGATATATTAAAAATACAGTCAAAAGATAATGTTGTAGTGGCACTAAAGGCCATGAACAGTGGCGATGTAATTGAAGTAAATAACACTAAAATTACCATTGCCGAAACCATTCCTTTCGGACATAAAATAGCAACGGAAGCTATTGCCAAAGGTGGTTTAGTAAGCAAGTATGGCGCTCCAATCGGAGGGGCATCAAAAGCAATAAAACAAGGCGAGCATGTGCATTCGCATAATCTAAGTACGCTTTTGTCGGATAACCTGACATACGTATATGAGCCCCTTGAATTTAAAGCAGAAGCTAAAAAAGCAAACGCTACGTTTATGGGATATCAACGTAAGTTAGGTAAGGTTGGTATTAGAAACGAGTTTTGGATTGTTCCTACCGTAGGTTGTGTTAATGGACAGGCTAAGCAAATTATTGAGATGCTAAAGGCCGATATGGATACTTCGTTTATGGATGATTTGCTGGTGCTAAACCATCAGTATGGTTGTTCGCAGCTTGGGGGCGATCATGAAAATACGCGTAAAGCTTTGGCGGCTGCCATCAAACATCCCAATGCCGGTGGAGTGTTAGTGATGGGCTTGGGTTGCGAAAATAATCAGATTAGTGCCCTAAAAGAAGCCATGGGCGAGTTTGACGAAGACCGTGTGAAGTTTTTAGTGGCTCAGGAAGTTGAAGATGAAGTTGAGGCCGGTTTTGAATTGGCCAAGCAGCTTTGTTTAAACATGAAAAAAGATAGTAGAGTAGAGGTGCCTATGTCACAACTTAGCATTGGTTTAAAATGTGGTGGTAGCGATGCCTTTTCAGGTATTACAGCTAATCCGCTATTGGGTGCTTTTTCTGATTGGTTGGTACAGCAAGGCGGTAGCACGGTTTTAACCGAAGTGCCCGAAATGTTTGGTGCCGAAACCACATTGATGAATAGAGCCAAAAATCGTTCGGTTTTTGAAAAAACAGTTGGTTTAATAAACGGTTTTAAAGATTATTTCAGAAATAATAATCAGGTGATTTACGAAAATCCATCACCCGGAAATAAAGATGGAGGTATTACTACTCTTGAAGAAAAATCTTTGGGAAATGTACAAAAGGGTGGTTCATCTTTAGTGGTGGATGTGTTAGATTATGGCGAGCAGATAAAAGAACATGGTTTAAACTTATTATGGTCACCAGGCAACGACTTGGTATCGAGTTCTGCTTTAGGTATGGCTTCGTGCCAGATGGTATTGTTTACCACAGGACGAGGCACTCCGTTTGGTAGCTTTGTGCCTACCATGAAAATTGCCAGTAACTCTGCTTTGTATAATAGAAAAACCAATTGGATGGATTTTGATGCTGGTCAGTTAATTGATAGCACTTCAAAGGATGCTTTGTTAAGCGAGTTTATTGATTTTATTACAGAAATAGCCAATGGCAAGAAGCTAAAACATGAATTGACTCACTCAAAGGAGTTGGCTATTTTTAAAAGTGGTGTTACCCTTTAATCTTACAGCATATAAGAGTTTTAAATAACTTCAAAAAAAAATCAAGGCTTTCCCCGAAAGACTTGACTATATGAATCCCCACAGCAGGTATGCCCTCTGCGTGGGGATTTTTTTATCCGATTAATAATACCTTAGATTCAGTTGTTTATATAAAAAACAATATTTAAGTAGTTGGGTAATATTTCTGTCGGTGTATGTTAATCCACCATTATGGCCGGCTCCATGGGTACGGTACATTACGTATTGTGATTTAGGCGAACCCTTTTCCTGAAGAGTAGCTAAAAATTTGTAGGAGTGTAATGGAGGAACCCTATCATCGGAGTCGCCAGTAATAAGTAATACATTTGGGTAAACAGTATCTTCTTTAATTTGATGCAGTGGTGAGTAGTTTGACAGAGCTTTATACTCTAATGAATCAGTTACATTACCAAATTCAATTAAATTAGTGCTAGCCTGCCCTACTGTAAATTTAGAACAGCGCAACATATCATAAGGGCCAGCCTCTGCTACCACAGCTTTAAATAAATCGGGGCGTTGTGTAAATGCAGCTGCAACCAGCAAGCCTCCATGTGATTTACCATTAATTGCTATTTTGCTAGCATTCGTATATCCCTCAGAACTTAAATACTCAGCAGAAGCAATAAAGTCGTCTATTGTATTTTGTTTGTTTACCCCACGTCCTTGCAGTGCCCAATCAGAACCTAATGCACCACCACCTCTAATGTTTGGTACAGCAAGAATTCCTCCATTTATAATCCAAGCAGTTTTCCAGGCATCATACCTAGGAGAAATAGTGGTACCGTATCCGCCATAACCATATATCAGAGTTGGATTCTTACCATTTAATTTTGTGTTTTTTAAACAGGTAATATACATTGGTATCTCAGTACCATCTTTTGATTTATAAAGTACATATCGCGTTTCAATTCGGTTAACGTTATACGGTAAAAACAGTGTTTCTTCTGCCTCTGTTTTAAGCATTTCTAACGATATCTTAAATGTAAGAGGAGGATGATAAAATGAACTTACTATGTATTTGGCATATTTCGGGTTTTCTTCATCTTCATTAGATATAAAGTTTACTGTTTTACCCACAGGAAAATCCATCTTTTTCAGGAGTTGACCACTTAAATCAAAGATCATTACAAATGACTCTGCATTTTTTATATAGGTGCAAGCTAGCCTATTACTTTTTAGATAATTTACATTCTTTAGAGTAACATCGTATTCAGGTATAATTTCTTTAACATCGTTGAGTGTATTAATATTGGCTTTCATAATGCGCCAGTTAGGAGCTTCAATATTCGTTTTAAGTAAAACTGTATCACCAATTACTTCTTCTATACTTACCAGTGTATTATTTTTATTTGGAAATATAATGAAATCCTTTATTGAAAAGTTCTCAATGCTGTCGTTGGCAAAGGCATGGCTTTGAAAAATTTTATTGTTTACATATTGGTATCGTTTAATAAATAGTCTATCACTAATGCCTGAGAAAGAAAAATTATTTTGGTCATTTTTATCAGGATTGATAAATAGTACTGGGTCACTAGATTGCGAAGTACCCATTGTGTGGTGAAATAGCTTTTGCCCAGTTGCTAAGTCAAGATGCTCTTGTCCTTCTTTTGGCTTGTTAAAGGCATCATAATATAATCCTGATTTGCCCCAATATAGGGTAGATCCCGACCTCAAGTGGTGTAGTTCGTCAGCTAAGCGTTTACCCGTTTTTAAGTCGAAAAAGTATACCGTTACCCAGTCATCGCCATTTATACTAGTGGTTATGGCAACAATTGTATTGGCTTTATTAACTAGCATATCACGGTACAATATATTGTCATCTTTGTTGCTAACATAGTCTTTGCCGCGCATTAGGGTTTTGTAGGTTCCCATATCGCCTTTTTTGTACCTCAGATTCGGAGATTTATTTAATTGTATAGTTTCAAGTGTAAATTGATAAGTGGTATCCTTTTTACTTTTTTTATTCTTCTCAATAGTTTGACCATCAAATAGAATAGATTGTATTTGTCTATCGAGGTACCTTGCGTTAGTTTGTTGACTTTGGACTTTTTTTGCTAGTTTATCTTGCTCTTCAAGCCAAGCATTAATATGTAAATCATTGGGGTTTTCCATCCATTGATACGGATCTGCCACTTCATCACCAAAATAGGTATTTACTACCGAGCTATCCTTAAAAGCTTTAGGATATTGATAGGTTTTTTGGGCATTGATATTAGCGCATAGGCTTAATGTAATTAGGCAATAGGTAAGTAATTTCATGTAAAATAGGATCTTAAATTAATCAAGAATTGAGATAGTAAAAATACAAAACTAGAAAAAATTTATGTTAGAGTAAAGTGTTATTTAAATGTTAAATAGCAGCCAATTTAAACTGTGTTCGTATTTGAATTTCGTTGTTGTTTGCATTCCTATTTACTAAATGGTTTAAAATGAATTTGAAACAATTCGCCCATGAGCAATCTGGCATAACATCACCCTAACAACTCCATCTCAAAGCAAGTTGTAAATTACATTAACAATTTATAATTAACCATTAATAATTATCCCTCCCTTCTCTTGTTCAGTAAAAAACTAGACAATACCTATACCTCTGTTACATTGCTTTCAATTACACACCCTTTTTAATAAATCAGTGCCCCTAGGCATACATTCACTTCGTATATATTAGCATAATCAAAACGGTTATTAATCTATAAATCAACTACAATTTAAATACAGTTACTATGCAAATATTACTTCATCAAATTAATTTTAGCAAACGCATATTAATTATGCTATCGCTTATTATAACATGTGGTTTCATTCAGGCCCAGGAGCCGCAGAAACCCAATGTTGTATTTGTTTTGCTCGACGATTTAGGCTTTTCACAAACAGGCTATATGAGTCAGGGCATCACCGAAGCCGATTTAGATCCGCTTTTTGTTGAGTATACCGCCGAACGCTATAAAACAAAAAACAGCTATACACCACAGCAAGCCATTGAGTTTGCGCGTAGGGCCACACCAACCATTGATAAAATGGCCAGCGAGGGCGTTATTTTCAGCAATGCCTATGCAGCATCTAACCTATGTGCGCCATCGCGTATTGCCATTGCAACCGGAACTATGCCCAATAAACTAGGTATTTATACCAATACCGATTGCGAAGCACGTGGCCCCAATAAAGGCGCCTTACTTGTACAAAACCTAAAAGATAGCGGTTATGCCACAGCCCATATTGGTAAATGGCATGTAGGCCGTCAAGATCCCAACTACCGCAAACAATATCGCGGATCTACCCATAAAAACGATCATCCCTATCAACACGGTTTCGATTACTATTACGGATATAACATGTACGATAGTCCCTTTTATAACGCTGATAATGTTTGGGAAGGATATAAAAAATTAGAGAAAAACCCCAAGTATAACACCGACCTGTTTACCGATAAGGCGCTAGAATTTATGCAGCAAAGTATAGAGGGCGATAAACCATTTTATGTGCAGCTGCACCTACACGCCGTGCATGCTCCCCTAAACCCCAAGGCACCCGATAATTATTTTAAGCAGTTCAACTCCGATTCCTACCTACTCAATAACTTTTATGCCCACATCTATGGTGTCGATCAGAATATAAAGCGCGTAAAAACCTTCCTTCAACAGCATAATATCGATGACAATACCATCATTATTTTCACATCTGATAATGGCGGTTCAGTAGGTTGGGATTCTCCACTGCCGGGCAATGCGCCCTACCGCGGTCACAAAGGAATGTATCTATTGGGCGGTATCCGCGTGCCTATGTTTATCTCATGGCCCAAGGGAATCCCCAAGGCTCACGAAGAGAAAAATTTGGTATCCACCATTGATATCATCCCCACTGTATTGTCAGCAGCAGGAGTCGATATTCCAGAAGATATCGACGGAAAGGATTTGACCCCTTATTTATCAGGAACCTCAAAAAAGCCAGTCCGCAATCATTACGTATGCTCCGGTATCCATTCTTGGGCATGGGGTTTTATGTGCAGTCATAGCTTCCACCAATTTAACGAAACCCGCAAGCGCGCAACCTTTGCCTCTGTGGTAATTAAAGAAGGGTATTTGTGGCGTTACGTAGGCGAAACGGTTGAGCATCTCTATAAAGAATATCCCGATGGACGACCTGCTTATTACGAAATGTACAATATTAAAAACGACCCTCAGGAGCGCGATAACAAAATCGAATCAGAGAAAAAGAAAGCCAAGCAATTAAAAAGCATCTGGAAACAGGAGTCGTCTACCTTTCCACCACCACAACACGGCAAAAAAGACCTATGGAACGATATCATCAATAACTAATACCAAATGCATTATCAATTATTTGATGATGTTTTTGATATAACCAACTTAAACGCAACAAGGTTTGGTTTAGGAGAATTTAAGTAGCCATAATTTGGGCGCCTTAACCTGCTATCCATTCTAGCCTTTATTGTTTTACTTAAGTAGTACTAATGGCTACGTGTGCTTCCTGCGGTCGCATCCGTGCCATAAGTCCCACTAAAGCAAACCAACAAAGGGCTACCATTACTATCAGGGGCGCATTGGCATAAACAACTAGGTTTATCTCCCCCCTCAAATAGTAAGTAAAAAAAATCCGGATTCAGCATTACCAAATCCGGATGATTATTAGTTGTATTTGCTATGCAGCATTAAATCGTATGCCTCACTGGTACACTATCCAATTCGCTTGCACTTTTATCACTTAGTACATAATTAATTCTATCAATCGAAGCCTGTTTGTCCTTCGGTAACTGCGAATCAAAACTAACCGTATTAATAACATGAATCCCCATGTAATAAGTATCTACCTCAACCAATTCAATTAATTTTTTTTGCTCCTCAAGCACCTCGCGTTCAGTAGCCATTTCAAAGCTACCCTTATTCACATCAGCCTCAAGCTGCGTTCCCTCATTAACATTTAACGAAGTAGGCACAATACCAATAGGCTTATACTTATTAATTAATCGGGCATTTGCTTCAGCATTTTCAATACCTCTACCTTTGCCAGCAGCACCAAACATAAAGCCATAAAAGAAACTAATTCCAGCCTTATTCAATCGGCCCAATTGCTCTTCGGTATCAGCCAATGACGCGCCTTTATTTAAATAATCCAGCGCATCACCTAAGCCCGTTTCTGCGCCAATCCATAAATCGCCAATCCCAAGTTCCTTAAGCTCGGCCAATTCATCATCCGATTTCCCCATTATATTATTAATGGAAGCATACATGGTAATAATTTTAACCTCTGGCAGATACTTGTGTATCATTTCAGCAATGTTTTTTAAGCGTCTTCCCGATAAAACAAAGGCATCACCATTCACTAAAAATACACGCTGCACATTAGGATATAGCTTTTGTGCTTCCTGCAAATCTTGTTCTATCTGCTCGGTTTTAGCCACAGAAAACCTAACATCGCGATACATGGTGCAGAATGTACATTCGTTATGTGCACAACCCACTGTTACTTCTAATAATAAGGTGTTAGCCTCGTAGGGTGGTCTGTAAACTGGTCCTGTGTAGTTCATTTCTTTATGTTTTAAATTTTAGTATTCAAAAACCTATCGTAATCATCATGATTTATTTACGATACAAAGATACAGTACAAGTTAGTTATGGGTGTTGTGATATTGTTGGTATGTATTGTATTTATAGTGGTTATAATATGGTCCCGGTAATCTAATCGAGTCATTTTATAAGTTTAATTACCTTTTTGTCCTAAACTTAAAGGTTTGTATCCTTTAATTGAACTTGGAATAACATGATTATTCCCTTAGAAAAATAGCTTACTTCACAGGTAAGTTTAGGCATATTTATTATCTAATTATAGCTTGCAGTTTTTTCTTATTATTTGTTACGTTTGTGAATAGTTTTGTATTAAGAACTATTCACAGGAATTAATTATTCAAATACATTGAATATGCAAAATAGGCTTGATCTGATTTATTCAAAAATGAAAATATTAAACTTGTTTTTCGTATTTCTATTATCAGTAATAATAGTTTATTTGATAACGTATATTGATAAAATTGGTCTTCATGGTGATGAAGCTGCTATAGGCCTTTATGGAGTTGATATATTGGAGAATGGGATTGCACAACCATATGGATTAAATTATTATACAGGAATATTACAAGCCTTATTAGATTCTGTTTTATTTAGGATATGGAAAATTGACGTATTCTCCCTTAGAATTGGAGGCGTTTTTTTTAATATTTTATCACTATTTGTAGTTACAAAGGTTTTAACAATAAGGGTAAGTCGTAGAGCAGCAATTGTTTTTCTTTTGTTATTTGCTCAATCTGTATTTTTATTGTGTTATTCAAAGATTGCGTGGGAGGTGTGTTCTTTTAATTTTGTATTAATTTCAATTCTCTTATATTCTATTCATAAACTTGAAGAAATATGTAGTAGAGAGCGATTTTTGTACTTATTTATTTTTCTTTCAGTGTCTATATTAGGATCATATAATCATATAATTTTTTCTAGTGTTGTTTTAGCCCTAGTTGTTAGTATTATAACATATTTATTAATAGAAAAAGTTTCTATATCTCAATTTATTCTAAATTGTATTTCTTTAGCATTTATTTCTCTTTTTAATATAATTTGTGCTTTTATTGTAATGACTCTGTACATTGATGTGTTATGGAGTAATCTTGGAGTTGTAGTTTTTATTGCTCCTGGCGTTCTAATAATTATCGAACTTCTTTTTTTTGATAGAACTAAAAGCCTTGTTGAAATTATATTGCGGTACTTATATAAATTTTCTTTTTCAAAAATAGTCTTCAAGCCATTTTTGATAGGGGTAGTATTCATATCTTTTATAAAATATCACAGTTTAAAACTATTTGATGTTTTTCAAAATGAAGTAGTCTTATTGAGATTATTCTCATATGAGGTTCCCGTATTTTTTAATTTATATTTTATGGCTGCTGCAATTGTGATCTTTGGATTCATAATATATGAGCTAATTATAGATTTTTCAAAAAAGAAAACTCCGATATTTTCTTACTTTATTGTTGTTTATATAGGAGTTGTTTGTTTGTATACTAGAGGGTTCTCGATTAGATATTATCATATACTTACATTTCTACTATTTCTTTTTTTTAGTGTAAAGATCGTATCTGTGAAAATGGTATTACAGAAAAAAGTAATGTCAATTGTTTTAATTAATGTAATATTTGTACAATATATTATTTGGAATATTAACCTTAATGAAAATAGACAAGTAGAAGCTAAGTGGATTAAAATAGGTAGAAATAGTATTGAGACTTCAGCACATTTTTTAAGTTTTGTTCCTATTATAGATTACGTAAAAGAACACAGGATAGGAATTTTACATTCAGAAGATATGTTTTTTATAGGCAATGTTTTTGATTTTTATAAAAATGTATATCCAGAAATAAAAGGTTACAATAATACAGCGATAGTAAATTATGATTATGAAGTAATTGATTCCGGATTTGTTATTGAGTAAGTTACTAATTACAGTGAGGTATTTCCTCTAGTTTAAATACTTTATATAACAATAGTTAACGCCATAAGTGTTATCAGCTTCAATAAAGTCATTCTCCAATATTGTATGTCCTTTTTTAAGGTGCACTTTAAAAATAATGGCTTCTTCGTTGCCCTTAATTGCTTTAGTAAACTCTCGATTTTGTATTTTAATACGCGCCTCTGTTGGTTTAATAACCGTATAATCGTAATGGTTTTTATTTACTGCAGGCACACCCCAAATAGCACCAGGGCATTCTTTAGGCCAACGGCATAAGCTGATTTCATATAAACCATCTTTTTCAATTCCAATGGCGTGCTTGTTGTTTTTATTTGTGAGGCCTTCTGCAACTTGCTCACACTTCCAAATGCCTCTGTCGTCGCCAATGGCATGTTGTACTGTTAGTTTTATCTTCTCTTGCGCCGCATTGCCCACAATGTTAACCGGTAGTTCTTGATACTCAGTTCTAAGTTTTGCCTTTTCAATAAACTTTTTATTCTGCTGCAATAACGACGTAATTAATTCAGGATGTTGAGCTGCCACGTTGTTTCTTTGGCTCGGATCTTTTTCAATGTCATACAGCTCTTTACCATTAATCAGTCGCCAACTATCTTTCATAATGCAAGTTTGATTCACAGCTTCAGGAGCGCGCCAATCTTGTCGATGGTGTACAAATACACTCCTATTATTGGGCTTGTTCTTTTTACCTCTTAGTAAATCAGAAACATCAATACCATCTAAATCCATATTTTGTGCTAGCTCAATATTACAAAGAGCAGCAAGTGTAGGCAGTATATCAACATGGGCACTCAACTGCGAAATATCTTTTCCACCACCAATGTTACCCTCGGGCCAGCGAATGTAAAAAGGTACGCGATGTCCGCCCTCTAACTTAGAGCCTTTAATTCCTCTAAAGTTTTTATTGTAGCCTAGTTTGCCATCATTACTATATCCATAACGACTTCCGTTATCACTCATGAAAATTACAATGGTATTATCGGCTAAATTGTTGTCAATTAAAAACTGGTTGAGTTGGCCCATGTTTTCATCAATATTGGCAATCATGCCCATTTGCTTGGCACTTACCACTTCTTTTCCTTCAAGGTGTTGGTATGGTTTTTCATATTTCTCAGCTACAATAAGTGGGTCGTGCGGAGCATTGGTTGGTAGGTATATGAAAAATGGTTTGTCCTTTGTCTGTTCAATGTATTTTTGCGTTTCGCTAAACCAAACATCGGTACAATATCCAGTAAACTGTTGTGCTTCGTTATTTACGTAATACACATCGTCAAAATAAGTATTTCCCCAATGGTCTGATAATTCCCCAACACCGCCAGCTAAATGCTGAATTACAGTTTCAAAGCCCGAATCTGTTGGTCGGCTAGGGTAATTATCGCCCAAATGCCATTTGCCAAACATAGCAGTATGGTAGCCATTGTCTTTAAATATATCCGCCATGGTAATTGCCTTTTCATTTAAAGCATCACGCCCTTTAAAAGTAGCCCAAACTCCATTGTTAACCGGATATTGCCCTGTCATGATGGCACCGCGCGTAGGGGCACAAAGCGGACTTACATGAAAATCGCTTAGGCGTACAGATTCGTTATAAAAGGCATCGATATTTGGGGTTTTAATCCACGGGTTTCCCTCGCATGCTAAGTCACCAATGCCTAAATCATCGGTTAAAATAAGTATTACATTGGGTTTTTGCTGAGTTTTTGCATTCATGTTAATGCCTGCAAATAAAAGGCAGATAAGATGGATGAGCGTTAAGCTGTTTTTCATGTGATTCTTTTAATCTATTGTTTCCCGAAAAATAATTCAATTCGACAAAAGCTAGCGGTTACCTTTAGTGAAATAATAGGGGAGGTATTCTCCTTCTAAAAAAAGAATGCTCTATTTATGGAAAACTGGTATCATTATTCTTTTATAAATCTTCCATATAACATGTCACTATTGGTTTTTATCACCACTAAGTGTAAGCCTTGATTTAAAGAAGATATATCAATAGCTTCATTGGCATCATTAACTTTTTTATTGATTACCACTTCACCTAATGTATTGTAAACGTTCAAATATGCTTCAGTAGCAAGTCTTTCGTTACTAGATACAAATATGTGATTGTTACTAGGGTTGGGATAAATGTTTAAACTTTGTGTTTTAAGTTGATTTACCGAAGCACTTTCGTCATCAACCTTAAGAACAATGCTATGGCTGATGTTGGTATTAACCAAAGTGGCTGTTATTGTGGTAGTACCTTTTTTTAGAGCAGCTACTCTGCCTAAGGCGTCTATGCTTGCTATTGTAGGATCATCAATTTGCCAATTTACAGTTTGAAACGATGCATTTGAAGGACTCACAATAACTTGTAACTGTTGTTCTTCATCCTTTTTTAAGATTAAAGTTTGCGGATTTATAAGAATACCGGTGGCTTCGACTATGGGGTTTGTGTTTGGGTCAGTTGCTGTGTACCATCCACTACCAAAAGTAGAAGCGTAAAATTTACCCGGTGTATAATTATCAATGGCAATATCATTAACTCTATCTGACTGGCCGTTGCCGGTATTAACCTTTTCCCATGTAACACCAGCATCTTTAGAAAGGTAGACTCCTGCATTGCGCCCATCTATTTTAGCATTGGATAGGGTTGAAACTAAAATGATATTCGGATCATAAGACGCGGTTTCAATTCGGTTAGTCCACGGAAAATCGAATATTTTAGTCCAACTAACCATGCGATCTTCACTTACCCAAAGGCCACCATCGTTACTATTAGCGTAACTAGCCCCTGCGGTAATGTATATTTTGCCATCTTTTGCAAAGTGCACATCGTTAATACCATAATTACCAGCTATGGCTTGAGTAGATTCAACTTCAAGCCAATTATCACCATAGTCCGTTGATTTAAATAGTCCACCGTTGGAGTTTTGTATGCTTACGTACAAAGTGCTGTTGTCATTCGGGTCAATGGCAACCATGGTGGCATCTAATGATTCGGGCAAACCATTATTTGAGTCAGTCCAATTGGCACCACCATCGCTCGATTTATGAAAGCCCCAATGTGTAATGGAATTGCCAACATATTCCATGTTCCTCGATTTTTGAGGTACTACAAAATACATGTTATCAGGGTGCACCGGATCTATAGTTAGGTGTGTTTGATGCACCGATTGGTCGCCCGAATGTCCTGTTATATCCCAATAAGGAACCGCCTCTCCATGTTCATGAAAAGTAGCGCCATTATCGGTTGATCGCATTAGTTTCCCTTTTTTGGCCTGACGGAAAAATAATGCGTAATGAATATTAATATTATTAGGGTGAATAGCATACCAACTTAATGAGTTCTCGTCGTTTAATAGCTTATGGAAGTTAGCTGCTTGGGCATTTTCTCTCACATTATCACCATCTAAGTTGGTTATCCATAAACTATTTTCTCCGGCATGGCAAAACACCTTATTTGGGATAAGTGGGTGCTGAAAAAATCCATGACCGGGAACGTTGCTATTGCCTGCGCCAACGTAACTTTCTTCCTCTGAATCTCCAGTATACTCGTCGTCAATATCAACCCAAGTTTCGCCTTTATCGTAACTCATTAAGGATATTTTGGCAAGCTGTGTATGTAGCACAGAACCATCTGCATTGAATTTTACAAAGTTACAGCCCTTGCGCTCGTAGAAGTCACGGTTAACCCATTCCTTTTTATATTTTAGACTAATGTTGGTTTCCATTGGGTTATTTCGTTGCGCCCAATAGCTTGCATCTGTAGAGCCCGATTCCCAAGTCTTTCCATTACGTAGGCATACGTGCCAATTTTCTCCACCATCGGTACTTCGCCAAACTCCACCTGGTTTAAAGTTATTGCGCGAGGCATTTGAATATTCGTTATTGAGGTAGATGTTATTTACATCGTTCGGATCTATCTCAATGGTATTATATCTGATGGTAATCTTGCTTGGCATATCGGGATATTCAGCCAAGAAAGCATCATCATCCATATCGAAAATATAGGCAGCACAGTGCGAGTAGCTTTTTTTAATGTCGGCATTATTCTGAAAGTGACTCATATCCATGGCTAGGTTGCCACTGATTTTTTGCCATGTTTCACCACGGTCAGTACTTTTAAATAAACCACCCTTTTCGTCTGTTATAGTAGTTCCATCGGCCTTCCACATAGGGTTGCTGATTACTATGATGGTAAGCAAATCATCGTCTGCATTGTAATGATAATCCATGGCACGGAGCATGTCGTAATCCATACCACTATCCTTTTTCACCCAAAGGCCGCCACCATTGGTGCTTTTGTAAAAGCCTGTACTTGTAGACGCATATACAATATCAGAATTAGCCGGATCTACCAATAGCGTTTCAATACCTGTTTCCGATTCAAGTCCGTTGTTCATTAAATTCCACGAGGCACCTTTGTTTGTGCTTTTCCATATTTTATTTAAACTAGGCGCATGGGCCAGTGTACCCTTGGGCTGCGAGTGCGGGTAAAGGTTACTCCCTAAGTTGCGTAATCTACCACCTCCAGCATACCAAATATTATCATTTTTAGGGTCAACAGCTACTGCATCTACATAAATGCCATCAAAAGTAGTAACAGGCATTCTGGTCCAGGTATGTCCCAAATCTTCGGTATAAAATATACCATTGTTTCTCTCGTCGGTACTCATACCAAAGTTGGTATTGCCACGTGCAAAGTCAACACAAGTTAGCTCTATGGGGCCACGATATCCTTTTTTATAATCTGTTTCATCTACATTCAGAATGGTGTTGTATGTGTAACCGGCATCCCATGTTCCGTATGAGTTGCCCATATTAGGACTAATGAATAGTACATCAGGCTCTGTAGGATGCCAAAATGCCGATTTGCAATTACCACTCATCCCCGGGCCAAACTGTTGCCAAACAATATCTGGATTAGAGCTTACATTTTTGGTTTTTAAATCATTAAAAAAGCTTTCTTCCTCTTCAATCCATTCAATTTTAAAGTCGTCTAAGTATATCTCCGAGTTACCTGCATTGTTTGGTCTAAAGCTAAACAGTATATAGGCATTGGCATCCGTTTGGGTTGCTCTATAGCTTGTTTTGTATTGTGTCCATTCTGTCTTATCCCAATTGCTCAGGTTTATTTGATGAAGTTTAGTTCCATCTTCTGCAAATATTTTGATATTGGTGGCTGAGTTATCATTGGGGTTATCCACAAATTTATACCAAAACGTTATTTCATAGTTTTCTCCTTCTTCCAGTAAAAAGGAGCTCGTAGTTAAATTGCCTTTCTGCGATGGTGAATTAAAAATCATATTTAAACCGTAAGCATCGTTTCTTTTCGAAATGGTGTTTCGTTTAAATAAGGGCATGCTTGTACTTAGAATGCTTGCCCAATCCGTAGAAATTTCATTTTCAAAGCCGCTGTAAAAAACAGTCTCGTTGGCATAAAATATATTGGGAATAATTAGTAATATGTAAATTATTAAGTTTTTCATTGTGTGATTTTAAGTGTAGATTATTCTAGATTCTTCATCAAGCAATATTCAATAATACCTGCAATCACAAATATGGAATCCCTTTCACATAAAATGACTTAATAATAGTTGTAAAATTAGGGGATAAATGCGCATCAATGTAGTAGTTCTTATCTGTTATTTATATTAGTAACTAAGATTTTACGATTAGGTGTGAAGTATTTTCTTATGCATGTAAGATTTTGAAAACTTGACATTTAGTGTGTGAGATTTTATAATTGACATGTATTGAGAATATGAATTGACTAGTTTTTTGAAGCTTGTAATTAGCATTTATGCGGAAAAATTTTGCGTTTTATAAAAAGGTTTTGATTTGTGTTAAAGTTTGTTTTTACCCGCTATCTTTCTATTTTCACACTATATAAAAAATACTTGTTCATTACGCACACCGTACTTGCGTTATTTATATCTCAATCCTGAAAGTTATGCTAAAAAAAATATCATTATTACTGTTTTTCGTTTGCTTTTCGTTTGGTGTATGGAGTTCGAGCTTTAAAAACTTAACCACATTAGATGGCTTATCGCAAAATGATGTAAACTGTATATTTCAGGATAGTAGGGGATTTATTTGGATTGGTACACACGATGGTTTAAACAGATACGATGGATACAACTTTAAAGTGTATCGCATGGAACCACGGCAAGATGATGGTTTAGTTAGTAACATCGTTTTTACCATTACGGAGGATGCAGAAGGACATCTTTGGATTGGCTCTAGTGATAATGGAATTTGTAAATTTGATGTTGATAATAATGTGTTCACGCATTTTTCAAATTCAACTGAAAATCCTAATATATTAACCTCCAATCGAATCATACAAATTAAGGCTGATAGTTACGGTAATATTTGGTCGGTTACTGATAAGGGAGTTGATGTAATTATTACTGCCACCAATGAGGTTATTCATTTAACCCTAGCTGATTTGGGGGTAAGTAAAGGTAGTTTTCAAGGCAATTTTGGCCGTACAATACTTGAGGATTCCGAGCGTAATATATGGATTGGTACCTACAAAGGCTTGGCAAAAATGGATCCAATAAAACACAAAGTATCCTATGTTTATACACCAAGTATTAGACCCTCGTTGGTAACAAATATACAAGAGTACGGAGATTACCTAGTTGTAAGTAATGGCAGTACTGTGCGTATTTTCGATAAAAAAGCGAAAGAATATCATAAAAGCTTAAAATTATCAAGATCCACTAGAATGCTGATTGATGATTCGGGCGAATTATGGGTAGGTAGTGCAAACGGCTTGCTTTTGTGCGAGCTTGAGGGGGGTGCTCCATTGCGTTTTAAAAAGAAAAAGATATTTACCGCAAGTACTAATTCAGACGGCTTAACTGCAAACTATATTACTGCCTTGTTTAAAGATAAATCAGGCTTAATATGGATAGGTACAAATGGTGGAGGTGTTAATATTTACAATCCAAAATACAAGCCTTTCAAACATTATAATATCCAACAAGATCAAACTACAACATCATACAATAAGGTGCGTAGTGTATTTTCTGATAAAAGAAATAATTTGTGGGTTGGTACAGCCGAAGGTTTAAGTTTTATTTCTGAGAATATCCTTGAAGAACAATCAGACAACAAGAATATTGATCAGCAAAAATTAAAGGATAATTTAGTTTATTGTATAGATGAAGATGAGCAGAACGATCTGCTTTGGATGGGAGCTATTTATCCGAGTGAGGTATATGTTTATAATACTAAGAACAATCAAAATATTGATCCTTACAGGCTAGGTGTACCTAAAACGAAATCAGTTTTCTCAATATTAGTAGATAGTAAAAGCAATGTTTGGCTAGGTACCTATGGCGATGGCTTGTGGCGTCTAAAAAGAAAAAAAGATGGTACTTATTATCGCAGACAATTTGTGATGGAAGATAAGAGTTACTCTTTGTCATCAAACATTATTAGAAGCTTAATGGAGGATAAACATGGTAATATTTGGGTTGGTACATCAAACGGTCTAAATAAAATCTCTTATAAAGAAAGCCATACTAGGAATCCCCGATTTTTCGTTCATAAAAACATTAAGGACAACGAAAAATCCTTAAGTCACAACTATATACTGCCAATATATGAGTCTAAGTCAGGCGATATTTGGGTTGGCACTATGGGTGGAGGACTGAATAAATATGTTATATCAGATATAGGGGTCGAGTCTTTTGAATCCATCACAACTAAGGATGGTTTACCTAATAATGTAATAAAGGGAATACAAGAGGATGATAACCAAAACTTATGGCTTTCGTCAAACCAAGGCTTAAGCTGTTATAATCCAACTACAAAAGAAATACGAAACTATGATGTAGCAGATGGGTTGCAAGATAATGAGTTTTCGGAGTTGGCGAGTTATAAGAATAAAAATGGCGAGTTAATCTTCGGAGGAGTAAACGGACTAAGTGTTTTTAAGCCTTTGGATATTGCTGAAGATACTACCGTTGCTGAACTCGCTTTTACACGGCTTGATATTCTAAATCAGCCAATTGAAGTTGGGGAAGAAGTAAGGGGCAGGGTGCCATTGCAAAAAGATATTAATGCAACTGAACAGATTTCTTTAAAATACGAAGAGAATAGTTTTACCATGTACTTTGCCGGATTACATTTTGTAGCTCCGCATAAAAATAAGTATAAATATATACTAGAGGGTTTTGATTCTGAATGGGTTTACACTGACTCAGATGCTCGTTTTGCCAAGTATACCAACCTTAAACCCGGTAATTATACTTTAAAAGTAATGGCGACCAATAGCGATGGTTTATGGAGTAACGAAGCCCGTACCATTAGTATAACTGTTATTGCACCTTGGTGGATGTCTACCCCTGCTATGATTGCATACCTAGTAATCTTCGTACTGTTACTTTGGTTTTTCCGCCAGTTCTCTCTTATCGGAGTGCAGCAAAAAAGTCAATTATTAATGGAGCGCTTCGAGAAAGAAAAAGTACAGGAGCTTTCGCAGATGAAACTTAAGTTTTTTACGAATATTTCTCATGAGTTTCGTACTCCTTTAACCTTAATATTGGGGCCAATAGAAAAACTTATAAAAGAGAAAAATACATTGCCCGAAGATAAGGTTGATAAAATTCATCAAACAATTCATAGAAATACCAACGTTTTATTGCGCTTAATTAATCAGTTGATGGATTTTAGAAAGTACGAACAAGGCAAAATGAAAATTGAGGCAAGTGAAGCAAATGTTGTGTTGTTTATTAAAGAAGTTTCAAGAGCCTTTGAAATGGTTGCTGAGGAAAAGAATATTGAATTTAAGTTCAATACCACCTCTGATTCTATTAAGCTTTGGTTTGATCCTGATAAGCTAGAAAAGATAATATATAACCTCCTTTCTAATGCATTTAAGTATACTGATAATGGAGGTGTGATAAATATAAATGTAAAAGAAGAGAAGACGACGATATCTATTGAAGTTAATGATACTGGTATTGGCATGTCAAAAAATGTATTAAAACATGTTTTTGATAGGTTTTATAATGCCGGAAAAATTAACAATAAGCAAGGGAGTTCTGGGATTGGTTTATCCTATTCTAAAAGTTTAGTTGAAATGCACCATGGAACTATAACTGCTCAAAGTACAGAAGGCGAAGGCACTAGTTTTATTGTTGAATTATTAAAAGGGAAGCAACATCTTAAAAGAGAAGAAGTAAGGAGTACCTCAACATATCAGGTTCAAGAAGATGTTATCCAAACAGGAATAATTCAGAGCGACCAAAAGAAAGCTGAAGGTATAGTATCTTCAGATGACAAAATAAAATTATTAATAGTTGAAGATAATTTTGAATTGCGCGAGTATGTAGTTGATAATTTAGAGAGTAAATACGAAGTGCTTCAAGCTAAAAATGGTAAGGAGGGGTTAGAAATATGTAAGGAATACAATCCCGATCTTATTATCAGTGATGTTATGATGCCAATAATGGATGGCTTTGAAATGTGCGAGGCCATAAAAGCAGATGTAAGTATAAGCCATATCCCAATTATATTACTAACAGCAAAAAATTTAAGTGAGCATAAAGTTAAAGGGTATAGCTTGGGTGCTGATGCATATGTATCGAAGCCATTTGATATGGACGTTCTGCTAGCCCAAATTGACGCGATCATAGAAAAGCGGAGTTTGATAATAAATAAGTTTGATAAAAAGATAGAAGTAACGCCAACAGAAATTGCATCAACATCAATGGATGAAAAATTCTTAGCAAAGATTATTTCCATTATTGAATCAAAAATAGACGAACCTTTATTTACCGTAGAAGAATTAGCTTCGGATTATGGTATTTCAAAGGTTATCATGAATAGAAAACTGAAAGCGCTTACCGGTAAAACAGCTAAAATATTTATCAGAACCATACGTTTGAAACGTGCTGCACAGCTGCTTTCGTTGGGTCGTTATACTGTGGCTGAAGTAACTTATGAGGTCGGGTTTTCAGATTTAAAATATTTTAGAACGTGTTTTAAAACAGAATTCTCTCTTTCTCCTTCAGAATATAAAAAGAAGTTCTCAGAACAACTTACTTCAGATTCAGATGATTTAGAAGACGAAGAATAAAGGATATTTGATATCATAAATATTACCCTGAGTAGATACTAGTTATTTACTTAGGGTTTTTTGTTTATTCTCGTTTGAACGAAATAATGAATATTATCAAATGTTAAAAAGAGTAAAGTAATAAAATTCTCCAGCGTAATTAATTTGTGTGCAGTTCTCCATATGTACCTAGTAAATTAAAAGACTACGTGAAATATATTTATACTTGCACTAAGTTTTATAATATGCCCTAAATCCGCCTATTTTAGGGAAAATTAACAATTATTACCCACTTTTTAGACTTGCCTCTACCCACATAAACTTGCCTTCTTCATCTAATTTTACCTGTAACAAATGATGAATGAAAGAAAACAAAATTACATCTATGAAACGACACAATTTTAATCAATTGCTAAAACGGGGGATTTTTCTATTACTCGTATTTATGATGCAGGTTGGAATCGCAAATGCGCAATCTGTAAACATTAGCGGAACAGTTACCGATGGAGAAACTGGCGAGCCTTTGCCCGGGGTTGCTATTGTCTTTAAAGGTACATCTAATGGTACAATTACCGATTTCTCAGGTAATTATTCAATTAAAGGGCCACAAACCGGTACCCTTCAGTTCTCTTTTATAGGTTTCAATTTACAAGAAATACCTGTTGAGGGAAAAGTAAAAATTAATGCCAAACTTAAACCTAGTAGTATCGACATTGATGAAGTAGTTGCCATTGGTTACGGTACACAGAAAAAGAAAGAGCTTTCTGGAGCTGTTGTGCAGGTTAAGGCTGAGGATATTCAAAAAATATCTACATCAGATTTAGGTACCGCTTTACAGGGATCTATTGCTGGGGTAAGTGTTCAATTAAGCTCTGGTCAACCGGGTGCCAATTCTAATATTCAAATACGCGGAGTAAACTCAATTTCCGGAACAAATGCACCATTATTTGTTGTAGATGGTATTCCACAAGAAACCGATCCTCAATTAAGTAATAGTGAAATAGAGAGTGTAGATGTTCTTAAGGATGCTGCTTCTGCTGCTATTTATGGTGTGCGCGGATCAGGAGGTGTTATTCTAATTACCACTAAAACGGGTAAAGCCGGAGAGATGAAGATTACAGCTGATGGTTATTATGGTATTCAAAAAATTACATCAGGTATTGAATTGTTGGAATTTGAAGATTATTGGGCGCAGCATTTTACATATCTAGGGCAACTAAATCCCAACGATAATTCAGATAATAGTTGGACTGCAATGGAAAATACTCCTGATAACTTTACCAATAACACTAATATTATGAATGTTATTGAGCAAGATAACGCTAAGATTCAAAATTATAGTGTAAATGTTTCTGGAGGAACAAAGGACTTAACGTATAATGTTGTAGGATCATTTTTTCAACAAGATGGTACTTTAATTAATACAGGTTATGAGCGTTTTAATGTTAGAGCTAATTCATCATTAAAAAAGGGAAGATGGACAGTTAGAACTAGCTTAGGTTTCAAAGTTGATGAGCAGGAATATGCAGCTGGTAATTTATTATATGAAGCTTATAAGTACAAGCCATTCCAAAAGGTTCTTGACCCTAATGCTTCTGTAGTTAGCGATGATGGTTCAGGAAACGATAAAATCCAAACGGGTAATGTTATGGCTAAATTAAAGCAAACAGATGTTCGTAATGGCGAAAGTTTTAACGGAAATGTTACAGTTGCCTTTGAAGTAATGAAAGGTTTAAGCTTAAATGCTCGTGGGGGTGTAATTTATGGTAATAATACTAGAGTTAAAATTAACCCATTATTCGAAGTTTATGATAATGATGGCGAGTTAGTAGTAAACCCTCAAACCAGATCAGGAGTTAGGAATCAAAGTGACAAAAATTCTAAAAGTACTTTTGAAGGTGGAGCCAACTATACCAAAAAGTTTGGTAAGCATCAGATTAAGGTATTGGCTGTTGCAACAAGTGAAAAATATACTTCTTCAACATTTTATGCGCAGGGTAAAGATATCACAAGCAATGAAGTCCCAGTTTTAGAACAAACAACACAAGAGCCATCAATAGGCTCGGGTAAAGATGTTACTCGTACTTTAATTGGTTTATTAGCTCGTGCTCAATATAGTTATAAAGGTGGACGATATAATTTAAGTGTAAGTGCTCGTAGAGATGCTTCCTCAAAATTTTCAAAAGATAATAGATGGGAAACTTTCCCTTCAGTTTCTGCCAGTTGGAATGTTGCTGATGAGGCTTTTTGGAGTGGAATGTCTTCAGTTGTAAATGCTTTTAAAGTAAGAGCATCACACGGACAAGTTGGTAACAATAGTATACCTGATTATTCTTATGCTCCAACAATTAGTTCTGGCTATGATTATCCTTTCGGAGTAGAGGGAAATCCATACCTATTATTCGGACAAACTCAAGCTGCTTTTGCAAACCCGTTGGTGCATTGGGAGAGGTCAAAACAAACAAATTTAGGTGTTGACTTTGGGTTTTTTAAGAATAAGTTAACATTTAATGTAGATGTCTATAATACTGATAAAGAAGAATTATTATTTCCTCTTTTAGTGCCAACAGCTGCCGGAATTGGACGTAACCAAAAGGTATACCTCAATATTGGAGATATGAATAACAGGGGTATAGAGTTAGCTGCTAATTATCGTCACCATGGTAAGTTTAGTTGGAATATAGGTGGAACTTTCACTAAAAATCAGAATGAGATTAAGAAGATGAAAGGTTCAAATCCGATCTCTTACTTCTCAAACGGAAATCCAATTCAAACAAGTGGTAATGCTGATAAAATTACAGTGATCACTGAAGGTTATGAGGCAGGAGCATTTATGGTAATGCAAACAAATGGCATTATCAATACTAAAGAAAAGTTAGCTGAATATCAGAAAATTGACTCCGGAGCTAGAATGGGTGATTTAATTTACGTTGATCAGAACGGTGATAATGTAATTGATGAATCAGATCGTGTTTATGGCGGTAGTGGTACTCCAGAATTTGAGTTAGGCCTAAATCTTAATTGCGATTATAAAGGATTTGATTTCTCTATGCAATGGTTCGGTGCTTTTGGGCAAGAGATAATTAATGGATCAAGAATTTACGCGCATACAACCGGTACGCATAGAGATCAATTATATCAGTGGTCTACAGATAATCCGTTAGGTGTGATGCCAGCTAACCGAAAAGGTAACCATATGAACTATAGAGCGTGGTCTGATATATGGATTGAAGATGGATCATTTGTTCGTTTACGTAATGTAACACTAGGGTATACTTTGCCAAAGAAAATGTTATCTAAATTGGGTGTTTCAAAACTACGCATATATATCGCTACAGATAATCCATTAACCTTAACGAAATACACAGGATATGATCCGGAAGTTGGAGGAGATGGACTTGCTACACGTGGTCTTGACAAAGGAAATTATCCAGTTAGTGCGCAATATAGAGCAGGTGTTCAATTAGGTTTCTAATATCTAAATTAATAGAAATGAAAACGAAAAATATATTAAAATATATAGCAGCATCATTAATAGCAATATTAATGAGTAGTTGTGAGGATTTCCTAACTCAGGTAAATCCTAATGAAATAACCACTGATAGTTATTGGAGAAATCTGTCAGATACTAAAGGTGGATTAACAAGTGTGTATAATGCATTTAGAGATATGGATGTAATGGGCACCAGGTTTGAAATACCACGAAGTGATGCTTCTTATCCAGGTTGGGGGCGACCAAATACTACAAATGAGTATTATCTCCAAATATTCACTGCATCAACAGATGGAGCCAATAAAAAATGGGAGAAAATTTATTTAGGTATTTTCCGTGCCAACCAAGTTATTTTCGGTTTGGAGGGAATTAAAGATAACATGGTATCTGAAGATGAGTTGCTTGATTGGCAATATCAAATGGGACAAGCCCGTTTTTTTAGGGGTTTATTTTACCATTATTTAAATTCATCATACAATAATGGAGATGTAATTCTATATGATTTTTTACCTCAAAGTGAGGAAGACTTCAATCAACCACTTACACCATCTAGCAAGATAAAAGAGTTTTTAAGAGCTGATTTAGAGTTTGCTAAAGAAAATCTACCTGCTTCTTGGACAGACTATGCGGGTCCAGGTGAGGAAAGTTCAGAAGGGAGCCCTGTGAATAACATTAATTTAGGTAGAGTAACTTCAGGAGCAGCTACTGCAGTGCTAGGTAAAAGTTATTTATTTGAGAATGATTATCAAACAGCAGCTACTTATTTTAAAGAGATTATTGATAGCGGGGTTTATAGATTGATGGATAATATCAATGATAATTTTACTGCCAAAAACGAATTTAATCAAGAGTCTATTCTTGAAATTGGATATAATCTAAATACAAAAGTTGATGAGGGTGGTGGATCTCAACAAGGAACCACTAATACCTATCCAAATTTATATAGTAACATTGGTGGATTTAGATCTTTATATCCAGCAAACTGGTTAATATTAGCTTATAGAAACGATGCTCCAGATCCAAGTGATGCGCGTAATCATGTTGGTGTTGATGAGTTTGATGCACCTATAGTTAGAAAGTTCTCTTTAAGAACATCATACTCCATTGCTTTAATTGATGATGAAGATTGCGAACCATACTACGGTAACGAAATTATGGCAGACATTAATGCATTTAAAAATGGAGAATCTGCGTATTGGAAGAAAATGACAAACTGGGAAACTGTTTCTAGTGAAAATGATATTTTCGATAAGTCAGGTATTAATTACCGAGTTATTCGTTATGCCGAAATATTATTAATGTATGCCGAGTGTCTTCTAGAAGGTGGAAGTAATGAAGGTGGGGTACAAGCGGCCCTCGATATTATTAACCAAGTACGTTATCGTTCAGCTGTAATTTTATTAGGAGAAAGTGCAAAGGGACAATATGCAAGCTCTACGTATGATGAGAATATTTATAGTTCAACTGATGTAATGGAGCATTTAATGCATAAAGAGCGCCCAATGGAACTTTCAGGAGAAGGTTATTCTATCCGCCAAATCGATTTAAGACGCTGGGGTATTACAAAGGAACGTTTTGAGTATTTAGCAGCTAAAAAATACTATTTAGATATCTATAAGTGGGTTAATGGTGAAGGAAAAAATAAGTCTAAAAGGGGTATTATGACAGAGGGAGAAGATCCAACATATACAGGAACTGATCTTACTGAATTTACTCAGGCAGCAATTAACTACAGAGAAAGAGATCACGCCTATTGGCCTATTCCTGTAGAAGAAACTACAGCAAACTCGGAGATTAACTAATAAAAGATACCATAATGAAAAATATAAAAATTTTATTCATATTCACTATTCTTTCAAGTCTAATGGCTTGTGAGCCTGAGTATGAAGCATTAAATGATTATTCGGCAGTGGACTGGTATACAACAGCTTTTGGAAATGAAGCTAAAGTGTCTATCGGAAAATATATGTCTTATTCTGATTTGTCTCATCAAGCCTTAAGTCATTCATGGTCTTTTTCAGATACCAGTGGGTGTAAGTTTTTAAAAGGTTCTATTACTACGCAAGATAAAGAATATGAACAATTCATTGACCCTGATGCAGGTAATGAATCTTCGGATAAAACAGTACATGTATTATTTACAAAAGAAGGGATGCAATCTCTACGTCTTTATAATACTTTTAGCGATGAGGTTACGTTCTTCGGTAATGATACCCTTTATTCTGAATACAAAGATGGCATTTGGGTTATTGATACAACTTTTGTAATAGATGTTTATGACTCAATTCAACCAGCCTTTAAAGTGTATAAGGATGATGTTGAAATTATAAGTGTTGCTTATGATTCAATCCCTCTTCAATCAGAAAAAGATTTATGGACTGAAGTTGAAGTAACTTTTGGTAATTCCTTAACTTTTGTTGATTTAACAGAGAAAGGTAGACCTGATACTTATAGCTGGGAATTTAAAAATGCAACTCCTGAAATCAGCGAGGATTCCGTTTCTATGATTGCATTTAATTCAATAGGTACATTTACCGGTAAATTTACAGCATCTAGGTCTGATGAAGATTTAGCAGCTACCAAAACAAAAATTGTTCCTCTGAAAATTAAAGTAGTTCCTTCAAATGAAGATTTAATCTTTAAAGAAGCTAATAAAGCCTCGTCAACAGTTATTGAGTTGCAAACTTCTGGAGGTATTGCACCGTTTACTGGGCAAGAAAGTACATTTACTGTTCACGTAACTAATCCTAATGGATATGATGCAAGTGTACTTGTTAGTGAAGCAAAAGTAAATGTTTTAGATGCTACAATTATTGATTTAGTGCTTGCTGAAGAAATTTATAATAACGATGTTATTAAAGTGAGCTATAGCGGTAATGAAATTGAATCATTAGATGAGCGTGTGTTAGAAATTTTTACAGATGAATTAGTTGCTATTAATATTGGAAATATTCTTGACGAATCAGTTGCAGGTTTCGAGGATGCAGATGTGCTAATAAATAGTAATTATTGGGTATCTACTGTTAAAGGAACCGGAACAGCTGAATATTCAACTGAGCAAGCAGCTACAGGTAGTCAAAGTATAAAAGGAGAAAATCCAGGAACAAGTGGTAATCAAATGAGATTCTCAGGTAGTGCTGGTGAGTTATTAAATATTAAGTCTGGCGTAACTTATACCGTAAAATACAAGAGGTTTGTAACTGGAGACTCAGATATTGCAGGTGGAGATAAACTGTATTTTGGACAAGGTACTTCAACGAATGTTAAGCAAATTAATGCAGCTACAAATTTACTTGATCCAAGTCAAAAATGTAATGTGTTTTCAGGTAAACCTACAGATGTATGGTATGAGATGGAGTTTGAGTGGACGGCTGATAAAGATTATGCTGATGCGTATTTTACTTTACAGGTGAATCCGAAGGCTGGTACTTTCTATTATGATGATTTCTTTATCGCTGCTAAATCAGATAGACCTTAATAAATCAATTTATTGCACTACTGCCAATCAGCAGTAGTGCAACTATAAAAATACAATAAGATGAAAAATTTTATAAAAATAATATGTGTTGTATTATTCGCTGCAATGTATTCATGTGAGCCTGATAAATATGCGACGCCAGATATTAAACTAGTTCCTATTTATCATATCTCCGAAACAGAGAATGATGATTATTTTCTAATCGATATCTATAAGGAAAAAGATCTTTTACTAATTGAGAATAAAGATTTAACTGTTTCTTCATTTGTGACTACAGATTATGTTGATGCTTCTACAGAGGAGAGTTATGATGTTTCTTTTGTTGTATTAACAGAATCAGTTGATACCGTAATAAATATATTAAGTGAAACCACTACCCAAGAAATAGTTACTACTATAAATACAATTGAGAAATATGATTTAGGTGGAAGTCCTGAAGAGAATATTGGAGACCTTAATATTGAAATTAATACAGAGTCATCATCAGTTACCACTACTACTATTGTTAATGAAGATGGATCAGAGTCAATTGGAGTTGGTGATCCCGTTAAGGAATCAAGTCAAGATGTTGTTTTAATTAATGGTACATTAACCGAAGTAGAAGTTTATAACTAGTGAATATATAATCCCCATAATAGAAAAGGGAGGCAGTAGCCTCCCTTTTTTTGTTTATCCCTTATAAAACAACTTTCTTTCCACCATTAATATTTAATGTCAGACCTATTTTTATGCAGTCAGATTATGGAAACCATTTATAAATCAAAAATAATAAACACATGAAGAATTTAGTTATTGCAGTAGTTCTATTATTGTCAGCTAACACATTTGCACAAGAATTAAATAATTGGCAAAAACAGAAATTAGAGAAAGAGTTAACTCAAATGACAGAAGTTATGGAGTTAAATGAAAAGCAGGTGAAAAAACTAACGAAAATCAAAACAGCGCAAGCTCTTGATGCGGATAAGATTATGAAGTCTGTAACAAAAGGAACTGCTGAAGCAAAAAAAGCATGGCAAGATCATGGAAGAAAGTTTAACGGACAAGTAAAGAAAGTAGTATCAGAGGAGCAATGGAAAACATGGATTGATAGTCAAAATAAAAATAAGTCGGCAAATAATAAAAGCAAAGCAAATACAGCAGAGGGTTTAAGCGAACAAACAAGCGCATATATCCAATCTAAAGGACTTACTTCTTATCAGCTGGGTAAAGTAAATAAAGAGCTTGCTGAAATGACAAAAGTGATGTCGCTTACACAAGAGCAGCAAATTAAAGTGGTTGATGTTAAAGCAGCGCAAAGTAAGAGGTCTCAAAAAATTATGAAAGATTATGCAAAGGGTTCTGCCGAGCAAAAAGAAGCATATGATAAGCTATCAAAAGATACCTCAGATGGTTTACTAGAAGCCACATCAAAAAAGCAAATGAATATGTGGTGGACCTATAGAAAAGAAATGAAGAATTAAATGGAATAAAAATAACGGTTTAAATTATTAAAGAAGATATCTATGAAGAATTTATTAGTTGCACTTTGTTTAGTTTTATCAACAAGTGCATTTGCTCAGGAGCTAAATAATTGGCAAAAACAAAAAGTAGAAAAAGAAGTTACTCAGATGACTGAAGTAATGGGCTTGAGTGAAAAACAAGTGAAGAAAATTACAAAGATTAAAACAGCTCAAGTTATTGACTCACAAGAAATCGGAAAGACAGTTACAAAAGGAACTCCTGAAGCAAAAAAAGCCTGGCAAGAGCAAGGGAAAAAGTTTGATGCCCAAGTAAAGAAAGTTGTTTCAGATGATCAATGGAAAAAGTGGACAAGCTGCAACCAGAAGAAACCTACGAAAACTGCTAAAAAATCTTCATTAAATGAAAAGCAAAGTAAAAAAATTGAAGCTCAAGTAAAAGAAATGACAGAGATTATGTCTTTAACTAAGCAACAGCAAATTGATGTTACTGAGATCTTAATAGAAAGACAACAACAAAACAGTAAGCTTTATGCACGAAAGAAAAATGGAGAGACCATTGATAAAGAGGTGTATACGGCATTAAGTAAAGAAACTAATGATAAGTTGGTTGCAGCAACCTCTAAAAATCAAATGAATAGATGGTGGGGGCGTAATAAATAATTAGTACACTTCCTGAATGATAATGGGGTGTCCGTTGAGAAATGGGCACCCTTTTTTTATTCCTTGTTTAGCTTACTTCATGCCAAATTCCTTTTTATATTTAGCTGGAGAAACACTTGTGATATTCTTAAAAATCCGAGAGAAGTGATATCTATCTGCAAACCCAGTTTGAGAAGCAATATCTTCTATAGATAATTCTGAGTGATGTAGTAAAATACATGCTTTGTCAATTCGTTTTTTCTTCACATATTTTTGAGGTGATATACCTGTTTCTTCAGTAAAAAGTCTCGTAAATGCATTCGTTGCCAACCTTGCTTGTTCAGCCAATATTGGATTTGTTAGTTCTTCATTAATGTTGTTTTCGATGAAGTTTATCACATCTAAAATTCTATAATTTGTAGTAACTAAATTCCAGCTATCTTCTGGTAAGTGAGCTAATAAGCTACTTATTAATGATTGAATAGCTAGGCTAGAATAAAAACTAAATTTCGATTGTTCATAATTTAGATGTTGCTTTATTATCTGTAATTTCTCCTTTATATGTTCATTTATTTTAAAAATGAAAACCCCAGGAGAAATGTTATCATAGGGCATTCCGATATTAAAATGACTAAACCACTATGGACTTTCAGTCCATAGTGGTTTAGTTTATGTTCAGCTACATATGTTAATTTAGGAATGAAAATGCACTGCTTACTTTAAAATTTGATGTGCCTTATATCATAAACAAGCCTCTTATAGCCGCAAAGCCTGTGCCTAGGGTAAAATAGGTAATGTCCAAGTCTAAAGAGTGGCTTTTTGTCAGAAAAAGGCTGTTCCTATAGGCAAAAAGGCAATTCCCAATCATAAAAAGGCATTTCCCTAAGGTTAAAAGTGACTCCTTGTCATGAAAAGGCAAGGTGTGGTGGTGCAAAGTTAAGGTATGCTTGTAAAAAGAGGGTATCAAACCCAATTGACACCCTCTATCATGGGTATGTTCATAATTCTGTGTCAGAGCCGTTTCATATTCAAGCTCTGAAGATTTGGCAGATAAAACAATTGATGGCTTAAAGAACCATAACGTATCTTTATGGGAGAAACACGGAGCAACAGCAACAGGTGAAGATGTTGAGAAAGCATTTGATTATCTTGATGTAGCCAATAAGGGTGCGAAATTATTATTAACAGCTTGGGCTGCCGGATTTGATCCTGTTGGTTTAAGTAACGATCAGTTAACTGAACTGGAGCAGTTTATTTAGAGTGCAGTAAGTGTTTAAGTGTCTGATAATAAGATAAAAAAGAAGGGTTTATGTTTGGATTCCATAGTGGAACATTACCTTTTTTAAGAAGTTTTTATTAATTAGTATAGAACAAGATCATAGTGTTATTTTCTAACTTTCATAGAATGTTTAAATTTTATTGTGAAGTTACATCTATGAGTTCATCGAGAAGGAATCAAGATTAAAACGTTGCAGGCACAGCGGAATACTTTACATTTTTTGATTTAGACTAAAAACGTCAAACTTTAGTCCATATTCAAATATACTTCAATTATACTTTTGCGTATGAAAGACCCCTGTAAGTATTGACTTACAGGGGTTTCTTTAAATTGCTTTCGCACTCAGCGGAGAGAGGGGGATTCGAACCCCCGGTACCGGTAAAGGTACATACGCTTTCCAAGCGCACACGATCGGCCACTCTGTCACCTCTCCTTATTTCAGTTCGGCAAATATATAAAAAGGAATCGGATTTACTGTAGTAATACTTGTGAGTAAATTATGTTTTATGAAATGGTGAGATTTCATTTACCCATTGGTAATTTGAACAGATGATTCTCTAATATTTAATTTACCGTTAAGAACTATGCTTTGCGGAACAAATATACCCTTGTTATTAATCTGTTCTACCAATAATTCGGCAGCAGCCTTTCCAATTTCGTAAGTTGGCTGTTTTACCGAAGTTAGGCTAGGACATACATGCTCGGCTAATTTTGATTCTGAGAAACCTACAATAGCCACATCTTCGGGTATCTTATAACCATTGTTCTTAAGTGTCTTCATAAAGCCGATGGCACTTTGGTCACTTGCTGCAAAAATAGCACGAGGTACAGTATCTTCTTCCACCATTTGTTGTGCTAACTCTTCACCCTCACGCATGCTAAATCCACAGCTGATTATATGGCCAGGAGTTAATTTATACTTTCGGTGTGCATCATTAAAACCTCTACTTCGTTCTTTACTAAGTAATAAGTTTTTAGGACCAGCAATATGGGTAATGTCAGTATAACCCTGAACAATTAGGTGTTCAGTCGCAAAAAATGCCCATTTGTAATCATCAAAAACCACTTTACTAGTATTTAAATTCTCAGCTACTCTATTGAAGAATACTATTGGCATGTTTCGTTTCAATAATTTCTCATAAAAAGAATTGTTATTGTTTTCTGAAGTGAGCGAAACAAGTAGTCCATCCACCATATTATCTACCAAGGTTTCTACATTTTTCAGCTCTGTTTCTTCCGATTCGTTCGACTGCATAATTAATACCTGATAGCCTTTTTCGTGCAAAACTTCTTGTGCACCCAGTAAAACCTCTGGGAAAAAACTATTTACAAACTCGGGCACTACTATACCTACATTAAAAGATCGCTGCTGAATTAGTTTTCGGGCAATGGGATTGGGGCGATAGCCCATTTCTTCTGCAGTTTTTAAAATCAACTCTCTAGTTTCGGGTTTAATATCGTACTTATCATTAAATGCTCGCGATATTGTTGATACTGCAAGATTTAACTCTTTTGCGACATCCTTTATGGTAATATGTTTCATATATAGTGCTGGATTTTGTGCGGCTAATTTCGGAAACGTTTCCGAAAAATAAAAACGTTTTCAGAAACGTTTCCGAAAAATATTGCGATTATTTGTTAGTTCAAGCTAATTGAATTAGCTTATTTAGCATCAAACAAAAAATAAACATGGGAGCAATTGATTTAACAGTAATCTTAGTATTTACACTTTTAGTTTTTATCTGCGGTATGAGTTTTTCTCGTTCGGGCAAAAACATGAAATCCTTTTTTGCAGCCGGAGGTGCTTTACCCTGGTGGATGAGTGGGCTATCATTATTCATGAGTTTCTTCTCTGCAGGTACATTTGTTGTTTGGGGTTCCATTGCCTATCAAAGTGGATGGGTGGCCATTGCCATTCAGTGGACCATGTGTATTGCAGGTATTATAATAGGTTTATTTATTGCACCCCGTTGGCAAAAAACGGGCGCATTAACAGCAGCCGAATATATAACAGACCGTTTGGGGTATAAAACACAAAAGGTTTATACTTACTTGTTTTTATTGATCTCGGTATTTACAACGGGCGCATTTTTATATCCCGTTGCAAAAATTGTTGAAGTATCTACCGGTATTCCTATTTATGCGAGTATAGTATTTTTGGGCGTATTAATATTAATATATACCACAGTTGGTGGACTTTGGGCGGTAATTGTTACTGATGTGCTGCAATTTGTTGTATTAACAGCAGCAGTGCTTATTGTAGTACCAATGTCCTTTGATAAAATTGGTGGAATAAGTGAATTCGTAAATAATGCACCTGATCATTTCTTCGATTTTGTGAACGATGAATACTCGCCGTTATTTATGGTTGCCTTCGGATTGTATAATCTCTTTTTTATAGCAGGAAACTGGGCCTATGTACAGCGTTATACCTCGGTAGGTAGCCCAAAGGACGCTAAAAAAGTAGGCTTGCTGTTTGGTGGTCTTTACGTTTTTAGTCCACTTATTTGGATGTTGCCACCAATGATTTATCGTGTTTTAAATCCCGATTTAGGTGGCTTGGCCGATGAAGGTGCTTATCTTTTAATGTGTAAAGAAGTATTACCAGTTGGTATGCTTGGTTTAATGTTAGGCGGAATGGTATTTGCCACATCAAGTTCTGTAAATACTACCCTAAATATATCAGCAGGTGTTTTAGCTAATGATGTATATAAAAACCTAAAACCCAATGCGAGCGATGAACAGTTAGTAAAGGTTGGTAAAATTGCTACAATTTCTTTAGGTGTCATCACCATCATTGTTGCCTTACTTGTACCTATGTTAGGCGGCATAGTAGAGGTGGTTATGAGTTTAGCTGCTTTAACAGGAGGTGCAATGTTTTTACCGCCATTATGGTCCTTGTTTTCTAAAAATATTACAGGTAAATCAGCCTTAACAGTTACTGTTATTTCATTAATTGTAAATGCATTTTTTAAATTCTTAGCCCCATCTCTTATAAACGTTGAGTTAGGAAGAGCCCCAGAAATGATGCTTGGTGTTGGGTTACCTATTGTTTTATTATTGATATCGGAATTTATTATAAGTGGTTCTCCTTCCAAGGGTACTGAATATGAAATGTATCAAACAAAAAATAATGCAAAGGTTAAGGTAGAGGAAGACGAAACTGCAGGAAATAAGAAAGGAGCCAGAGTAATTGGTATAGGTGTTGGAGCAACGGGCTCGTTAATTTTAGGCCTATCTTTTATCGCCGAAAATGGCGCTACCTTAGTTGGTAGTATGGGGCTTATTGTATTAATAGTTGGAGCAATAATAGTTTATAAAAATAAGTAATATTAGTTCTTTAATCACATTTATATATGGGTGTTTCAAGGTTCTCGCGAGACTTAGATTATCCAATCTCATCCATTTTGTGTGGTTTAAATAAGAGCATATAATTTGATGACTAGCTAAAGGCATCAAATAAACGATTCAAAAGAAATTGAAAAATGATTCAAGAGAATTTCTCAACAAAAAAGCGCGATAATAATACCGTGCACATGCAAGCTGATTTTGTAGTAGTCGGAGGAGGATTATCGGGTGTTTGTGCCGCAATAACAGCAGCACGTAAAGGAACTAAAACCATCTTAGTTCAGGATAGACCTGTATTGGGAGGGAATGCATCGTCAGAGGTTCGCCTATGGGCTTTAGGGGCAACTTCGCATATGGGAAACAACAACCGCTGGTCTCGCGAAGGCGGAGTTATTGATGAGATATTGGTAGAAAACTTATATCGCAATAAAGAAGGTAATCCAGTTATTTTTGATACCATTTTATTGGATAAGGTAGTTAGCGAGAGCAATATCATATTGCTTTTAAATACTTCGGTTTCTGAGGTGGAAAAGAAGAATGATAGAAATATAAAAAGTATAATAGGCTTTAATAGTCAAAATTCAACTGAATACAAAATAAGTGCACCATTGTTCTGTGATTCTACAGGTGATGGTTTGGTTGCTTTTCAGGCGGGTGCGAGTTTCAGAATTGGTGCAGAATCTAAAGAAGAATTCGGAGAGCTTTTTGCTCCAGATAAATCCTATGGGGAGTTATTAGGACATTCCATGTTCTTCTATAGCAAGCCAAGCGATAAGCCCGTTAAGTATGTGGCGCCATCCTATGCATTAAAAGATATTAGTGCCATTCCTCGCTATAAAATCATCCGTAAAGATCAAACGGGTTGTAATTTCTGGTGGTTTGAGTATGGAGGTCGTTTAGATACAATACATGAAACCGAAGATATTAAATGGGAGTTGTGGAAAGTAATATACGGCGTTTGGGATTACATTAAAAATTCTGGTGAATTCGAAGGCGTAGAAAACCTCTCTTTAGAATGGGTTGCCAATGTTCCGGGTAAACGCGAAAGTCGCAGGTTCGAAGGTTTATATATGATGAAGCAACAAGATGTATTAGGCCAACAGAAATTCGATGATGCGGTTGCATTTGGGGGATGGGCTGTCGATTTACATCCTGCAGATGGTGTTTATAGCGAATTATCAAGTTGTACACAATGGCATTCAAAAGGTGTGTACGATATTCCTTATCGCAGTTTTGTAAGTAAGGATATCGACAATTTATTCCTTTCAGGTCGTAATATTAGTGCTTCTCATATTGCATTTGGTTCTACGCGGGTAATGCTTACCTGTGGTTTTGGTGCTCAGGCAGTAGGGATGGCAGCTGCTATTTGTAATGAGGATAACTTGTTGCCAGCACAAATCTTGGAGAATGGCAAAATAAAGCATCTTCAAAACGAATTAAATAAAACAGGGCAAAGTATTTTAAATAAACCAATTGAAAGAAGTGTGAATTTAGTTAACGATGCAGAACTTACAGCTTCTTCATCTTTACAATTAACAACGCTGCCAAATAGTGGAGAATGGTTAAAGTTAGGTGTTTCTGCAGCGCAAATGCTACCATTAAAGGCCAATCAGAAATATGCATTTAGCGTGCAGTTAAAAGCTGATGCCGATACCGAATTGGAAGTGCAATTGCGAAGATCAGAATTGGCGAGTAACTATGCACCCGAACTAATTTTGGAAAGTAAAACAATCACCATCAGTAAAGGAATACAAGATGTTACGTTTGAATTTGATACTACAGTTGATGAAGATTTGTATGGATTTATAACTTTCATGGCAAATGAGCACTTAAGTATAGCTGAGAGTAATACACTAGTAAGTGGTGTAATGACCGTGTTTAATGGGGTAAACGAAAAGGTATCTAATAATGGTAAACAAACGCCTCCTGATGGAATTGGAGTTGATGAGTTTGAGTTTTGGATTCCAAATCGTCGTCCAGAAGGTAAAAATATAGCCATGCAAATAAGTCCAGCTATTTCATCCTTTGATGTAAATAATATTGGAAATGGCTATGTGCGTCCTTGGTTGCAAGCCAATGCTTGGGTTGCTGACATTAACGATAGTCATCCAACATTAAAAATTGAATGGAATACAGAAAAAGAACTCTCTTCTATACGTTTATTTTTCGATACAGATTATGATCATGCTATGGAAACAGTTCAGTATGGACATCCAGAGGAAGTAGTTCCATTTTGTGTTCGCAATTTTACAATTAAAACACTCGATGGCGTTGTAATTAAGGAAGTAAGAGGGAATTATCAGACCATGAATTATATACAAATTGATGAAGCAATTAAAACCAAAGGTTTAATCATAGAAGTGGAGCACCCATCAAAAGATGTGCCTGCTTCGATCTTTGAAGTTATCTGTTAAAACAATTTGTATTATCCGAAGTACTTAGCATTTAAGGCTTCGGATAGTTAGGTTTTTATTGAAATGGAGTTTAGCTAAAAATAGCCCTAGATAAATAAAATATGGATTTGAGTACTAACTATTATTTTCTATGATTAAAAACTATTTACTCTATATACCAATTCTAGTATTAACTATTGTATCGTGTGCTAAAGAAACAAAGCCTGTTAATATTTTATATATCATGTCTGATGATCATACCACACAGGGCATTGGTGTATATGGAAGTAGACTTGCAAAATTAAATCCAACGCCAAATATTGATGCCTTGGCGGCGGATGGAATTGTATTCGATAATGTATTTTGTAACAATGCTATTTGTACGCCTAGCCGGGCTAGTATTCTTACTGGACAATATCCACAAACCAATGGAGTACTCGATTTGCACGCTGCCCTACCAATTGAGAAACAGTATCTGCCGCAGGAAATGAAAAAACTTGGTTATCAAACTGCAGTTATAGGAAAGTGGCATTTGAAAAATGAACCCAGTAATTTTGATTATTACGAAGTGCTTCCTCTGCAAGGAAAATACCATAATCCAGATTTAATATGCAGAGATGGAAGTATTACAAAAAACATCAACTTTGGAAATGGGCATAAGCGTGAGCTTAAGGTTAATTCATACAAAGGTCATTCCTCAGACATTATTACTGATCGATCGCTAAATTGGCTTAAAAATAAGCGCGATAAATCTAAACCATTTATGCTGCTGCATCAGTTTAAAGCACCTCATGATATGTTTGAGTATGCCGAGCGATACAGTACTTACCTTGAGGATACTTATATTCCTGAACCAGCTAGTTTGTATCAATCGGGAAACCATGGTTCCATAGCGACTAGGGGAGAAAATGATGCTCTAATACACGATATTGGTTCTTCTGTAGGAATGCGTAATACCATTAGAGGGATGGGGCGTACTTTAAAAATGGGATTAGATCCTAATGACCCACAGCATAAACACAAGGCTTATCAAGAGTATTTGAAGCGTTATTTGCGTTGTGTAAAGGGAGTTGACGATAATATTAAACGTCTTTTAGATTATCTTGAGGAAACGGGAGAGTTAGACAATACCATTATTATTTATACAGCTGATCAAGGTTTTATGCTAGGGGAGCATGATTATACTGACAAACGTTGGATGTACGAAGAATCAATGCGCATGCCTTTCATTGTGCGTTATCCAAAAGCATTTAAAAAAGGGATACATAGTGATATGCTAATTAATAATACTGATTTTGCTCCTTCAATTATTGAAATGGCAGGAGGGATTATACCAAAGTATATGCAAGGTTCTAGTTTTAAAAGTTATTTAGATACAGGAGTACAGCCCGCTGATTGGCGCACATCAACTTATTACAGGTATTGGATGCACATGGGCAGTCGACATGCAAACCCAGCACATTTTGGTATTAGAACTAAAGATTATAAATTAATTTTCTTTTATGGCAGATATTATAAACCAGGAACAAAGTCTGATACCTGGGGGAGGTACGATTTTGATACTCCTGTAGCTTGGGAGTTTTATAATTTAAGGCAAGGTCCCGAAGAAATGCAAAATGAGTATAACAATCCAAAATATGCCGGTGTAATTGCTAATATGAAAGAAGATCTTTTACAAAAGCGAGCAGATTTAAATGAAGAAGATGAAGATTATCCCCACATTCAGGAAGTGATCACAAAACATTGGAACGACTAAAATAGCTTTAAACACCTTCATAAACAGATAAGAAATACTACTATGACAAATAAACTTATAATTCGCAAAGCATGGCAATTTTGCCTTTTTATTGCAATAATATTTTCAACCAATAGCTATGCTCAAACAGGCGAAGAACAACTCTCTTTAAATGGCGATTGGAAATTCTATGCGATCGATGGCGAAGGTTCAAACTATATGAATATCCAGGCGAATGATAGAGATATAATTATTGATAATGCGGATTCATATACTGAACAAAAAGGGAAATGGAAGATATCCAAGAATGGAGCACGAGAAACAAATTCTCATAAAGTTGATTACGCCCAACATTATTTCACATTAACAGAACTTAATGGTGGTGATAAAACAGACGATTCTTATTTTAGGTTTCTACCTAATCTAGAAAAATCAGGATATTACGAGGTGTTTACTACTTACCCTTTTGCATCGCACTTAACTGCTAAATACAAAATAAAGCATGCAAATGGTGTTGATACACGCTTTGTGAGTCAACGGGTTTTCTGTGGCGAATGGAATAGTTTAGGTATTTATGAGTTTGACACTAAGGATAAAAACTATGTTGAATTAAGTGCTATTGTTAGTGGAGGCGTTGCAGCCGATGCGGTAATGTTCAGAGAAATATCTAAGGAACAATATCTACAAGCAAAAAAATTGCCTTCGCAAGTTTACTTAACCAATTTCGACGATTCAGAGTGGCATAACCTAAAAGTACCTGGCCATTGGGGAATGATTAATGAATTTTCGAATTACACGGGTAAAGCGTGGTACCGTAAAGAAATACAAATTCCACAAACTTGGAAGAAAGAGTCGGATGAAAGGTATTATTTGAAATTTGCTGGCGTTTATCATATTTCGCGGGTTTATTTAAACGGAAAGTTTATCGGAAAGAATAGGGGAGGGTTTACTCCTTTTGAGTTTGATGTAACAGACGCTTTGAATTTTGATGGAAAAAACCTTATTGCAATTGAAGCTGATAATAGTGCTATTGTTGGAGCCACATGGAATTGGGGAGGGATTATTCGTGATGTTACGCTCACAAAGAATAAACATGTTAGGATTGATTATCAATACATTCATGCAGAACCTAATTTAGAAAAAGGTACAGCCCAATTAAAGCTTAAACTTAGAATTGAGAATAATTCATCAACGGAAAGATCCATCAAAATAAATAGTAATATATTGGATGGTTCTAAAATAGCCACTTTAAAAGGCACAGTAAAAGTCGGGCCAAATAGTGCAGAAGATGTTTATTTAGAAAGTAGTTTGAAATCGAAGGATGTTGAATTGTGGCATTTTGATAACCCAAAGTTATATCGGATACAAACCAGCATCTCGGAAGGGAAAACTGTATTAAATAGAAAGGATGATCATTTCGGAATACGTAAAGTTGAACTAACGAATTCTAAAATGCTATTAAATGGAGAGGCTGTCCGTTTGGCTGGGTTTAACAGGGTAAGTGAGCATCGCTATTGGGGATCTTCTGAACCATTGGAGGTGCTTGAAAAGGACGTTGATTTGATGAAAGAAGCTGGGGCTAATTTTATGCGCATTATGCATGGAACTCAGAATGAAAAGTTAATGGATTTATGCGATAAAAAGGGAATCTTAATATTTGAGGAGATTAATGTAAGAGATTTGGATAATGATGAATTTAGGGCAAACTATTATCCGCTTGCTAAGCTTGAAAAGGAAAAAGGAATTAAGCTTAATCCTGAAGAAGAAGAAATCTTAATGCTTGATGAACCTTACGTTATGCTAACAAAAAAGCATGGCATCGAAGTTTCAGAAAAGAACTACTTTTTAGCAAAATATTGGTTAAAAGGTATGATTGAGCGCGATATGAATCATCCAAGTATTATTGGTTGGAGTGTAGGAAACGAGTTGAACAACCATTACGAATATGGTCGCGATGTAATGGATTACGTAAGAACGGAGCTCGACCCTTATCGTTTGCTTACTTGTGTTAGTAATTCCGGACAAAAGAAAGATTATACACCCGAAACTGACCCGAATACTTTTGTAGATATTATCATGCATAATATGTACCGCTGGCAAGGTAAACCTCAAGAAATATTGGATGCCTTACGCACCAAATGGCCTGATAAACCAATTTTTATATCCGAGTTTGGTTTCGATCCTTTCCCATCTACGGCTTTAGATTCTGATAAAGAAATATTCTCGGAGTGGACCAATAACTTCCGACACAAAAACGAGTTTGTAATTGGAACTTCCATGTGGACATTTAATGATTATCGCAGTGGTTATGCAGCTACAACGGCTGAGGAAAATAGAGTTTGGGGTGTAATAACATCTTGGCGACAAAAAAGACGATTGTTTGATCGTATAAAAAAAGAGCATGCTCCGGTAACTGATATCGAAATTAGTAATATCGATTTTAACAGTAATACAGCAAATATCCGAATGCCCATTCGCAGCGCAAGTGATTACCCTAGCCATGCCATGTATAACTATACATTGGTTTATAAATTTAGGAATAGTAAGGGCGAAATTATTTCGGAAGATAGCATTGAGTTGCCAAATTTAAAACCTACTGATGAGGAATGGAAAGGTACTATCTCATGGAAGACTCTACCTTCTGATATTTTAGATTTGACGGTTAGTTTGGTAACACCAACCAATTATTCAAGGTTAGATAAAACCATTTCGTTTCAGAACGCTATTACCCCAGAAATATCAGAAATAATTCCTGGAAAGAATGCTGTAAGAATTCTGTTTGATAAGGTTCCGAATGCCACAGAATACTTTGTAAAGTATACCGGAACTGATGGTGTTGAATATGAATCTTATAAAACAATAACTAACCGTATTGATATTGATAGTTTAGAAAGTGGTATAAAATATACTTTTAAACTGTATGCACTTAACGATAATGGTTTAAGTAAGCCATCTGCAGTAAAAGAGGAAACAACAAATAGCAAAATACTGCCTCCTGTTATTTGGGATTCGTTTATAGCTGATAATAAGTTGGTAATTGGCTATTCAAGTGATTTTGAAGATGGCGATTTTACCTTTAAATATGGAAAGTCTAAAAATAATTTAGACAAAGAGTTTACTTCAAATGTGAGAGGTATGGTTTCTATTGATTTAGAGGGTGAAGAAATGCTCTATTTTAAGGTGAAGAGAATGCTTAATGACGACGAAAGTAATTGGTCACAAGTAATTAAAGTATCTCCTAATAGGTAAAGAATCTAAACATATCGTGGTGAAATCTAATTGAAGAAAGTAGCCATTTGTAAAAAACAAAACTCATGAAGCTTAATTGTATCATAGCAAGTTTGGTAATAGTAATTTTAAGTGCTTGTCAGCAGCCGAAGTCAACTGTATTAGATTTAGTCTTTGGCGAAGTAAGCGAACAATCTATTTTTTCGGGTGGCGACTCTATGCTACATTGGGGTGGTTCTATAATTAAAGACGATGATGGACGCTATCATATGTTTTACTCAAGATGGGAAAGAGATCAGCATTGGGCTTGGGTTACGCACTCAGAGATTGCACATGCTGTGTCAAATTCTCCCTTTGGGCCTTTTGAACACAAAGATGTTGCTTTGCCACGAAGAGGTGCTGAGTATTGGGATGGTTTATGTACACACAATCCAACAGTACATAAATACAATGGTAAGTACTATTTGTATTATATGGGTAATACCGGCGATGGTGTAAACCCATGTTTGCCAAATAAAATAGTATACAATTGGGAGCAACGCAATAACCAGCGTATCGGTGTGGCTGTGGCCGATGACCCTAATGGACCATGGAAACGTATGGATACTCCCTTAATTGATGTGAGTAAAGATAGTACTGCTATGGATGCCTTATTGGTTAGTAACCCATCCATAACCCAAGGGCCCGATGGAAATTACCTGATGATATACAAGGCTGTTGGTAAAAAGAAAAAGAGAATTTCTGGAGGCCCAGTGGTACATTGTGTGGCAACATCTAATAGTCCAACCGGTCCATTTAAGAAATACGACTTCCCTGTGTTTACAGCCGATGGGCACGATTTTCCTGCTGAAGATCCTTTTATCTGGTATCAGAATGGTAAATACCGAGCAATAGTTAAAGACATGCATGGAGCTTTTACTAGCGAAGGACAAGCTTTAGTCTACTTTGATTCAGAGGATGGTTTCGATTGGAAATTGGCCCCAAAACCCCTAGCATCAAAACTTCAGATTAAGTTAAAAGATGGAAATGTAATGAAACTAAACCATCTTGAACGTCCGCAAATGTATTTGGAGGATGGAAAAGCCGTAGCCATAGTTTGTGCTGCTGATACCATTGACTCTGATGGAGTGATTCATTCGTGGAATGTTCAAATTCCTATAATTTCTAAGAATTAATATTCAATCAGAATAGAGTAGAGGGGATTCAAATTTGAATCCCCTCTTTGTATATTACAACAATTTAAATATTTTTCAAACCACAAGAATTTCCAAATTATATTCAACTCGTTTAATTAAGCTTTCCACATCTCAGTTAAATTCATAACTTTGCGGCTTCAATAATAAAACAATAAAATAAAATGGCTCAAAAACCAAGTATACCAAAGGGAACAAGAGATTTTTCGCCTGTTGAAATGGCAAAGCGTAACTATATTTTCGATACAATTAAATCGGTATTTTTAAAATATGGATATCAGCCTATTGAAACTCCGGCAATGGAAAACCTCAGTACTTTAATGGGTAAGTATGGTGAAGAAGGCGACAAACTTTTATTTAAAATATTGAATTCAGGCGATTATTTAGCTAAGGCTGATGAGAGTTTATTGGCACAAAAGAATTCTGTTAAAACAACCACTCAAATCTCTGAAAAAGGTTTGCGTTACGATTTAACTGTGCCTTTTGCAAGATTTGTTGTGCAGCATCAAAATGAGATAACATTTCCATTTAAGCGTTATCAAATTCAACCAGTTTGGAGAGCTGATCGTCCACAAAAAGGGCGTTATCGCGAGTTCTTTCAATGCGATGTTGATGTGGTGGGTTCAAATTCATTATTTAACGAAGTTGAATTAATTCAGATTGTTGATGTTGTATACAAAGCACTAAATATTAATGTGCTTGTAAAAATGAATAACCGTAAAATTTTAACAGGAATTGCTGAAATTATCGGCGAGGCTGATAAAATTATAGATATAACTGTAGCCATTGATAAGCTTGATAAAATTGGTTTAGATAAGGTAAATGAAGAATTAGCTGCTAAAGGATTAAACACTGAGGCCATAGATAAGCTACAACCGATTATCAATTTAGGAGGTACAAATACCGATAAAATTGAAACTCTTAAAACTGTATTGGCTTCGTCGGAAGTTGGTTTAAAGGGAGTTGAGGAGATTGAGAAAGTATTAAATTATATTGAAGGAGTTGGTGTAAAAACAGAGGTTGAACTAGACCTTACTTTAGCTCGAGGACTTAATTATTATACCGGAGCTATTTTTGAAGTAAAAGCTTTAGATATGGAAATTGGTAGCATTACCGGAGGTGGACGTTATGATGACTTAACGGGTATCTTTGGTTTAAAAGATGTATCAGGAGTTGGTATTTCATTTGGTGCCGATAGAATATACGATGTAATGAATCAATTAGATTTATATCCTAAAGATTCTATTGTATCTACTCGTTTATTGTTTATCAATTTTGGAGAACAAGAAGCACTTTATTCACTAAATGCCTTACAAGAAATTAGAAAAGCTGGTATTAATGCAGAGTTATTTCCTGACGCAGCAAAAATGAAAAAGCAAATGAATTACGCCAATAAAAAAGAAATTGCATTTGTAGCATTGGTGGGAGAAAATGAAATGAAGGAAGGAAAAATCACTCTAAAAAATATGAACTCTGGTGAGCAAACTCTTCTTACCGTAAAAGAGTTAATTGAGGCAGTTAGATAAATAACACTTCATTATAATATTAACCAGAACTCTACTTGTAGAGTTCGGTTTTTTTTGTTTAAATATATAACTTAATGTTAATAAGTGTTTGAAGATTGTTTTATTGGCCAAATATTTTTGAGTTCACCCCCCTATTTAGATCCTTTTTACCTGTATTTCTGAGAATCATTAATTAGTTTTGAGCATTCCCAATAATGAAATATTTTTTAATCTATGTTTAAAAACAAAAACACTGCTAGCATGGTGTCGTATATAAAAGTCTTTGCTATATGTGGCATGCTATTAACGCTTTCTTGCCAATCAAAACATACTAAGTTAGTTCGCGGAAACTTCCAATCAGTCACAGTTGATAAGGGAAATATTGAAGTGCTTGAGCCTGCTGAGGGAACCGCACAACCTTCAAGTAAAGTTATTTTGCTTAGTCCTGTACCTAGTATAGTAAAAAAGATTTACAAAGAACCAGGACAAAGAGTAAAGCAAGGAGACGCAATTATCATGTTAGATACCAAGGGTGTTGAAAGTTCAATAGAACAGATTAACGACCAACTTGCGGTAAAATATAACAACCTTGAGAAAACAAGATTAAGTGCTCGTGCTACAAAAGCCGATTTGGCATATAATTCCGAAACTAAAAAACTAAAAATAGCATCCATAAAATCAACCATTGAAGATCAGAAACAATTGTTAGATGTAGGTGGAATCTCTCAAGCAAAGTTTGATAAAACGCAACAAGAATTGGTTTTAGCTCAGAAGGATCTAAAGCTCGTTCAAGAAAAAAACGTTATTAAATTGGCTCAACTTGCCACGGAAGAGAAAGGTTTATTGTTGCAAATTTCAATGCAAGAAAAGGACCTAGCTTTAAAGAAGGAGTTATTACAGAAGATGATAGTAAAAGCCCCTTCTGATGGTATAATTTTAAGTGTAGAAGCCAAAGCAGGAGAGAAGATTCAAGGAGAGAAGGTATTGGTAAACATGTCTGATTTGAGTAGACTAAAAATTGCGGCATCAGTAGAAAGTAAACGTAAACGGATGATTAAAACGGGTAAGCGCGCCTATGTAATTGTTGATGGAGAGCGTTTTCCAGGTCGTATAGGTTCAGTAATGCCGCAAATAGAGAATGGTAAATTACGTTTCTCAATTCATTTATCTGATGATTTACATGCGAAGTTAATTCCTAATCAGCGCGTAGATGTTGAGATTGTTAGGGCTGGTAAATATAATGTAAACCGATTAAAGGTTGGTGGTTCAATTACCGATAAAAACGATAATGAATTATTGGTTGTTAAAGGGGATAGTGCCATCCTGAAAACAGTTAAACTAGGTTTAGTTGCTGATCAATACATTGAAGTAAAGGAAGGGTTAGAAGAAGGAGATGAGGTAATTATATCTTCAGATTTTCAACTTCAAAAATTGCCTGCATATTATATCGAGAATAATTAAAAACAGATCCAATGAGAGCATTTATAGTATTCCTATTTCTGTCGGGTTTTATTGGTGCGTTTGCAATACAACCTCCAAAAGAAGAAAGAGTTAAGAAGAGCATTCCTCTAAGTTTGCAGAATGTTGTAGACTTGGCAATTAGTCAGTCATCCTCTGTAAAATATGCGCAAAATAGATATGAAAATTACTTCTGGAGATGGAAGAATTTTCAAGCTCAGTTTAGGCCACAGTTAGTTTTACGTGGTAATTTGCCAGAGTATGTTGAAGGTACGGAACCAGTAAAGCAAAATGATGGTAGTATTGAGTTTAAAGAAGTAGGTCGTTTTCAAAATACAGCGTCTTTATCAGTTAACCAGTCTATACCACAAACAGGCACTCGCATTTATGCCAGTAGTTCTATATTTAGGAATGAAGATTTAATAAAAGACGACATTAACTTTTCAGGAGATCCATTTTTGGTTGGTTTTACCCAGCCCATATTTGCTTACAATTGGATGAAATGGTCAAAAAAAACAGAGCCCTTAATTTATACCGAAGCACAGAAGTTTTATATACAATCCATTGAGCAAATATCAAGGACAGCGACATCGCGTTTTTTTAGATATATGCGAGTACAAACCAATTATAAATTGGCAGAAAACAATTTAGCTAACAGTGAAGATAATTTGCGTATTGCTAAAGTGAAAATGCAGTTAGGAACCATTAGTGCCAACGATTTTTCGCGTATTCGTTTATCAGTTTTAACAGCTCGTAAAGCATTAACGCAGGCCAATATGGACCTTAAAAATGCCGATTTTGAGTTAAAATCTTATATCGGCCTAGAACAGGCTACTGCAATTGAGTTATCGATGCCTCTTAATATGACTTTGTTTAAGGTAGATGCTGAAAAAGCATTAGAAGAAGCCAACAAAAATCGTAAAGAAAAAGAAGAGTATGAACGTAGGTTAATCGAAGCAGATAGAGATTTGACCAAAGCAAAGCGAAATAGTGGCTTGGCTGCTACTTTGCACGGAAGTTATGGTACTTCAAACATTTCGCCTGATTTAGCTGGGGTATATGATGATCCTGCCAATCAGAAAGCGGTGCGTCTATCCGTTGCAATTCCTATTTTAGATTGGGGTAAATCAAGCTCAAACGTAAAATTAGCGGAGAGTAAGCGAGATTTAGTTTTATTTGATGTGCAGCAGGATAGAGAAAATTTTGAGCGTACCGTAGTTGTGCAAGTAGAGCAATTTGGTTTGTTAAAAGAGCAACTAGAGATTGCCAAGGAAGCTGATAAAGTAGCAGGTAATGGATACGAAATTGCCATTAAGAAATTTCAGAATGGAGAAATAAGTATTACCGATTTAAATATTTCTTTATCAGATAGAGAAAAAGCTAAGCGCGATTATATTTCGTCGCTTGAATCTTATTGGGTTGCTTATTATCGTTTACGCGAACTTACCTTATACGATTTTGTAGCTGATAGCAAAATATACTACGAGAATCCTCTATTGGTTAATGTGAAAAAATAAAAATATCCATGCCTTCTATTGAATTAATAAGGAGGCATGGATATCTCTTCATATTTTTACAAAAAATTAGTTCTACACTATAGTAACTAACTATTCTGTTTGGCTCTTCCAGCTAACATCACAGGCCTCGTTTAATATTTCAAACACTTCAAACTCATCCAAATTTGTTTGTTTGAGTATGGTGTGCTTAAAATTATCGGCAAACATATTCATGTAGCTAAAATCACCACCCGAGTTCAACAACTCTTTCGCATACGTTGCAAAAAGCTTAACCAATTCAGTAATTATATCTTCTCTACTGCTGCTTGCTGTTATGTTATCAAATGGTTTCATTAATACATTGTTTTTAAATAAGTAAAAGTAAAAAAATACATAATACGCCTAAAATAATATTTGATTCTCATTCTTAATTAACATATTTTTAAAAAGTGTAGCTTTACAGTATCCACTTAATGTTATAATTTATGTTTAGTAATATTGCTCTTGATGTAGCCATTGGGCTATTTTTTATTTATGCTTTGTATAGTTTATTAGCAACAACAATTACCGAGTTAATTGCATCCATTTTTAATGAGCGAGGAAAATATCTTCGTAAAGGTATTCAGCGAATGCTCGATTCGGACACTGAAGAAACCAATACAAAAGAGAATTTTAGTGAGGAATTCTTTAAATTACCCCAAATAAAATATCTAGGTAGAAAGTTAAAAAGCGGAAAAGTAAGATACCCATCTTATATTAAACCGGTAACATTTGCAAAAGGATTTTTGAATACCTTGGGATATATAAAATCAGAAGCATTGATCCTAAGTGATTTAAAAGCAAAACTTAATTCTGATAATGAAACACATCAAATGATAATTCATTTAATTGATGAGGCAGAAGGTAGTGTAAGTAAATTTCAAAAGTTGCTTGAAGAATGGTTTAATGAAACGATGGACAGAGCGGCAGGTTGGTATAAACGAAGAATTCAAACCATAACTTTTTGTGTAGGGCTAATTATTGCCTTAGGATTAAATTTGAATACCATAGAAATTAGTAAGAAACTAGGAACAGACCCTCAAATGAGATTGGCTATGGTGGAAGCAGCTTCTGAATATGCCAAGAATTCTCAAGGGAAACCAGATGTTGAGTTATCTAAGAAAGTACATGATCTATTTGAAGAATCTCAAGAGGTAACTTCAATAATGGAAATTAAATATCCATCAGTTGCCAGTGATGCTACATGGGAATCGTGGTTTAGTTATTTGTTTGGATGTTTAATTACCGCTGTTGCATTATCGTTAGGAGCACCATTTTGGTTCGATTTATTGAATAGATTAATTAAATTGAGAGGATCAGGATCTCAAGAAAAAACAGATACTCCAACTAAATAAGTTTACTAATTATATTTTAAATAGTATGGATCTAAAAAGCATTTTACCCTTGCCCAAAGGGAATGATAAGAAGTTAGGGGAGGCTGATTTGAACCTTTACAACGAAGTAAGTTTTTCGGATAATATAAAGAAGGAGATACCAGCTATTGATTCAAAATTGAATCTGAATATAGAATCCTCTAGTAAATTAAATTCGTACATCATTAATGGTATTGATGATATTGAAGCTGCCAATTTAGAGAATTTTTACTTGTCGGAAGAGGAACTGTCTAAGGTGATTGAGCGTAAGGTAATTGTAATACATTCTCTCAACGGAAGGTTAAATGCTACCGGGGGAATTCCTATTAAGGAGATTTTACAATTTGATTTGGGTATGCGAAAAGAGATTCAATTAAATTGGTATAAACCGTATGAAAATCAATTAACCGTAAAAGAAGCATTACTGAATGATTTAAGCAATTTTAAATCTCTAGTTACCAATGGGAACGAAATCGGTTTTTGGGAGTCGAGGCAAATTAATGAGGCCTTCTCATATATTTATGATGGAGAAATAGATTTTAGTGTTGAGGTAAATTTAGTTCAACTATTGAGTGTTGTTTTTGCACCAGTGTTTTCATTGTGCAAGTCAGGATTTAAAATACCATTAGAAATAAATCCTTCCTTATCAGTAAAAGTAGAAGCCTCAAAAAAAGATGTATTTGAATGTTTGATTCAAAAGAAGAATGTTGATGATTTCCGTATTAGAATTAATAAAAAGAAGATTGCAATTAATCAGCTTTCCTTAGGCGCCAGTTTATCAATTAGTTTACTTCAATCAGATAAGGAAATGTTAACTGACCTTATTGATCAATATTTTGAAGATTATTTGGGTGATACAATCTCGGGTATTGATGCTATTTTAAACAAGTATGAGAGTTACAAAGAGGATAACTTTATTTTAAAACTGGTTGAGAAAATTAAATATGTAGGTGATTCAATTGAGGGGTTAAAATCGCATTATCAGGAGTATAAACTAAAAGTAGAATCGGCAAAAGAAGCTGTATTAAAGCTTGTTCAACAAACGGTTAAAATAGGCTTAGATTGTAGTTTTAAAAAGGTAGTAGAGACAGGAACCTTTTTAGATGCCGATATCTCCTTAAACTTATTGAAGAAACATTTAAAGGAGATTTTGATATTGGATATGCGACCTTTAATTGAAAAGGCGAAAAACGGAAGTAAGGATATTTCTGTAAATTCATATTTTAATGAGAAATCAATCACATTTGAACGTAACTTTTCATTTGGACTTTCCATAGGCAACTGGGCATTGCAATCTTCAAAGGAAGAAGTTTATTCTATCGATAAAAAGTATCACGATTTTAATGATAAACGTACTGTTTCAATTGCCTACTTATTTAATAAAGAAATAACTAATGGAAAGGAGAAACTGAAGTATGAAGTTTCTATGGCGAGTGAGAGTAATGTACCAGACGATGATATTACATACGATGAATTGGATAACACACTTTCGTTAATTGCCACAAAATTTGATAATAAAGTACGAAAAAATGAGGTTAAGGATTTAAAGGCTTTTATAACTACAGCAGTATGTTGGGGAATAATTGATGGAAATGCAAGTGCAGACTATACAGATAAATTGTGGGAAAAGGTATTTAAAACTGGCGAGGTAAGCTATGAAACTAAAATCAGTATTTCAAATGTACTTTTTACAAATGTACTCTCTGCCTTAGATGATTATATGAATGAAGAGACCATTGCTAGAGCAATGGCAATAGCTATTCTACCTACAAAAAAGATAGAGGAAAGTAATAATATGTCGGATCGAATTAATTTCTATTCGAAAATAATATTGAATAGTTTTAGGCATATAGGAACCCTTGAAAGCATTACATCAGGTGCATACCCCTCAAGTTATAAGCGCTGGGCACACAAATTATCCGATGATATTCATGATGAAAAGAGTAGTTTTATTGCTGGCGTTACAATACCTAAAATGAAAGAAGTTCAGAGTTTAGTTTCGGCAGTAAAAGTGTTCAATAATTATATAACAGAAGGTAAGCCTTTAGAGAATCATCAAGATAGAAAATCGCGTACTGCCATAAATCTGTTTTTTAAAGAATTAAGAGATATTTCTAAGGATAGAACAGGTTTTAGTCAGCGTTGGTTTGGGCAATTGCTTGTTGCTTCAGTTAAGGAGAGCGAAGCTGAATTATTAGATGAAATTAGCAAAACTTTTTCAGTAAGGTATCAAGAAAAAGGAGTTGAAAAAGTAATGCTATTTGGAGCTTGAAAAATTGGGGAGAACATGTTTGTGTTCTCCTAATGTTTTATTTTTTGTCGGTACTTATCATCCAATTAATTCCGAATTTGTCAGTACACATCCCAAAGTACGATTCCCAAAAAGTATCAGCCATTGGCATGCCTATTTTACCTTCAGTTGATAGTTGATTAAAAAAAGCATCGGCTTCTTCTTTTGAGTCTACGGATAAAGAAATAGCAAAGTTATCACCAACAGTTACCTCTGTTGACCATCCGCCGCCAACATCGCTACCCATTAAAACAGTTTCTTTACTAATAGATAATGAAACATGCATAATTTTATCTTTTTCATCATCGCTAATAACAACTCCATCCATCGGTGGCATTTCACCAAATGTACTAATCATTTCAAAATCTTTGTTAAACACGGTTTTGTAAAAAGTAAAAGCCTCGCGACAGTTGCCGTTAAAAGTTAGATAAACATTAATAGTTGCCATAGTATTTTATTTTTATCGATTCTAAATAAAGGTAAGGTACTTTTATTATAATCTCAATAGGAGAGATAATTTACCGTTTATGAAGATATCTTCTATGTCTTTATGGATTACTCAAAAGTCTTCTTGGTCTATAATTGGAGCTCAGTATATATGACTTTTATGAGATACAATAAACACTTATAAAAATTAAAGTTATGCGAAAAATTCAAATTGTATTAATAGTAGGTACATTGTTTTTAACTAGCTGTAATCTAAAGGAAAGCCAACAAACTAGCAATGATTCCATACGTCATTTTGCCGATGAGGTTGAGCATATTAGGTCAAGCATAAAGAGTGTAGAAGACATCAGTACTATGCTAAAGTTGTCGGGGGTTGATTATAAACCAGAGCTCCGTCACGATCCTAATCTTTGGGCTCAATATCAGGGCAGCGAAATGCAAATGGCTGCTAATATGGGTTTATACATTGTTGATGGACTATATGAAGCCGCATATAGTGAAAATAGAAATGGTTACTTAAGCTTTATGGCAGGTAAATCAATTGCTGAAAAGATTCATGCTGAAGATGCCTTTGAGGATATGGTAATTAATACCCTAAATCAAGGTGCAGCACCTTCGGATGAAGTTCTTGATAAATTAAAAGAGGTGGTTTTCAATTGTGAAGATGTATTGACAGAACAAGATGCCATGCGTGTTTTCAGTGCTATGTTAGCTGGAGCATACATTGAGAAGCAGTTTATCCTTTTTAACAGCATAACGGAACTGCCGGAGGAATTATCTCCTAACGAGAAGTTAGCCTTATCCTCAAGGTTGGTTATAGTGACAAAGGAGCAGTTAAAGCAGCTACCACATTTATTAAATTTAATTGATTTGTATAAAGTCACTAATGAAAATAATGCGATTTATAACGACTTTGTTGCGCTCAACGATATGTGTGAATCCTTAAACTTAAATGAGTTTACAGGGATGGACTCAGCAGATGCCTTTGTTAATGATAAAAGGATAAAGGAGATTAATGATAAAGTTATTAAGATGAGGGCCTTTGTAGTGGGAGCTTAATTCTTAAGATATAGAAAGAGCGACGTTCTAATACAGATCGTCGCTCTTTAATTGGAAATATATAGTACTTATTTAAGGTCTTTCTTCAATATTTATCCATGAGAAACTATCCATGTACCATTCTTGATGGCCTTCGAAGTTTCCGGCTTTCGGATTGATTCGCAGTTTTACCTTATCACTAACCAAATCACTAGTTATAACTACATCTTCTGTAATTTTAACCCAAGTGTCTCTTGGTACTATTGATTCGCTAACATCAATAAAAGTTAAGTTAGAGTTAGGGTTGGCTGTTTGTATCTGCAATTCATCCATACCAGAACCCTGCTTTATATATATCATGAATGATAAACGGTAGCTGCCAGCAGGCATTTTATCCATATCCAAGAATGTATAATCAATTCTACAGTTTCCTGAAGGGTAGGTGCCTTTTACACGCATAGAAGCTTCACCAATAACTTGACTAAATTCATCAGATTCAACTCGCTTAAAAATCCACGATTGACCATCAATATCAATGTTTGAGCCATTCATCCACCAACCCTGTGCAGAGGCTGACATTGCGTTCGCACTTGGGTTAAGTATTTCAAAACCTCCGAATTCAAGATCAATTCCTTCAAAGTAAAATGGTTTAACCTTAATATTGTCGAATTGGCTTAACATTCTATAATCAGTTGATTCAATTCCATTACCGGTATAGCTCACAGTAACCACATCTGAGTTATATATTCTTGAATCAAGTTCCAAATCAATTACGCTATTGTCTTTCTTGCTGACTTGAGCACTTTTTACTTCTATAAAATCATCAAATCCGCTTGCAGCATTGGTAACGTACACCTTAAATTCACCTTCTTCATTGCTAAATGGATTGAGTAGGCCATTTACTTTAAAGCTGATTGAACCATCTAAATTTTGTAAAATATCACCATCAATAATTAATGGTTTTGTGGATGGTACTACATTAACATGTAAAGGAATTTGTTTGCTTACGTTAGACCTTGGAATGTGCTCATCTCCTTCGCGCTCAGAGCGCATAGTTCCTAATAATTGAGGTAAAGCTCCTAACTTTAAATAGTTAATGATACATACAGAATCTGTGAGATTTTCATAGCTATTACCATTATGTATTCTCCATGTTCTGCCTTCTGGTCGGTCAATAGTGGTTAAATCAACAAATTTAAGCGACTCACCTGCTTCGATATCTAATACTGGCCAATTGATAGAATCAGTAGTTTCAGGATTATCACTAGCTAATACTTCTAACACTTCTTCCCAATCTGTAATATTACCTTCTTCGTTTAATATACTTTTATAAATTTTAAAAGCAGGTTCCATATCGCCATATACATCTACAAAGAATGTAGTATCAATAACCCAAATGCCATCTTTTTCAATGGCTGTTAAAGTATCATTACCATTAAATGTAACCTCTTCGCTAAAGGTATTAAACAACCTTACCTCCTGTAATCCAATGCTGTCGAATAAAACATGGATTACTTCATTTTCAGTTTTTAGCCCCATTTCAGGCAGAATAAAATCGTAAAGATTTGTGTCTTGGCGATCAAAATCATCCGACATAAAATAATTTCCTTCAGAAATATGCCATTCATGGCTCAAAGCACCTTGCGATAAATCCATAAAAGAGGCGAAGTCACCCTTGTCAACAATCGCATGGGTTGTTAACGTATTGGTCCAGGTAACATCTGAAAAATCACCGCCAATAGATTCGTCTTTACATGAAACAAATCCTATTGCAATTATTAGTGCCGTTATATATAATTTGATATTCATAACTTCCAATTTTCTTATTTCTTATTGAATATGTTAGGGTTATTCAATATTTCGCTTAAAGGAATAGGTAAATAATCGTGTACTTCGTTGATGTAGTTCTGTGAAGCAGCCTCGAAATCATCAATAATAATTGACCCATTACCCGGATCATAATCCACGATCAAGCTTCTCCAGTTATTTTTGTCCTTACCATCCAAGTCGGTAAACGTGAAAGTATCTACCCAATATTTACGCTTATATAAATCCTCAAAATTTTGTTTGGCAATACCCCAGCGGCGTAAGTCAATATTTCTGATAGAATGTCCCTCTGAAGATAACTCTAATGGTTTATCGATGTGCATTAATTGCTTCATTAACGATGTTTGATCATATTCTATGTTATTATAGTCGTGATTAGCGCCGTGTTTTGAACCTGATTCAGTGCCTAATAATTCTAAGCCCCAACGCACTCTAACATCATTCATTAAATCAAGTGCTTCTTGAATCTCATTTTTTTGAATATGACATTCAGCCATTAATAACACTACTTCAGCCAAGCGGTTTACGGTTACATTTTTTCCTGATCGGTTTTGACCTTCAGATAAATTTCGCTCACTATCAGTAATATCATGATTCGTATATTTTTTGTAATAAGCAAATTCGTAGTTTGAAAAAGTGGCTACCTGCGGTACATTACCTATTATGTAATATTTAGTATCAATATCATTAACCAAGGCTACCATTGAAGAGGCTCGTAATGGAACATTACGCATGCGCTGCGTGCCATCGTCATCATTTACCCAGTTACGTTGGTCTTGACTATCCATTTTTTCGTGGCTATACTCATAAGCTAACCATGCAGTTGGCAACCATTTACGTCCGCCACCAATTGTTCCACCAGGAGCAGAGCGGCCTAAACGATTGGTTAAACTAGCTTCGTCGAAGTGATTTAACTCAGGACGAAGACCTAAAGCATAAACAACTTCGAATATCGATTCTTTGTTTAATTCCCCAGCCGATGTAAATAATAAGTCCATATCATCAACTAATTCGTATGCATATTCTGGGTTGTTGATTACATCATCAAAATAAAACATTGCTGAATCGATGCTCTCAGTATTATTAATAGCAATACCATCTTTATACTCAACATCGTAAATATGACTCAGGCCAAGGATTGTTGCAGCCGCGCCTTTGGTTACCTTTCCCTTATTGCGAGCTAGGTTTGGATATTGACTATGTAGATTTTTATAGGCATAGTAAAGATCGTTTCTTACAAAATTTACCACCTCTTCGCGATCAGAAACTGGAATGTTGAAATCATCTAAACCATTTTCTAAAGATGGAACAAAATCGCGTATGATTACTTCGCCGTTGTTAAATGAAGTATAGGCGTAAAAGTGATATAGTGCCCTAAAGAATTTAGATTGACCCATTAATTCCGACCATCTATCTAAGTCGATATTCTCGTTGTTTTCTTTTAGATGCTCAAGGCCCTCAATTACTTGATTACTTCTGAATACGCCCTCATAAATGGCTTCCCATTTTTTAGATACAGATACCGTTCCGTTATTGTAGGTTTGATAGTACCATACAGCATTTGGATCAGTTGGACTTGGGCGATTAAACCCTGGGTATCCACAATCAGAACGTAAAGCCTCTTCTTCTATGTTCAGTATGTAATGGTTCAGCATTGTACCATATACTGTAACTAAGGTTGCTTCAGCTTCATCAAGTGTTTTATAATAATCTTCTTTGGGTTTAAAGTTGGGGTTGGTTTCCGTTAGATAATCACTGCAGGATGTTAAAGCGCACACTGCAAGAGTTATAAAAAGGTATTTTATATTATTGATCTTCATTTTTGCGTTGTTTTAGATTCGTTAAAAGTCAAGAACAATTCCCATGATATATTGCGCAGCTACCGGATAATTTCCCTTATCAAGTCCACGACTAGTAAGACCGTTACCGCCTACCTCAGGATCGAAGCCTGTGTAATTAGTGAAGGTTAATGGATTTTGAGCAGTTACATAAGCTCTAAATTTGCCCATACCCATCTTTTCGGCCAATGGCTTAGGGAAAGTGTAGCCAAGTGTAATAGCACGTAAACGTAAAAAAGAACCATCCTCTAACCACATATCTGTGTATCCGCGGTAGTTATCATGTGCTTTACTATCGCCTCTGTAAACAGGGAGAGGGGCATTAGGATTTGCGGCAGACCAAGTATGAACTTGATCGGCATGGCGTCCGTAACTATACGCTGCAGCTTTGCTACCATTCATTACGTCGTTACCAACAGATGCATACCATTGCATCATAAAGTCGAAGCCTTTGTATTCAAGATTGGTATTGAAGCCAATTTCAAAATCAGGAAGACCACTTCCCATATATTCACGATCATCGGCAGTAATTTCTCCATCACCATTGGTGTCAACATATCTTAAGTCACCCATTTGTGCACTAGGTACTAACTGGCGATATTGTTGCAGTTCGTCTTCAGTTCTGATAACGCCATCGGTTTTATGTAAGAAAAAAGCTCCTGCTTCATAACCTTCAGCTAATACTGTAATTTTCGAATTTGTATCACCACTTATTAATCCACTGTCAGTAGAGTAAATTGGACCTGATCCGGTCATATTAGTAATCACATTGGTGTTCTTGGTAAAAGTTGTACTAACGCCCCAATTTACTTTTCCGGTTTGAGTTCTCCATCCTGCGGCAAACTCAAACCCTTGGTTTACCATATCTCCAACATTTAAAGTAACCCTGCTTTCAGCTCCTGTTCCAACACCAGCAGACGAGGGTAATTGAACTGGAAATAACATATCATTTTTACGTGTGTCGTAATAATCGGCAGAAAAGGTTAAACGGTTTTTGAATAAACCTAAGTCTATACCAACGTTGGCTTGTATTGAAGTTTCCCATTTAACCAATTCGTTTGCATATTGGGTTTGGGCTGCACCATTTGCCAATAACTCCATACCATATTCTCCGAAAGGATAGAAAATACCTTGCGTGATGTTGTTATAAAAACTATACGAAGCAAAATTTTGATTTCCGGTAGTACCGTAACTAGCTCTAAACTTAAAATTGTTCGCTACGTCAGCAAGTGGCTGCCAGAAAGCTTCGTCAGAAATATTCCAAGCTGCCGAAACAGAAGGGAACATACCCCATCTGTATTCTTCCGCAAAGCGTGATGATCCATCGTATCTAACACTTGCACTTATTAAATAGCGGCTTTTATAATCGTACTGTGCACGTGCTATTGTACCCACTAACTTATCCGCCTTATCGCGCCCGTTAGAGTATATGTAAGGGTTAAGAATAGCACCATCAATTACTTTTATATCGTTATCAACTACGCCTCTTTTTCCACCATAGAAGCTTTCAAAAGTATAAGCCTCTAAACTCATGGCTCCTGTAGCTGTAAATTTATGATCTTTAATCTTTTTTGTGTAGTTAACACTACCATCCCAACTTACTGCAGTATTTCTACTACTAGTCATCTCAACATAACTATCAAGCGGGTTATTAATTTGCGTTCCATCGTTATTCACAATTTTAAATTGAGGAGAAAAACGGTGTCTTCTGTCGTTACGCACATTGGCTCCAAAATTGGTGGTGAAACTTAATTCTTTGCTTGCCTGATACGTGGCACTTACGTTACCAAAAAGTTTATCTCGGGTGTTGTTGTCTTCTGTTTGAAGTGCTCTTAAGGCAGAATTTAAAGCTGTTGCTTGAGGTCCACCGGCAACACCATCGGTTTCAAAAACATCACCACCATCACTTGGTAAATATTGGTACGGCATCATTCTTATGTTTTGAGTAAGGATGTTACCTGCGGCTTTGTCATTTTCTTCAACAGTGAAACCAACGCCTGCTTTAACACGCCATTTACCTTTTTTATACATGGTATTGGCACGTGCGTTATACCTTTCAAAAGCTGAGTTGGTTACAATACCATCCTGGTTATAATACCCAAACACCACATTGTACGATAAATCTTTACTACCCCCAGTAATGTTGATGTTATAATTTTGAACAGCAGCATTATCGTTGTGCACCAAAGGAGATAAGCTATTATCATTAACGTAATTGTATTTATTACGGTTGATTAAGATATTTCCTTCATCATCGTTATTCCCATTAACATTTCGTTCAAAAAGAATATCAAAGTAGGTTTGCTCTTGCGCATTCATTAAGGGTGTACCCGATGTAATTTTTTGGATACCATAACTTGCATCCGCTTTAATTTTAATCTGTCCACTTTCTCCTTGTTTGGTGGTGATAAGAATAACTCCTGCAGAACCTCTAGTACCATAAATAGCACACGATGCAGCATCCTTAAGTATGTCGATAGTTTCAATTTCGTTGTTACTTAGTCTAGGGTCACCGTCTTGTGGAATACCATCCACAACGTATAAAGGTAAATTTGATCCAGTAACGGATGAAATACCCCTAATTTGAATATTAGAAGATGCTCCTGGAGCACCAGAACTTGCAGTGACATTAACTCCTGCAATTTGCCCTTGTAGCGCTGTTCCTAAATCGGAGGTTACAATTTTCTGAATATCTTCACCCTTAACATGAGCTACCGAACCGGTTAACTCTTTCTTTTTAACAGATCCGTATCCAATAGCTACTACCTCGCCTAAGTCGATAGTTTCAGGGGCTAATGATACATTAAGTGTTTTATCTTTAACTTTCTTTTCGCTTGTTTGGAGCCCTATAAATGAAAAGACTAAAATATCACCTTCGTTTGCTTTAATACTATACTTACCGTTAAAGTCAGTAATAGTGCCCGTAGATGTTCCCTTAATCATAACACTTACCCCGGGAACAGGTAAGTTATCTTCATGCGAAATAATAACACCAGTAACGGCAATATTATTTGATTGAGCTTGCGATTCAATGCAAACAGCAAGCAATAAAACCCAAAGTAGATATCCCTTGCGTTTTAAAATCTCATGTAGTTGTTTCATTCTCGTTTGTATGTTGTAGTTAGTAGTGTGTTTTTTTTCACAAACTAGAGAATGATGTAAGTTTTGTTCCTTATTATGTTATAAAATTTAATTAATAGTTTATCACAAGTCAGTGTAATTTTGCATAGGAGCGTTTTTATACGAAGAGAGGTTAATGGTGTTTGGTTTATAGGTGTTAAAATACGAATGCAAATATTTAACAATTTAAACTAATAATGTTCTTATAAGTTTAATTAATGTGCTTTTGGGTTATAATACTATTTAAAGCTTGTTGTGTAAATGTTTAATATCTTCGTTTAGTGTGTGTTGTGTGGGTGTGAGTTTTGATTTTAATTTTTAACACTTATCTAAGATAATTGAATTTTATATGTGATTTTAAAGAAAAGAACCACCATAGAAGGCACGATTCCCTTGGTTATATTTCTAATTTTGGTTAAAAACCATAAAGAAAGGTATAATGGGTAGATGGTTTTTGAAAAATTGAACTATTATTGAGAATATTGTAAAAAAAACAAAATATATCGAATGTCAAAAAATGTAGCATTAGTTCTTTCAAGTGGAGGAGCACGAGGAATTTCTCATATTGGGGTTATTGAAAAGATTATAGAATTGGGTTATAATATAACTTCAATATCGGGTACCTCAATTGGTGCGTTAATCGGTGGACTTTATGTAGCCGGACATATGGATGATTATAAAAAATGGGTTTGCTCATTGGGGAAAGGGGATGTTTTTTCTTTAATGGATTTTCAGTTAAAATCAGAAGGGATTATTAAAGGTAATAAAGTATTCAATCACATGGAGCAGTGGTTGAATAAGTACAATATTGAAGATCTGGATATTCCTTTTTCTGCTGTTGCCAGTGATATATTAAATAGAGAAGAAATTGTATTTACCTCAGGCAATCTATCTGATGCCATAAGAGCCTCAGTTGCAGTGCCTGGATTTTTAGCACCATTTAAGCGTAATGATCAATGGTTATTTGATGGGGGCGTAATAAATCCAATTCCTCTTAATAGGGTAGAAAGGAGAGAGGGAGATATTTTAGTTGCCGTAGATTTGAATGCTTTTGTTCCCAATAGAACCGATTTAGTTGAAAAAGAGGATGAAAATCCAAGCTTATTTCAATCGCCAAGACTTACAGAAATGATGAATTGGTTCAATCAGCGTATAAGAGGGGGAAAGGATGGTGAAAAGCTTGATATATCCTATGTAAACTTAATGACACAAATGTTTGATATGATGCAAGAACAAATTTCTAAAACCAGTATTGCAGCTATTAAGCCAGATGTATTAATAAAAATACCGCGAGATATTTGCAGTACTTTTGAGTTTCATAAATCTAAAGAAATGATAAAATTAGGTTATGAAACCGCAACAGAAGCTTTTAGCAAGATTGATGATTAATACCTTTTGCCTGTTCTTGCTCAATGTCAAAATCAAGTACTGAATTGTAAATTTTTCGATGAACATTCTCCTTTAGTGTTTCTGGATCGCTATTTTTTTCAGGTTCCATAACACAGAGTTTTACTAAGGTTTCTTTTTTGCCCATCTGTTTAAAAAAGTGTTTAATAAACAATTCATCACCAATCCAAGCATCAGCTTTATCCGGGTACCATAGAGCAATAGGAGTTATAGGTGTATTTAGTTTGGCAGCTATATGAAAACTTCCATTTTTAAATTTCCCGGGTATATGGCTATCGTTAATTTTTCCTTCAGGAAACAGAATTACGTTTTTGCCATTATCAAGGCGCTCTTTAATCTGACGCATGGTTTGAACCATTGAATGCAGATGACCACGCTTTACTAATATTATATCTCCTAACTCAATGGCATGCTTAATACCAGGCCATTGTCCAATCTCATGCTTGGCAACAATTGATGACGGATATATGGATAAGAGAATAAAAATATCAAGATAACTGCGATGGTTACTCATAATTAAACCTTCGGGTTTACCACTGCCTTTAATAGAAGCCGTTACTTTTACATTAAGTGTCTTAATGCATGCGCGACTCCATTTTTTAGCAACAGACTGCCTTACTTGGTCTTTATCATAGGCAAGTTTATATTGGATAATGCCAATAACAACATAGTATAATGTGATTGCGCATATTGCTAAAAAGCGAAATAGAGCTCTAATAAAAATCATTGTAGTATGTAATATTTAATGCTCTTTTATCAATTATTATACCATTAATTAATAATTTCTTTACAAATAGAAACGAGGATGTTCGTTTTTGAAAGCCATAAAAAAAATCTATTGCCTTAAGCCAAAAAGAGATATTGAAAATATCATAGGCAAGCTTTGTTTAAGTTATTAGTGATAAATGATAAGTTATAAATGAGAATCAAGGTTTAAAAGTTATAAGTGTTAAGTTATAAATGATAAATGCTTTGCAGCTTGCTTGTGTTTAAGTACCACGTTATTGCGTCATCGGGAGGCACGCGGCGATCCCAAGGCAAGCTTTTTTTAAGTTATTAGTGATAAATGATAAGTTATAAATGAGAATCAAGGTTTGAATAGCCATTATTTAGAGCCACTGCTACGTATTGCTGCCTCACGTGTCCTCACGTGTGGTAATCTATTAAGGTCGCCTTGAGATTCCTTCGTACCACGGAATGACGAGGCGCACAGCTTGTGAATCTTAGAAATACCTTATTGCATCATCGCGAGGCACGCGGCGATCTCAAGGCAAGCAGTAAAACATCATGGTAATACTACATTGCTGCTGCACGAGTGAGAGCTAATGATTTAAATAAAAAAAACACAACAAAAGTTTGCTTATGTGCCATAGAGGTTATATTTTCAACATGATTTTAATCATAGATAACCCCCCGGTAGGTTCGCCTTCCGGTAAATTGAAAAGTGTTGGGAGATGATGGCCGGAGGGCTCTAATTTTATAAACTAATATTTTTTATTATGCCGTTACGATACGGAGTAATTGCAAATCATCTGACAGCAGATCCTGATGATTTAATGGGCGTTGTTACCGACAACGACACCATTACCACAGAAAAAATAGTAGAAATGATGGCTGGCAAAGGCTCAACAGTAACTAAGGCCGAGGCTTTATCTGTTATTGAAGAGTACGAGTATGCTATAGTTAATGCTATTAAGCAGGGTAATAATGTAAATACCGAATTGTTTAAAATATACCCTAGCATTAGTGGTGTATTTATTAACGATGAGGATACTTTTACTGCTAGCAGACATGCTGTTAAACTTAACCTTAATGCAGGACCGCGCTTGGCAAGTGCCGTAAGCGATATTGAACTTCGTAAGGTTGAAGTGAAGGGCAGTATGCCTGTAATTCAAAAAATTACTAATGTGAAAACAGGTGCCGTTAACGAAGATTTTACTTCGGGGCAACTATTATCCATAATGGGTAGTCACATTAAGTTTGACGAAGAAGATGCCGAGCAAGGCGTGTTTTTTATTGCTGCCGATAAAAGCGAAACCAGAGCCAGTAATGTGTTTAAAAACAAACCATCGGAATTATTGGTATTTGCCCCTGAAGGCTTAAGTGGTGTATTTACCATTGAAGTGAGGCTTAAAGCTAGAAGAAGTAGTACTTTAAGAGTAGGTCGCTCAAATTTTGACATGACTGCTACCAATTAGAACGGTAATGGTTTTGATGCTATAAGCATTCATTTTATAATCCTCAGGCTAATGAGTCTGGGGATTTTTTATTGCACACTAAATGTGGATAATTAAGTCCACACCACCGGGACAAGTAAGTCCCGGTCATCGGGATAAGTAAGTCCCGGTCATCGGGATAAGTAAGTCCCGGTTATCGGGATAAGTAAGTCCCGGTTATCGGGACAAGTAAGTCCCGGTTATCGGGATAGGTAAGTCCCGGTTATCGGGATATAGACGCGAAGCATCGCGTCTGTTCGGTTTGTGTTAAATAATTCTGCCATCGCATGGCTTATTTGCCAATACAAAAGTTCTTAAAGATGTTACCCAGTACCTCGTCAGTTTGTATCTCACCACCAGTAATCTCGGCCAAGTGGCTCAATACCTCTCTAATATCCTGAGCTAAAAAGTCGCCTGATATGCCAGATTGTAAACCATCCGCAACGCGAGAAATTGACTCATGCGAACGCTGTAAAGCTTCATAATGGCGAGCGTTAGTCACAATCACTTCGTCGTTATCTACCGCCTTAAGATTAATTGTTTTAATTAGCTCTTCCGATAAAGCTTCAATGCCCGTTTGCTGCTTGGCCGATAAGGTAACAATGGCATCCGTACCCGATAATTCTTGGTAGGCCGATTTATTGTAGCGTTCTTTAATCTCTTCCTCCGAAAGTAAATCCACCTTATTAATAGCTACAATTAACTTCTGATCTTCATTCATTTTAGCCTTTACATCCGCAATGGCCTCGTGTATCTTTTCTGTAGGATCGTTAATATCCAGCATTAAAATAACTATGGTAGCACTCTCAATTTTACTAAAAGTACGATCAATACCAATGGTTTCAATCTCGTCTGTAGTTTTACGTATACCAGCCGTATCAATAAACCTAAAAGTAATACCTTGTATATTAATAGTATCCTCAATTACATCACGTGTAGTACCGTGAATATCCGAAACAATGGCTCTATCCTCTTGTAAAATGGTATTGAGTAGGGTAGACTTACCCGCGTTGGTATGCCCAACAATAGCAACCGGAATACCGTTTTTAATGGCATTACCCAATTGAAACGAATTGATCAGTTTGGATAATAAGGTTTCAATTTCGTTTACCAAGCCAACCAGTTGTTGTCTGTCGGCAAACTCCACATCTTCCTCGCTAAAATCAAGTTCTAGTTCTACTAGCGATATAAAATTTAGTAGGCGTTCGCGCAGGTGCGTTAACTCTTGCGAAAAACCACCCTTCATCTGTTGCATGGCCACTCTGCGTGCCGCTTCGCTTCGGCTGGCTATTAAATCGGCCACAGCCTCCGCTTGCGATAAATCCATTTTGCCATTTAAAAAGGCACGTTGGGTAAACTCGCCTGGTGCGGCTAGTTTGGCACCATTTTTTATAAATAATTCTAATACCTTTTGTTGTATATATGGAGCACCATGGCATGCTACCTCGGCCGTATCTTCGCCAGTAAATGAGTGCGGACCTTTAAACACTGTGATTAAAACCTCGTCTAATTCGGTTTCGTCATCAACTAACGATCCAAAATGAACAGTGTTAGCAGCCTGATCAATTAATCTTTTACCTTTTTTGATTGATTTAAAAACGCTATCGCAAATAGCAATACTCTGCTTTCCTGTTAAGCGAATAACAGCAATAGCACCCATTCCTTGTGCTGTAGAAACAGCAACCACAGTATCTTCAAGATTAATCATAACAAAAAAATTTGCTGCAAAAGTAGTAAATAATTGTAAGGGAGTTTCATTAATAAAAAGGATACATTCTTCTAATCATCTATTATGTTATTTCACAGTAGCTTATGTTGCGCAAATTGCAATAAGTTCAACTAGCCCGTTTTAGGGGTTATACAAACTATAAATTATGGTATAACATTTGTTACATCAAGTTCGAATTAGATAACATAATGATTAGATTTTATATTTACTAATTACATATACACTTAACATGATTAAAAAATTTTTAGGAGTACTAGCATTATTTGTAGTGGTACTAAACGCGCAAGCAAGTGATAATAATATCGGACTCCGCATGGGTTATCAAAACAGTGTAATGTCTGTTGATGGCAACAAGCTAGGAAGCTCTGGTAATTCATTCTACGTAAATGCTTACAAGGATACTAAATTATTACCATTCCTATTTTTTCACTCAGGTTTGCAGTATTCGCAAAGCGAAGCAAGCATTGAAAATCAAGACTACAAAATAAACTATTTAGGGGCGCCATTAGCCATTAAAGCAAAGGTAGGTCCTTTATATGCCTTAGGTGGAGCGGCTTTTAATGTAAAGTTAAACGAGAAAAACAATCCATTTGATAGTTCATCAAGTTGGTACGATACTAACGCCTTTGTAGGTGGTGGATTTAAAGTGCTTTTCATGACTATTGATGCACGTTATCACTGGGGTTTAACTGAAATCAACAACGGAATTAAAAACAACAGTTTCCAAATAGGTTTAGGTTTGCGATTTTAATTATACCAAATACATCATTTAATGATGTTTTTGCTATTAGCACCTTATTGATTTTCCAAATAACAATAGCGGTTGGGTTTTATGCTCAGCCGTTTTTTTTGCTTCAATAATTAGGGGCTTCCCTGCGGGGCGGGCTATACACTATATCTTTGTTTCGCCATAATGGGCTCACAAAGGATGCCGTTTCTATCCCTAAGCCAATCTGCATAAACAATCCGGCAACTAGCTTTTATAGCAATACTACATTAAAATGAGCCTTATTCTTTCGTCCTTTTTAACTTATCCATCGTAAAAAAAAACATCGCCATAGCTAAGGCTATGCCTCAATTTTCGCCCTGCCTAACGGAAAGGCAGATTTGTTTAAGCTAAAAATACACAAAACAATTTAAGGCTCACTTTAAAATAGAATTGCTATTAGATCAATGTTGTCCTAATTAAACTTTCACTCAAGCCGTGAAGGCTTCTACTTTTTTCTACAGTCAAAAAAGTAGACAAAAAGACCGTCGACTGCACCCATTTCACTCAAAAAACTAGGTTTCATGACTGAAATTGTTTTAAACTCGTACTTTTTCGTGCCTCAAAGCACTCAAACAGAAAACAATTTTTAACCGTCATTTCAATCCAGTTTTTTGGTTCACTGGCTGAGGTCGATACTAAACAAGGCGTGCAGCACATTATATAAAAACGTTTAGGACGAGATTGGTATTAGATGAAGTAAAAATTGCATAAAAAAAGCGAGTGAATAATAAAATCCACTCGCTCCGTATTTTGTTTGTATATCGTTTAAATTACAACAATAGCATTTGTAGGTAACCAACCATCACTACCATCGCTAATTTCAATTCTATTCCATTCGCCAATGGTTTCAAGTACCTTTACTTTGGTTCCTTCATGCAGTACAAATAATTCAGTTCCCTGAGCCGAAGGTGAGCTTTTAACAGTAGCTGAAGGTGAAAATACAATGGCAGTATTTCTGTGTGTTAAAGTACGTTTTTGAGCACCACTAAAGTTAAATGTGGCAAAACAGACTACCAATAAAACAATACCCCCATAAAACGATATTTGCTTCACGATGCTTTTCTTCGATAAGAAAAATAGCGCAGCTAAAAATATGGCAACTATAAAGCAACATACCGAAATAATTGCCCATGTATCCGATTTAGATGAATCGCGGAACGATTTAAACCAGGATACCAAAAAGAACTCACCCACAGTTTCGATCTTATCTGTAATCTGCGTAGCAGCTAAATCGCGGTTGTAAATAATATCCTTATCATGTGGTTTGAGCAATAAAGCGCGCTCGTAGTTTAATATCGACTCGGGTAATTTGCCAATTTTGTAATAGGCATTAGCCATGTTAAAGTACAACTCTGCACTTTCAATATTAGTTTCTAATATACTTTTGTAGCTTTCAATAGCCTCTTCAAACTGACCTTGGCTGTATAAATCATTTCCTTGTTCAAAGCGAGTGTCCTCAGCCCAAAGCGGCAAAAACATCCACGAACATATTATATATATAAGTAACTTTTTCATCTATTTATAATTTGTCAAAACCTATATAACCAATGCAAATTACCAGTATGCTTCTAGAGTGCCTAATAATTTGCTCTGGCCATGCCAGCTTCATGTTTACCTCTTTTTACTTTTTAACCTGATCATCAATATTACTAATGGTAGAAATGGCTTTTTTATACAGTTTGTCCATTTCCTGACTTTCTCCTGCTGAAGGAGAAAAACGTGCAAATTCGCAAGTATCTAGCACTTCAGTTAATTCTCCAATGGTTTCAGTTTTTACACCTTTTTCTGATAGGAGAGTGGCTGCCTTATCCTTGCTTAGTTCACTAACCGGTAAAAATAACTTATCGCTTAAGTAGGCATAATTTGCTTTTAATATCTCATCATAGAAAGCCTCATTATTGCCTTCTTTCAAATATGCCGAAGCTTTTTTAAGTCTTTTGGTAGCCATTTTGTTGGCTTGCTTATTTTTCACTAGGTGAACATTCGCATTTTCGTGCATTCTTTTTCTGTTCAGCAGTAAAGCAATTATCAGCAATAAAATAGGAATGATATAACCTAAGATAAATGGCGTTGATCCGAATATAAAAGTTCCAACAGGCTTCAATACTGTTTTTCCTGTTTTTATATATCTAATGTCTTTTCCAACAAATTTTACATCTTCTCTATTAACACTTCCTGGTACGTAGCCACCGTTGTTATTATTGCTTCCGTTACTTTCTCCTTTTTCTACCTCAATTACTATTGGTTTCGAGGTAATGGTTTTGTAACTCTTAGCTGAAGGGTCGAAATAAGTAAACTCAATAGGATCTATCGTAAACGTACCACCAAAGCGTGGAATAATGAGGTATTCATAGGTTTTACTACCTTTCATACCCGAAACGGTATTCTTAAGATTATTGCTTACCGTTGCATCAAAGCTATCAAAGTCGGTTGGTACCTTTAATTTCGGTGCCGACATTAATTTATGATTCCCTGTTCCACTTACTTCAACTTTAATGGTAATACCATCATCTACCTTTACTTGGTTTTGAGAGGTAGTAACCTTCATGTTAAATTTACCTACTGTGCCATTAAAATTAGCCGGCTTGCCCGAAGGGTAAGGCTTTACATTAACTTTAATAGGTTTTGACTTAACACGTTTTTTAATAGTTCGGTAGCTTTCATTAAAGAAATCATCAAAGATGCTGGTTGATCTTCGGTTCACTCTTTGCTTAATCAGGAATTCAATCTCCATAGGGTCAATTACTTGCTCCCCGGTTCGTTGTGCATAAAGAACTTTTTGTTCTAATACACCAACATTATATTGTTTGTTGTTAATGGTTTCGTAGTTCCACTCAATATTTCCGCTCTTTTCAATATCCTGAACAATAAAATTCCTGAAATCAGGATGCTTTATATCTGATATGTTATCAAGATTAATACGTGTGTAAATCTTAGTAGTTAATACCAAAGGTTCGCCTTGGTAAATGCTCGATTTATTATAGGCAACACGTATAAATAAGTCATCTTTAGAGAATCCGTTGCTCGATTGTCCGCCATTTTGCTGCTCTTGTTTCTGTCTGGCACCTTCATCCTTTACTACTTCTATAGTAACTGCATTACTGGTATACTTTTTACCATCAACCGTAATTTTTGCTGGCTGAATAGTGTATTTACCAGGTTTGGTACCTTTTAGTATGTAGGTATATGTATACTGTTTACTTCGGGTAACCTTACCGTTCATTATTTGTGTGCTCGAGCTAGATGTAACACTAGGACCCATTAACACATTAAAATCATTTAATGGGGCAAGCATTAGGTCGCTACCTTCTTCATTAAGAGAGTATACTAGTTGGAATTTTTCTCCAACCAGTACAGCATTTCTGGCTTGCGCCGAAAATTCTACCTGAGCTATGGCAGAACTTGCACATATTAGAAACGTAAGTATGGTAAATAAGGTATTCTTCATTTTAGTTTTACTATTTGAGCGCAAAATTAGTACAATTAGTGACTTGTAATAACATTATTGGTATGACCCTACCAATTTTTCTCAATATTTACAGGAGCTGAATCTTCAATTTTCTGCATTTCTTCTTGTAACTGCTGTTCATCTTGATTTAATGATTCCAGTATACGCTGTGCATCTTCTTCTGAAATTTGATTTTCTTGTTGCTGCTGTTGTTGATCTTGGTTTTGCTGCTGATCTTGTTGATCCTGCTGATCTTGCTGGTCTTGCTCCTGATCTTGTTGATCTTGGTTTTGATCCTGATTCTGCTGGTCTTGTTGATCCTGCTGATCTTCTTGATCTTCATTTTCATCCTGATTCTCATCTTCGTTTTCCTGATCTTGCTTCATTTTCATGGCTGCAATCAGATTATAACGAGTTTCATTATCGGCAGGATTATTTCGTAGAGCCGTTTTGTACGATTCAATGGCATTGTCCAGGTCAGGCTGTTGTTGAGCCATATATGAATTGCCAATGTTGTGATGCAGCGCACCCTTTTGTTCTTTATTTAGTTTTTCAGTGTCGATACTTTGAAATTGCTTCAGTGCATCTTCATATTTCTTTTGCTGAAAATAAGAATCTCCCAAGTTGAACTCTGCTTCGAAAGAGCGTTCACCTTCTTCGAGTTTATCAAGTGCTTTTTTATACTCTATTTCCGATTCAATATAGTTTGAATCGTTATAGAAAGAAGTTCCGTTTCGTATGAATTTACGTTCCTTCTGAGCAGATAGAGTAGTACCTATGCCAATAAATAATACCGCAATTAATAGATATTTCATTATTTGTCCTCCTCCTCTTTAAATAGGTTTACGTTTTTCATGTATTTATTCTTTCTTTCTAATACCACAAATTCAATTAATATAAGAATCAGTGCAATTAGCGCCATGTATTGAAATTGGTGATCGAAATCAGTATAAATTTTCGATTCCATCTCACTTTTTTCTAGTTTAGATAGGTGACCAACTAAATCATTCATTCCCTTGCGAATGTTGTTGGCAGAGATAAATTCAGCTTCTCCGGCAGTAGCAATGTCAATAAGCATTTGCTCATCTAGTTTCGAAATTACCACATTACCATCTCTATCTTTCATAAAGTCGTTGCCGCCTTTACCCGTTGGTATAGGAGCGCCCTTTGGCAATCCCATTCCTACCGTGTATACTTTTATTCCTTTAGCAACGGCAGCCTTGGCAGCGCCTATAGCATCATCTTCGTGGTTTTCACCATCTGTAATTACTATAATAGCTCTATTAATATCTTCTTGAGCACTGAAGGAGTTAGTTGCCAAATTAATAGCAGAACCAATTGAGGTACCTTGTGCTTTTATAATATCAGTATTAATAGATGAGATAAACATCTTTGCAGAAGCATAATCGCTGGTTATAGGTAGCTGTGTATAGGCTTTACCGGCAAATACAACTAACCCAACCTTATCGTTACTAAACTTATCAACCATTTGGTATATGGCACGTTTAGCTCTATCTAGTCTGCTTGGTTTAATGTCTTGTGCATTCATACTATTGGATACATCAAGCGCAATTATAACCTCAATTCCATTGCGTTTAACGGTTTCGGTTTTAGTGCCAAACTGAGGATTAGCAATGGTAAATATTAATGCAGTTAGCACTAATAACATTACATAAAACTTAATGATTGGTCTGAATTTAGATACGCTTGGCATCAGTGTTTTTAGTAGCTCTGGGTTACCAAAACGTTTGAGGGCACTTTTTCGGCGTTGGCTAATCACTAAATTAATGAATGCCAATGCAGGAATTAGAACCAATAAATATAAATAGTCTGGATGTTCAAATCTAAACATAATTCGTCTTTAATATTGTGTTATGGTAAATTGCGCAATAAAGTACTCTTAATAAATACTTCAGCTATTACAAAAACTACAGCCAGAATAGCAAATAGCAAAAACTCCTCAGAGCGCTTGGTGTATTCTTTTACTTCAATTTTTGTTTTCTCCATTTTATCAATCTCGGCATAGATGCTTTTTAGTCCATTTTTTGTAGTGGCTCTAAAATACTGACCGCCTGTAATGTTGGCAATCTCCGACATCATATTTTCGTCAATCTGAGTTTCTTGCTCAATGTATTGCGTTCCGTATGGTGTTTGCACCGGAAATTTAGCCATCCCTTTTGATCCTACACCAATAGTATAAACTCTGATGCCAAATGTTTTAGCAATTTCGGCAGCTGTTAAAGGGGCAACTTCTCCCATGTTGTTTTCTCCATCGGTAAGTAATATAATTACCTTCGATTTTGCATCACTATCTTTTATGCGACTAACAGCAGTAGCCAAACCCGATCCAATGGCAGTACCATCTTTAGGTAGCATACCCGTTCGCATATCCCTAATTAAATTTACTAGTGTTGCTTTATCAGTAGTCAGTGGACACTGGGTAAAGCTTTCACCGGCAAATATTACTAGTCCTATTTTATCGTTTTCGCGTGCCGATACAAACTGAACAGCAACATCTTTTGATGCTTCCATACGGTTTGGTTTAAAATCTAGTGCCTCCATACTACCCGAAATATCCATTGTAATTACAATATCAATTCCTTCAGTAGTTACATTTTGAGTGCTGTTGCTCGATTGTGGTCTTGCCAAAACAAATACAATCATAACAATGGCAAACGAACGCAAAACTATTGGCAAATGACGCAGATAAACTCGTAAAGTAGTGGGTGCTTTTGAAAATCCTTTCAGCGTTGATATTTGCAATGAAGCTTGTGCTTTATTGTGTTTTAGCACATACCAAGTTATCATTGGTATGAGTACCAATAGCAAATAAAAAAACTGAGGATGTAAAAAAGTTATATTGTTCATATTGATAATCTATCAAAATAAATACTAAATGCTTATTCTTCTGTTTTAACAGGAATAGTTTCGTCAGCTTCAGTTTCTTCCTTTTCAGAAGTTTCTACAACTGCACGTTTTGTTTTATCCACAAAGGCGTAAGCATTTTTAATACTTCTATTATTTTCTTCGGGAAGAGGATTGAACTTCGCAAATTTAACCAAGTCAGCAAGTTTAAGTACTTGGTCAATCTCAGCCATAGAACCCTTATCAATTTCGCCTACCGACTTTAATGTGTCTAATATTTCATCAGAGGTTTGCTCCATTGCGGTAACATTAAAGCGATGCTCAAGATAAGTTCTTAACGTATCTGTAATATCTGTGTAATATTCTTTCTCTCTATTTTTCTCCCAAAGTTTTGATTCCTGAATTCTATCTAACTCTCGCATTGCAATAATGTGCGCAGGCTCAAGAGGAACAACCTTTTCTGCGGGTTTCTCCTTTTTAGATATTAGGTGCCCGTACTTAGAGTATAGGAATATTAACAAGCCAATTAGCAATATACCTATACCAGTATATGTAAGAATATCTTCAATCTCACTTAGCTTAAAGGGTGTATTGATTGGATCTTTTATGCCAGTGATTCCATCTTCAGGGTTGACTACCGGAAAAGGATTGACAACCATTAAGCTTAAGGAATTGGATTTTGCAATTTCTTTAGATTCGGCTCCGATTAATTCTAACTCAATAGGAGGGATGTAATGTAGACCACTATCGAATGAGGTAATTCTAAATAACTGAGAAAGTACAATTCTATCATTAGCTTTTGTGGTATCTACCTGTCCTCGTTCAACTATTTCAATATTTGAGGTTATGGTATCAGCGGCAAATGCTGGCCAAGAAATTGTGGCATCAATGGGCTGGCTCACTTCAAGCTTTAAATCTATCTGTCCACCAATAAAAATTAATGTTGAATCGAGTGTAGCAGAAGCTTTAACTCCCTGCGCAAAGCTATTGTGTGCAAATAAGCTTAAAGCAAATAAGCATATAAAAGCAAAGTGGTGCTTTAAGCGCTGTATGTTTTTGTGTGTTGGTTTTAAACTTTTAGGCATTACATACGTGTTTTAAATAAATACATTAAGGCCTTCACATAATCTTCGTCGGTACGAATAGAAGTAGCATCAACGCCTGATTTACTGAATAGGTCTTTGGTGTATTCATCATTTTCATTCCACCATTTTTTATACGAGTCGCGTACCTTTTTACTAGATGTATCAATCCATGAATATTCTCCAGACTCTGCATCTTTAAGTTTTACCAATCCAATAGATGGCATTTCGGTTTCTCTTTCGTCGTATATTTTTAGGGCCACTAAATCGTGCTTTTGATTGGCTATTTTAAGTGGCTGTTCAAATCCTTCATCTAAGAAATCGGAAATAACAAAGGTGGTACAACGCTTTTTAATGGCATTGGTTAAGTAACGAAGTGCCATGCCAATATCAGTGGTTTTGTTATCCGGCTCAAAAGAAATAAGTTCTCTAATAATGTGTAAAATATGCTTTCGTCCTTTTTGAGGAGAAATAAACTTTTCAATTTTATCAGAGAAGAAGATTACGCCAATCTTATCATTATTCTGAATGGCAGAAAACGATAGTACAGCTGCAATTTCTGTAATTATATTCTTTTTAAAAGCGAATGAAGAACCAAAATCGCGCGAGCCTGAAACATCAATCATTAACATTACAGTTAACTCACGTTCTTCTTCAAAAACCTTAATAAAAGGGGAGTTAAAACGAGCGGTAACATTCCAATCGATGCTTCTTACATCATCGCCATATTGGTATTCGCGCACCTCGCTAAAAGTCATACCCCTGCCTTTAAAAGCTGAATGGTATTCTCCTGCAAAGATGTTTGAAGAAAGCCCCCTAGTTTTAATTTCTATTTTACGTACCCGCTTTAATAATTCAGTAGTATCCATATTCAATAAGTTTCATTTTTCAAGATTATAGTTTCAGAATAGCACCAAGTTTAATGGTGCTTTCATCGACTTGAAGAAACTTTAATAATTAGCAGCCTTCTCTTTTTGTTAAGAGAAAGCTGATTACATATTAATAAGCTAATTGCCAAAGACTAATTCTGCCAGATGCAGTTTAGTTTTGACTATGGTACCTCAACAGTATTTAAAATGTCGTTGATAATTTCTACTGATGTTACGTTGTTTGCCTCTGCTTCGTATGATAAACCAATACGGTGACGTAATACATCGATACAAACGGCTCTAACATCCTCTGGAATTACGTAACCTCTGCGCTTGATAAATGCATAAGCCTTAGCAGCCATTGACAGACTGATACTAGCACGAGGAGAACATCCTGTAGAAATCATATCTTTATATTTTTCTAAACCTTTGTAATCATCCGGGAAACGAGTGGCAAATACAATATCTACAATGTATTTTTCAATCTTCTCATCCATGTATACATCTTTAACTACAGTACGTGCTCTGATAATATCATCAGGCTTAAGAATAGTTGATGCTTTTGGGAATGATTGCGCTAAGTTATGGCGGATAATCATTTGCTCCTCTTGTTTCTGAGGATAGTCAATTACAAGCTTTAGCATAAAACGATCGACCTGTGCTTCAGGAAGCGGGTAGGTGCCTTCTTGCTCAATCGGGTTTTGCGTTGCCATTACTAAGAATGGTTTGTCTAATTTGTAAGTGGTGTCGCCAATTGTAACCTGACGCTCTTGCATGGCCTCAAGTAAAGCACTTTGTACTTTTGCAGGAGCACGGTTAATCTCATCGGCTAATACGAAGTTTGTGAAGATAGGTCCCTTTTTAATTACAAACTCCTCCTTTTTTTGGCTATAAATCATGGTACCCAATAAATCGGCTGGTAATAAATCAGGAGTAAATTGGATACGACTAAAATCAGCATCAACAATTGTAGCCAGTGTGTTAATGGCTAAAGTTTTTGCCAAACCAGGTAAACCTTCAAGTAGGATATGACCATCACTTAGAAGCCCTACTAATAATCCTTCGATAAGGTGTTTTTGACCTACGATTACTTTGTTCATTTCAATGGTTAGTAAATCCACAAACGAACTTTCATTTTTTATTCTCTCGTTTAATTCTCTTATATCAACTGATTGCTCCATGAGACGATTGATTTATATGTATTTTTTATAATTTCTATTTAAGGTTTCCAAAAATAGTCCTTTACATTTCTTGATTGGGTTAGTGATTGTTAAAAAAAGTTAATAGCGTGTGCGAATATCCCGTAGTTCGTCTATTTTAACACTTCGTTAACTTTTTGTTTTAACTTTTTTAAGGAATGCGAGGAGGTGCAAAATAAGCCTATTTTTAAGCGTGGTATTGATTTAGATACAGGCTTGATTGCTTAATCAAATTACCGTAAGATTTGTATTAATTAATCATACTATTGAACCATTTATTATTTTCGTAGTTTCAATGAAAAGTAGCTATACTTGCACTTATTAAAAATGGGATATAAAAACTTTAAATATGTTAGAAGATAATGATTTTGCATGCCGACACATGCTAAAGAAAAAAAAGGACGTAGTAAAAATTATTCAGGATAATAACTTTACTACAATGGATGAAATACAAGATGAAACAAATATTGCTACAATATGCGGTAGTTGTTTTGCTGATATAGAGGAAATATTAGAGGAAGAACTTGAAAAAAGAGAAAAAAAATAGAAAGAAAAAGGGGCTTAGTTACTATAAACTAAACCCCTTTTTTTATTTTGTTCGGTGTAACAGTGAGCTATCTCCATAGCTTAGAAAGCGGAAATCATTGCTTAAAGCATAATCATAAATCTTCTTCCAGTTATCACCTCCAGTAAAGGCTGATATTAGCAATAATAATGTACTAGTTGGTTGGTGGAAATTTGTAATTAAACGATCTACAATTTTGAACTGATAGCCAGGAGCAATCATAATACCTGTATGGCTCTCAATTCTTACTCTCTCATTAGTTTCAAGATGTTCTTTTAGTTTGTTTAGCGCATCCGAAAAACTATAATGCTGGGGTAATTCATAGGCATCCCATTGTTTAATGTAAAACTCATTACTACCCTCTAAAAGTTTAACCCCTAACCAATACAAACTTTCTAAGGTTCTAACTGTAGTTGTGCCAGTACTTGTAATATTACCTTCGTGATTCAGTAGGTTGTTAATAGTATCAAGCTCTACAAAAAAATGCTCAATGTGCATTTCATGGTCGGCAACATTATCTGTTTTAACAGGTTTAAAAGTCCCTGCACCAACATGCAAAGTAACGTACGATAAATCAATTTCTTTATCACTGAGCTTTTCTAATATTTCAGGCGTAAAATGTAGGCCAGCAGTGGGTGCAGCCACAGAACCTTTGTGGTTTGAATACACGGTTTGATAACGTGTGCTATCAATTTCTTCTGATTCTCTATTTAGGTATGGAGGAATCGGAATTTTACCAATGGCTTCAATTAAATCGCTAAATAAAATGTTTTTATCCCAGTTAAACTGGATGGTTTGAGAATCAAAACCAGCTGATATTCTATTTATTTGTAAGGTAACATCTTCACCATTAATTTCAATCTTCTTTTCAAGTGGGCCTGTTTTCCATTTTTTAGAATTACCCACAATGCATTTCCAAGTACAAGTGTCTGTAGTTTGAAAAATAAGATTGATATCAACGGGCTCAATAGGCTCTAAACAAAACACTTCAATGTTAGCGCCCGTAACTTTCTGAAAAGGTAAACGTGCCTGTATTACTTTAGTGTTATTAAAAGTAAGCAGACTGTTATTGGGTAGTTCGTTTACAATATCAGAAAATTTTAATTCTTGGATGTTACCATCGTTAAATACCAAAAGTTTTGAATCGGATCTGTTATCTAAAGGATATTTAGCAATTCGTTCGTCGGGCAAATTATAGGTGTATTCTGCTATTGAAATATCTGGTCTACTCATTTATCTTTTATTAATACAGGAATATCTGCTGTAAATCGGATGCAAAAATAATTAACTTTGGCAGAATAATACGATTTGTAATTATCTAAAATGAGTGAAATGCAAATCAGTTTGTTCAGATAAATAAAGTTGAAAAAGATATGAAATTAAATATAGGAGATAAAGTCCGCTTTTTAAACGAAGTGGGCGGAGGTAAAGTAAGCCGCATTGAAGGTAAGGATATGGTTTACGTTTTGGATGATGATGGTTTTGAAGTGCCTGCTTTAATGACTGAGGTAGTATTAGTGGAGCGTAAATCAGCAGATACTTCTAGTGCAAACTCAAAGCAAGAGGTTGCAGAACAAGATTCTTTTGATTACGAGGAATCGGAAACCGACGATGAACCAAAAATGTTATTGGCATTAGTTCAGGATGTAAATATTGGAGGCAATGTTAACATGTATTATATAAATGATAGCAATTACTTTGCCTTTTACACCATCTCAAAAATTAATAAAGATGTAATGTCGCCATTATATAATGGTACTCTAGAACCAAATACCAAAGTTATCTTAGATACCTTAGCCATTAATTATATTGATGATAGCAGTTTTCAGGTTCAAGTAATTTTTTATAAAAAAGATAAAGATTACACACCGATAGAACCTATTATTGAAAAAGTTAGTTTTTCAGGTGCTAAGTTGATGAAAGATGCATCGTATGTTGAAAATGATTATTTAAATGATAAAGCCGTTTTAGTGCACTTGTTAAAAGATAGTTTCTCAAAAAAACTTGAGGAATTAACCGATAAGGATATTAAAAAGGCGATGAAAGAAAAAGCACCTGCTGCTCCTAAAAAATCAAATGTAAAGCGAAGAGATGATAAAGAAATTTTAGAGGTTGATTTGCACATTCACGAGTTGCTTGATATTACCACTGGTCTATCAAACAGAGATATGCTAGATGTGCAGCTGAAAAAGTTTCATGAGGTAATGGCAGCCAACGAGAAGAATAAAAAACGAAAAATTGTTTTTATACACGGGGTTGGTAACGGAACCTTGAAAACTGAAATACGTAAATCGCTTGACCGCAAATACAAGTGGCACGATTACCAAGATGCTTCTTTCCAGGAGTACGGATGGGGCGCTACTATGGTAATTATATAATTGGCTGAGAATTTAAAATAGAAACCTTGTAGTAGTAAAATATTACAAGGTTTTTGTTTTACCAGTATTTGTAATTTAGTGGTTTATAGTTAATAGTCGTCTTGTAAGCTATTTAAAAGTTATATCGAGAACCAATACCTAAATTTAATCATAAAAACATTGCCTGGGTTTGTTAGAAAGAAATCAGCAAAGGAATGGCCAAGATTTGAAATGAAATTGTTTGCACTTATTTATAAATTTCTCAATAGCAATATTCTAATATTTTGACCTTTTGTCTATAAAATCAAATATCAATACGATTAACAGAATGATAACTGCCGAACTAATGTCCAAACTGCAGTTTAGTAGAGTTAGTTTTCGATATGTAATATGTCGCTCGTAGTTTGTAAAATAGCTTGTTGTAAAGTGTAGTTATTTTGTTAAGTTTGCGCTAAAGTAGTCTTCTGTGCATATTAAGGTCAGCAAAATGTAAGCATTAAGTCTAAAACATAAAGCATTAAAGTTGTCTCGTAATATGAAGAAACCTGTTAATTGAAAAAGGCAGGTAGGTTCGACAAAGGAATATTTATATAGTCTAATATTTTTTACAATAAAGTAGTATAAAAACTTAATCTCAATCTTATGATTATGAAAAAAAATCTCATGTTTATTTTGACACTATGTGTCATGTTTTTTTCCTGTGAGAAGGAAGGTGATGTTCAGTGTACCGACAGCCACATTATAAGTGTGGCGCCGCCTGTTGTAGTATTCAAACAAGAAGAAGCTAGTAAAAGTATTTATTTATCGACACAAAGCCACAATAGTACTAAATATAAAATAACGGATCTGCCCGATTGGTTAAGTACTCCAACTGAGGATGGTACTATTGATAATGAAATTGTTGAAATTGAACTTCTTATAGACCGAGATAATATAGAAGCAGGAATGTATCATGATAGTATTTTTATTATCAATGATAAGGCTGGCTTAGCGAAAGCAAATATCATTATGTATGTGGATGCAATTCCTCAATTAGATGCTCCTACAGATATTATCAAATTAAATATTTCTAACCCAAAAGAACTTGTAGAACTTACAAATACAGGTAATTGTGATGTTTATTATGTGATAGAATCAAACGCAGGTTGGTTGCAAGCGAGAGCGTTAAGTAGTGAGAGTTACTATGGTAACTTTATAAGTATGGGTGATACTGTAGATATAGAAATTACTTCAGATGTTTCGGGATTAGCTGCAGGGATTTACAGTGATACAGTAAAGATAAATTATGCAGAAGATATAATAAATATACCTGTAAATATTGAAGTTTCATCATCATCATATATTATTGTTGATCAGAATGAGATAAATTTTGACTCTTATGTAGTAAGTAACGTAATTACAGTTCTAAATCAAGGAAATATTGATGCTAATGTTCAGCTATCTTATGATGAAGATATTCTTATAATTGAAGATAGTGAACCTGCCATTAAGGTAAATGAAGAAGTTTCTTTAAATATTAGATTGAATACCGAGAGTTTAGATGAAAGTCAACTGATTGAAACTGAAATTGTAATTTCTACCGATGATCAGACATTTACGATTCCTGTTACGATAGATTATAAAGCAGAACTAAAAACATATTTAAACCTAAATGTTATAGATGCGGACTTTAATAATACAACCAACTTATTGGTTATTGCTTCATCAACACCTTCGGCCTTAACGATAATTGATGTTACTACTGAGCAAAAAAGTACGTTTGACTTAGTTTATACTCCTACCTGTCTTTCAATTTCAACAGATGGGACTAAGTGTGCTGTTGGGCATGATGCTTCAGTTTCATATATTGATTTAGTTGATAAGAAAGTAATAAGCAATCATAACATTGCAATGACATGTAAGGATATTATTATGAAAAACAATGAATGGGCTTACGTTTCCAATTTAGAGAATGATTGGGATTATTATACTGTAGCAAGTATAAACATGGCCTCAGGTGGTATTTCAGGCAGTCAGAATCCTTACTATAGATTTATGCTCGCATCTTATCCTGGCAAAGATTATATTTACACGGTAACAAATGGAGTAAGTCCTGCTAGTACTCATAAATATGTTATCAATGGTGATGTTGCCGAATACGCCTATAAAACTAGTTACCATGGAGACTATTCAATGGGAACAGACTTGTGGATTACAAATAATGGACAGCGTATTGTAACAAGCTATGGAAATACATTCACCATTAGTGAAGATCAAGGAAGTGATATGAAATATGCAGGAAAAGTAATCGATTCTGGTCAATTTGGAACATCAACAACAATTTTAAGTGCCTGGGATATACCGTCGAATGATCAATTTGTTATAATTAGTGCGCAAAACAGTTGGGGAGAAATCTACGGGAGTCAAATTGAAATTATTAATGCTACTAATTTAAATTACGAGAAAACCATCAATTTAGAGAACTACTATACTTCAAATAATGGTAGTGTTAATATCTCTAATGCAATCCCCGTATTCATATTTTATTCAGATACAGAAGAGAAATTATATGCAATTACAAAAGCTTATGAGTCTACATTACTAAATAGCTGGGCATTGCAATCAGTTGATCATAATTAAGATACATCTGTTCAAAAGTATACCAAATTAGAGAAGCCCTATTCGTTATGAATGGGGCTTTTGGTATTAAAGAAATACTTAATTAAATGTAAAGTATCGCTTTTGCAAGCACAGCTTGCATAATTGTTTTGCACATGTAGAGTATGCTATAATCTATGAGTATGGATACGTCGCTACTGTGGTAATTATACAATCCTTATCATATATACTCATTAACGATATTTTTCAGGTCGTTAGCCAGAATTGGTTTATTAATAAATTGTTTGGCTCCAAGAATGAAACAGGATTCACGTATGGTGGTACTTTCGTCACCAGAAAGCATCACAACAGGGGTTTCTATCCACTCAGCTTTCATTTCCTTTAATATATCTAATCCGTCAATTTCAGGAATGTGAACATCCATTAATATTAAATGCGGATGATGCTTAATAATTATATCCCATGCCTCTCTGCCATTTTCTGCTTCAAGTACTTCTATATTAAATTTCGATAAAACTTTACTCATTGCTACTCTTGAATCCATAGCATCTTCAACAATTAATACCTTTTTCATAAGTCGATTTCTTAAAAGTTAATCTATAAGGTAGGTTAAAGATTTTTGCTAGCTTATCATCTATCTATATGTTAATATATAGGCTTATCTCCATGTTTAAATTAGTCTTTATAAATTAAAAGCCTTTATTTTTTACATAAGATGGTCTATTTTATTGGTGAGTAAGTATTTCTATGGTTCTATAATGGTTAGAATTGCCTAAAAATGTATGGTTTAGGGCTTAGGTAGAAGTGGAAATATATAACTAATATTCTCTAATTCTTTATTGATTTTATCATTGATGCTGCATCAGAATGGGGGTGTTTAAGCACTTATTATAGTATGATTTTGCAAATCTAATAGTCCGAATTTATCTCATAGAGATGGATCATGATTCCATATTCAGAAATTATTTAGCTAAGCGTATCCTAAAAACAATTATAATTTTATTTAAGGGTGTTTTTTTGGTAGTCATGTTTGGTGTATTTTATTAATATTATTTCGATATGTTCTAAATAAAGGGGGTTCTACTTTCAAAAAGTAATAAAATTTGCACGTTAACTGTAAAAATTATAAGTTTGTCGCCGAGAAATGAAAATTACCACCTATTAATTGAATTTTATGAAGCGAATACTTCTTATGGCAACAATGTTGCTTGGATTTTTTATGACTGGAATGGCCAATGATGGCTCGCAAGTTGATACCGGCGCTACAGCTTGGATGATCACATCAACCGCATTGGTATTACTAATGATTCCGGGATTAGCCATGTTCTATGGCGGTTTAGTTAGATCAAAAAACGTATTAGGAACAATGATGCACAGTTTCGCAGCTATGGGCGTTATGAGTGTACTTTGGGTGATCTTTGGTTACTCAATGAGTTTTGGAGAAAGTGTACTAGGAGGCTGGTGTGGCTGGAATAGTGATTTTGTGTTTTTAAAAGGTATTGACACTACAGTAACCGACGGTGTACCTGATTTAGTTTTCTCTATGTTTCAAGGTAAGTTTGCCATTATAACTCCGGCTTTAATTGCAGGTGCTTTTGCTGAGCGCGTTCAATTTAAAGGCTATTTAGTATTTATAGCAATATGGGGTATTTTAGTATATAATCCACTATGTCACTGGGTTTGGGCCGAAGATGGTTTCTTACACCATTGGGGTGCTGCAGGAGCTATTGACTTTGCAGGAGGTACTGTTGTACATATTTCTGCAGGTATTAGTGGTTTGGTTGCGGCTATTTATTTAGGAGCACGTAGAGGGTATCCTCAGCGTCAGCTACGTCCGAATAACTTAGTAATGACAATGATGGGAGTTGGTTTACTTTGGGTAGGCTGGTTTGGTTTTAATGCCGGAAGTAGTGTTTCTAGTGGTATTGAAACAGCACAAGCTTTAACTGCAACACAAGTTGCTGGTGCAGCCGGAGCGTTAATGTGGGTGATTGTTGAGTTATTACACCACGGAAAAGCAACTGCATTAGGTTTTGCATCAGGTGTATTAGCTGGTTTAGTAGCCGTTACCCCTGCGGCTGGTGTTGTACAAACTACCGGAGCAATGGCCTTAGGTGCTATTTCTACGATAGTTTGTTACGGTGCACTTATAGTAAAAGATAAATTAGGATATGATGATTCATTAGATGCTTTTGGTATTCACGGTATGGGTGGTATTTTAGGAGCAGTTGTTTTATCATTCTTCATTAGAGATTCGTGGATGGCCGATGCAGCTGCTGCTTCAGTTACTGGTGAGTGGTCTGTTTGGGATCAGTTCGGAGTACAAGCAATTACTGTTGTTATTGCCATTGCATATTCAGTTGTATTAACAATTGCAATTATTTGGTTCGTTGAAAAGGTATTTGGTTTGAAATCGACCGAAGAAGAGGAAATGATGGGATTAGATCATTCTTATCACGGAGAACGTGGTTATGGTATGATGAATCCAAATTAATTTTACATTAGTAGAAACCTTTAGCAACATTTCAAATTATTAGTATTATGAAATTAATTACAGCAATAATAAGAGAGTATCAGTTAGACCAAGTTAGAGAATCTTTAATAGCGGCTGGTATTACTAGAATTACGGTTACGCGTGTATCAGGACATGGTAACCAAATTAGAAAAGAAGTATATAGAGGTAAAGAAGTAGTGCCTAACTTAACGCCTAAAATGCGTGTTGAGGTTGCAGTAAACGAAGAGTACCTTGAAACAACAATAGATGCAATTATTAAGGCAGCTAAATCGCACAACGGTCACGAAGGTGAAGTAGGAGACGGAAAGATATTTGTAACACCCCTTGAGCAATGTATCCGTATCCGTACTGAAGAGCGAGGTAGCTCTGCAATATAGGACTTGTGTGAGTAAACAAGTTAATACCAAAGATTTTTAATCTAGACTCAAAAGCCATATACCTTTGCATTGCAGGGTGTGTGGCTTTTATCTTTTTAACCCGCAATATGCAATAGGCTATCTATTACAAGCTGAAACTACTTCAAAACAAGATGCTTGGCTTACTTTCTTCAACTCACCATAACGATGTTATGTCTCATTTCATAAAGTTATTGGTTTATTGCATTTTAAGCTTTTATATACAATATCCCAATGCATAATGCGGATTTAAGCAGGTAAGGCTTAATCACATTTATTATTTTGCTGTGGGCAAACCAATAATTCAGAAGTATCAATGTTGTTAATTAACTTTTGCACTTTTGGGTGATCAAAACCACATACGCGATGACCGTCGATAACCACTAGAGGTCGGCGAATTAATAATGGTTCTTTCAGCATTGCCTCTATTGCACTTTCTTCATCAAAATCACTTGGGCTTATGCTTCCGTTTTTTATACTTGGAGCTGTGCTATTAAACCATTTATTAATCGGTAAGTTGCCAAAAAAAGGACGCAAGCTTTCTTTTGTCCATTGCTCTGTAAGTAAAGATTTGGCTTCAACTTCCACATTGTGCTCAGCCAATAGCGCTTTTTGTTTTGTGTTATTAATACATCCTGGCTTTTCAAAAAATATAACTTTCATAGTAAATAAGAATTAGTAGAAATTAATTCCACAACCAATATAATGCCACCTCTTATTACTATATGGCTTGCAATTTGTGTATGCTAATAATGCTCTAGTTATGTTCTTGTTATCATATGTGAAGCAACCAGGGACTGTAATTATTAAGCTACATTTTTGTAAACTTTAAAAGGCCAAAGTTACAATAATGTGTTGCATCATATTCTCAAGAATTTTCTGAACCATAGTCCGCTGTATTTTATTGTTCTTTCCTGAGTTTCAAAATTGTTATGTACCAAACCAAACCTTGGCTCAAAACCTTCTCTCCATTCAAAGTTATCTATCAAGGTCCATATAAAGTAGCCAGTAATATTAATACCTTTCTTTTTGCATTTTAAAATTTCTTTGAGCATCCTTCTGTGGTATCGTAGTCTTTTTATATCGTATATTTTTCCGTTTGTTAAATGGTCGTCGTAACAAACACCACTTTCTGTAATAATTATATTTTTTATTCCGTCGTATTGATTGTAAAACTGTAATACTTTAGAAAGGCCCTGAGGGTATACCTCTAATCCCATTGTGTTTAAATTGCGAGTGCGTTTTTTAGGTTCGATTTCACTGGCGAATAAAACAGGTGGAAATAGACTAAATTTAGTAACCACTCTGAAATAATATTGAATTCCAATAAAGTCAAAATCGAATTTTAATCTTTCAAGGTCACCATCTTTAAAACAGCGATTGATCATATTTAACCCGGGCATTACATCAGTAGGGTATCCTAACCCCAGAGTAGGTTCTAGGTAAAATCGATTCAACATAGCCTCAACGCGTTGAGCCGATTTTTCATTAAGTCTGCTTTTATTTATTGGCTTAACATACGAGCACGAGAAAGCTGTACCTATTGTTGCATTTTTTACGTTTTTTCTTATTATTCGTGCACCATCGGCATTGCAAAGTGCAGTGTGGTGCGCTGCTTTTAAAAAGTTAGAGATGCCTGTTTTTGCTGGTGCATGGTAGCCCATAAAATAGCCAAGGCCAGTGAAACTCATGGGCTCATTAAGTACAATCCAATGCTTAACTTTTTCGCCGTACTCATTACTACAGAAGTTCGCATATTCGCTAAACCAATTAATAATTGATCGAGTAGTCCATCCTCCAAGTTCTTCTAATTTCTTGGGTAAATCCCAATGGTATAATGTAATCCATGGCTCCAGATTATTCTCAATGCAGCAATCAATCACCTTATGGTAAAACTTTACACCTTCAGGGTTTATTTCGCCTTTACCATCAGGAAATATCCTTGTCCATGAGAGTGAAAAACGAAAAGTATTAAGATTTAGCGACCTAGCTATCCTGATGTCTTTTTCGTAGTCTTTATAAAAATTACTAGCATTATTTATTGCATCGTTATTTTTAATGTTCTTCGCGTCACTTGTAAAAGCATCCCAAATAGATTGGCCTTTATTATCCGAGTTAGCCCAACCCTCGTTTTGGAATGCGCATATGGTAGTGCCCCATTTAAAATTAGATCCAAACTTTTCTTTATTCAACATTAATTGCCTATTCAATAATTTGCCCAATTATACATGAGTAGTATAAACTGAGTATTATATTAAAGTTACAGAATAGAAAAATAATTGTAGGTTTCGCTGTTTTGTTTAAATTCGCAAGTAAAATATACCTAAAACGATTACTGATGAGATTACTGCTATTTATCGCAATTATTGCGATTCCTTTTGTAAACCAAGCACAAACAAACGTATACGGAACAACTAGTATTGAATTGATATTTTCAAGTGCGGATGTAAATATGGATATTGGGGGAGAAGATATTGATGTTCGAAGCCCAATGCGTTTTACAGCGTGGTTTCATTACGCACAATATTTAAATTTTGATTTCACCAATAATATTGGCCTGTATACAGGAGGAGCAATTAGAAATGTTGGTTTTATAACCAATGATGCCGATTATGATATTGAAAAACGAGTACATCGTTCATATAGTTTAGGTGTACCTTTGGCAATTAAATTAGGGGTTTTTGATAAGCGATTTTTTATTTATGGCGGTGCAGAATATGAGTGGATGTTTCACTATAAAGAGAAATATTGGGAAGCCGGCCAAAAATATAAAACCTCAGAGTGGTTTAGTGATAAAGTAAATACTTTTGTGCCTTCGGTTTTTGTTGGTATACAGTTACCAAAGGGGGCAAATTTACAGTTTAAATATTATTTAGAAGACTTTTTAAATAGCGACTATAATAGAGGTTCTGTTGATTTTAGCAATTATAATAAAACCAGAATGTTTTATGTATCCCTAGGATTTCAGCTAAGAACCATTCATTTTAAAAAGGTATTTGAAGAGGATATTTATAGAGGACAAGTTCAGGCAATGCGATAGGTATTGTTATTCAAAAACCTCAAGCCAAGCTCCAAACATTGCATTGTCAGCAGGAGGAGTTAGAGCTTTAAAGCCTGAAGATATTTTTCCGCCACTTATTTTAAGTGGCTTTTTTTTGCTCTCACTTCTAGTAAACTCATTCCATTCACCAGTCTTGAATGAGTCAATTTTCCATTCTCCTTTGCTATTAGGCGCCACATAATTGGGGAGCATAATGTTCACATTCCCCATATTATACCTCCAATTAATATCAAGACAAGGGTGAATCTTTAATTGCTTGTTTTCATCTCTGTAAATAATGCCATCTACGCCTAAGTGCCCTTCGTAATGTTTATTTGGGCTGATGCTCGAAATGGCTTGAATTAAGGCTTCTGATGTTTCTTGAATAACCTCTTCATTAAAGAAGTTGCTGATTTCATTCTCCTTATGAGGCCATTTAATAATGCCTCCTGTAAAGTGACCTTTAGAATCATTGTTAAAATGTGATATGCCTAAAAAATCAATTTCCCCATTTTTATTAAGTTTAAGTTGGTATGAAAAATCCTTAACCTTATTAAGTAAAGGTTCTATACAAACAAAGCCCTGTTGTTTAATTGCTCCAGATACCCACTCTAAATTTAAGGGTCTGTTATTTTGTAAGTCCACAATGTGTATACCCCTTCCACTTGAGCTCCAGGGCATTTTTATTACTGCTTTCTTATTGATAGTAAGCCATTCTTTAATTTCCTCAACTGAATTTAGACTTATTGCTGGTTTCGATATTTTAATAGATGAATTATTAATGTTGTTAAAAATATATTTCTGAACCTTATTGCACGATTCTCGGCTGAAGAAAAGTTTGTTAGTGTTATCCCATTTGTGGTTAGGAGATGTTTTAAACGCATCACTAGCTAATAGTTTTAAGTTTCTTAGTAGGTGATGGCTGGCAGGATTCCAGCTCCATGGTTTCAGATAGTTTATGTCATCAGCCTTAAGAGCTTCTTTAATGCTTAAGTAATTTGTTTTTGGTAGACCAAGCGTTTGCCATTCCTTTAAAAATGAATCGTAGGGTTCTTCATCACATATAATTATATCATGGTCATTTGCAAAATATGTAGGCATAAATGCTAAATCGCGTTCAAAAATTCGAAGCATTTTAGGGGCCATGTAACTATGATTGCCATTTGCAATAGCCATTTCTCCAGTAGGGTTGAATAAATATATGTCTGACATCTATAATTAATCGTAATTAAATGAAGTAGCAAATGTAATAAATATGCTTGATGACTTTCGTTTTTTAAAGGGTATATGAATGTTACTTAAACATAGGTAGGTGGCTTCTTAAATAATTCAGTGTAGTTATTAGTTGGTGTCTTTATGATTTTCGTTGTTCTAGTTCCTTTTCTCATGTAGTTTACTGAAGTACACTAAACACCTTCCATAACACATTAGGGTAGATGATGTAGTATAGTTTAACTGTCCATCAATGCCATTCATCGAAGCATAAAGTGCCCTTACCGAGAATGACAATTTAGATGAATGATATGATATATTTTTGAATTGTAATTAACGAAACACCAACAAATTATTGTTTGGACTCTAAGGATACAAATTAGCGCTAGTAGTATCTAAACAACAGTCTTAAAGCTGTCATTAACCATTGGACGTTATTTTTCGATAATTAATCAATCGTTTTTGGCAGTTAATAAATAAAAGGTGCTGATATACAGCAAGTAACAGGCCTAATTGTTAAATTTATATTAAATCTTAGGAATTATGAAATTACCAAATATACATATAATCACGGAAGACACTATATTTTCATCAATCATTTATCGCTTGTTGTTAAATCGATTTGGAAAGATAAATTTTACGCAGAGTCATAACCTTTTTGAGCTTAAATCAAACTCATCAGGTAAAGTATATGATGCAGTATTGTTAGATAACTTTATTGCTGGTACTTCTCAGTTTGAACTTTTAGCGTATTTGCGCAATAATAAAGAAATTTGTGCACCAATATTATATTTCACTAATAATACTCTTGATGAAAACGGAGCACTTGAAGCAGGAGCTACTAAAGTGATTAATAAGCCTTTTGTTCCAGATGGTTTAGTTGATCAAATACAATTTTTTACTACTTTAGTAAATGAATGAGAAAAAAATGTAAAAATATAAGCTTATTAATACTGTTATTTTGGATTACATTAAACTGTAATGCGCAAGTAAATATTGATTCTTTATTCAATGTTGCTATCAATCATGCAAGAGTTAGTGAATACACAGATGCTATTGCAAAAGCACAACAAACCCTTACTTTAGATTCTTCCAGAGATGATGTTCGACTGTTTATTGCAAATGTATATGCTTGGCAAGGTGAGTTTGATAAATCTAAAAATCAGATTACAAAGGTATATAATAACGATCCTAAAACATCAAATCTATATGATTCGTGGTTAAATGTGTTATTGTGGAATAGCGAATATTCTGAATTGTTGAAAACAATTAAAATAGCAGAGAAAAACGAATATGATAATCAGCATAACCTAACAATGAAAGAAGCTCTGGCTTATAAGGGCTTAAAACAATATTCCGCCGGAATACGTAGTATAATTCAACAACCCAATTTATTAGATTCAGCCGATGTAAGTGATTTATATAACTATCTAATGAATTTAGATAAATCTAATGTTGTTTCGTTTTATTATCGATTAGAGATGTTTGATCAAGAATCGATTGATCCGCAGCATCTAGGTTATGTAGATTATGGATTGAGAAATAGTAAGGATATCTGGATAGTTCGTTTAAATTATGCCAATCGATTTGATTTACAAGATTATCAACCTGAAGTTGATTGGTATCATAACTTCTCCAACGGTAACTATTTTTACGCCAACTACGGTTTTGGTTTCAATAATAACTTATTTTCAAAACATAAATTAGGTTTTGAATACTACATGCCTTTCGGAAGAGGTTATGAGGCGAGTTTAGGTGCGCGATATCTTAATTTTCCGAGTAGTGATGCTATCGTTTTTACTGCCTCCATGGCAAAATATATCTCTAATTGGTGGATTAGCGCAAGACCTTATGTCGCCTTAAAAGATGGAGGTTATAACTTTATGGGTATACTCAATGCACGTATGTACGGACGCAATCCTATAAGTTATTGGGGTACAGAGCTTGGTTATGGCAATTCACCTGACGATTTGTATTTTTATGTAATAGGAAAAAATAATGAATGGCATAATGTTTATAGATTTAGCTTACAGAGAAATACGGCAATTGGAAAAACCAACGAATTAAGGTTGTCGATAGGTTACGGTCATGAAGAGATTAGAAAAAATTATTATCGAGATAGGTTTATTTTTGATATTCTTTTTAAACATAGGTTTTGATTATGCGACAGATATATTCATTACATATACTACATTATATAAAGTGGATTATTCGGGTGGTTCTTTTACTAATTCCTTTTGTGATACTGTACTTATTATTCTTGCCAAGTATTACTATAAACGGAGCGCAATATATTAATCCTTTTATCCATCTTGAATGGTGGACTATTTTAGTAGGCTATTTTATTTTTATATGTGCAGGCGGAGTATTGGGCTTTGTTCTAATGAGTAGTTATATTACCTACAAAAGAGCTAGGGTGGCTAACCTTTTACCTCGATTAACAAGCTTATATGTAAATGTAATTGTAGAATATTTATACGCTGATAAATATAAAACCAAGGCAGAGCGCGATGGATTACGAAAAACAATGAAGCGCTTTGGGAATCAGAAGATGAGGGTAGAGGCCTTTTTTTTGTCTATTGCCAAGGTACAAGAAATGGTTGCTGAAAACCATAGTGAAGAATTTAAGCAATTAATAAAGGAAATTAATATTGAAAAATATATAGATCAATTCTTGTATTCTTATCACTTAAGTGATAGGATTTTGGCAATGCGTTTCATCTCCTATTTAAGGATAAAGGAACAGCGTTATATAGATTGCTTATTTAAATATTCAAAATCTAATAATTTTGCATTAAGAAGCGATGCTTATGCAGCTTTGATACGAATGGTGGAGGGCGACAATAAATTAGCTGAGTTTGTTGGTACATCTCACGATCTTTCTCTCTTAGATATCAATTTTATTGTAAGCGCGGTAATTAAAAATTTTAAGATGAATATTGATTATCACGACTTCTTAGCATCTCCTATTAAGAGGAAAATCATTGTAGGGTTAATCTTATCAAAATATAGATATCGTAAGAGTAGAAAAAGTTTAATCTTAATCTTGAATTTTATAGGCAATGAGGATTATACGATTAATTATTTAGCATGGGATGCGTTTTTGAATCTAGTACCAAAAGATGAAGCTGCTGATATTATTGTAGATCGTTTTTTTCAAGAAAATGACCGAATACAACTAATGATTCTGAAAAGTTCGTACGGTATCTATAATAATAGACTCTACGACTTACTTGAGAAAGCCATTGTTAAAGGGTGTTTACAGGTTAAGTTAGAATCGATGCGAATATTATTTAAAGAAAGATTTGATAGGATTAGTAAATTTTATAAGAGCGAGGACTCTGATATTAAGGTGGTTTTAAGAGAAGTTGCAGATATACACATAGGCGTTTAATTATGGAATGGATCGAATATCTACATAAAGGATTTAATGTTTTTTTCTTCATTTATGGGTCGCTGTTATTCATATCCTATTTGCTCATTGGTGTTATATCCAGTATTGAGTTAAGGTTTTATACTCGCAGAAATAAATATTTTGACTTCACCAAGATAGCTACGTTTAAGGTTTTACCATCAATCTCCATTATTGCCCCTTGTTATAATGAAGAAATGAGTATTGTTGACAATATAAGGAGTCTCCTTTCATTACATTATAATAGTCTTGAAGTTATTGTAGTGAATGATGGTAGTACTGATGATAGTTTGAAATTAGTTATTCAAGAATATCAATTAGTTAAAATAAATTATGCTTATGAACACGTTATAAAAACAGCTAATGTTCGAGGTGTATATAAATCGACAAACCCTAGTTATAGTAATCTAATTGTAGTTGATAAAGAGAATAATGGGAAGGGGGACGCCCTAAATGCCGGAGTTAATATTTCTCGCTCCAATTTATTTTTGGGTATCGATGTTGATTGCATTATAGAACCCGATGCTCTATATCGTATGGTTAAACCCTTTCTTGAGGAGTATGGAATGAAAAAGGTAATAGCCTCAGGCGGGGTTATACGCGTGGCTAATTCTTGTACAGTTGAGAATGGACAACTTACGAAAGTTGTTTTTCCTAAGAATATATGGGCACAATTTCAGATTCTAGAGTATTTTAGAGCGTTTATTTTGAGCAGAATGGCTTGGAGTAGAATTAATGGTTTATTAATTATTTCTGGCGCTTTTGGCTTATTTGATAAGGATTTGGTGCAAAAAGTGGGCGGCTATGATACAAGTACTGTTGGTGAAGATTTAGAATTAGTAATACGTATGCGAAAATATATGCATGAGGTAGAAAAAGTTCCCTATCGAATTGCTTTTATCCCGGATCCGCTTTGTTGGACTGAAGTTCCCGATAGCCTGGGTGTTCTATATCGTCAAAGAAATAGGTGGACCAGAGGGTTGATAGATTCTTTATCAAAACACCGTAAAATGTTTGGTAATCCTAAATATGGCAGAGTAGGTTTAATTGCATTCCCATTTTGGGTAATGTTTGAATGGTTAGGTCCGGTTTTTGAGTTTATTGGTATTACTTACTTTATCATTATGTCTGCTTTGGGACGTATTAATTTAAAGTTTGTGTTATTATATACGATTTTCGTTCTCGCATTTTCTGTCCTTTATTCTGCATTTTCTGTATTTTCTGAGAAATATCTATATGATAGATATAAGGGTGTAAGTTTTATGTTTAAAATATTTCTAATATCAATACTAGAAATCTTAATATATCATCCACTAAATGTAATTTTTGCTTTAGCAGGGAATTTCGACTTTTTTATTAGAGGAAAAAGAAAGGGTTGGGGTAAAATGAGTCGTAAAGGATTTAAAAGCGATACTTGAAGATGGAATTACAACAAAATAATATTAGCGGAAGAGTAGAGATGATTCTAGACCTATTATGTGCCCAAGACCGTAAGTTTAAGGATGTAATAAGTACTAGTAATTCAATGTCTGAAGAGTTTGTTGATGTAGAATTTCTTTTAGATGTACTCACAGAGTATGTTAGTGTTTTTGAATTCGAAGAAAATGTTATGCACGAAGTTGCTTATACAAATGAGGATTTACATAAAGAGCATCATCAATATTTTCATCAAAAGTTAAAACAATTTCAACAAGAGTATAGAATGCGTAATACCACCATCATTCCTCGAATAATTATTTTCATGAAAAAATGGTTGGTGTCGCATATTGTGATTGAGCATGATGAGCTATTAAAAGAGGTACGTGCATTTAATTTTGATAAAAATTGAACTAGTTCGTAGATTATTAAAATTGACTTTATGATTCTAAGGCTTCTGTTGTTTTATGTTTCATGTATGCTTTTTACCGAAGCTAAAAGTCAGTGCTATATAGCTGAGGATGGTTTGATAAGATTCAGCAATTTTTTGTGGGTTGAGAAGGTGACTAGTATAAAGGTTGGGCCTGGACCTAATTATTTTGGTTTGCACAAGAAAAATGTTTTTGTAGATCGATTAGGAAACCTTCACCTAAGTTTAAAAAAGAAACAAACACATTGGTCGTGTGCAGAAGTGATTACAGATTCTATATTGAAAGAAGGGGTTTACGAGGTTAGTTTCTACAGTAATAATACTATACCGAATAATGTTGTGTTTGGCTTATTTTTATATGATACGGAAAATCCACCATCCTATAATGAAATTGATTTTGAGTTATCTAAATGGAATGTACCTGAGGGGTTAAATGCTCAGCATGTAGTACACTCTAATAAAGACTTTATTGTTAATAGATTCGATTTGCCCAAGGTGCAAGATGAAACGAAGCACATTTTTAAGGTGTACTCTGATAGTATTTTCATAAGTAGTTATGCTACTAACCCTCTCAATTTGCTTCAGAATAGTGTTTTTAGAAGGCCAAAAGCCTTTAATCTAAAGCAAGCTAAGTTCAGGATGAATCTTTGGTTGATTAAATCTCCTGTTGAAGAACAAGAACCATTTGAGGTAGTTATAACCTCATTTAATTATAGGGCATTTTAGTTACTTAAATTTGTTTTATTCAAAGTAGGTTTCAAATTTTTTTAACGATTCTTTGATAATATAGAATGAGGATTTTACGTGTTCTTTGGTATATGGCATTGAACCGGAATCCCATTTCTCCCATTTATACCTTTCTGTTTCAATCATTGAATCCTCAAAGAAAACAGTAACCGCAATTCCATCAGACGTTTCTACTTGTTTGTTGTTTTTTCCAGTACCTCTTCTAGGTTCATAATCTAATATATCCATAACTTCCATTTGAGCAGGATTATTGAAGTTAATAATGGGCCATGGTAGTTTTATGGTAATAATGTTTTCGTTAATAATTACAGCATCTTCTCTAATTGGGTTTTTGCCTTCTCTTAATTTTAATTTGCTGGCATCAAATTCGCTTCCGGCACAATAGTCATCTTCTTGTTTATTTCGCCATAATACTTTATTCCAGCCTAAGCCATCACTTTTTGTAGAATAGAAATGTTGACCTTCAACAGGGTATCCTTCAAGGCCAATACCAAACATGTCATAGGCCTTGGTAACAAATAAATTGCCTCCTTTATTAGTAAGTCTCACACAAAATTCAGCTCTATTATTCACGGGTTCTTTATTAGGTAATATAGACTCACCTTTATTTTTATCGTAGGTATCCAATGCTAACCAAAGAGTATCTGTTGTTGTAAGTTCTGATTTAAGTTCTAGTTGAATGTAGAAGCCTTCAATATCAGAATCTAGCTTAATGTTTTTGATTTTTTCTGATTTGGAATCTTGATCGTAATTTGAATATTCTGCTTCCTCAGGAATATAGGTAATCATTCCAAAATTTTGTTCTGGATTATACAGATTATGCCAATGTAATCGAGTATCTGGATTTACATTTTCCTGATAAATCCAGGTTACCTTAAACCACTCATCTATCCAGGCAAACTGTATTGCGCCTGCGCAATCTGCATCTTTAATGTTATGCATCATTCTTATTGTTTGTGCAGCCTGAGTTTCTTCATTGGCACCCCCTTGATGCATTTCATTTGAACTATATCTAACAACACCCCAACCATTGGGTATACCAAATTCGGCTATCAATAGGGGACGGTTATTGTAATGGTTTTTTAAATCGTTTAAATAGCCTAAGTAACTGTTTGAGCCTTCATAGTCGCTATATTCTTGGTAGTCTGGATCACATGATATAAAATCAGGAAAATACGTGTAAGCATGATAGCTAGCAAAGTAACCTGCTGGGGCATTGTCTTCGTTTATGTGGTTTAGGTCGATTTGTGTGAGATCTTCATCTCCTATTTCGGTGGGATGATCCAAAGGGTCTAAAGTTGGCCAGCTTGAAAAACTGATGGGATGCTGTTGGTTGTACTTTTCTATCTCGTAGTTAACAGCTTTGTCTAAGCGCTCTGTAGCCCATGCCTCGGTAGGACTAGCATTGTTAATACTAAATGATAATCCATTGTAAGAGTTGATATCAGGATTGGCGTCATCTGTTTCGATTACTTCGTGTGGAGAAATTTCTCTTCCAATTATGTAGCCAATAACCCACTCAGAAACATCTGCAGTATAGTTTCCTGATGCCCATCCCCATCTTTCGGGTAAATTGGCATTTCCATGTATTACGTCTATAGCTTCTCTAATTCGTTCATCGAAGTAATCCATTAATGGCATTTTTTCAAATTCGGTACTCTCATTTATATCTCTCACGAACCAAATTTCGCTAGTATAAAAATCGGTAGGCTTTTCATATTCCTCATCAAGCCATGCGCCTGGCATCAAGTATAGTGGAGTTCCTTGATTGGCATCATTAAATTCCTTTAGGGCTTCATAAAAACGAGGGTAATGAATGGTGTAAATTCTAATTGTATTATAGCCTGCGTTGGCCATCATCTTAAACCATTTTGCATATAACTCTTTAGAGGGAGCCATTTCTGCAGGACTAGTTCCTGGGATTGCAGCTCCAAGGTTGATGCCCTTTATATAAAATGGAATGTTCTTATCGCCATTATGCTGTTCTATAAACTTCTGACCGCATTGGAAAGGTAAGAATGTGTCCTTATTAATAATGAAGTTTTGTGTTTCATTGCTTGCCTTTAAATTGCGTATTGTGTGGGTAGGAAATCCTTCACCACTTATTGTTGCTGTAAAAAGGGAGTTGTTATAATCGGTTGTGCTTAAATCATTACTATTTGATTCCTCAATGTAGAAATCGAGTCTATTAGTTACTGCCTGAATTAGCTTTACACTTTTGCTATTATTTGAAGACTTAAAATTGACAAAGTACATTTTGTTTTCAAGAAAGTCTTTTATGTTTGAACAGTTATACGAGAATTGATGTACACCTGCACCAAAATCTTTGTTTATAATTAAGTCAATTTCTCTTCCTGAAATGTCATAGATGGCAAGTCTTAATTTAGATTGACTCTTTAGTGCCACATTAAAATTCATAATTTGAGAGTGCCAGTCAACCACAGCATAGGCATATTTAATGTGCTTCGAAAAAATATCAGAGAGGTCAAGTGCATAGTTTCCATTTTCGTCACTCGTTGTGCTTGAAACCTTATCTGGATTAATATTATTATATATGTCAACTTTTACGTTGGAGCAAGGGGCTCCGCTTGTAAAGCTGATTTGACCATTAAATTTCTGTCCCGTTGCATTAACCGAGAGTAAAATATAGAAAAGGAATAATGCGATTAATGATTTGTTGGTTCTTGTTTTCATAATACGCGTGTTATTAATCTGTATATGAGTGCTACTACTATGGTAATGATAGACTTTATTAAAATTAATTAATTTATATTGAATCCATCATGATCTTTTATGAATTCTCATTATTCTGTTATCAAAAAGCTATATGCGTTAATGCGAGAGTACTAGAGTGGAAATACTATAAAGCCGTTTTATCATTTATGAGCAAAAAGTGAAAAGTATTTGCGCGATATATTAATAAAATAGGAGCGGGGTATTTAAAATGATTCTTTTTGTGAGTTAGGGGTGCGTAATGGGTGTATTTTATCTATAAAAGTGCATTTATTTCACAAACACCCCTGTTTGTATGTTTTAAAATGGCTTATAATATAAAAATATTGCAAACAACCCCCTTGTTTAATAATATGATTTTAAACATCGTTTTTCAGTGATAATATTCATTTCTCAAATTCAAACTTCTTATTTAATTTGAAACATCATTAATACTTAAAAACAACAATAACTTTTTAATGCGTTAAGCTATGATTATAGGAGTTCCTAAAGAGATAAAGCCAGCCGAGAATAGGGTCGGTATGACTCCAGCAGGGGTTTTGGAGATGGTTAAAGCAGGACATACTGTTTATGTGCAATCAACAGCAGGTATAGGTACCGACTTTTTTGATGAGGATTATGAAAAAGCGGGCGCAAAAATTTTACCAACTATCGAAGATGTTTATGGCATTGCAGATATGATTGTGAAGGTAAAAGAACCAATAGAACCAGAATATAAATTGATTAAAGAAAATCAATTATTATTTACATATTTCCATTTTGCTTCGTGTGAGCCATTAACTAGGGCTATGATTGAGCAAAAAGCGGTTTGTTTAAGTTATGAAACGGTTGAAACTCCGGATAGAAAGTTACCTTTGTTGATACCTATGTCGGAAGTAGCAGGAAGAATGGCTACGCAAGAAGGCGCTAAGTATTTAGAGCGTACTTATGGCGGACGTGGGGTGTTGTTAGGCGGAGTTCCAGGAGTACCTCCGGCCAAAGTATTAGTAATCGGTGGTGGAATAGTAGGTACTCAGGCGGCAAAAATGGCTGCAGGATTAGGTGCTGATGTAACTATTATGGATTTAAGCTTAGAGCGATTACGTCAGTTAGATGATATTATGCCTGCTAATGTGAAAACTTTAGTTCCAAACGAAATGCGTATGCGTGAGTTTGTTCAGAATGTTGATTTAATTATTGGTGCAGTATTGATTCCTGGAGCAAAAGCTCCGAAATTGATTACGCGTGATATGTTGCCGACTATGCAACAAGGAACAGTTTTGGTGGATGTGGCAATAGATCAAGGTGGATGTTTTGAAACGTCAAAACCTACCACGCATCAAGATCCAACTTATATGGTTGATGATATTATTCATTATACAGTTGCTAATATGCCAGGTGCAGTTCCGTTTACATCTACCATGGCACTTACAAATGCAACACTTCCTTATGCCATTAAATTAGCAAATAAGGGGTGGGAGCAAGCTTGTAAAGAGGATTCTGCCTTAAGATTAGGATTAAATATTATCAAAGGTGATGTAGTTTATAAGGCTGTATCAGATGCTTTTGATATTCCATATGTACCTCTTGATGAGGTACTGTAATTCAACTTTAAGTTGAATGTTAAATTGTAATAGATTCCATTTTGATATCTAAATTTGAAGTGGATTTATTAATATAGGTTAATTATAGGTTAGAAGCCGGCTTTAGGGGTAAAGCCGGCTTTTTTTGTCTTTTCTTAAGGTTGTTTTAATTGTTAATTAACAATGTTCGAGCTGTTTAATTAATGATTTATATTTTTTATTTTTGCAGCCGTATCCTTCAATTGACTATTTCTATGTAGTATACCAAGCTTATAATTACCTTTAAAATAAAAAATAGACATATTAAAGAATGAAGAACAAAAAGCTTATTATTATTTTGGCTATCGTAGTTATTATGATTCCAATTGCTTACAATTTATTTAGTGATCACACATATCATCTGGAACACGCTACGGAATCGGTAAGAAACCAGGCTCTAGCCGTATTGAAAGATAATGACTGTATGGCATGTCACTCCGTAAATTCGGTTGCTCCACCATATTCAGTACTTCCTATTATTGGAGAAACAATTAAAAAGGATATGGAATTCGGAAAGCGAAGTCTGTTATTAGATGATGTAGTGGCTACGCTAGAGAATGACGGATTGGTTGGAGAAGTTGATTTAGCAAAGATTGAGCATGCGGTTGATGCCAATACAATGCCTCCTAAACCCTATACTGCTATTCACTGGGGTGCTAATATTAAGAAAAATGAGGCTGAAGTTATTAAAAAATGGGTTGCTCATGAGAGAATGAATAACTATAAATCGATGAGCGCTTCTGCTGAATTTGCCTTAGAACCAATTAGACCAATTGAAACGGAGTTTGCTGTAGATGCAAATAAAGTTGCTTTAGGTAATCAATTGTTTCACGATACGCGTTTATCTGCGAATAACACAATTTCATGCGCAACTTGTCATGATTTGGCAAAGGGTGGTACAGACCAATTACCAGTTTCTATCGGTATTCATGATCAAGAAGGGCCTATTAATTCCCCAACTGTTTATAATGCAGTTTATAATTTAGCTCAGTTTTGGGATGGTCGTGCACATGATTTACAAGCTCAGGCTGCCGGACCTCCAATGGATGCCAAAGAAATGGGAAATAACTCGTTTGATGATATTGTAGAGCGTTTAAGTGCTGATAAGGAATTGGTAAAGCAATTTGCTAATTTATATACAGAAGGAATCACTCAAAATTCAATTACTGATGCTATTGCTGAGTTTGAAAAAACTTTAGTAACTCCCAATGCGCCATTTGATAAATATTTAAAAGGTGATAAAGATGCGATTACTGTCCGTCAGGCTGAGGGTTATGATGTATTTAAAAGAGTAGGTTGTGTTAGTTGTCACGTTGGTGAAGCAATAGGAGGACAGTCGTTTGAGCACATGGGTATATTTGATAATGGATTTGCGCTAAGAGGTTCTAGTATTGAAACTGCAGATAAGGGAAGAGCAAAATTCACAGGTGATGAAAAGGATAACTTTAAGCAGAAAACACCAACCTTAAGAAATATTGCTTTAACAGCTCCATATTTTCACGATGCTTCGGCAAATAGCTTGGAAGAAGCTGTTTCTGCAATGGCTAAATATCAAGTAAAAGAAAATGTAACACAAGAGGAAATTACATTGATTACTGAATTCCTAGAGTCCTTAACGGGAGAATATAACGGACAGTCTTTGTAGACTATTAGTTTTACAAGACTAATTCAGTTTATTATAAAAGAATAGCCCCTAGTAAGTCTATTGATTTACTAGGGGCTATTTAGTTTATATCGCTAAGTTATTTGTTTCTTCTCCAGAGTGTTTTTTGTAAAATAATACCCCAGTATACATCTTTAGTATCTGCCATTACACAATATTCTACCCCCAGTTGAATTCCACCTAAAGCTTTTATGTTGTAGTATGCATCAAGCCATAAAGAATTATTAGAATATGTACCTCTTGTAAAATTGGTAGTTGTACCTACTGCAAAATCAAACCTACCGCCATATGAGTAATATAAACCGTTTACAAGAGCTCCATTATTCCAAGTTTCTACATTGTGATTGTACGTTGAGTAGGGTAGGAATAAATGGTTGTTGGCATAAAATTCATATCCATAACCCAGTCCAATTCCGAAATATTCTCCTTCAAACCTGTGGTGTGATAAACGTAAGTTTACGTTGTGACGAGGGTTATTACTCACAGAAGCCCAAAAACTTGCTTCTATATCATCGTAACCAGCAGTATTGAATAGCTGAATTCCTAGGTTGTTGATTATACCGGTAGTTTTTGTTGGAGCATCAAGTTCAAAACGCTCGGTTGGTTCTTGTGCATAAATATTAGTTAAAAAAAGCAGCCCAATTATTATAAGCCCATGTTTCCTCAAGTCCTTAATTCGTATTAAAGGACACTTGCGTGTATTAGTTATGTTGTTCATATGGCAAGTGCTTTACAATAACTTTACCAATAAAACAGGTATTAAAGTAATTTGATACTTTTAAATAAATATTATATCACGTTAACGCTTATGATAAAAATAATGGGTTTTAGTAATTTTTCTCTATCTGTAAATGAGTGAATATTTATGAACTTGAAATCCTTCAAGTTTCATTTACTCTTATATTAAAGTACTAAAGGGGCTCTCAAAAATAAAGATGATGTTAAATATTGAGAAGATTAAGCAATTGAATACTCAATTGTATTAATAGAAGTTAAAGGAATGTATTTGGGTAATTATTGGCATAGGCTTTGATAAATACTATTACGAAGAGCATGAGAGAGTTTTTCATAGATTAGGTTAGGGTTTAGGTTTAGATCGGAATGTCGTTTCGGCATTCCGATTTTTAAAAGAACTCAAACATACAAAACAGACATAAGAAGTTTTTTTTCATAGATTAGGGTTTAGGTTAGAAGAAGGAAAGTTACAATGGTAGCTTTCCTTTTTTTGTATAAATACATTTAGAGAGAATATTTCTCTTAGTTTATGTTTGTACGATTGGAATTTAATTAAGCTCTTGGCGGAGAATCTACAGCTAAAAAAAATGGGCAAAAAAATACCGCAAACTTTTCAGATTGCGGTACCTTTATGAAGAATAACTTATAATCTTCTTTCTTTGATTCTGGCTTTTTTACCAGTTAAATCACGTAGATAGTAAATACGTTTTCTACGTACTTTACCATGACGGTTTACTTCTACATTGTCAATTAAAGGTGAGTTGATTGGAAAAATTCTCTCAACACCAATGTTACCAGAAATTTTACGAACAGTTACCATTTTAGTAGCTCCTGTACCTTTAGTTTGGATAACAACTCCTTTAAAAATTTGGATACGCTCTTTATTTCCCTCTTTAATTTTGTAAGAAATAGAAACTGTGTCCCCTGATCCAAAAGCAGGCCATTCTGCAGTATCAGTTTTAAATGCGCTTTCAGCAACTTTAATTAAATCCATTTTAATAAATCTTAAGCATTTAACAAATACATGCAATATTACGTAAACAACTTGTTTAATAAGAGATTACATGCAGATTATATTAATCGGGCGCAAAATTAATGTTTTTATATTGTAAATGAAATATTTATAGCTGTTTATTTTTTAATAATTTCATTGTCGTTATTCAGTTAAAATAAAGAACCTTGTATCGCTTCATTCTTTACCTCCGTAATTTTATCCAGACTAATGTACCAAATGTAGCCTATTACATTTTTATAGCCCATTTTGTTGAGCTGTTGTATGTAAAACAGTATTTGTTTTGTGTGGGATGCATCTTCTAGTTCACCAAACTTATAATCAATTACGTATGTTTTGTCTTTTGCAATAACTACTCTATCAGGACGAGCGGTACTGTTTTTAGCTAAGATATCAACTTCGTTTTTTATTTCGTTAGCGCCATTAAACCATTCAGATACTTCCGCTTTATTTAAGAGGTTTTCAATTTCTATTGTTAAATTCTGCTTTTCAGTGTGGTTTATTTTTCCTTCAAATACTAACTTATCCAAGGCAAAACTAATGTCTTCTTTGGTTTGGATATATTCAAAAGCGGAGTGCATTATTTTTCCGTAATCAACTTTACTGGTAGTTCCATCGGTGTTGAAATATTGATCGCCATTTCTTTTGATGCTTATTTCACCATCCTCTAATAGGCGATTGTTAAAGGGCTCTAGTTTCTGGGTAGTAATTTCGCTTTCTGTATGGTGTGATGAAGCTTGCATTTTTAGTTCGCCATAATTAAAAGCGATGCTTTCTGTGTCGAAATATTCATTAAGAGCCACTTTTTCATCATCTTCAGTATGCAAAGCGCTTGAGTTATTAATGGTGAAGTAGAGTAAATCAGCAATTGAATTAAGCCCCTTCTTAAATGCTGTGTCTGTAGGCTTATTGCTGAAGGTAATTAGGGATTTACAAGCTCTGGTAAATGCCACATAAAGCATATTAATACTATCAACATATTGATAAAGTAGCTCAGTAAAGTATTCTTGTTTAAACACAGAATCTTGCAATTTTGAGGTGTAATTAAGCGGAAGTAGTTTGATGTTATTGAATGGTTCCGTTTTTGGAGCACACCAAATTGTACCTGACTTTATTTCGGCATCTAAAGGCCAATTACAAAAAGGGAGAAGCACAACCTCAAATTCAAGCCCTTTAGACTTGTGAATCGTCATCACTTTTATGGCATCTTGCTCCTCCGGAATGGCAACAGATTCGGAAATTCCTTTGTCATCCCACCATTCAATAAAGGCACTAATATTCGGATATGCATCTGCAATAAATTGATTGGTACAATTGATAAAAGCCTGTAAAAAGGTTCCTTGCTCAGTTTTAACCGCAGTTGGTAATTGGTTTACTAAATATTCAACTAATTCTAATAGTGGTTTTTGTTTTTGTGTTAAAAGTGTGTCAATCCAGTTATCTTGATCGTCACTATCATTCAAAAATTGTCCAATCTCCTGTTGCAATTCATTACTATCATTAAATAGTAAGTTTTTCAGAAGTATAATTTCTGAACGTATAATTTTATTATCGGTGTTTTGTAAATATTTTACTTGCGCTACAATAAAACGGATGGCACTAGATGATGATAAGAACAACGATTCGTTGGAGATTACAGGGATGGGTTCTCCGTTTGGTGCGTATTCTCCAGAGAGTAAACTCTTGGTAACAATCTCACCTTCTCCTTTTTTACGTACCAAAATACAAATGTCTTTGTAATCAAAACCATTTTCTTTGGCATTAAAAATGGCCTCCGTTAATCGCGGAAGCATCTGCTCAGTGTAATTCTCTTCTTCCTTTTTGGCAATGAAATTTACTTGTACATTTCCGCCACTATCGAGGTTGTTAGCACCAATATGCTGATGAACGCTTGAGTAGGCATTTATGATTTTTTGCTTTAAATCATCGGCATAGGGTTCCTCGGTATTTAGCTTGCTTTCGAATACTGTATTAAAGGCATTTTGAAGAAATATAACGCCGTGTGAAAAAATGGTGTTGTTAAACTTAATTACATTTGCCGCACTTCTGTAATTGTAATCTAGGGTATTTAAGTTGTAATCAAAATCGTGCATTATTTCGCTGTTCAGAAGATTCCAATCGGAATTACGCCAGCGATATATCGACTGCTTTACATCGCCCACAATAAGGCTTTTGTTAGCCGTAGAAAGCGAGTGTTCAATGAGTGGTTTAAAGTTGTTCCATTGTAATTTAGAAGTATCCTGAAATTCATCAATCATATAATTATTGATGTGTGTGCCAATCTTCTCATAAATGAAAGGCGTGTCGTTTTGATCAATGATTTTATTTAAAAAGTTAGAAGCATCAGCAATTAAAAATAAACTCTCGTCTCGGCATATTTGCTTTATCTCTTCAGATATTTGATTAATAATACCCAGTGCAAAATAGTTCTGTTTTATTAAAAGAGCGGTGATGTATTTTTCAAGATCTTGCTCAATAATATTTAGCGCCTGCTTAAGGTTTTTATTGAGAAGCGGATATATTTCTTCTATTTGGCTAGTCGTTTGTGCTGAGTTGTCCTTGCGTCCCCATTTAGTAGGCTCGTCAATTAAGGTGAGCACTCTTTTGTTTTTATCAGGCGTGATATCAGTTAAACTCCTAAGCTTTTCAAAGTACTTACTTGTTCCGGCGCCTTTATAATAGAAATCTTCAAACTCTAGTCCGATTTTCTTTATCGCATCACAGCTCTCATTTCCAATGGTTTTAATTTTATCCTCAAAATCCTTAATAATGGCGTTGATGCTTTTTAGATAATTGGCCAAAGTATCTGAGTCATCGTATAAATTATGAATAGATTGATTGTTGAATTGTACAATCTCGTTAAACAGTTCGGCACCCAATTTATTAAGGTCGGTTTTTAAACTCCAGTGCTTACCTAGGTTCAGTTTTTGCTCGGCAAACAGAATCAGCCATTCTTTGAGTTTTTTATTCTCGGGCAAATCCACCTTCATTAATAGGTGATCAATGGCTTTTTGTAATATTTTATTTGTATTCAGTTCAATTTTAAAGCTGCTATCTAAGCCTGCTTCACGTGCAAAGGATCTTATTATTCGCTGAAAAAAACTATCAATGGTACTTACCGAAAAGTTAGAAAAGTCGTGTAGTAGGTGACTTAAATAAATACGTGCTCTTTTTCTAACATCTGTTTCAGAAAGCTTAAATGTACTACACAAATCATCTACATAATCGTTTGATTTATTACTGGCAATTTGAAATAACTTTTCAAGGATACGATGCTTCATTTCGGCCGTAGCCTTGTTTGTAAAGGTAACTGCTAATGTTTGTCTGTAATTGCTTGGCTCGGCATATAATAGAAAAAGGTACTCTTTGGTTAGGGTGTAAGTTTTTCCCGATCCAGCGGAAGCTTTGTATATTTTTAATTCAGACATGCAGTTAATTTTTTGCTAAAATGAGGATTAATTGGCAATCTTAAAAATATTGAAAGGTTTATCCCGATATCAATATCATGTGATCAGCAATTATTGGGTAAAATACTGCTATTGGAAGATAAAAATGAGCAATTGCATTATTGATAAAGCTTGTTTATTTGTATACAGATTATTAATACATACTAATAGGAGGAGATATGAGAAGAATTTTAGCAAGTTTAGTATTAGCAACATTATTTATGGTGTCATTTGCACAATCGCCTGCAGAAAAGAAGTCGGAGTACTTTATTAAAGCAGCAGTTGAGGAATTTGATTTAGATAAAAAGCAAAAGAAGACCTTAACCAAAGAACGGTCGGAATACGTAACAGAATTGCAAGCCATTTATAAGGCGAAGAAAAACGGCGATTTGAACCAAGAAGAGTTTAAGCCGAAGTTAAATAAGATAAATGCTGCTTTTAAGCAGACGATGTGTGAGATCACAGGTAAAACTAATGCTGAATTAAAACCGTTTTTTACGCGCATGCAAAAAGAGATGAAGGACATAAAGTAAGGATTATTAAACAACTTCAATAATAGTTTTAGAGATCGGGATGGCCGTAACCGCATATTTGTAGTTACGGCTTTTCTGTTTTGATGCCATTACTACTGCAGTATTTGCTCAACTGAAGAACCAATTTGCACTAGGCTTGTTTTAACAACTCAAATAGAATGAAGCATGAGCATATTAATTGTAGGGCATGGTTTAGCGGGTGCCACACTAGCGTATCAGTTGTATAAAAAGGGGGTTGACTTTACCATTGTTAGTGGCAATAAGCCAACGGCAAGTAGGGTAGCGGCAGGAATGATTAATCCGATTGTATTTCGCCGGCTGAACAAAAGTTGGGCAGTGGAGGAGTGTTTGCCTTTTATGCATACCTTTTATAAGGAGCTGGAGCGCGATTTGCAAAGCGAATTCTATTACAATGTAGCCATATCGAAGTTGCTTAGTCAGGAGGAATTTGATTTTTGGACGAATAAGATTAGTGAGGATAATACGCTTACATCTTATTTGGCTGATCCGAGTGATGCAATAAGTGAGAGAGGCTTAAAACCTTTTTATGGTTCGGGTATAGTAAATAAAGGCGGTTACGTTGATTTAAATGTAATGTTGGATGCCTTGCAACAAAAATGGAAAGCTTTAGATTGTTTTATAGAGGCTACTATTAATTACGATGATTTTGTAGCAAGCGAGAATAGTTGCACCTGGAAAGGGAAAGAATATACAAAGGTGGTTTTTTGCGAGGGCGTGGGAGTTACGGATAATCCGTTTTTCGATTTAGAGATGATGAAGCCTGTAAAAGGAGAGTTGTTGACTATTTATTCTGAAGAATTGCCTCAAGATAAAATACTAAACAAAAACATGTTTGTGCTCCCTGTGGGTAATCATTATTTTAAAGTTGGCGCCACTTATAATTGGCAAGATTTAAGTGAACGAAACACAAATGAAGCCTTGGAAGAACTCAAGCTGAAGCTGGAGAAGATTATTGATGTTCCTTACAAAGTGGTAAATCAGCATGCAGGAGTGCGCCCTACGGTAAAAGACCGCAGACCCATTTTAGGATATAATAATAACTTTAGATCAGTAGCCATTTTCAATGGATTAGGAGCTAAAGGGGTTATGCTCGCTCCTTATTTTTCTGCCCTTATGGTGGATAGCATTCTGAATTCAGCTGATATACCAATTGAAGTTAATGTGAAGCGATTTGAAAGATGAGGTGCTGTACCTTTCAATTATAATACAATGGCTATGCGCATATAAACTTGCCAATTATTATTAATAACACCACTTTTGGTACTTGCATTGTTGTTTATTGTGTACTCGATATTGGCATTGTTTAATGGTTCATTAGCTGTTGTTTTAAAAAATCCATTTGCTTCTTTAAAGTATAGTGTTTCTTCTGTTTTGTTGGGTGAAAAATATCCTCCACCAACAGTGAAGTAAAGTATGTTTGTTACTTGAAATAGTCCACTAATATTGGCTTGGTATCCATTTTGTTTTAAACCCGTGTAAGCTTTTACATCATTTGAATTAAAGGATTTGCCTCCGAACTTAAAATCCTCCACTATTTTACTTTTACCTGTATATTGACCATAGTTGAGCCAGCTATATCCTAGCTGAGTATCAATAAAAATATTTTTGCCTATTGTTTTAACAGGTAGCCTATAATTGTAGCACAGGCTATAGTTGTTTACAAGTTTATTTTTATCACTGCCAAAGTTGGAAACATCATCGTAGGTAATTCCATGGTGTTTTGTTAGTTTAAGAAGAATAGATGAGGCGTATAGTACGCTGCCAGCAGAGTTGTTAATTTGATTTTCAAATTGCAAATTATTGTAGCTTAACTGATGTAAGCCTTTTTGTTTTTGGTAAGCTGCGTAACTAATTCCTAACGAAACTTCAAAGCGTTGCAATACACTTACTACTATACTAGTAAATGTTGGTTTAGGAGCAGGGGCATTAAAAACAGAACTTGTTTGTAGAGTATCTAGTTTTATCACATCAGCCAGTGTTGCGTAATTTTTCCAGTCGCTATTTGCATAGTTTGTTGCTTCAACGCTCGGAATGTATGAAATGGGTATTTGTTGATCGTATTTGATTTTTTTAGCAAGGTTTATTTGTACTGAACTCACCACTGCATCGGCAAATGTGGTGTAAATAGAGTCATTATTTCTCTTTACAGATTCTTCATGGTGTATTGATTGAAAATAAGCAACGGAATCCTTTATGGTATAGTTAATGGTAGATTCGATACCTAGGCACTTGTAACCAGGTCTTTGAGTATAGCGTTTCTTTTCTCGATAATTGGTAGAATGTGTCTCAATTTTTATGTAAGCCAATGTTTGTGCATCAATATAAAAGCGACCGTAGTTCTTTTTGATTCTATTGGGTTTAGGCGTAAATGCTATAATGTATACATCTCTACCATTGTATTTATCAATGCCAATTAGCTCGTAGTTGTAACTATTGTGCGGCTTTAAAAAGTCAGTGCGTGCTTTTACATCATCTGACGAATGCGTTAAATGGATGCCCCCATAATAAACCAGATTAAATTCTTTAGCTCTTTTAGTATTGTTGTACTTACGTGATTGATGCACCTCAATGGTGCCATCCTGATTATTTTTATACGATGATTTATAGGCAGTGCCCAATATTTCGGTTAATCGCAAATAATTGGCATTGCTATCCTTTAATCCTTCGCGATAGAAAATTTCATAGGAGCTAGGTTCTGATGGGTAATTATCGGGTATCTTTTTATAAGCCTTGCGTAAAAACCTACGCAATGTACTATCGGGCATTACCACAACTTCGCCAATATTGGTAAGGGATGCTTGTAAGGTAATGTTTGGCTGCTTTATGAGCTGCTCTTGCTCAATTTCTAAGGTTTCGTAACCAATGCAGCTAAAACATAGGGTATAAGTTTTTTTGCTAGGGATATTAATTTTATAATCGCCATTACTATCTGATACCGTTCCGTTATAGGTTCCTTTTAGGCTCACATTAACAAAGGGAATGGCTTCTTTGGTTTCCTTGTTTGAGATACGACCTTCAATGGTTTGGGCAGATAAACAAAAGGGTAGGAGGAGAAAGAGAAGTGTGGTTAGTTTATTGGATTGCATTTTTAAGATAAATGGTTGTGTTAAGTAATTAATGTGAGGGAATTGGTTTGTAAAGTTAAAGACTACTTATTGTTTCTAATAAATATTCACCTAGGTTCCATACGTAATCAATTCCAAGATTGGACAGTATATGTATTACTATTGATGCCCATAAACCAATTTTCATTCTAGCGAAACTGTATATTAAAGCGCCTAGAAACTGACTTGAAGAGAATATTAGAGCCATAATGAAAACGAAAACTGAATTTATTTCGAACTCTATGGCGTGAAGTAATGAGAATAGAATCGCACTTGTAAAGAAAATATATTTAAAATTTTTAGTCCAAAAAGATTTTAGTAGATCATTAAACTTATGTTTTCTAAAAGCAAAATAGAATAACGTTGAAAGAATTAAAGGAATAACTATGGCGGAGACCTTTGCAAGGACATGTTCTATTTCTAAAAAGTTTCGTAAAATTGTTAGAGTAAAAGTTAGTATTAAGCACAGGAATAATGGAGGGATAAAGGTGCTATACTTTAAAGGTGCTCTGAATATTATTTCTTCTGCAACTGCTAATATGATAATTTGAGATAGGAGATAATTTGATTCGTTAGAGTTTTGTAAATGACCGAATATAGCTTCGCTTAATCCTGTTTTTTCAAAGCTAATTGCGATTAGATATTTGATTGAAATATTAATAAATAGCAAAAATAGAATCCATTTAATAACAAGCAATGGTTTTGTGTATTTTGATATATAATGATGAGGCGATACTATGTAATTGGTCAATTCTTTGATCATGAGTTTCTATTTTTAAAGGATATTTGAGTATTACTTTAGCTATTATAAAAGGGTAGGAGTAGAAAGAGAAGTGTAGTTAGTTTATTGAATTGCATTTTAAGATAAATATTTGTGTTAAGTTATTAATGTGAGAACTTATAAATAGTTTTTAATATGATCTGTTATTTCAGTAAACGACGCGTTGATATCATCCTCAATTAAATGGAAATTATTTTTCTGATATGAATTTGAAATGACACTATTATTGAGGTAGAATATCTTGTCGCATGTATTGGTAAGTTGCGATGTAATGTGAGATGATATAATTATGGTGTCGTATTGTTTCTTTAATAGAAACATTAGTTCTGAACAAATGTGTTGCGCTTCAATATCTAATCCGTTAAAGGGTTCGTCTAAGAGTAATATATCAGCGCTAGATAGATAGAAGCTAAGTAAAGCAAGCTTTTGTTTCATGCCTGTAGAATAATTGGCCGCATATTTTTTTAGTGGCAACTTTAAAAAGGAATTTAAGTGCTCTAATTTGGTGTAATCTACCTTTTGTTTTTTTGCGCCACATATAAACTCAATATACTCAATGCCCCTAATGCGCGGGTAGAAATACAAGTTAGAGGGCAAATAAGAAATGGATGAAGATCTATTTATTATTCCCTCATATTTTTCGGTGCCAAAAATGCAGTTAAACAAAGTGGATTTGCCAGCTCCATTTTTTCCAATTAGGCCGTTAATGCCCTTGCTAAAGCTGTGCGAAAAGTTATCGAATACAGCGTAGTTATTGTACTTTTTCGATAGTTTATTAATCTCTACCATTGGTATCTACTTTTAAGTGCGTTGTATGTGTAAAAGCTTAGTGCAGTTAATACAATGAGCTGAAATATTAAAATATAAGGCAGTTTGAAACTTATGAAAATGCAGCTTACACTAACTAAATGTGTAATAATTGTAAGTAGTTTATTGGAGGCAAACAGTGTTGATGTAATGCTATTTATATTGATGGAGAGTAATCCTGATAAGGAAATGATTATATAAAAACTGAGGGTATTACTAAGGATAAAAGGCACAATGCATGCAATACTAATTATACCAAATGTTGTACTTAAATCTTTCAGCCTTTTTAATAGTATGTTTTTGGGTGAACCAAACATTTTGATGTGCCAACTATTATCCGCTTCGCTAGGTAGCAGGCATACAAATAAAAGGAATACTTGGTATATGTAAACCTGAATATGATGCTCGCTATTGAAAAATACTGAGAAATGTAATAGTGCCATTAAACTTGCCATTACTACAGAATTCTTTCTAACATTTGATTTAATAATAAGGTTAAGTTGGCTTATTTTTTTTAAGGGAAAATTTAAGACGGAAGTTTTATCAATATGTGGTGCTGTTAAAAATAGCACACTTAACAATGCTATATAGACTGCTAAATGCATTAGTTTTCCCTCAATTAATAAACGTACAATTATGGGGGTGCTTAATAAAATACAATCTATGCCAATGATGATACTCCCGTATTTAGATTGTAAAGCTAAAAAGGGCTTGTCTTTTCGAGAGCTTAAAACAAGGGCTACTAATAAGAAGTTTAACAGAACAGCAATAATTACATTTTCTGTGGCGAATAATACACTTACACCCACGCAAGCAATCAATAAGGTAATAAGCGTATACCTTATTCCTAAATCAATTATAAATCGAATAAGTAAATTGAAGTATAGTTTGTAGGTGTGTTTTATAAAAGTGAGCATTTTATTAGAGTAGTTATGTTGTTGTGGCTGTTTATTGCATACTCAGTTCTGTATAAAGTTTATTGGCATCGCTAACAATTTCTTTATCAAGTTTAAGTATCTCAGCAAGTTTAATGGCATTTTTAGGCAGTAAATTTCCCTTTTGTATTTTGTAATCGAAAAAGTAATTGTTGCTATCGTACTTCATCTCAAAATAGTAATTCTCAAAATCATTCAGCAAATTAACCAATTCAATATCGTGGGTTGAGGCAAATGTGTTTGCAGCCGTTTTGCTTAAGTGTTTTAATACACTGCATCCCATGGCAACCTGTTCGTTACGGTTGGTGCCTTTAAAAATTTCATCTATAATAACTAAGCCAGGTTTCTTTTTACAACTAGCAATGATGTGTTTTATTCTATTTAGTTCGCTTGAGTAATAGCTTTCTCCCTCAGCTAAACTATCCGAAATGCTAATGTATGAATAAACAGGTACTTTAGGTACAATAGCGTGCGTGGCAAAGCAAAGGTTTAACTTTTGTGCTAGGTAGATATTAATCGCCAATTGTTTCAAGAAAATGGTTTTGCCACTCATGTTAGCCCCTGTAATCAATACTCTACCATCCTCAGAATAAATAGAGTTGGTAACGCAGTTTTCTATTAAGGGATGATAGGCATCTTTTAAATCAATTTTGCTTTTATCAGTAAATTGTGGTTTACATGTATTGTAACATTCCTCAATAGAGGAAAGGGATAGAAGCATATCTATGTAGCCTATGTAATTGTATTGATCTAACAATAACTTGTTGTTGTCTTGTATTTTGTTGATGCAATACCAATACGAATAGAACTCGATATTTGTAATTAGTTTAAGCGTTTCAATTATGGTTCCTGTAATGGGTTCTTTGCCCGTAGAATTATTTAAATCTTGAAAGAATAGTGCTATTGAAATACTTAAATTGGGTGCGCTATCAGATTTAATACCTTTTAGATCTGATTTTATTTGATGGATATGTTTGGCTATTTTAATAAACTTTCGAAGTGCCGAGAGGCCAAACATATGATATAATAGTTCCCTTTTGCTCCAAATATATATGATAGTGTTGCAGCAAAGTGCAGCGGGGATGCTTAAAATTATTAGGTTATTCTGGAGTATGCCTACAAATCCAATAGCATATAATAATATTGGTACTATAGCCAATATTTTTATCCATTTGGGGAGTTCGAGTTTGGCGTGTAATAAATCAATTACATGTGAATCTCTATAGGTATTGGCTTTCTGTAATAAGTTATCAAGTTTTGGCGTTCTCAGATTTTCAATCTTACGCTGATCTTCCTCAATCATACCTGTATCAATAAAGTAATTGGTAGTAAGCAGGTAATTGTATAAGAACTGAGCGCCGTAAGCCGATTGTGTTTTATTTACTTTGGCGAATATTTCTTCAATATTTAAATCGTTATTTATATCAGTTTCAAAGTTGCTGAGAGGTTTTGAATAATTGAAAAGTTTGGCTTGAATGTTTGAGTTGGACATGAATATTTTGCCTGAGGTTAGTATTAGAATTTAATATGTAATAGTTTGTTTTACCAATGCTTCAATTAAGTATTCTTTTTTATTTATGGTATAAATCCTGGATTTTATAAAATAGAAAGCATAGCCGACCATAGTCATAATGCATAGTTAACCAAGTTGGACCTCCGTAGCTATTATCTGCATATGTTTTATTCAGAGCTCTTTAATGATTCAATCATAAATTTAATTTCCTCCTCACACATAAAACCTGTTGCTTCAATTAAGTATCCCTTTTTATTGATTGTCTTATAAGTCATGGACATGAAACAATCTTTATTATGCTTTGATGCTGTCGTATTTGTAATATTCATTTCGGAGTTTAAGCGATCTTGGATATCAGAGTTTAGTACGACTAGTTTTTGCAATAATTCTTTTTTTGTATCGTCATCTAAATTATACTTACCCTTCTGTTCGGTACTAGATTTCATACTTTCTCGAATATCGGACATTTCACTTAAGCTTATTTTTAAAAAAGATTTTTTATTTTGATTTGCTATGATAAGAGGAGTATTTGCTTTATCCTCAATAACCTTCCAGTTGGAAACAATACTCATGGACAGTCCCATAGTTTTGTGAGTATGGAAATTGAAATCAAACTTAACGGAATCAATACTTGCAGTATTTAGTGGATTGTTTTTTTTGCAATAGCTATTTATTGAGAATCCTATTCCAATAATTAGTAAACAAATAAGTCTTGAATTTTTCATTTAACTATAGGTTTTAAATTTATTAATCAATTTTCTATTGCACCACTCTTCCTCTTATGAGATTATTTATTTGATAATATCAATATCATATGGGAAATCAAACTTAGGTTCTTCCTTTACTTCGCAGCACTGAAAGCTTATTAAAGAAAATACTATTGCTGTAACTAATAGAAATAGTATTTTCCTTTTCCGTTTTTTCTTCATCTATTTAAAAATCAGGTTTAGTATCAATGTTAAAGTAATAAGCCAGTTTTTGTTGGCTATACTACTTTTATTTTGTTTGCTCAAACTGGTGCTTATAACTATTGGAAAAATAGAAAGCATATAATTAATTGTATCAGAGCGATAAGGGCGAGAATTATTGAGGCTATTTTCATATTAGAGTATTTAATGTTTTTAAAAATTAATTGTTTTTGGTATTACTGCTTAAATCCTGGATTTTATAAAATAAAATGGCATTGAATAAGATAAAAAGCATTGCCGACCCAAAGCCATAATGCATAGTTAACCAAGTTGAAGCTCCGTAGCTATGCGCCATTAAGGTAAAAAGCAGAAAAACGCGTGCTATCTTCAGGGGTAAATATCGCCCCAGTAATGCTATCGCGATAATCCATAATCCGCACAGTATAAATATACCTGAGGTATGATAATTCATCATAAAATTACCGATAGGGTTTGCCTCGTTAGCTTTATTTAAATTACCATCCCAATATTCACTTGGTTGATGAACAATGGTAATTACAGAATCAAAAATACTTGCCCATAGGGCTGGGATTGCGAGTACTAGCTTTTTATGTATTTGCATTGGTTTATTTTCATCTTCGGGCACTGTTGTAACCTTCCATAAATCCATTAATAAAATCTGTTCTATTGTATATTAGATACGCGATTATGAAAATTGTTACAATAATTATTGTTTTATTTTCTTTTGTAAATTGTATTAGCTTGTTCATTAGTAATTGCTTTTATGTAGTTATATAGAAATAATGAGGGGTGATTAAAACACCCCTCATAGCCAATTAAGCCTCAACTTTAGTTTTGCGCCTGCTCATTACCGTAGTATTATTGGTATCAATAATTTTATCAACGGTTAAAGCCAAATTACCGTATACGGCTTTGTTTGATTTGGCCATGGCACCTATATAAAACACCACATCGTTATTAATAATATGGCATACTTCTTTTTTAATGCTAGTAGCACTTTCTTTCTCATCAAATTTCGATCGCTCTTCTTTATATTTTAACTCGGCCGTGCTGAAGTTGCTTTGTGCAGTGCCTAGCGCGGTAAAGGCTTCGCCAACTCCTGGTAAGGTATTTATGTGAACCAGCATTTCTGGTCGTGCCATATCTGCGCTTAACGATTCAGATAAAGAGCTTTGTACGGCATAACTTTCGTTAATCATTTTAATACCATACTTATCGTATACTTTTTTTACGGCAGTAGCTGCTGTGGCGTATGTTTGGTTTGGGTTGCGCACATAGCCTATTAAAAGGTAATGTGCCGATTTAACCAATTCGTCGCGCACAGTATCTAAAGCATCTAGCTCCGATTCAACCTTATCTTGCCTAATGGCATTTGATAATGCCTTACTTTTTGTTTTAAGATGATCAAAAACAGATGTAATGTAAGTATCGGCACTTAAATCTTCCTTATTATAGGCTTCAATAATAAGTTTGCATGTGGCATCAACTTCAGTTACTCTGCTATGACTTTTTAATTTGCTAATCATCATAATTGTTTTAAGGTTATTAATTATAAGTTATTTGATTGTAATTTATTAATAGGGGTAAATTTCAATTTTGCTTGTTTAAGTTTTGTTGATACTTAAAAAGTTAAAACAAAACTTAAATAGGCTTTGTGTGTTTGTACACGCTTTAATTAAGTTTTAAATGGGCTTTGTTTGTTTTTACATTGCTTGTTCAAGTTTTAAATGAGCTTTGTGTGCGAGTAAAAAGCTTGTTTAAGTTTTAATTGGCTAATGTTTGCGCAAACATTGCTAAACTGGCCAAAATAATTTAAAATCATTTTTGAGTGTTTACCAATATTTTTTTACTGGCATCAACAAATATTTAGGTATTGATACCTAATGGCACTAATCTAAGTGTTGCCTTTTTGGAAGTATTATGTGATGCAGAAATGGAGTGTGGGTTAGTGATATGGATAGTAGTATGGGTGTTCATTTTATTAGGGTTTTGGATAAAGTATTAAGAATGAGTATGTAAAAATATAACAATTATGTACAATGTCAAGAGTTAAAGCAAAAAAAAATCCCGAATGTGGCTTACATCCGGGATTTTAATCTAAATACTAATTGTTATATTATCACTCAGCTTAGCTGAAGGTAATTGTTTGTTTTATAATAGGTTTCCTATTTTAATACCAAAATAAACCGTTCTTGGCATTTGCGGACCATACATATAAGCAGGGTCTCTATTAACACCGGTATCTAAGTCACTTTGATAACTGTTAAATATGTTTTTAATACCTGCTGAGAATGCCACATCAACACCACTTTTCGATTTAAGGGTATATTCTGCTTTTAAACCTAAATCAAAAAACTGATCGGTAGTTCTTAATTCACCTTCTTCAGCTTTTTCTAATTCTGGCCCAAAATAGGCAATATTCATAGATCCTGTATGGGTGGCGTTAGCAGATAAAGTAAGCTTGCGTGTTGGTTTATAGTTAAGCGTAAAGAATCCGTAGTTATTCGGAGTTCTTAAAAACTCTTTTGTAGTAAGTGTTCCTGCGTCATTATACTCTTGTTCCTCATCAAACTGACTTGATTGGAAGGTATAGCCACCGTTAAAATCGAATTTAATAGAAGGAGCATAGCGTAACTCAAAATTGATACCTTTAACACGAGCAGGAACATCTGAATTAAAACGAGTATACAAGGCAACGCCATCTTCATCTGGTGCACCATGATCTAATACAAATGCATTTTCTAAATATGTATAAAAGCCTTCTACTAAAAATTCAAACTCCCCACTACCAATTTGTGAGTGGTAATCGAACGAGGCCATCATGCTGTGACTAGTTTCTTGCTCTAGGTTATCGCCATTTACATGTACCACTTTACGGGCTGCAGAAGATTCAATGTGTAAATCCTCGTCAAAAATTTGAGGTGCTCTATATCCTTGCGAGTAGCTACCTCTAATTCTAATTTTATCACTAGGAGAATACAATGCATTTAAGCGCGGACTAACTACAACGTTATCTAAATCGTTTTTTGAATCCACTTCATTGTTTATATCGTAATAATCTACTCTTAAACCTCCCGATAGAGTTAACTTATTAAAAGCATATTCATATTGTCCGAATGCACCCCAAATGTTACTGTTTTGTTTAGATACTTGGCGTGTATCCTCGGTAAGCATTGTACCACTTTCTTCATCAAAGTAAGTATAAGCCAATTTTTTATCATTAAGCTTACTACCATTATTCTCAATACCTGCTACTAAGTTCGATTTTCCGTAGTCAGCCTTGTATTGTGTACCTATTGCATACGATAAATCAGTAGTGTGCCCGTAACCACTAGGATCCTTCTCTGCACCATAATACGAACCTCTATCAATATGCTGTGCCGATGCATATACAGATAATTGACCATTATTTTCACCCACAAAACGTGTGTAGTTTATGGCTCCGGTGTTTATTTTGTGTTCTACGGCTTCTGCAATTTCAGCCTCATGTTTTGGTAAGTCTAATTGATCGCCACCTCTTCTGTCTTCTTGAATATGGAAATAATCAAAAGTAATTTTATCTCTATATCCCATTCGGTGATAAACACTGGTTCCTAAAGTAACATTGTTCAATTCAGCAAGCTCAGTAAAGCCATCACCATTATAATCAAAACCTTCTCTGTTTCTGTGCGATCCATATAAACTCATACCTGTGTTTTTGTCTTCAGTAACAATTGAGGTATTTAAGTTGATGTTTAAATCGTTAGCAGCACCATCTTTACCAACACCTATAATACCGTTATTGATACCTGCTTCAAAAGTATTTGTTGTAGGCTCTTTTGTTATTAAGTTAATAGTTCCGGCAATTGCATTACTTCCGTAAAGTGCAGAACCGCCACCTTTTACAACCTCAACCTGCTCAATCATATTAGCAGGTATCATTTCTAAACCATATACGCTGGCTAAGCCTGAGAATATCTGGCGACCATTAATTAGTACCTGAGAGTATGAACCTTCCATACCATTCATTCTAACACTATTGGCACCACAGTTTTGGCAATTGTTTTCGGTTCTGATACCAGGTGTAAAGCTTAATCCTTCGCTTAAAGTAACCGATTGTGTTTGGCTAAAAGTTTTAGGAGTCATGGTATTTACCACCATCGAAGCGTTAACTCGTTTCTTTTGATGTTTATCGGCTGTAACAACCACTTGCTCTAGGCCTAGTACATCTTCAGCTAAGTCGAAGTTAATCACCAAGTTTTTTCCAATTTCATAGTCAATCTCAACTTCTTTGGCTTTGTAACCAACTGCTTGCGCTATAATTGTGTAATGGCCTTCGGGTAAACTACTAAAAGTATATACACCTTTGTCATCAGAAGCGGTTCCTAGGGTTGTTGAGGCTATGGCTATTGTGGCAAACGGAATTGGTTCGCCGTTGGTTGATACCATTCCTTTAACAGGAGGTAGTTTATCCGCAGCAAACAGTGTAGTTGCTGTTAAAAATAGCGCAAAAATAGAGAGGTTTCTTAGTAAATTATTCATTTGTTCTTATAACTTTTTGTTGTTCGTGCTATAAAATAAGGTATGCCATAGTGCTAAAATCGGTTAGAGCTAGCGCTATAATACCAAATGCATACATATTCTATGCAATAACATAATGTATTACAGATATCTTGAGCTTACCAGCATGGTAGGCCGTATAATACTGCTTCGGTTTTGTAATTAAATTGTTCTTTAGCTGAGCTTAAAACATTCAGGATTTTAGTCTTTACATGTAAAAACAATACTGTTTATGCTAAAACGTAAGGAGGAGCTCTGAGTGGTGATGTGTGGTATAAGTTACCAATGTGTAACTCAAGTATGTTTGTAATGTATTTATAAGAACAACTAAGTGTTAGTTCTTTTAAATTTAAGCTAATGCTTGAGTCCAGAAATGTTAGGGTAGTGCTAAAGTCTCCAAAGGAGCAGCGAGAGGCATCAGATGAGTGGCCTTGGCCATGTTCGCCATTTGCGCCTAAATTATGAAAGTGAATTAGAATTTCATTATTCCCCAATATGTGAGCATGCAACTTACTTCCGAAACCGACGGCCAAGCCAACGTTTAGGAATAACAGAAGAGCTGTTAATAATAGGGATAATATTTTTCGGGTTCTTTTCATAATTGCTGATGCAAAAATGCAAACATTATTGGTGCGATACTATCCCTATATGTTGGGGTTTTTAAATATTTATGAAGAAAATCTCAATCTTATAAATACTGATAAATGCAGTTGTATTGGGCTTAACCGCCTGATTTTTTGGCTTTATACCCTGCTTTAATCACAAGATCGAGCACTTTGTCTCTAAAATCGCCTTGTATAATAATTTCACCGTTTTTTACTGATCCACCAACACCACATTTCGATTTAAGCTCTTTTCCCAAGTCTTTTAAATCGCTTTCTTCACCAATAAAGCCAGTAACCAAAGTAACTGCTTTTCCTTTGCGGGCTTTTTTATCAAGCATTATACGTAGGTTTTGCTGTTGTGGGGGTAAAGTTTCCTCGCTAGCTTCTTCGTTATAGTCGTAATCAAAGTTACTACCTGTTGAAAATACAATACCTTCTCTGTCTTTTCTATTCTTTGCCATTGTTTATCATTCTTTGGCACGAAAATACTAAGATTTTTTTGATATCAATTTGATCAATTAAAATTGAGCTTCGAAGTTATTTTAAGTTTTAGAGGAATTTCCAGATTTATGGATTGATTATCAGTGTAAAATTTCAGTCTTTTATTGCATAGCCATAAGTGCGGAATTAATTAGTAGTAGTTAATGGAATTAAGATGTTGCGTGTAGATTTTCGGAATAACATTAAACTACTTCTTAAATAAATCAACAGCCAAAATTAAGTTTTGCGTAAAGAACAGTGATCAGAAATAAGCTTTATCAACTTAGATTCAGTTTAAAGTCGATTCAAATTCATTTATGGATGTTTCGAAATATTTATAATGTTCATAATAGAAATAATAAGATAAATTCGAGCCCTTTGATATAACATAATACAATCGGCAATGATTAAAATAATCCGAAGATTTTTTCTTATCTCTATATTTGCAATAAGCTGCGTATTTTCAGATGCACAAACATTAAACGATACTATTCCAAAAGAAGATATTCCAGAAGTATCTTCTTTAGATAGAATTGCAGACATGTTTACGTTTGAGAAGCCTAGAGCAACTATTTCAATTTATCCCACGTGTACCTACGAGGAGTTATCAGGTGTTGCAATCGGTATTATGCCTGTAATTCAGTTTAAGTCTAGAGATACAACTTTACTTTCTGATCAAAAAAGACCTACAGCTTTAATTCCTCGTCTTAGTTACTCAACTAAGGGGCAACTAGATCTTGATTTTACATTCGTTATGTTTACTCAAAATGGTTGGAATGTTTCATCTTTCCTTTGGTATTCTGATTACCAAACGGCTTTTTACGGAATAGGAAATAATGCTACTGATGGCGCTTTTTCTCCTTATAAGATGAAGAACTTGGTTTTTAATGGAGAATTAGCAAAGCAATTAAGTAACGAAAGCTTTTTAGGACTAAGGTATGATCTTAATGTTGCTAAAATAAGCGATACCTATGGCGATGTTTTAAATCCTTCGATAAACGGATATGATGGTGGAGTAACATTTGGTTTAGGTCCCATTTATAAATATGATAGTCGCAATAATGTATTCTTTCCAGAAAAAGGTTCCTATCATCAGGCTTACGCGGTATTTTATCCAAAATTTTTCGGAAATGAGAATTCTTTCGCTCAAGCAACAGTTGATTTACGTAAATACTGCTCAATTGGCAATTCAAATAATGTGCTTGCGTTTCAGGGATACGCTAGCTTTACTTTTGGCGAAGCGCCTTTTTATCAACTTCCAATGATTGCAAATAAAATATTAATGCGCGGAATCAACCATCCTCATATGTTTATCGATGATCATGCTTGGCTTGCCCGTGCAGAGTATCGTAAGTATTTGTGGTGGCGCGTATCGGGTACACTTTTTACTGAGTTAGGCAATAATTTTGGAGCGGAAGGAAATCATATGTTTGAAAATGTAAAGTATAGTTATGGTGCGGGCTTTCGTTTTCAACTTGTTCCGGATAAAAAAATACATTTCCGCGCCGATTTAGGATTTGGGCCCAAAGGCGAGAGTGCATTATACTTTACAGTTCTTGAAGCATTTTAGTGTAGCTCAATACTAAAGTATTTTTCTTTAATATTAATATTCGTATAATTTTAATGAACAAGGGTTCAAAATATGGCGTTTTATGTTGTAAAAGATGTATATTTTTAGCTTTCACGTTGTGGTAACTATGAATTTTATCATACTTTTGCGATTCGGAAAAATCACCACCTTATTTTGAATCTTAAAAAAGAAAAAGGAGCAGAGTTCTAAATGTACAAGATTATAGAGAAAACGTTTTTCTCAGAAAACGTTGTGAAATTTGAAATTGAAGCGCCACGTATAGCTAAAGCTAGAAGGGCAGGGCACTTTGTAATTGTAAAAATAGGAAAAAAGGGGGAGCGATTTCCCTTAACTATAGCTGGTGCTGATAGAGTTAAAGGCACAATTACCCTTGTGGTTCAAAAGGTTGGTGTTTCGTCTCGAAAGCTTACTGCACTTAATGTTGGAGATCATATAACTGATTTAGTTGGCCCACTAGGACAAGCCACGCATATCGACAACAAAGGTACTGTTTTAGCCTGTGGCGGTGGAGTAGGGGTTGCACCTCTTTTACCAATTGTTGAGGCTTATAAAAAAGCGGGTAATAGAGTGGTTACTGTAATTGCTGCTCGTAACAAAGATTTAATCATTCTTGAGGATCAGATTAGAGAATACTCAGATAAGCTTGTGATTATGACTGATGATGGTTCATACGGTCAAAAAGGACTTATTACTGATGGCATGGAGCAGATTATTAAAGATGAGGATATCGCTGAAGCAATGATTATTGGCCCTGCCGTTATGATGAAATTTGCATCCTTAACCACAAAAAAACATAACATACCAACTTTAGCTAGTTTAAATACTATAATGGTTGACGGTACGGGTATGTGTGGTGCTTGCCGCATTACAGTGGCAGGTAAAACAAAATTTGTTTGTGTCGATGGTCCTGAATTTAATGCACATGATGTTGATTTTGATGAGATGTTATTGCGCTTAGGTGGATACAAAGAAATTGAGAAGGAAGCAGAAACAGATTACCTAAAACAGTGTGAATAGATTATTCCGATGGAAAATAGATCAGAATCGTTAAAAACTGAACGAAACGAAGCGTGGCGTTCAGATTTGAGAAAAAATATAAAAGCCAAAGACCGTACTTCCTTAATTAGAGCTAAAATGAATGAGGTTGATGCGAATGTTCGTATCAAATCGTATGTTGAGGTAAATAGTGGCTTAACGGTTGAGCAAGCACAACAAGAGGCAGCAAGATGTATTGATTGTGCGAATCCCACTTGTATAAATGGTTGTCCGGTTGAAATAAACATCCCTAAATTTGTGAAGCGAATTGAGCAGGGTGAATTTTTAGAGGCTGCCAAAGTGTTGAAAGAAACAAGTACTTTGCCTGCTGTTTGTGGTCGTGTTTGTCCGCAAGAGAAGCAATGTGAGGCCAATTGCTTTTATACACAAAAATTGAAGAAAGAACCCGTTGCGATTGGATATTTAGAGCGATTTGCTGCCGATTATGAGCGCGAATCAGGTCAGATGTCTGTTCCTGAGACAGCAACGAGTAATAATATAAAAATTGGAGTAATTGGATCAGGACCAGCAGGTTTAACCTTTGCAGGAGAAATGGCCAAAAAAGGATACTCCATTACTGTTTTTGAGGCATTACACGAAATAGGTGGAGTGCTTAAATACGGTATTCCAGAGTTTAGATTACCGAATGATATTGTTGATGTGGAGATTGATAACCTCAGGAAAATGGGGGTTCAGTTCGAAACAAACTTTGTTGTGGGTAAAACAGTAAGTTTTGATGATTTAAAAGAAGAAGGCTACAAAGCCTTTTTTGCTGGTAGTGGTGCTGGTTTGCCTCGTTTTATGGGTATACCTGGCGAAAACTATATTGGCATTCAAAGTTCAAACGAATATCTTACACGAATTAACCTAATGCATGCTGCTGAGCAAGATACGGATACTCCGGTGGTTAGCGGTAAAAATGTAATGGTTATTGGTGGAGGTAACACAGCCATGGATTCAGTTCGTACAGCTAAAAGGCTAGGTGCCGATAGGGCCATGATTGTATACCGTAGAGGTATGGATGAAATGCCAGCACGTAAGGAAGAAATTCATCATGCAATTGAGGAAGGTGTTGAGTTTATTACTTTAGCTAACCCAATTGAGTACTTTGCCGATGAAAAGGGCCGAGTTAATAAAGTAAAAATTCAAAAAATGGAATTAGGTGAACCTGATGCAAGTGGTCGTAGAAGACCTGTTGCCATTGAGGGTTCAGAATACTTAATTCAGGTAAGCACCGTTGTTGTAAGTGTTGGGGTGTCACCAAATCCATTAATTCCGGATTCTTTGCCTGAGTTAACCACAACTAAGTGGGGAACTATTGAGGTTAATGAGGATACTTTACAGTCTTCAATTAATACTGTTTTTGCAGGTGGAGATATCGTAAGAGGAGGTGCAACTGTCATCTTGGCAATGGGCGATGGACGAAGAGCTGCACAGTCGATGGATAATTTTTTGAAGAAAAATGAACAATAATTAAACAAAAATGCCGTATTATTGTTTCATACTTGACAAAATAAATTAAACATAATAAATTCGAATTCTCATTATATGAAGATATTAGAATCGAAGTACCTAGGATTGAGACTCAAAAACCCTATTATAGTAGGGAGTTGTGGATTAACAAACTCAGTAGAGAGTATAAAAAAACTAGCAGAAAACGGCGCAGCAGCTGTAGTTGTAAAATCAGTATTCGAAGAAGAAATTATTCAGGAGCACCAAGATGTGTTAAAGAATAAATTGGGCGATCAAGATAATAATCTTGAGTTTTTAGATTATTTCGATTACCAAATTAAGAGCGATGTTCTTAAAAAAACAGCCGCTTTAATTCAAGATGCAAAAAAGGAAGTTGACATTCCAATCATTGGTAGTATTAACTGTGCATCTTCGGGGGAGTGGGTTTCTTATGCTAAAATATTAGCCGATGCTGGTGCTGATGCCTTAGAATTAAACTTATTTAAGTTGCCATCTGATGTAAATCAGAAAGCAGATGAACAAGAGCAATTTTATCAGTCAATAGTTTCTGCCGTTAAATCACACGTATCTATACCTGTTTCAGTTAAAATAGCTCCTTATTCATCTAATTTGGCTGCAAGCATTAAAAAGATGGATGATATTGGTGTAGATGGTATCACTATGTTTAATAGGTTCTATAATGTAGATTTTGATATATATACTGATGAGGTAATTGCAGGTAGTCCATATTCAACTAATGAGGAGTATTATAATGCTTTGCGATGGATTTCTATTATGTCAGGTAAAGTGAATACCGACTTATCAGCAAGTACAGGTGTGCACAATGCTGAAACAGCTATAAAAATGTTAATGGCAGGTGCTACAACAGTGCAAATAGTATCTAAAATATACATGGATGGTCCTGAAGTAATTTCTTCTATACTTGAAGGTATAAAAGAGTGGATGGAAAAAAGAGGATATGTAAGTATTGATGAGTTTAGAGGTTCAGTTCATCATGATCCTGATCAAAACTCAGAGCGCTTTGAGCGAGTTCAGTTTATGAGGTATTTTGGTGAGCATATGATTTCGTAATTTATAACATACAAAATATTGCCAAGGGCAGGATCATTTTTTGATTCTGCCCTTTGTTTATATATGGAGGGTTTAGCTCATTGAAGTTAATGTTTGGAACATAGCTTCAATGTTTGCCTAGTGTGTTTCTTAAAATCCCTTATGGCATAACTTATTTTATATGCGATGTAAGTGTGATGTGCTGAACCACAAAAAACTGATGAATATGTATTTGTGGTTTGAGTTGTTTTGATATTAAGTTTTTATTATTTACTTTTGCGCCACATTAATTTAATTTACAATAATTATGTTGAATCATTATGAAGCCGTTTTCATTTTGACTCCTGTTTTGTCTGATGTTCAGATGAAAGAAGCAGTTGAAAAGTTCCGAGGTGTTATCACCGAGAACGGAGGAGAAATTGTAAACGCAGAAAATTGGGGATTACGTAAACTTGCGTATCCAATTCAAAAAAAATCTACAGGTTTTTATAACCTATTTGATTTTAAAGTAGAACCAGATGTTATTGCAAAGCTTGAGCTTGCTTTTCGTCGCGACGAGCGTGTTATTCGTTTTCTAAGTTTTAGAATGGATAAGTATGCAGAGGCTTACAGTGAGAAGAGAAGAAAAAACATCAAAGAAAAAAAGGAGAAATAGGACATGGCACAAAATCAAAGTGAAATCAGATATTTAACTCCTCCGTCAGTAGAGATCAAAAAGAAAAAATACTGTCGTTTTAAGAAATCAAAGATCAAGTATATTGATTACAAAGATCCTGAATTTCTTAAGAAGTTTTTAAACGAGCAAGGTAAAATTCTTCCTCGTCGTCTAACTGGTACTTCATTAAAGTATCAAAGAAAAGTTGCAACTGCAGTTAAGCGTGCGCGTCACCTTGCATTGTTGCCTTATGTTACTGATTTGATGAAATAAAAACAGGAGGATTAAAAAATGGAAGTAATTTTAAAAGATGATTTAGCCAGCCTAGGACACAAAAATGATGTTGTAAAGGTAAAGGCTGGATACGGTAGAAACTATCTTATTCCTCAAGGGCTTGCAATTTTGGCTACTCCTTCTGCTATCAAAGTACATGAAGAGAATATGCGCCAAAGAGCTCATAAAGAAGAAAAGATTAAGAATGATGCGCTTGAAACAGCTAAGAAAATGGAAGGTTTATCTCTTTCTATTGGAGCTAAAACAAGTACAACTGGTAAGATTTTCGGTTCTGTAAATACAATTCAGATTGCAGAGCAGTTAGAAAAGCAAGGTTATACTATTGAGCGTAAAAACATTTCTATCAAAGAAGACCAAGTGAAAGAAATTGGTAAATACGTAGCAACAGTAAAACTTCATAGAGAAGTTAAAGTAGAAGTTAACTTCGAAGTAGTTGCTGAATAAAACAGTATAAACTTATACGAGATACATTTTCAAACAAACAGATTAAAGCCATTACTTTTAGTAATGGCTTTTTTGATTTCTATTTTTTTGTATAAAAAAAAGAATATTCTTCTGAATAGCCTTTGTGATCTCGTTATATAAAGCTCAATGAGTTTTATTTTATGGCGATGGTCTCTATTTCAACCATAACTCCTAGTGGTAGTTCTTTTACTGCAAAAGCTGCTCGTGCAGGAGGATTTTCGTTATAGTATTTCCCATATACCTCATTCATGGCTTTAAAGTTTGCCATATCACTTAGTAGGCAAGTTGATTTTATAACATCCTTAAATGAATATCCTGCTTCGCTTAGGATGGCTTCGATGTTTTTCATTACCTGCTCTGTTTGAGCTGTAATATCGCCTTCAATAACCTTTCCTGTGGCTGGTACAATAGGTACTTGACCAGAAATATATAAGGTGCCATTAGCTTCGATAGCTTGGCTATATGGGCCAATTGCTGCAGGAGCATTAGTTGTGTTAATTATCTTTTTCGACATCGCTATAGTATTTATTGATTAATAGTAACCTGGGTTGTCTCTCGGACTACTACGTTTCTCAAGTTTTAAATCTTGAAGTAGTGATGAGTTAACTCTGATTGAAAAGAAATAAGATTTATATCTACCTACTGGCACAACATTGAAGCTCATACCCCAACAGTGTAAATCACGAGAGATTCTAAGGTTAGTATGTGCTATTTCTTTTAAATCAAAATTATAACCAGTGGTGAAAGAAAATTTCCATTTTGGTGTTAACGAAAAATCTCCATTAACATTAATATCTGAAGTTACTTTGTGGCTAAAGGTTTTTGCAACGGGGTCAAATGTGTCGTTTACTAGCCTAAAGCTATAGCTAAGTGAGAGGTTCCATGGTATTTGAAATTGAGTATAGCCATCATCATCCAAACTAGTTTCCTGTGTGCCTCTTGTGTTGGCAAATTCGTCCTCAATACGATCAATACGATCAAGAGGATCAAGGAAATCATCTTCTAGCTCATCTTCGTTGTCGTCTTCATTGCTACCTCTCCCTTGTCGTTTTTCACGCCATTTTTTTATTTTATCAGAACCAATTGAAACACCAAAGTTAAGGTTGGCACTTTCTAATCGAAGAGGTTTTCCGGTTTCTGAAAAGTAAGATTTATTAACTCGTACGGCTTGTTCAGAACCTTCATATGTTTCTTCAAGCGCATAACCATCAAAAACAGCTCCAAAATTAATATTGGTTCCCGCAATTTTGGTACGACCATTCATATTAATAGCGCCCCACTTTAATGAATCTGCCAAAAAGTTATGAGAGGTAGAAAAGTTTAATCCTTCAAGAATCTTTATTTTTTTAAATCCGGTACTGTCCCTATCACTCTTTACTTTCATTTCAAGTGTATTACCGAGGCTTAGTCCTAAACTACCTGACTTTCCTTTTCCGGGTGTACCGTACAGTGATCCTTCATATCTTGAGTATTCGTGTGCTACTATTTCATCACGATCTCTATCGTAGTATTCAAAATAATCGTAATAGCCGTATTTAGGGTCTGCGAAGTCGGGTCTGAATGATACAGAGGCAGATGGCGTCATTACGTGTCTAATAGCGTCTACTTTATCACCAAAAACCTTTCTCCAGGGTCTATAAAACGAATATATTTTTGTAGATGTACTTGCTCCAAAATTATAATCCCATACTCTGTTAAAGCCATTTATTGTATCTGTCTGTATTATTTGGTTGTTCAGTGAATCATAAGCCTGAGTGGTAGATTTAGAGTACCATCGTTCAGTATAATTAAAGTTAGGTGTTACAGTAAAGTATTTTAATAATTTTAGGTTAAGCGAAACTGGTATTGTGTGCTTCACCCCATTTTCCCAATCCTGAGGGAAGTTTTTGTCACTTAGCTCGTATTCCTTTGTATTAATGTAGTTTTTCATATTCCCGGTATACGATAAGCTAAGCTTCTCATACCAGGCTTCTTTACTACCAACCTTGTTTTTGTTTTTAAAGGGGAAAACTCGGTTCATTGTTAGGGTTAAATCAGGAGCTGTAAAGTTTACAGTAGTATCTCTGGAGTTTTGAGAGGCTAAAAGGTTGGCCGAGAAATTAAATGGTGTACTCGGAAATCTTCTGCTGTATGAGATACTTGATCTTTTTGTGTTTGTGGCTACTCTATTCGGGTCTACAATACTGTTTACATTGTTCTGATCAAAAGAGCTTGTACTATAATTTACACTTGCTGAAAAGGTTTGATAAGGATTTGCCTTTGCATCTTGCCTATGCGACCATGTTATGGAAAAATCTTTCGTTTTTAGATAGGTTTCAGGAATATCTTTTTCACCTGTAACATTCTCAATATACTGAAGGTTAAAGTTTCCTCCGTATTTGTATCTGTTTTTGTATTTAGATGCTGCACGTACTGCCCATGATGTGTTGGCATAAATATCTCCGGTTACTGCTAAGTCAAAATAATCATTGGCGGCCCAATAGTATCCTCCATCTCTTAAAAATATTCCTCGAGAGCTTTCTTCTCCGTAGGATGGGAATATAACACCAGAGCTATATGAACTAGTAGTTGGAACAAACCCAAAAGGTATACCTATAGGATATAAAGGGACATCTTCAATTACTATATACGCCGGACCGGTTATTGTTTTCTTTCCGGGTATTACCTTTGCTTTGGTAAGGTTAAGGTAGAAGTGTGGATGATCGTGATTGTCACAGGTACTATAGTGGCCATCTTTTATGCAAAATGAATTATCAGGAGCTTTTTTAGCTACGTCACTTACTATATAGCCTTCTCCTTGTTCAGTAACAACATGTTCAATAATTGCCTTTTCAGTATTAAAATTGTATTTAATGGTTCTCATTTCATAAGAACCACTTTTATCGGTAAACACGGGTAAGCCTTCTGCGATACCTGTACTGTCGTTTTCTATTCCTTTGGCATAGGTAAGACTACTATCCAAATCTAACTCAATAAAAGCTGCGGTAAGAGTGATATCTAAATATTTAACTTCGGCATCGCCATATAAATACACTTTTTTCGAGCCATCCATCGTCATGATGATGGAATCCTTTGCAGTATATTCAACTTCCGCATCAATTCCCAATCCATTTGATTCTTGGGGTGTATCAATACCTGTTGTATCAACTGGTGTATTTAAGCTATCAATTTGGCTGATAAAAGTAGAGTCGATTTCATTAATGACCGTACTTAAACTATCAGGAGGTAGTTCTTGAGCTACAAGGTTGTGTGGAAAACAACATAGTAGATATGAAGCTATAAATATAATTGAATGTATTGTGTTTTTTTTCAATTTAATAGTATAATCCATTTATATATGTAAAGACTGCCTTGCGCAGCACAAAAGTATACAAAAATTGGCTAAGCCATCTTTTTATAGAAGAAAATAAGCAAAATGTTTCAATTTATTATTCCGCCATTTATATATTTGCATCATTAACGTAATATTTAAATTCCTGTAAAATACTGACCTCAATGAATTTCAAGTTTATTCGTCTCTTTTTTGTTATTATATTAGTAATTGAGCTTTTGGGAGCCTCAAAACTATCTGCTCAAACAACCGGTAAATTAAAATGCGTTGTAATTGATGCTGGGCATGGAGGTAAAGACCCTGGTGCTCATGGGCATAAGGTTAGGGAGAAAGATGTTGTGCTCAATGTAGCATTAAAACTCGGAAGTTATATTAACCAGTATTTGCCTGATGTAAAAGTTGTTTATACAAGAAAAAAGGATGTTTTTGTGCCACTTAATGAACGTGCAGAAATTGCGAATAAAGCCAATGCTGATTTATTTATTTCTATTCATGCCAATTATATATCTAATTCTAAAGTTACAGGTACGGAAACCTTTGCTCTAGGATTACATAGAACGGAGGATAATTTAGAGGTTGCAAAAAAGGAAAATTCAGTAATTAGATTAGAAGATGATTACTCAACAACATATGAGGGATTTGACCCAGAAGTACCAGAATCGTATATCATATTTGAATTGATGCAAAACATTTACCTTGATCAGAGTATCAGGATGGCTCAATTAGCAGAAGGACAATTTAAAGCCAGGGTTGGAAGAAGGAGTAGAGGAGTTAAACAAGCCGGCTTTTTGGTTTTACGAGAAACGGCAATGCCCGGAATTCTTGTTGAGCTGGGTTTTTTAAGTAACCCTAACGAGGAAAGATATTTGGGTTCTGAAGAGGGACAATCGCTTTTGGCTTCAGGTATTTTTAGAGCTTTTCGCGATTATAAAAATGAGTACGAAGCAAATAATAGCCTAGATTTAGTAGAGAAGAAAGAAAGTGTAAAAGAAGATTCTATTACATATCGAATTCAGATTACGAGTTCAAAGAAACAAATAAAGGAAGGCACTTCAATTTATAAAAAATACACCGATGTGTTTGAATATACTGAGGGTAAATATTATAAGTATACTATTGGTAGCTCTTCTGATTATGATGAAATTAGTAAGTTGTTGGTAGAAGCCAAAAAGGATGTGAAAGATTGCTTTATTGTTGCTTTTAAAAGTAATAAAAAGATATCTTTGACAGAAGCAAGAAAGCAAACCATAGAATAATATTGAGTGGTAAAAAGCAACTTTTTAAAGCATCGTCAAAAATTTAGGGGTAAGTTTTTGATTGGGCTATTTAAAATTTAAAAGTATTACCATGAATAATTTCTATCCTAAAATAAATGAAAATTTAAGTACACCAAAATTTCTACAGTTAGTTGAAAGTATTGAAAATGCGGTTCAAAATGGAGACTTGGAGGTAGGGGATGCTTTGCCATCGGTTAATGATATGGTGAAAGAGTGTTCTCTCTCTAGAGATACTGTTTTTAAGGCGTATAGTGAGCTGAAAGCCCGTAAGGTAATAGAATCTGTGAGAAATAAAGGTTATTATATTTGCGATAACTCACATCGTATATTTTTATTGCTTGATACTTTTAAAGCCTATAAAGAAGTTCTTTTTGGTGCTTTTCGCGATGCTTTACCAATGAGTTATAAGGTTGATATTCATTTTCATCATTATAACGCTGTTGTTTTTCGAGATACAATTAATAATGCTATCGGTAAGTATAGTCATTACATTGTAATGAATTTTGATCATCCGAAGGTAGCATCAAGTATTAATAAAATTGATGCATCAAAGTTATTATGTATTGATTGGAAAGTGAATTTACCTAGTGAAAGTTCTTTTGTGGGGCAAGATTTTGGTCAATCGGTTTATGATAATTTATTGATTGCTGAGTCAAGACTGCGTAACTATAAGAAATTAATATTCGTTTATCCAACCACAACATATCACCCTAAAGAAAGTATCCTTTATTTCGAAAACTTCTGTAAGAATAAGGGGTTCAATTACGAAGTATTATATGATGAGAGTAAGCTAGATCCACAAAAAGGGGAGTTATACTTCACGGTTAGTGACCGAATTCTTGCAAAATTATTAGATTTTATTCATGATAATCAATTTATTTTAGGTACTGATTTAGGCATAATATCATATAACGAAACCCCTACTAAGAAGTATATAAAAAATGGTATTAGTGTTATATCTACCGATTTTGAAACGATGGGAATGAAGATTGCGTCGTTTGTGTCGAGTGGTATTAAGATTGATGAGTTTATTCCAACTAAGTTCATCGATCGGGCATCTATATAATTAGATTATCAAATCGAATGTTCCTTTTGTCAAAATATTTATTCTATTGTGAATATATATTTGTTTTATAACTGAACTTGCATTTAAATTTGTTTAATAATTTCGAGTAATCTGGTTAATATATGCAATTGAGCATTATGTTAATTTATTGATTTGTATTGAACAAAATTGCTCGTTGTATGTATCTAAGTTTTAGACTTATCTTAAATTCTTTCTTATGGAACAGTTAAATCAATTATTTGAATCATCTAGGGAATATATAGTTACCTATGGTGGTAAGGTTTTATTAGCCATTCTTACCTTAATTATTGGCTTTTGGGTTATTGGAAAAATAGTAAAGGCTTTTAAATCAATATTTGCCAATAAGCATATTGATGAAACATTACAGCCTTTCTTAATTGGTATTCTTGGATATACCTTAAAGGTGTTGTTAGTAATCAGTGTAATGGGCATGGTAGGTGTTCAAATGACTTCCTTCATTGCTGTTCTAGGTGCTGCAGGTTTAGCTGTTGGTATGGCACTATCTGGTACGCTTCAAAATTTTGCAGGTGGTGTTATGTTGTTAGTTCTAAAGCCTTTTAAGAAAAACGATTTTATAGAGGCACAAGGTTATCTTGGTGTGGTTGAAGAAATTCATATTTTCAATACCAAATTAAAGACTGTCGATAATAAAATTGTAATTATACCTAATGGAGGTTTATCAACCTCAAGTTTGATTAATTACTCAGCAGAACCTACACGTAGAGTTGATTTTTCATTTGGTATAGGTTATGGCGATGATATTGATAAAGCTAGAAATCTGATTTTGGATGTTGCAAAACGTAATGATAAAATACATACCTCTCCGGAGCCATTTATTGCTGTTGGCGAACTTGCTGATAGCTCAGTAAACTTAACTACAAGAGTATGGTGTAACGGACCAGATTATTGGGATGTTTTCTTTTATATGAATGAAATGGTGAAAAAAGAATTCGATCAAAACGGAGTTTCTATTCCATTCCCACAAAGAGATGTGCATCTTTTTAAAGAAAAAAACGATTAATAAACCTTAATTAAAATCTCAGATTGAGATTTCGAATAAAAAACAATTAAATGAAAAAGACCCTAATATCAAGTATTCTTCTTTTTTTACTGATGAGTGTATCTGCACAAGAAGAAGGAGATACAATTAAAGCTTGGACTGCAGGAGCAGTTACTTCTCTTAACTTTTCACAAGTTTCACTTACCAATTGGGCTGGTGGAGGAAATAATTCTGTAGCAGGAACATTCCTATTTAAAGGTTTTGTAAATCATAAAAAAGATAATATTGCTTGGGATAATACACTCGACTTTGGTTATGGTTTAACAAAGCAAGGATCTGAAAACCTTGCAAAATCAGAAGACCGTATTCAATTGGTTTCTAAATTTGGATATGAAGCAGGTAAAAATTGGTATTATACAGTAATGGCAGATTTTAAAACTCAGTTTGCCGTAGGTTATAAGGATCCTATTAAGCAGGATATCACTATTTCTGACTTTATGGCTCCTGGTTATCTGCAATTATCTTTGGGTATGGATTATAAACCATCAGAGAATTTCACTGTATTTTTGTCCCCAATAACATCAAAAACAACTTTTGTTTTGAACGATAGTCTATCAACTGAGGGTGCTTTTGGTGTAGATCCTGGAGAAAAAGTAAGGGAAGAGTATGGTGCTAGTGCTAAATTATTGGCTAAGAAAGCCGATGTAATTAAAAATGTTGGTGTTTATACACGTCTTGATTTATTTTCAAGTTATACCAACAACCCACAGAATATTGATGTGGATTGGGAATTTGGAATAAGTATGAAAGTTAATGATTACTTAAGTGCATTGTTTACTTGTAACTTAGTTTATGATGATGATATTAAGTATGTAAGCGATGAAGGTATTGAACAAGGAGCACGTCTGCAAGTAAAACAACTATTTGGAGCTGGTTTAACATACAGTTTCTAAAATAATAGTAAAATAAATTATATGGCAAGGTCAATTAAGATCTTGCCTTTTTTATTTTAGTCGGTATGGTTTTTGTTGTAATTTCTAATCATTCGTACTTCTTAAAAATTATCGTGCTATGAAAAATTTACTTCTATTTATTTATCTTCTTACTTTTAGCAGTTTGGCCTATGCACAAGCAGACTCTGCTTACATAAATGTAGATAAGGTACCTGTTTTGAAACAGAATAATGGGAACGTTCAAAAAGCAATTAATAAGGCCCTGCAATATCCTTTTGCTGATATGATAGCTCAAAATGAGGGGGAAGTGTTAGTGAGCTTTGTAATAACCGCAGAAGGAATTATGTCAGATATTGAGGTTGTAGAGGGGTTAACAGAAACTTTAAATAAAGAAGCTTTAAGAGCAGTCCTATCGCTAAAAAAATGGAAGCCTGGTAAATTGAATGGAGAAATAGTGAATACTCAATTAACCATACCGGTACATTTTAAATTATCTGCCGAACAACATGATCTGGCAAATAAATTAAAGCCTATGTACAGCAATGGAAAAAATCCGCTATTTGTGCTTGATAACAAAAAAGTAAATGGCTTGAGTGAAATTGAATATTTTAATGTAAGATCAATACGTGTTATAAAAGGAGAAAAGGCCACTTCACTCTTTGGTTCGGATGCTAGGGATGGGGTTGTTGTAATTGAAACAAAGCGAGGAACCTATCCTCAATATCAAATGTATTAGTGTAACTTTTCTGAAATCTAAGCGTATAAAAGTATAGTTAGTGAACTTCTTTATGAGTCTAATAATTCTTGTTATTGGGCTTTTCGCAGATTGTTAATACGAAGTGCTCAATGCAATAAGAAATATGTGAATACCTAATTTTGGTCATTGATATATTTTTTGAGTGATTCAATTTTAGGGTTGTCTATAATTTAATAAAGGCAGAGTCATGTTACCTAAAAAGTATGAGCACGCGAATTTAGAGCATAAGAAAATTGCTTTTGTTGAACTAGGTTTTATTGTAAGTTTAGCTATAGTCCTGTTTTCTTTAGAGCTAAATATCTCTCCAAAGTCAAAAAATCTCCAAATTGTAAATGAGGTCATCTATTTAGAAGAAGAGATGATTCCCATAACAAAGCAATTAACTCCAAAGCCACCTGAAATTCCTAAAGTAATAAACACTTCTGATATTCTAAATATTGTGGCCGATGATGTTGAGATAGATGTTGAATTGGAAATTGTTGATTCAGAGATTAATGAAGATGATGATGTTGAATATACAACTAATTGGGAGATAGAGGAAGAAGAGGAGGTAGTAGAAGCTCCAATCTTTATTGTAGTAGAAGAGATGCCAATTTTTCGACCAGATATTTGTGATACACCTGATGAAGGAAAACTGGAATTAATGAAGTATGTGGCAAATGAGGTAAGATACCCTGTTGTAGCTGCAGAAACAGGAATAACCGGTAGAGTTTATGTGAGTTTTGTTGTTTCAGAACAAGGTAATGTTACAAATGTTGAGGTGGTTAGAGGTGTTCACCCTGCTCTTGATAAAGAAGCATTGCGTGTAATTGAGTCATTACCAAAATTTTCTTCAGGTAAGCAAAGAGGGAAGCCTGTCAGGGTGCAATATAATGTGCCGATTAATTTTGTATTGAGGTAAATTTGTTGCTTACTCTATTATTAGAGATTCTTTTTCGGTTGTTCTAAATTTTGGATAAAGAGCTATTGTTTTAATACATTTTAACCACGATTTACTGAACTTTGTTTCATTATATCGATATTTTACATTTACTTTGCATCACACTTCAAAGCAAGCACAATAATAATTATTGAAAGATGAGTTTTTCAGGAACAATTACACGTGGTATGTATTGTTTATCAAATTTCAAATCAGGTTTTTATTCAAATACTTCGATAAAAGCTTAAATGAAGACTTGCATTCTCATAATAGAAAAATACATCTTTTTTATACAATCAATTATTGGTTGTACAATCACTCGCATTTATTTTTATAATTATATAACAAAATACTCGCTCCATAATGGAATTTATTAATCAACTAAAGGCAAAGGCGAAAGCAAATAAAAAAACAATTGTTCTTCCAGAAGGGGAAGAAGAAAGAACATTAAAGGCTGCAGATATCATAATTGGTGAAGGTTTTGCAAATATTATCTTGATAGGTAATCCAGAAGTAATTGCAGAGAGTAAAGCTAAATATGGATTGGGTAATATAGAAAAAGCAACAGTGGTTAATCCTTTATCTAATGATAAAAAAGAAGATTACATAAATCTTTTGCTAGAACTCAGAAGAAGTAAGGGTTTAACAGAGGAGAAGGCGGCTACCTTAGTTGAAGATCCACTTTATTTGGCAACACTAATGATAAAAAATGGTGATGCTGATGGAGAAGTGGCAGGCGCTTTAAATGCAACAGGAGATGTTTTGCGTCCTGCATTTCAGATTGTTAAAACATTGCCTGGTATCAGTGTTGTATCAGGAGCTTTTATCATGATAATGAAAGATAAAGAGTTTGGTGATAACGGCATGATGGTTTTTGCAGATTGTGCGGTTCATCCAAATCCAACAGCGAGCGAACTTGCTGAGATTGCAGTTACTACAGGAAAAACAACCAAGTCAATTGCAGGAATAGAGCCTAGAATTGCCATGTTAAGCTTTTCAACTAAAGGCAGTGCTAAACACGAGATGGTTGATAAAGTAAGAGAAGCTACTGAGTTGGCTCAGAAAATGGCTCCTGAAATGAAAATTGATGGTGAAATGCAAGCTGATGCTGCAATTATCCCAGCTATAGGTAAATCTAAGGCTCCGGATAGTGAAATTGCTGGTAAGGCTAATGTATTAGTATTTCCAACTTTAGAAACAGGAAATATTTCTTACAAATTAGTACAGCGTATGGCTGGAGCTGAAGCAATTGGTCCTGTTTTGCAAGGGATGGCAGCACCGATTAATGATTTATCAAGGGGATGTTCTGTAAGTGATATTGTAAATTTAGTTGCCATCACAGCAACGCAAGCTGCAGGGCTTGTATAATTTAAGTTTGAATCAATAAATACTATATATAATGGCTGAAATATTAGTAGAACCTATTGAAAGGTATGCACTAAGTTCTAAAAAGAAGAAAAGCACAACTCTTTTTTCTAAGGTTGGAGTAATAGGATGTGGTAAAGAGGGACAATCTATTGCGCGTATTGCAAGTTGGCATGGCATGGAAGTGGTTTTTCTTGAACTTTCTGAAGAAAAAATAACAACTGCAATTACCAATATAAGTACTGAATTAGATGATAGAATTGAAGGCTGGGGTTTAACTTCTAGCGAGAAAAAAGCTATCATGAGTCGTATTAAAGGTACGATGGATTATAAAGATTTGGCAGATTGTGATTTTGTAATTGAGGCCATTAGATCTGACGATCAAACAGGTTCGAGAAGTATAGATGCTCGCAAAGAGGTGTTTACAAAGGTTGAAGAGATTGTTAGAGAAGATACAATAATAGCAACCAACTCTACAACAATTATTATTACAGAATTAGCTTCTGAAATGAAGAAGCCTGAGCGCTGTATTAGTTTACACTTCTTTGTAACATCTCCTGAGGCAAAAATTATTGAGGTAGTAAAAGGATTATACACTTCTGAAGAGGTGTACTCTAAGGTATGTACTTTTGTTAAGCTCATTAATAGAGATGTAATTCCGGTAGAGGAATCAGCTGGCTTAGTAAGTGTTCGTTTGTACGTAACATTGTTAAACGAGGCTTGCCAAACCTTTATGGAAGGTGTAGCAACTAAGGCTAATATCGATAAAACAATGCAGGTTGGTTTAGGAATGCGTTTCGGACCATTTGAAACAGCAGATATCATTGGTTTAAGTAAGATTTCGAAATGGATGGATAATCTTTATGAGGAATTTGGAAATAGTAAGTATAAGCCATCACCACTTATAAAGCGTTTAGTTCGTGCAAAGCATTTAGGCAAACTCACGGGTGAAGGTTTTTATAAGTACGATGAACAAGGAAAAATAATAGGAGAATAATATTATTTATCCGAAATCATTATCCCATTTATACTCACAAAGAATTTGTTACAATGAAAATATTAGTTTTAAACTGCGGTAGTTCATCTATTAAATATCAGTTGTTCGATATGAATGACAATGGTCATGAAGTGATGGCCAAAGGAGCAATTGAAAAGATTGCACTAAAAGGTTCTTTTTTAAAGCACGAAAAAGAAAATGGAGAAAAAGTTTTATTAGAAGGTGAGATCTTAGATCACCAAACGGGAATTGATTATATATTAGGTGTATTGTCAAGTGATAAGCATGGTTGTATTTCTAAATTAGAAGAAATTGATGCTGTAGGTCACAGGGTTGTACACGGGGGAGAGACTTTCAACTCTAGTGTGTTTATTACCAACGAGGTAATAGAGAAAATGAATGAGTGTATAGAGTTAGCACCTCTTCATAATCCACCAAACTTAAAAGGTATTGAGGCTATCGAGCAATTATTACCTCATGTACCTCAGGTTGGTGTATTTGATACAGCATTCCACCAAACAATGCCAAAGCATGCTTATATGTATGCCATTCCTAATTCATTATATCAGAAATATGGCGTTCGTCGTTATGGTTTTCATGGTACAAGTCATAAATATGTTTCGGCTCGCGCTTGTGAACTATTGGGTGTTGATTATAAGTCTCAAAAAATTATTTCTTGTCACCTAGGTAATGGCGCATCTATTGCAGCAATTAAAGATGGAGAATCTGTTGATACTTCAATGGGTTTTACTCCTTTAGAAGGTTTAATGATGGGTACAAGAGCTGGTGATTTAGATATCGGTGCTGCTACATTCATTATGGATAAGGAAGTAATTGGTACTAAATCGGCAAGTATCCTATTTAATAAGCAGAGTGGTATGCTTGGCGTAACAGGTGTATCTTCTGATATGCGTGAAATTACTGCTGCTATAGAGGCGGGTAACGATCGTGCCAAATTAGGTTTGGATATGTATACTTACCGAATTAAGAAATTTATTGGTTCTTATGCCGCTGCTATGGGCGGTATTGATATCATTATCTTTACAGGAGGTATAGGCGAAAATGCGTTTTATGTGCGTCGTGATGTTTGTGCTGATCTCGAATATATGGGATTAGAATTTGATGTTGAGAAGAACGACAAGCTATTTAGTGAAGAGACTACTATAAGTAAACCAGATAGTAAAGTAACCGTTATGGTTGTTCCTACTGATGAAGAGATGGTTATAGCGAAAGATACGAAGCAAATTGTTGAAGAATTAGCAAACAGGTAAGCTAAGGCTCAAGTTTTACAAAAAGACTACTAGGTTTTACATTTTTACGTGATAAATATTAGTTGTTATTATACTATTCATTAGTACTTTTAACAATTAGAATCACAGCAAAATCGTAAAATTTAGTAGTCTTTTTTATTTATGCCTATGTTTAAGAAATTATCAGATTTAGAGCAGCTTATTATAAAAAATAGCCTTTGTAGAACTCTTGCGTTAGCAGTTTCGCAAGATTCCAATTCTTTAGATGCAGTCCATCGAGCTTATCAATTGGGAATAATTAAACCAATTTTAATTGGAGATGAGAAATTGACAAAGGAAATTATAGAAGCTAATAATTATGATTTTACAGGAGCTCGTTTTATCGATGAGTCAGATCATGAGAAGTGTGTTAAAATTGCCGTGTCATTAGTTCATGATGGAGAGGCGCATACACTAATGAAAGGGAAGGTGGCAACTCCAGTATTGTTAAAAGGGGTTTTAAACCGAGAGTGGGGTTTGAGAAAGAGTAGTTTGTTATCACATTTTGCTTTATTCGAGGTAAATACTTACCATAAACTTATCGGAGTTACGGATGTAGCAATGAATATTGCACCAAACTTGAAAGATAAAATTCATATCGTTAATAATTCAGTAGCCTATTTAAATAAGATGGGTATCCCAAAACCGAAGGTTGCTGTTTTGGGAGCAATAGAGATGGTTAACGAAAATATGCAAGCTACATTAGATGCTGCATTATTATCAAAAATGCAACAGCGCGATCAAATTAAGAATTGTATAATTGACGGACCTTTAGCTTTTGATAACGCCGTAAGTTTTGAGAGTGCCAAGCATAAAAATATTAAAAGTGCTGTGGCAGGAGATACCGATATCTTGCTAATGCCCGATATTGAGGTGGGAAATGTGCTGTATAAATCCTTGGTGTTTTTTGCAAAAGCGAAGGTAGCATCAATAGTTTTAGGAGCATCAGCACCAATTGTATTAACCTCTCGCAGCGATTCAGATGAATCAAAATACTATAGTATTTTGTTGGCAGCTTTAGCATAGACGGTTCTAACAGATTATTAAGACAAAAACTCAGATAAATAAACTCGATAAATGGATAATTTTAGAATTTTAGCAATTAATCCTGGATCAACATCTACCAAAATTGCTGTGTTTGATAATGAAAGATCAATTTTTCTTAAAAGTATTAATCATTCAAATACTGATCTTGATCAATTTGCATCAATAACAGATCAATTTGAATTTAGAAAGGAAGTAATTTTAAATGAATTAATTCAGGCGGACATTGATATTGAAAAAATTAATGCAGTTGTGGGTAGAGGTGGTCTTGTTAAGCCTATTGAATCCGGTGTTTATGAAGTTAATGAGGCTTTAAAGCACGATTTGATCAAAGGGGTTATGGGTGAGCATGCGAGTAATCTTGGGGGGTTAATTGCTGATGATATTGCCAAAAGTTTACCCGGAGCTAGAGCTTTCATTACGGACCCTGTTGTGGTAGATGAGTTAGAAGATGTAGCTCGTATTACAGGTAATCCAGATATGCCACGACGTTCTATTTTTCACGCCCTTAATCAAAAAGCAGTAGCTAGAGTATTCGCTAAAACAAGAGGTTTTGTTTACGAAGAATTAAACCTGATTGTTGCTCACATGGGTGGTGGAGTTTCTGTAGGAGCACATAAACAAGGAAAGGTAATTGATGTAAATAATGCCTTAGAGGGTTATGGCCCATTTTCACCTGAACGTGCCGGTACATTACCAACAGGCGCTATTATTAAGGCCTGCTATAGTGGCGACTATACGTATGAGGAAATGAAAAAAATGGTGAATGGTAAAGGTGGTTTGGTGGCTCACTTAGGAACGAATCAAGCTTATGATGTAGTTCAGCGTATTGAAAAAGGAGATAAGCAAGCTGAGCTTGTTTTGAGTGCCATGTGTTATCAAATTGGTAAAACCATTGGAGGATGTGCTACCGTTCTAAAAGGAAAAATAAACGGTATTATTCTTACTGGTGGTATTGCGCATTCTGAATACGTAGTTAATTATATAAAGGATATGGTCGATTTTATTGCTCCAGTTGCCGTTTACCCTGGGGAGGATGAAATGACTGCTTTAATGCAGAATGCACTTATGGTTCTTCAAAATAAAGTGGAGACAAAGATATATAAGTAATAAATATTTTTAATTATTATCAAAGCCAATGAGTTGTTTCATTGGCTTTGTTGTATCGCGTTGTTTGTAATATTCAATTTGTAAATCATATTTATGAAAATAATTTTAATAATCTATCGTATATTTAACCCTTTCAATTGAGTAATTAAGTAATCCATTTACATAAGTACCATAGTTGTTATGTCTTATGTTTAATTCAGGCCTATTGCTCAATCATTAAAATTCTAATCAAGTATTGATAATTAATAAGGATGAGAATCATATATTCTGCTGTATTTTTTTTGTGCATCATTTTTTACCCTGTGAGCATTCTGTCTCAAATTTCTAGTGGTGGTGCACCTTTAACAAATGGATCGGTAAAGTTTAACTCTAGTGATAATTTAAAGGTTTTGAATTATGAAACAGATTCGAAACTTAAGCAGCAGGCTATAGCTTCAATGCAGAAACATGAATCCATCACCTTCGCACATGGGTTTGAAGTTGATTATACGCCCCAGAATTCCGGGAATTGGCGTATTATTGGCAACTATAGAGTCTGGCAGTTAGAGATAACATCCCCAGGAGCATACTCAATTAATCTTATTTTTGATAGATATGTTTTGCCAAATGGAGCAAAGTTATTTTTATATAACAAAGATAGGTCGGATGTAAAAGGAGCATTTACTAGTGCTAATAATAAAAAGAATGGTGTTTTAGCTACAAGTCCTATAGTAGGGGATGCTATTATAGTTGAATATCAAGAACCACTAGATGCAGATTTTGAAGGCGAATTACTGATTGGATCTGTAAATCACGATTATGTGGGTATTTTAAAATATAACGAGAAAGTTGGATGGTTCGGTGATTCACAAAGTTGTAATGTAAACGTAAGTTGCAGTGATATTGACGGTGTGGAAGATATCAAACGCGGAGTAATGCGAATGATTATAAATGGAACAGAATATTGTACCGCCACCTTAATTAATAATACTTCCGATACTAAATTACCTTATGTAATTACAGCAGGGCATTGTTTTACAGGAGATCCATTTAACGATAAAACGGTCTTTTTATTTAATTACGAAACACCACATTGTAGTTCTGTAATTGAAGGCGATAAATCTATGGTTGTTGGTAGTTTGTCGGTTTCTGGTGCAGATATGAAATGCATTGTTACAAGTAAAGATTACGCCTTATTGGAATTATCTGAGATGCCACCAAAATCATACCGTCCTTATTTTGTAGGATGGTCTTTAGTAGATCAACCAATTGCTCCATTTGCGGCTATTCATCACCCAAATGGGGATGTGAAAAAAATAAGTACAGCACTTAATGAATTAAGTAAAACAACATTTTATTCACCACCATTTGATACAGATATGCATTGGCATGTTGAGGAATGGGACTCAGGAACTACGGAAGGAGGTTCTTCTGGTTGTGGATTATTTGATGCCAACAATCTTTTAATAGGTACTTTATCTGGAGGTGCGGCTAGTTGTGCAAACTCCGTAAACGATTATTTTGTGCGTTTCAATAGAGCTTGGGATTCGAGTACTGCACAATCTAATAAGCTGAAAACATATTTAGATCCTGATAATACAGGAGCGCAAAGTATATCAGGTATCGATCCATATGGTAATGATGCCTATGATAGGATATCAAATGTTGAATATGGTAATCTGCATGGAAATACACGACCTTCAGATGGCTTTGGATATATTACAGGGCATAATGCTACTCAAATAAAAAAATATGCAGAGAAGTTTGGGCAAATTAAGAAAGCAAATTTGAGAGGATGTTATATTATGCCATCCAAGTACGTTTCAGGCTCAAGTCAGAGTGTTAAGATTAGTGTATACACTGGTAATGAAACTCCATTAAATCTGAAATATGAAAAGGAATTTATGGTAGGTAATCTTAAATCTAATAAGGAATTATATATTGATTTTGATTCAGATATATATATCGAAGGTAATTTTTTTGTGTCGTATGAGTTAGAGTATGCTTCATCAGTTGTTGATACCTTTAGCGTATATCACACTGTTGAAGATAGGCAAACAAAGGTGTCAAATACAATGATGCTCGAGGATAATGGCGAGTGGAAGTTAGCTTCTGATTATTATGGGATTGGCAATACATCGCTATGGATTGATGCATTAGTAGATATTATCGAGTCAGGTGATACGTCAATTACTCCAACTCCCGACGGAGATGGTATTGTAGTTAAACCCAATCCGTTTACAACAAATTCAGTTCACGTATGTAGCAATGATTATTTTGTGAAGCGATATGAATTGTATAGTGTAAATGGCCAAAAACTTGATTTCGGCGAAGTTGGTTTAATGGGCTGTGATATAAAACTTGATTTCCCAGCTTTACCTTCAGGACTTTATATTCTTAAGTTATATACTGACTCTAAAACATTTTCATTAAAAATTGTAAAACAAATTAAACCTAATTAGTTGGTTTCAAATAGGGTTTTGTTGCATTAGTAATAGTTAAGAATTGTTTGAGAATGGGCATAATTGCAGATACCTTAAATCATATTGCTGTCATATTAATTTTCGGAGGATTACTGTTGCTGGCTTTTATCAAACTAACAAATCCTCAAAGTATAAACGTGCGAGCAAATAGATGGTTTGCGCTATTTCTTATCTTGTTCTCATCTTTTTGGCTCGAAGAAATCTTCCAATTTGCGGGTGTTAATGAGCCTAATATATTCGTTATGTCATTAGTGCACGGCATACAAGGATCTACGCCGTTTAGTTTTTATTTGTGTGTATGGCATTTTACCAACATCAAATTTGTATTTAAGAAACAACAGTTGATTCATTTGTTTTTGCCATGTCTGTTCATAGCATTAGTATTCTTGCGTACTTATTTTCTGTCAGATTCAGTATGGTTGAAGTTTGTACTTTTAAGCATTATTTTACTTCAAGCGTTATATTATTCCTTTGCTTCTTTTGTATTACTGCGCAAGCATCAAAAGAATATTTTAGAGTTTGCTTCTGATAATAACGATTTTAACCTTAAGTGGCTCGAGAATATAATTATTCAGGTTATCATTATAAGTGTTTTAATAGCGGTTTATAGTATCGTTGTTAATTCTGAACAGCTTAATTTATTTGCCAATAGTTTTTTGTTGTTTACAGTCTATTTTATTGGATACCATTCTTTAAAACAAAAAGAGCTTTTCCCAATTAGTGAAAAACAAAAGGATGATATTGAATTTATTATCGAAGAGGACGTTTCTGGAAATATTGAAAAAAGAAAGCTTATTGCAGATGCCGATTTACATATATATAAACAAAAGTTGAATCAACTCATGTTAGAGGATAAGGTTTATCTCGATAATGATTTAAATTTGGTAAAATTGGCTGATAGATTGTTGGTCTCTCCACATCAATTATCTTATATAATAAACGAAGGTTTTAATGAAAATTTCTTTAGTTTCATTAATAAGTATAGGGTTGATAATGCAAAGCAACTGCTGGTTGATCCAAGTAAAGATGTTAATACAATGCTTTCAATTGCATTTGATTCGGGCTTTAATTCTAAAACAGCATTTAATACTACTTTTAAAAAGCTTACGGGCTTTACGCCAAGCGAATTTCGTAAAAAGGAAAGAATCATATAAAATATTCTACAGAATTGCTTTTGCAATCTTCAGAGAGTTTTATAGTCGATTATTGTTGAGAGAATTTCGCTTGTGCTTAATCATTAAGTTGCTCTAAAAACTATCGAACCATTGTCGCTTATTTATTATAAAAAAGCATAGTTTTGTAGACTAAATATTTGCTTGGATGAAGATAATTAGCACCCCAAAGAAACTCCCTTTTATTAAAACCTATTTTAATAAGGAATTAAAACAATTGATTCCAAGTAATCATGTTATGGTTTTGCTCGATGAGCATAAGAAGTTGTTTTATAAATTTGATAATTCTGAAAGTACATTCGATTTTAATAGTTTCGAAAAAGCTGTTGCTACAGAGCATATTCCAAAATCAGTAGGTGGGTGGACTTTATGTGTACAGCGTTTTGAGGTTATTACGCGTCGTAAATATTATATGGCACTCTGTATTAAAGAACCTTACCCTATTGCAAAATCTTTTTGCGATTTACTGCAATTGCTTGCTAAGGAGGCTGTAGATGCCAATATTAATAGGTTAATCATTAATAATAATGAACAGTTTACCTTCGCCATAATGAATTCTACTCATTTTGGAGTAATGGCAGTTAATTCAAAGGGAGAAATTATATATGCAAACGATCATGCCTGTAGAACTGTAAATATTAGAAGGAGAGACTTGCTCAAAATTCCAGTTCAAGATTTGGTTACGCGTTGGGATTATGCGGTACAAGCAATTCAAGATGGAGAAATAATTCATAATGATGATTGGGTATTTACTACTCCCGAGGATTCTATCAGATTTAATGTTAGTATTTCTGCCATTAATAATGCCAAACAAAATCAAATTGGCTATGTAATTACCTTTAGACTAATTGAAAAGGTATATCAGTTGGTAAATAAATATACGGGTATGCAAGCACGTTATTCTTTTGATGATATCATAGGAAAGAGTAAAATGTTAATGCAAACCGTGGCTTATGCAAAAACAATATCAAATAGTCCATCAACCATATTAATTGAAGGGGAAAGTGGAACGGGTAAAGAAGTTTTTGCTCAGAGTATTCATAATGCATCTAACCGTAAGCATAATTCTTTTGTAGCAATTAACTGTGCTGCCTTGCCAGAGAATCTTATAGAGAGTGAATTGTTCGGATATGATGACGGTGCATATACAGGGGCGAAAAAAGGAGGACATCCTGGAAAGTTTGAGTTAGCCAATCATGGTACCATATTTCTTGACGAAATTGGGGATATGGAGCTGAATATGCAAGTTAAGCTATTAAGGGCCATTCAAGAAAGTAGTGTTACCCGTATTGGCGGGGATAAAAATATACCTATTGATGTACGTATTATAGCTGCTACGAACAAGAATTTATTAGAAGAAGTGGGTAAAGGAAATTTCCGTATGGATCTATTTTATCGTCTTAGCGTAATTCCATTGCGTATTCCGTCCTTACGTGAAAGGAAAGACGATATTCCTGTTCTAATACGTCTATTCTTAAATCAGAAAAGTGCAATGTTGCATAAGGATATGCCAATGTTAGAATATGATGCCCTTCAAAAGCTTTTAGATTATGATTGGCCCGGAAATGTTCGCGAACTTGAGAATTACGTAGAGCAGTTGGTGAACTTCGGGGGTGATATTTCTTTAGATAGCTTTAAAAATATAAAAGCCAAAAACCAACCGCATTCTGAAGACCTAGTTTCTCAACAAACTCAGCTTAATTTACCTTTAGCTGAAATGGAGAAGCACTATATTTTGAGTGTATTAAAAGCAAACAATAATAATATGTCTAAAACGGCTACGATATTAAATATAAGTAGGAATACCTTGTATTTAAAAGTAAAAAAGTATACAAAAGCCTAATTGTGTTTAATTACTTCAATAAATAATACTTTTGTTGTGTACTAATTTAGTTCATTGTACTAATTTAGTTCAATATAAAATTGATATATTGTATCTAAATAGTACGTATTTTAAAAGAGTATTTAAATTCTAAATTTACCAATATACTGTTAGTTAGTTGTTTGGTCGAATTGGCATGTGGTTTGATTAAGGAAATCGCATAAAATGGGGTAGTTGTTTATCTCAAATCCTAGAAACAAACTAAAAAGCAGATATGACTTACTTTAATAACGCAATTCAGACCAAACGTGAATTATTAACGCGAATTATTAAGTTATTAAAAGACGACGAATTAGATCAGAAGATAGATCGCATTCCTTTAGAAATGCGTCCTAAATCAAAATCACCAATACGTTGTTGTGTACATAAAGATAGGGCCGTAATTAAATACAAAACTATGGCAATGATGGGGTTTTGTGTAGATGATGAAGTAGATGAATTAACTCCTCTAAAAGATTATGCAAAAGCTGCCATAAAAAAGACTTCCTTTCCATCCGACCACTTAACTGTAGTGGATGAGGCATGTAGTTCATGTGTTCAAGTAAATTATACAGTTAGTAATTTATGCCAAGGTTGTGAGGCTCGAGCATGTCAGGTAAACTGCCCAAAAGATTCTATTCGAGTTTTAAATGGGAAAGCAATTATTGATCATCAAACTTGCGTAAACTGCGGTTTGTGCCAAAAGGCTTGTCCTTTTCATGCCATTGCATACTTGCCTGTTCCATGTGAAGAAGCTTGCCCCGTAAAGGCAATTAAGAAAAATGAGGAAGGTATTGAAGTTATTGATGCATCAAAATGTATTTATTGTGGTAAGTGTATGACTTCATGCCCATTTGGTGCTATTATGGAGCGTTCACAGGTTTTACAAATTGCTCACGGTTTAAAGGATAAGCAAGAAATGGTTGCAATGGTTGCTCCGGCAATTTTCGGTCAGTTTAAAACGGCACCAGAGCAATTAATGGGAGCCCTGAAAGCTATTGGGTTTACTCATGTAATGGAGGTTGCTGAAGGTGCTGATGTAACAGCAAAGAATGAAACTGCTGAGTGGATTGATTTTGTGCAAAGAAACGAGCCGTTCTTAACATCATCATGTTGTCCATCATATTTTTTATTAACCGATAAGCATTTGCCTGAGATTAAACCTATGGTTTCACACACGCAAACGCCTATGTATTATACCGCCGAAATTGCGGCTCAAAGGTATCCTAATGCGAAACGTGTTTTTATTGGACCATGTTTAGCTAAAAGGCAAGAGGCAGAAAACTCGGGCATCGTTGAGTTTGTGTTAACCTTTGAAGAGTTGCACTCATTTTTTATGGCTTATGATATCAATCTTGAACAAGCAAGCGATGAGTTATTAGCAACTAGCATTTCTGCTGAAGCTCGTGGTTTTGCCCTAAGTGGAGGAGTTGCAGAGGCAATTCGTAGTTCCATTCCAAACGGTTATGCATTCAAAGAGTATTTAGTAGATGGTTTAAATAAGAAGAGTATCAAGCTTATGAAAGCTTTTACTAAAAAAACGCCTGATTATAATTTTGTTGAAGTAATGGGATGTGAAGGGGGCTGTATGAATGGTCCGGGTAATATTACCCCGTTTAAAGCTGGAGCTGCCACGCTTAAGAAAATGATTGCAGATCAAGAAGCCCTAAAAGCTTCTATTTAGATATTATGTAACTATTCAAGATATAATAGAATTTTTACCAAACCATACTTAATAAATAACGGTAAATAAAATGGGGTATCATCTGATACCCCATTTTATATTTGTAGCTCTTCTATTATTTATGAGGAGGCTCCCATATAAGCCTTAAAAACATACTAAATCCTTGTTCTTTTCTTTCAACGGGTATTCCTGTTACAATACCAACCATCAGTTCTTCGTTTAAGGAAACGCGCATTTGAGGGCGAACTGTACAATCTATTCCCTCACTATTTGCATAATTATTTACTTCAACTCCAACAAAATTAGAGGTGTTCGGTATCATATAATGGAAATTGGCATGAAACTCGTAGTCAAAATCCCAATGATTGCTATTAAAATGTTGTGTAATTATAGGTCCTGTATAAAGCAGTGTATGCAAGCTATTCGCAAACTTTTTGGCAGCTACAAAAAACGGGTTGTATACCATGCCTGGTACCGTAGGGTTACCCCAATCTCTGAACGAACTAAACTCAAACTCGTGCATATATCCTATGGCCATTGAGGTGTGGTACTTCTCAGATACTAAAAATGTATATTGTGTGGCCAGTTTTAAACTTTCTAGTTTATTGCTAGGTAACGAATCGTTGGATATCCCGGTTATCGGACTGTAAAAGGTAAACGGAAGCTCAACTTCAAAACCTAAGCGGTCAATTGCCGCCCATTCGTATTCAACTAAAAATTCATGACTATCAAAGGTTTTGTTATCAAAGGTACCTACCCCAACATTCCATTCCTTTTCGCCTTTATGTGCCCCCAAATCTCTTATTAAATCAATGTATAGGGGTTCTGCATGTTCTAGTTTGAGAGGTTCTTGGTCTGATTTGATTCTTGTGAAAAGGCATTAATACTTGATAGAATAACTGACAGAGCCAGTAAGTTTAATTTCATATAGGAAGTTATTTGATGTTACATAACGCAAATATACATTGTATTGCAATGCTGCACAATATTGGAGGAGTGAAAATATTTCGGTTTATTAGAGTTATATTTTTTTTGCAACAATAATTGTACATGTCCGTATAGATTTCTTTATTTACAATGCTTAACAATTAATTAAGGTTGATAATTAGTGCTATGAATATAAAGAGGACATTCGATATCCTAAGCCACCTAGAAAAAAATCATAATAAACCCGATATACTTTGCTCAAAACAAAACGGAAAATGGAATGCTTATAGTGTTTCAGATTATAGGCAGAATGCGGAATTTTTTGCGCTAGGTTTATTGGCATTAGGCTATAAAAAGGGAGATAAGATTGCAACCGTATCCAACAATCGACCTGAATGGAATTTTGTAGATATGGGTATGAGTATGATTGGAGTTATTCATGTACCCGTATATCCAACTATTAGCGAAGAGGAATTTACGCATATATTTACCCATTCCGAGGTTCGTTTAGTTATTGTATCAGATCTAGCCTTGCATAAAAAGCTTGAACCCCTTACAAAACCAATTGATTCTGTTGAAGCTGTATATACCTTTAATACTATAAAAGGGGCGAATCATTGGCATAAAATCATGGATTTAGGAAAAGCTAATAAATCGGAGTTTCAGAACAAACTTGTTGAAAGAAGGGATTCGATTGTTTCAGATGATGTTGCCTCTATTATTTATACATCAGGAACTACAGGAATGCCTAAAGGGGTGATGCTTACGCATGATAATTTCATGAGTAATGTGCAAGGAGTTTATGATTTATATCCCTTGAGTGAGAATTCTCGTACACTTAGCTTTTTGCCATTGTGCCATGTTTTTGAGCGCATGGTAAATTACTTAATGCAGGTAAAAGCCTGTAGTATTTATTATGCTGAGAATCTGGGAACCATTGCTGCAGATTTGGCTTCTGTTAAAGCTAATGCATTTGTTACTGTTCCGCGCGTAATTGAGCGTATTTATGATAGAATTGTATCTAAGGGAGAAGATTTATCCGGAATAAAAAAGACTATATTCTTTTGGTCGATGAAACTAGGTGAGAAGTATAATAGTCGTAATGATAACGGATTTATATATAAGTTAAGGTTAAAGTTAGCACGTAAGTTAGTTTTTAGTCAATGGCAAAAAAGCTTCGGAGGAGAACTTGATTTTGTAATTTCAGGTGGGGCAGCTTTACAGCCTCGATTGAGCAGATTGTTTATAGCTGCAGGTATTGATTTAATGGAAGGCTATGGTTTAACAGAAACGGCACCTGTTATTGCTGCTAATCATCTTTCGGAACCGGATAATCTTTTAATAGGTAGTGTTGGGCCAGTTATTAATAATGTTGAAGTTAAAATAGATAAGGATGGAGAGATCCTTGTAAAAGGTCCGAATATAATGAAGGGCTATTACAAGGAGCCTGAGTTAACAAAGGAAGTAATTGATAACGAAGGATGGTTTCATACGGGAGATATTGGGACTTTGGTCGATAATAAATTCCTGAAGATTACAGATCGTAAAAAGGAGATGTTTAAAACATCAAGTGGCAAGTATGTGGCACCTCAGCCAATAGAAAATTTACTGAAGGAATCAGATTATATTGAACAAGCCATGGTAGTGGGCGAGAGTGAAAAGTTTGCGAGTGCCCTATTGTCTCCCAATTTTGATTATTTGCATAAGTGGGCGCACGATCATAAAATACACTATCGCGATAATAAAGAATTGATAAAAAATAAGGAACTCTTAAAAGTGTTTCAAAAGGAAGTTGCTAAAGCCAATAAGCAGATAGGGCAGCACGAGCAAATAAAGCGTTTTAGAGTGGTTTATGAACCATGGACCTCAGCTAGCGGTGAGTTATCAGCTACATTAAAGTTGAAGCGAAGAGTTTTGTATAATAAGTACGCTGATTTACTCCGTAAAATATATGCTTATGAATCTGATGAGGAGAATAAAGGTTCAATCAGTTTTAATTAAAAGGGATATAGATAGTTGGTGCTTTGCCCCTACTGTAAGTGGCAATACTTCCTTCATAATGTCTGATGGTATATCCTATTGTGGCTGTTTATTCAAACAGAGAAACAGCCACAATAGTATCTAAAAGTTTTGCAAATATTCTACTAAAACTACCTCTCTACGTAAGTCCATTTTTTTCCGTAATCGACTTCGGCTCGTGTTTAAGCCTTCAACCCCTACACCCATAATTTGGGCCATTTCTTTACTTGAGAACCCAAGTTTAATAAAGGCACATATTTTTAAATCGGTTGCAGTCAAGTTAGGAAACTGCAGCTTTAATTTGGCATAATACGATGTATTAACGGCTGTAAAGTGAGTATTAAACTCTTCCCACTTTTGGCTTTTATTTGTGCCTAGTGTTTTTACTATTTGCTTTATTATTTGCGCATTCTCATCTTTAACACTAATCGATTCTAATTTTTTCTTTATTTCCTCTTGTTGCGTATCGCGTTCTAATAATTGTAGTGCTGAGGATAAAAGCTCCTTGTTTTTAATTTCAAGTATTTCGGTCTGTTTCTGAGCTTCAAATGCTCGGCTAATTTTTTGTTGTTTGTTTCTTCTCCTAAAAAACACGATTGCTATTATCAGTAGGAATATAAATAAACCAGAAGTACTCAGCATTTGTAGCAGCCAGTATTGTTTCTCTTGTTGTAGTATCTTTAGTTGTTGTTTATCCAAAGAAGCCTCATTCTCTTTTAATTTAGTTTTATAAGCATCCTTAATCTCAAACAACTTTTTGTTCTGTTCACTTGTGCTGCTAAATACTAATTCGTTTAGGTTCTTAGCAGCTTTCAGGTAATCGTATGCCTCACTAAAGTTCCCATTTTGTTGGTATAAGTCAGATAAGTTTTGTAGAATCTTAACCTTGTTTGAAATATGGGCATTGTGTTTATCAATTGCGTTTATGGCCTTTTTATAGTATGAAATTGCTAATGTATCATTATTCAATTTCTGATGATATCGGCCAAGGTATTCGTAGAGCAAGCATTTTATGGCACTGTTTTTATTCAGATGCTTGCTTTCAATGGAGCTGAGTATTTTATAGGCTTCATCCAACTTATCCATAGTAATGTAAAGTTGTGCCAAATGTAAACTGGTGTAATCTATTTTATGCCTTCCTAATTTGTGCTCGGTAAAGGTTTTTATACAATCTAGTATTAAATTTTCAGCCTCTATAAATTGTTTGGTATTTTCGCTAATACTCCATGCCTTTTGTGATTTAATCTGAGCTTGTAAAATTTGCTGTTTCGCAGTGTCAGCAATACCATTTGCTACAATTGAATGTGTATTTTTTATTAAAGTATCGGCCTTATTGTATTGCTCATAAATAAGATAAAGAGTAATTATTTTAAGATTAAGGTCAATTCTCTCGTTAATATAACTGTCGCTTTCTAAATAGGGTTGTAACGACCAAGCTATATCGTATGCTGTTTGATATTTTGCCAGCCCTGAGTTAATACCCATTTGCCTTAGTTTAATATCAGCAATTGTATTCGTGTCATTTATTTGCTCAAAGTATTTTATGCTCTTGTTGTAAAGTATTAATGCTTTTTCTGGGTTTTTATATTGCGTTAACTTTCCTTCTTTATAAAAGCTAACGGCATTAATATCATTGGCCAAAACAAGGTTTGTTATGAAATTGAGCAGAACTACTACTGAAAGTTTAAATGTGAGCTGTGTAATATGCATCGTTTTATAAACTGCTGTTTTATAGTGTTTAGTATTTGTGATGTTAAGGGTTTGCTAATATAATAATTCAAAAATTAAAAGGCTTGCTATGTTTAAACTAACATAAAATATTTGAGGTTTCATTACTCATCTTGCATCTTTATCAAAAATGAAATCTAAATTAATAATGATGAGATTACAAAAATTAGCAATGAGTTTTATTGTTGTGCTTACAACGCTTTTGGTGGCATGCCAGAATAATAAAGTAGAAGAAATTAAACATCCGTTTGCCACTGCAGAAACTGATAAAATAGTTGATGCGCTTATGGATGAAATGACATTAGAAGAGAAATTAGTACAAATAGAAGGTATCAGACCTACCAAAGTTATGGAGGATGGTAAATTCTCAATAGAAAAAGCCAGAGAAGTAATCCCAGATGGAATTGGTCACTTTTGTCAGTTTTCATCTTCGCTTACCATGAGTCCAAACGAATTGCGCGATTTTGTTAGAGAGGTGCAAAACTATTTATTAACGGAAACCCGAACTCAAATACCTGCGATATTTCACGAGGAAGCCATAACGGGTTTTGCTACTTTAGGAGCCACTACTTTTCCTCAGCAAATTGGAATGGGCTGTACTTGGAATCCGGAATTAATAGAAAAGAATGCCAATACAACTCGTTTAAATATGCGTGCTGCAGGAGCAACATTTGCCTTGTCGCCAATGCTCGATATTAGCAGAACAGCACATTGGGAACGTATTGAAGAGAGTTATGGTGAGGATGCTTATTTAACTTCTCGTTTAGGCGTTGCCTTTGTAAATGGCCTTCAAGGCGATGATTTAAAAACGGGGGTAGCTGCCACAACAAAGCATTTTGCAGGATATGGAACTCAGAATAATAATCCGAAAGAATTATACGAAGAGTATATAATGCCTCACGAAGCGGCTATTAAGGTGGCGGGTTCAAAAAGTGTGATGCCATCTTATGGAAAATATAAAGGCGAAGCAGTTTCCATAAGTAAAGAAATGTTGGGCACCATGCTGCGCGATGAATTGAAATTTGATGGAGTTGTGGTAAGTGATTATGGCGCTGTTCGTCTTGTTTATCGTGGTCATAAGCAGGCGGAGTCGCTTATGGATGCTGCAGTAAAGTCTATTGAAGCAGGTATAGATATTGAATTGTCAAACCCTGATGCATTTCCATTTTTGGTTGAGGCAGTGGAAAAGGGTATCATTTCTATGGATGTGATTAACGCTGCCGTAAAGCGATCTCTTACCATGAAGGCGAGATTAGGTTTACTGGATGAAAATCCGCAAATAGGATTTGATGGTGACCTAGATTTTGATCCTCCTGCTAACAGAAAATTAGCCTATGAATCGGCTTGTCAATCAATTGTATTATTAAAGAATAACGGAATTCTTCCTTTGCAAAAGGGTATCGATAATATTGCTTTAGTGGGGCCTAATGCTGCTACTGTGCAGGGTTTATTGGGCGATTACACTTATCAATCCATGACTTCGTTTTGGTGGAGTAAGCCTTTCGATCCAAATAATCCTAAATTGGTAAGCCTTAAAGAAGGTTTAGAAAATAGCTTAGGTGCCAAAGTGAAAATAGCCCACGAGCGCGGATGTGATTGGAGTGCCGAATTGGAATCAAAAGTGATGACCGATGGTTTAGGAGATGATAGATTGAGTAGGGTAAAAATGCTTGCAATTAAAGGATTGCCGCAGCCAGACTTGAAAAATGCCATTAACATTGCCAATCAAAGCGATGTGATTGTGGCTGCCATGGGCGAAAATATTTACCTGTGTGGTGAGGGACGTCAGCGCAAAGGAATTAGTCTGGCAGGAGATCAGGAGTTGTTTGTTGAAAAAATGATTGCCACAGGAAAGCCTGTTGTATTGGTTATTTTTGGTGGAAGACAGCAGTTGGTGAATAAGTTTGAGGGTAAATGTGCCGCTATTTTGCAAGCTTGGTTCCCTGGCGAAGAAGGTGGAAATGCTGTGGTAGATATTCTTACCGGTAAGGTAAATCCTTCGGCTAAACTTTGCGTTACTTATCCTAGTACCGGAAAAAAACAAGAGATCAACTATAAAAATGGCTATGCCTCCGATAATCAACCTCAATATCCTTTTGGTTATGGATTGTCTTATACTAGTTATGCTTACGCAGGAATTACTGCTCCAACACAAGTTGGCATAAATGACGCACGTTTTTCTATTACATGTAGTGTGAAAAATACGGGAAAGATAGATGGAACAGAGATTGTACAATTGTACGTTTCGCCAAAAGAGGCCAATTTAACTATGAAGCCAATTCAATTAAAGGGTTTCCAAAGGGTGGAGCTAAAAGCAGGAGAACAAAAACTGATTACATTTAATGTTTCTCCAGAGCAATTGGTTCAGTATAAAAATGGAACATGGGAAGTTGAAGCAGGAAACTACGAGTTTAAAATTGGGAGTTCGTGTACCGATATTCATCTGAGCGCCGATATTCTAATAAAGGGTACCAATAAGGTATTACCAAATGGCCGTTCTGTTTTCTTCTCTACCAATCAATAAAAGATATATGAGATAAACTGAATTTCCGCAAGGTGTATTTCAGTAAAAATATGTCTTGCGGATTTTCTGTAAGTTATATTTGAACTGATATGTACTGCAACTATATTTAAGTGATGTGAATCAAGGGTTAAAAAGCATTTATTTAAAGCGCCTCGTTTTATTGGCCTCATTTTTAAATAGCTTTTGTTTGTGATAAAACTTTAGTAAGACTGGGAAGCAGAGAGCTTTGCTCGATGATCACCCAGCCGCACTTAAGTTTTAGCATAATAAAAAGGCTATTTAAAAAGCAGCCTTGATTTTCTTTGCTTACTTTCTTTTATCAAGAAAAGAAATGTAAGTCAGGGTTTAAGGGATGAAATCCCTTAGTGTTAACTAATACGCTCAACTCTTGATTCGCATAAGCAATTAAAAATACTATAACTATATAATCATGAGAAACTATCTAATATCCATTTGTGTTTTGATACTTTCAGGTTTCAGCCTGAGTGCCCAAGATGTAGAACGACCTTTGCCCCAAGGTTGGGATGAACTTGTTACTGGTGGGCGTTTTATCGATCGCTTTAAAGCGATGCCATCTACCTGCAAGCCAAGTAGCGAAACCTGGGGTGCCGATGCTGTTAAGCCTCGCATTATATGTAATGGTTTAGAAGATGATGCTTGGTCGTATTGGGGCGGCAATATTGTTAAAGGCAACGATGGGAAATTTCATTTATTCGTTTGTCGCTGGCGCGAGGATTCCCCTAAGGGACACATGCAATGGCCATCTTCGCAAGTTGTACATGCTATTTGTGACAATACTATTGGGCCTTTTCAGGTTGTGGATTCAATAGGCAAAGGGCATAACCCCGAAATTCAACAGCTTAGTGATGGACGCTATTTTATTTATGTTAACGATTTTGCTGGCGATGCTTATTATTTATCCAACTCATTATACGGCCCTTGGGAAAAATATGCCTTTGAATACGATCAGCGGGGGCGACCGATATTTGATCACATGGCAAACCTTACTTTTGCCAAGCGCGAAGATGGTTCCTTTTTAATGGTTTGCCGTGGAGGTGGTATCTGGATTAGCGAAACCGGTTTGCCTCCATATTATCAGGTAAGCGAAAAAAGTGCTTATCCTCCTTTTGAAGGAAAATACGAAGATCCGGTTGTTTGGCGCACCAATATTCAATACCATATGATTGTAAACGATTGGTTAGGACGAATAGCTTACTATCTGCGCTCAAAGGATGGTATTCATTGGAAACTTGATGAGGGAGAAGCCTATGCGCCCGGTATTGCTTTCCATGAAAATGGTATAAAAGAAGATTGGTATAAATTTGAGCGGATTAAAATGTTTCAAGATGAATATGGAAGAGCCACGCAGGCCAACTTTGCGGTTTGCGATACCATTAAAAAGCAAGATAAGGGGAGTGATAATCATAGCTCAAAGAACATCAGCATCCCTTTAACTGTGGGTCGTTTAATTAGCATTTTAGATACTGATACGATTAACGATGATACCAAAACTATTGATGTTTTAGTAAAGGCTGAGGACGTTTTTAATCCGCATAAAGATATCAACCTGAAGTCGCTTCGTTTTGGGGCTTCTGAAGAAGTAGATTATGGAAGAGGAGCCAAAGTTAAAGCCACACGCAAGCAAGGTGATGACCTAGTTATAACCTTTGAAGCCAAGGGTAATGGACTTACAGAAGCTAACTTTGTAGCCAAGTTATTGGGAAAAACCAGGCGAGGTGATTTATTGTTTGGCTTTGCTCGTTTGCCTTGGTTAAATTATAATCAGGCTGCCCTTTCGGCCTCTTATCCTACATTTTCATTAAACTCTAAAAAATTGAAAGTAGATATTGAGCTTCAGAATTTCGGACAAGTAAAGTCTGAGAATTCTAAGTTATTGATAGAGGTATTTAAGGATGGTAAATGGATTAAGTTAGGCGAATCAGTTATTGCTTCAATAGCACCCTATCAAAAAAGTACCATCACTCTGCACAAAAGTAAATTTGCCAATAGGGGCGAGGTGGCAAATACCAGAGTTACCATATTCCAAAATAATCAGCCACCCGTAATTTTAGAGGGCAAAGTGGTTATTCGTTAATAAACTTTTTCAAAGGTGAATTGTGCCAAAAACAATTCACCTTTAAATTAAAAGGATTGATGAATATTATTGAGTCATTCCCTCTTTCATTATAGCAAAATACTTGCGGTCGTTCGGTATAGCATTCGCTATGTTCTTTAATTAGGCTCCTAGCTTACATATACGGATGGCTTTTGCCTAGTATTCTACATCAATCCCTACAGTTTAGTATCAATGTAAATAGAACATAAGCGCTTGTATATAAATTTAAATTATCTATTTTCATTGGCCAATTATAAACCTACTGCAATATAAAAGGTGTGTATATAAAATATACAATGGTTTTGAACAGGGAGTAGGTGAGCCATTTAAAATAGATTAGAGGCTAAAGGCTTGAGAAGAACAACGAAGCCAGACATAATTATTAAAACCAAGTATCACCTATAAACTAATAATGAAAACGATTTTATTCTTTCTTTTCATCCCATTTGTGCTCATTGCACAGAAAACTGATTTTCTTATAAATCAAGGGAGTCTTTTGCCAAATGAGTATTACGAGGAATTGCCTTTTGAATTTTTGAAAGGTCAAATTATAATAAACGTATCGATTGAGGGAAAAACCTATCGGTTTTCATTGGATACTGGAGCTCCAACCTCTGTTTCAAATAATTTGTATAAAAAACTCAGCACATCGAAAATTGGAAAATTAGAAATATTTGATGCGAACAATGAAAAAGATAGCATTAATGTTATTTCCTTGAAATCGCTAAAAATAGGGGATATAACAATTAAGAATACCCCTGCTCTAGTATTAGATAGTGATAATTTATTATTTAAGTGCTTAGACATAGATGGTAATATTGGAAGTAATTCATTAAGAAATTCTGTTGTCCAATTTGATTATCCAAACAGGAAGGTAAGAATTACTAATAAGGTAAAAAATCTAAATTTGGAGCGAAAGAGTTCTCAAAGAATGGTATTAACTTCAAATCAGAGCTGCCCTTTATTTTGGATCAGGCTTGTTGGAGATGATAAGTACAAGTTGCAATTGTTATTTGATACAGGAATGGAAGGTTTGTTAGACATTTCTTTACGTCACTTTTCAACTCTTAATAACTTAGAAGTATTTACAAAAGTAAAGAGTGCATCAGGGAATAATAGTATTGGACTTTTTGGAATTACTAAAGACACATTACATTACCAATTTCAAATTGACAGGTTCAGGTTTGGTAATATGGAATTAAAAAATGCAACTGCAAAAACTACAAAGTCCCCAAGTTCAAGAATTGGCACTGATATTTTGAAGTATGCAGTTGTAACTTTAGATTATAAAAAAGAAAGAATCTATTTCACTCCTATTAAAAGTGATTCACAAAATGCCTATAAAGCTAAATTTCCAATAGATCCGAATTATAAAAATGGAAAGTATCAAGTGGGTTTTGTTTGGTCACCTGATAAGGTGCCGAATATTCATGCAGGAGATGAAATATTATTTGTGAATGATATTTCTTGTCAAGAAAAAAGCATTTGTGAATTATTATTACTTATGGCCAGCATCGATGAAAATAAAATAGAAATAGTAACAAAAGGTAAGGACGAAAAGCAATATATTTCAACAATAATGAAGGAATAACTAGCCCCCTCAGCTAAGTAACAAAGTATAAGTTCGGCATAACGTCTCGCTATGTCGTATTTGGCAAGGCTTCTTGCTTCAGTTTTGTACAAATCTTATAATGCAACATTTTTATTTAGTTGGGCAGAGACCTGATTACAACATCGAAGGGAGACGCTTCGCTGAGCGAGGGTGAAGCAAGAAGTAAAACAAAGCGCCTAGCCGTCCCGCGGCACGAAGGAATCTCAAGGCGCAACAATAAATAAGACAAACCAAAAGTAAAAATACAGGCATTGCAGCTAAGCTTGAGATCGCTTCCTTAGTCGCGGGAGTCACGCTCGCTATATAAAGCCACTTCAATGTTTGCTTTGCTTCGGGTATAGGTAGGCATTGCTCCATGCTTGGTAAGTGATTGCTTGATGCCTGGTAAGGCTTGCTCCGGGATAGGGTAAGGCTTGCTTGGGGTATAGGTAAGCCTTGCTTTGGGCTTGGTGAGCTATGCTCGGGGTATGGGTAGGCTTGCCCGACCTATACTTATTGGCTTCCGTAAAAATAAATAGCTTACAGATATTTGGCGTTTATTTCCGCATTGTTCAAATTGAAATTAGAGACTTATCGAATTTTGAGAAAGGATTAGTTTACTGATATCTATCTAAAACCGATCCTTAAAAAAGGCCAAAGCTAAAATAGCACCAATGGCTACTTTAACTTGCCAATAGGGAATAGCTATTCCAATTATCGCCAATATTATTATGGCTTTAATCAATTTGTTAGCACGTTTTTCACCCTTGGGTTTAAATTCGATGAGTTGTAAATTACGATTCTCCATATCCAATAGAAAAACACCATCGTTTTCAACCACATAATCATACTCTAACAATTGCCTGCGGGTATTTCGGTTACGCACACTAATGGCCGAAGTACCACTTTTAACTTCAACAATATATTTTTTGCCCTTCTTTTTTACAATATAGTCGGGTTCAATTTCCGAAGTATAGGTAACTCCATCCACGCGGTATTTATGTTGGTAGGTGCTTTGATAATCTACCACCGTATATCCTTTGCTTTTCAGAAAAGACTTGGCTTGCAGTTCGAGTTTGTTCCCTCGTTCGAAGCGTTTTTTTACCTTTCTTTCCTTTAGGAACGCAATGGTTTTATAGCGCAGTAATAAAAATATAAGGACTACAATAATGATAGCCAGAATGGAAAATACAATATGGTTTTGATTGCTAAAGTCAAATGATGTCATGCTGCTAAAGTAAGTATTATTCGTAAAAAAGCCCATTGCTTTTGTGTTGCAATGGGCTTAGTTTATTTTATGCTGTACAATAGCAAGTATCAAGTAATTTAACGGCAAGGGAGTAAGTCAATTTATAACTTACCACTTATCATTTACCTCTTCTATTAGTTTTCAATTATCTTAATGCTAATACCTGTCCAACTTTGGTTACCGTTAATATCGGTTACATATAATAATGCATGATAATCGCCACCTTGCATATCGGCAGGTAACTGAAATGAGGTATCCAGCACCATTGACTTTTCGTTAGGTAAACTAGCCGACCAGTCTTTTAAAAACGGATTTGTGGCTGTCTTTATCTCATCCATCTCACAAACTTCTTGGTGGTTGCCATGTGTATGGTGGTCGAAGTTATGGTGAATATTCAACTTATAACTTCCTAAACCTTCGTTGTCGCTTAAATTGGCTTTTAGGCGAATCATATCGCCAAATTTTTCTATGGCACAAGGGGTCGGATACTCAACTGAAATAGTTGGAGCCTCGGTGTCAAACTCTTCTTTGTCCTCAGAGCAGGCTCCTAATAATAGGATGCCTGCAAATAGCGTACTGATTATAAACTTATTCATTGATCGTTAATTTATCGGTTGCGGCAGATCCGTTATTTTTATTATCGTAAACATGCAGGTGGAAGTGGTTTATGCCCGCTTCGCCAACTTCGTTAATGGTCACCTTGTGTACTACATTTACCTTAGTTTCACCCTTTACAGTTGTACCTTCAGTATCAGTTGTAAATTCACCGTCAACTTGTTTAAATTCATCTTCTAACTCACCCGATTTAGGCTCGTCGTGAATCTCTAATGCGTAATGATCTAAGGTACTTCCCTCTGTTGCTTCGGCAGTAAATTTAACAACTATTACATCGCCCTTTTTAAAGTCTTTTTTAGGTGCACCAGATTCATCTTCAATCGAAAAGTTTGGGATAATAGGTAAGGCTGGGTTGGCAATTACTTTTAACTCTTGACCTACTTCTGATTCGTAACCATCTTTACTAGTAACTTTTACATGAAAGTGGTAGGCGCCAAGCGGCGCATCTGTAGGAACAGCAAAATGATCGTGAATATGGGTATTTCGTAATTCAGCAACTTCAAAGGTTTCATCAATAACTTTAAATTCGTCTGCTTCAGTAGCTGCCTCGCTATGCATTTCAACATGGTAACTGATAATTCTGTCTTCAGTTTCCATCTCTACATTAAAAGTAAATGATACTTGTCCGCCAAGAGGAATTTCTGCGCCATCGCCTATCTCTGCGCCAACGCTAAATTCAGAAATAACAGGGTGTAGAGCTTGTTTGGTATTGTCTTCTTTTTCACACGATGTGAATGTTAACGCAACAATAGCTACGAATAGGCCTAGTGATTTAAAATTTTTCATGTTTGTTTATTTATTATGATTATCTATTAGTTTCCGAATGGAATATTAACTGTGAGTTGTATGTTGCGCCCTGCTTCGGGCATGTTAATGCGTCGGTATATACTTAGGTGATTGTAATATTCTGTGTTTAATAAATTATCTACACGCAGCATAAAATCGGGCGATTGGCTTTTAGTTCCAAGTTTGCCACTTACACCCAAGTATACAATGGTAGATGCATTGGTAAAATTGCCAGGAACCTCGTTTTGTACCACACGAGTTTGTTCGGCCATATGTTTGGCGCCTAAAAAGGTATTGAGCAAATACGCTTTGGTTTTAGATAATTTGATTTTATAATTTACAGATGCATCCACACTTAAAGGCGGTGTAAACGGTAGCGGTGCATTGTTATCCAGGTTTAAGGCATATACATATTCGGCCAATACATCAAAACCCAAATTAGCGTTGGGCTTAACAAATAAACTAAGCTCGCCACCAGTTCTAATTGCTTCCGTCTCTTGGTAATTGTAAATTTGTCCGGCACCCACTATATCGTTAAATCCACCGCTAGGATGCGGAAAAATATAATTAGAAAAGTAGCTATAGAAAGCACCACCCGTAAGGTCGATATATTCACTTATGAAACTCAATTCCCCATCAAGCTGATACACCTCTTCTGGGTTTAGCTCAGGATTACCTATTTCGAAGCGTGCCGAGCTCCAAATCATACCATAAGCACTCAGTTCTCGTATTGACGGAACGCGGAAACTTTTGCCAAAACTGGCCTTGCCATGAAGCTTATCGCTCAATTGACTAGATATACCAATGGTACCTGTAATACTACTAAAGCTTCGATTTATAGGTGTAGATAATATGGAATCCGTTTCGTTTTGGTTACGCGGATTAATGTATTCTTCCACATCAATAAATCCGTAATCATACCTTAATCCTGCATCAAAAAAAGTTTCGGATCGAAGTTGTTTTTGGTAGTGCGTAAAAATACCACCAATTGCCTTTTCGTAGGCAGGTATGTTAAAGTTAAAACCACTGCGCAGGTTTTTAATGTACTGCCCGCTAAAGCCAGAAGTTAGTGTAGCAGTGCTCCACTTTATTTTATAATTGGCATTGGCCGATAGGGTGTGTAGTTGCAGCCCGGTATTGAGGTGATCATCCGGAAATACCTGAGTTTTTCCTGTAATATCCGTAAGGTGATCGTAATCGTTATGGATGTTATTTTGATAGGCAATATTGGTATTTAGCTGGTTCTCGCCATAATTTATACTCGTATGGTTCGAAACTCGAAAGTGATTTACCATTTGATACGGAATTTGGATATCGCGTTTACTTGCATCATGATCTATGGGAATTTGTGTTCTAATTTCCACCCCAAAGGCATCGGCATAAAAGCCCGTTTTTCGATAGAGGTTTGAGATTTGAAACGATGTATTCCCCCGATCAAACAGTTTGCCTATTTCCGTTGTGATGGCAGCCTCGCGTCCAGCCGTGTTTTTTACATTGTTGTTAAGGATAAGATTGTAGGTGTTGTATTCAATAGAATCTTTAGGAACCATCAAATCGGCAAAGTCGAGATAAGTGGCTCGCAATGTATAGTAATATTTATTTTTACGTTGCTTAATTAAAAAGCTAGTTCCTACAAGGTCGTTGTTGGTTTTACCTATTAATTTCACCTCGCCAACCGTACTATTGGGAGCAGGTATGTTTGAGGGCAATATTTCAATAACACCGGCCAAGGCATCGCTACCAAATTGTATAGAGGCTGGGCCTTTTATCACCTTTACATTTTCAATGGCATACTGATCGAGCTCAAGTCCATGTGTTTCGCCCCATTGCTGACCTTCTAACTTAACGCCATTATTAATTACGGCCACACGGTTAAAACTCATGCCTCTAATTATCGGCTTTGAAGCCGATGAGCCCACATCAATAGAACTAACGCCGGGTATTTTACTCAGCGTTTGCATTAAACTACCCGAAGCATTTTCGCTAATAAATTGCTGATCAACTTTAACGGCAGCCACACTTTGCATTTTTACTTCGCGTGCATACCTATCTGCGGTAACGCTTACTTCTGCAATATTTTCGTCGTTTTCTTCAAGGATGAAGCTTAGGTTTAAGTCTTTGTTTTTAAGGTTGATGGTTTTTTTAATGGTATTAAAACCAAGGTAGGATATGGTTAAATTATAAGTACCATTTTTCAGATTCTCTAATACAAAGTTTCCATTATTGTCGCAAATAGCCCCAAGTTCTCCTGGGTTTACACTGATGGTTGTAAAGGGCAGGGGTTGCTTATGCTTGTTCAGCACTCTTCCTTTAATGTCAGAAGCACTAAGCTGATGATGCCCCAAGCACAAAATGAGTAATAGTAATACAGTTTTCGTCTTCATGATCAGTTTAAAATATTCTATAAACTGAAACCTGAGGGAATGCCATAACTACTTTATAGCCAATAAAGCAATGTGGTTTTAGTATGTGGATTTCAATGTCACAAACTAACTTCTTATCCCGGAAGTTTCATTAGTATAATCTATAGGCAGGTTTCCTGACTTATCTCTGTTTTACAAAAACCTTCTCGCCAACTTGGCAATGGTAATGAGTATGTTGTAAAACGCCTGTTCTTGTATTAAGAACGTGAGACTTACAGTAGCGGGCACTGTTGCCGATTTTAACGGCATTCCCTTTTAACAAAAAATGCGACGCATTAATTGTTCACCTATTTGACTGCAAACGTAAACAAATATATTTTCGGAACAAAAGAACCAACTAAATCCTATCTAATTTATATTAATTCCAGATTGAAGTGCTAAGAAATGTTGCCGCGAGTATGCAAATAGCTTGTTCTAGTATAGCTAGGTCCTGTTTTCAAGAGCTTATTGGTTCATTATTAGTGTGATGTTGAAAAATAAAACTTCTAAAAACGCAACATAATATTAATCTATTTTATTAAATTTAATTTAAGTATTGCAGTAATAAACCGTCGGCTGGTCATCAACCTACCTTGATTGGACCCATGGATTTGGAAGAAGAGGCCGACGGAATTGCCGCAATATATTTATTTAAAATTGAATAAAATATGAGTTTTCAAAGTGATTTTGAACTATGGGAAGAAAAAATTGATGCTGTTAAAGCAGATGAAATTATTGAATTAAGAATTCCAGCCGATGAGCTTGCTGCTGATTCTGAAACCCTAGCCATTGAGGCCGCCAAAGATGTTGAGGCGTTTACAGCGGTAGGAATGGATGCTACCCTAATTGAGCAGCTTAAACCCTTGGCGGGAGCACTCCGCTTTTGCCAGGCAGAATGGATGGGCGAGTACCGTGCCCAAAAGGAAGCACAGCAAAAGTGGTCTATTGAAAGTGTTAAGGGGTATGAATTACAAAAGCACTTGTTGCGTAATTTTACCTTTGCTTACCGTAAACTACCTAATGTAATGAAAAAGGTGCGTAGGATACGTGAAGGAAGCGGGAATGCTGATATGGTTCAAGATTTATTAGAGTTAGGTGTGTTAGGACAAAAATATCCTGATCCGCTAACAGATATTAATTTTAATCTTGAAGTGCTTGATGTTTCAAGGAGTACTTCGCATAGTCTTTCTGAAATATTGGCTATTGCCAATGGTGATAGTGATGGCAGCTCAGAATCTAAAGTATTGCGCGATAAGGCATATACGCTATTGCTTAATATAAATAGGGAAGTGCGCGAGTATGCCCGTTTTATATTTTGGGATAATCCTGATAAGAAAAAGAAATACGTGCTTAGTTAATATTCTCAAAAGCCCTTATTTTACTAGTCCCCGAGTAGGTCTTACCCTTCCTCGGGGACTTTTTTTTATGTCTCAATGTAAATTATGGTATTCTCAGAGCAGTTTTAGCAACGCTCAGAGTATCTTTTTGCAATTTCAGAGCAAGCAGTAGCTGCTTCAGAGCAATAATTTGAAGTCCGTGAGTAAATTATCTAAAATTCAGAGAGATTTGCTTGTGTCTCAGAGGAGAGTGTTCATAACTATGTGTCAAGCTAAAATATAAAACATTACAATGAAATATATGTCATTTGATAATGTATTAATTAGATTTTATTTATCATGATGTTACTTTATTCTATTTGTAAAAGTTTCCATTACTCGTTTTGACTTTAAAAAATAAGGAATCCAAATACAGCAATTAATAAAAGGCCACAAACCTATTAAAAAGAGTGCTTTTTCTCCTAAGCTAAAATACATAATTGTACTAACCAATAAAGTAAAAAGTAAAAAGTAAATAAAGTAGGCGATCATTAATTTTGGAAAGCTACTTCGTTTTTTGATAAAGAGGATTGAATTTAATAAGCCAAATACTATTATTGAGATAAATCCTATGAGCAGAGCAAATCTAGATAAAAGATCTGTACTAGAGCTATTATTTAAATTTGGTGTAAGCCAAGAATTTATCCCCCAGTTTAGTTTAATAAGAAAGGATACGAACATTAATAGTGTCCATATTATTATGCCAATTGAAGGAATTAATACCCAACCCCTAATTTTTTTGTTTGCTCCGTTAAATTCAGGTGCAACTTCAGGATTATATTTATACCCCTTAAAGGCAAGCATAATGCAGATGCCAAATATTAAGGCAATAAAGAGTACGAAAAATGGATGAGGTCCTTCTTCAATATTTTTAGCTTGGCTGCCCGTATTGTACCATAAATTAAAGTTTAGTTTATCGAAAACACTTTTATTGTTATCAAGGTAGGATAAATAATCATCACTATTAATGTGGTCTTGCGTAGTCTTATAGTTATAATTTAAATAGAGTTCTTTATCATGGTATTTAACGGTTCTTGAAAAATTGAAACCATCACCACTTATGGTTTCCTTTTCGTTTTTTATGCGCCATTCATAGGGAAGGTTTGCAATTATGGTTTGAGTAATATTTAAAGGATAAATTAAGGCTAATGGGCTCTTTCTGTTCGGATAAGTTTGACGTCGTAATATATCTTGAATAGATCGAGCACTCAATGTTGTAGATATGTTTTTAGTGTTTAAGGAATCTAAATAATTCCAAAAATTATCAATTATATATGAGTGTCTAATTTCAATTCTATTTTCCTCAATATCATCTTTATACCAAAACTTACCTATTGTATCTATACGAGAATATCTATTAGCATAGCTTTTTAAATATTCATTTTGAATGTTACTTAGCGAAATGTTCTTGAATATTGTACGTTTGAAATCTGCATTTCTACCTGTAATTATTGTTTTTACATCTAAACGAGTTGCAGCTTCGGTGCTATTAGAATTAAATATTTCTTCTATTTTAGATTCGCCAGGATTCTTTAAAGGAAGTGCACTTAGCTTAGTAGTTCCATTTTTAATTAGCAGTCCTTTTTCATAATTGGGAAAAAAAATATTATTCAAATTGCCCCCTTGATTTGTTATTGTTGGGTCAATATAAATTGTGTCTTGATTGTCGATTAAGCAATTTACACAATGATTGAAAGCTGCCAGTGATATTGGTTTTTCATCTAAAACATGCCCTTGAAATGTATTAACCAATACAGAGTAGGCTTCGTAACCTATGTCGTTTAATAAACAAGTTAAAAGCCAACTCTTCTCTTTACAATCTCCTGATTTTTTCTTTAAAACTAAGTTTGGATGTCTCGGTTTGATGCTGTAGATACCTTCTTCATTACCTAAATAGTATATGTTATTTTGTACATACTGTATTGCGTAACGTGCTTGTTCACTCTTTGTTGTATAACTAGATTTGATGCGATCTAATAAAGTTTCATATTCGGCACTAAATTTTTCGTTTGATTTGTAGAAGCTCAGAACGTATTTAGCTATAGACTCCCAATTAGTATCGGGTGAAATGTTAATAGTTGGTATTGGGTAATACCACGAAGGTATATCAGATTCGATATCAATAATACGCGGATTGCTTATATCCCATATGTATTGCCTAGTATTATTACCCTCTTTGATAATTGGTGTAGGCGCATTATTCGTCAAGTTTAGTTTATACTTTTTTGTTTTGTCTGTAATACAGTTTATATGCAATTTGCCGATAGGAATATCATAACTTGTATTTTGAGATATTAGTAAATAATCTTTTAATATTGGATTAAACCCTTTAGTTATAAAGCGATATTCTAATATATCACCAACTTGCAAATCTTTAACCTCCAAATATGAAGTTAAAGATCCATCTGTTATCCCAAATTCGAGGTATTGCTCCCGTCTTAATATCTCAGGTTTCTGAGATTTAAGGATATCAATCACTGTACCGTTTCTAATAATATTGATAGCAAGGAATTTTGCTGTTTGATATGTGCTATCATAATTTAGGGTAATTGAAGATGCTTGAGCCAAACCATTTTCTTCAGTTATTTTTAATGCTATGTGAGTATAATATTCTTCTGAAATTAAATTTATTTGAACATCGGATAAAAGATAGCTTAGGCCGCTAGAATGGTACTCTGTAGGCGCAATAAAGTCCTTGTTATAATGAACTGTTTCACACCATTTGGGTATGAATTGACCATTGATATTTAAAAAACTAAATAGGAATAAGGATATAGTAAAGGCAAGATGTATAATTCGCATAATATAGCTTTGGGTTTATTAAGTGCGCTAAATTACTTATTATTTACATAATGTCAATAATTGGCATAAGTAATTATTTCAGTTATGGTGTAAACCTAATAATGCGCATTTAATGGTAATTGGGTAGAAAATGAAGTATTACTTTATAATTTGTAAACAAGAGGAACCATAATTTCAAACGCCCATCAATATCGGGCGTTTTTTTTATATCATTTCATTGTAAACTACTAAGTATTTGCCTCCACCAACTCAGGCTCTGTTGCTATTTGTTTTTCTTTAGGGCACACCTTAACACCAATAACCAAAACATCATCAAGCTGATTGTAATTTCCTCTCCAGTTTTCGAAATGCGAATCCAATACTTCTTTCTGATTTTCCATTGGTAGGTGCGAATTATCGAGTAGCAATTGTTTAAAGTTTTTGGCCAATAACTTGCGTCCTTTTTCGCCACCAAACTGATCGTGATAACCATCGGAGAAGGTGTACATTAAGTCATCAGTTTGTAATTGTATATTATGGTTGGTAAATGGTTTTTCGCCTCGGGCATATACACCAATAGGCATACGATCCGATTTTTGCTCAATCAATTCGCCTTGTCTGATAATATAAAGCGGATTGTATGCACCGGCAAAATTTACCTGCATTGCTTTGTAATCAATAATACAAAGTGTACAGTCCATGCCATCGCGGGCTTCGTTTTTACTACCTGTTTGGTGCAGGGCTTTTTTCACTTTAGTCCTTAATTCATTTAATATATCAGCGGCATCGTTCCATTGGCGACTATTCACAATTTCGGTAAGTAACGAAGTACCCAACATACTCATAAAAGCACCCGGAACACCATGTCCGGTACAATCTACAGTGGCCACAATTGATTTACCATCAATCTCGGTCATCCAATAAAAATCGCCACTCACAATATCCTTAGGTTTAAACAGGATAAAATGATTAGGAATTACGCTGTTCTTTTGTTCTTCGGGAGGCATAACTGCCTGTTGAATGCGGGCTGCATAGGAAATACTATCGGTTATTTTTTTCTTTTGTACCTCTAGTATATCGTGTTGTTTTTCAATTTCATTTTTTTGCACTTCAATGGCATCGCGCTGCGCCATTATTTCCTCTTTCTGCTCTAATATCTCGGTATTTTGAGCGGCCAATTGTAAGTTCGATTTTTTAATGAGCTTATTTTTGCGCGCAATAGAAAACAAGAAATACGAGGTTACCAATACTATGGCTAATATAAAATAGATAAGGTTGAGTTGATTTTTGTTGCGCTCTTGCTGTTTGAATATGGTTAGTTTCTGCTCTTGCAAAGCACGTTCTTTCTTTTCCATTTCGTAGCGAATTTGCATATCAGCAATTTTTTTGATGCTTTCGCTATTCAGTATTTTAGAGCGTAATGAATTGTATTTCTGAAGCTGCTCGTAGGCTTCATCATATTGACCCAATTTTGCATAAGCAGCAGCAATGGCATTGCGTACGCTAGCTTCAAGGTTAATATTATCGTAAGCCAAAGCTATGTCCAATGCTTCGTTGTACATTTCCGTTGCTTTGGCCGTGTTCGATTTGTTTAGTTCTATCTTACCTAAAGCAACCAGCGTGGAGGCTTTTCCTAATTTGTCCTTGGCTTCCTCGCGCAAAGCAAGCGCTTTTTTATACTCAATTTCAGCTTTTGCTACATCATCAAAACTAAGATATAGGCTACCCAGTTTGTGGTATACGGCCGCAACGTTGGTTTTATCGTTGGCTTTTTGATATAAATTAAGTGCCGTTTCGTAATTTTCTTTCGAGGTTTCTAATTCACCCATACTACGATAAACCAATCCTAAATTATTGTAGGATGCAGCCATGAGTTTAGGATCGTTAATTTGCTCTCTGAGGGCCAAAGCTTCTAGGTAATAATCCAACGCTTGGTCAAAATTCTTCATTTGCCAATTCACACTACCCAATAAATTGTAGATGTGCGCCATTAGTTTAATGTCGTTCAGCTTTTTATAGATACCCAACGATTGCTTGTAATAATTAATGGCCATCTCATAATTATTAAGATCCTTATAAATGAGGCCAATGTTATTTAAGGTCGATGCCATTGGAATAGCCAAGTTTAAGCGCTCCCTTATTTCCAAAGCAATTAGGTAGTTGTCGAGTGCATCTTTATAAGCTTTGCTTTGCCAATAAATACCACCTAATAAGTGATGGTAATCGGCCATTTTAGCTTCCATATTTCTGCTATGTACTATTTGTATAGCATTATCTATTTGCGCCACAGCATCGGTATATTTCCCTTGGTTACGATACGATATACCTAAATTGCGATAGATATCTGCCATGCCAATACTATCGTTTTCAGAAGCATAAAAATCCAATGCCTCATTGTAATATTTTAACGCATTGTTATGCTGATTCATTGATAAATATAGGTTGGCAATGTGATTTAAGGTAGCAGCTTGTTTCTCTGTCTGATCGTTGGTTTTTATAAGCTCCAATGCTTGTTTGTGGTATTTTAGCGCTTGTGTATGCTTGCCCATTTGTTTGTAGCAAAGACCTAAACTATTGAGTGTGTTTATCTCTTCGGAATAGATATTATTGTTTTTTGCTATGGACAAAGCTTTTAGGTAATTGCCTTCAGCCTCTTCTGTTTGCATGTTGCGTAAATAGGCTGTACCCAATAAACTAAGGGTTGAAGCTATTGTGCTACTATCATTACCTTGTTTAGCCAATATTAATGCTTGATTGTGTGCTTGTATGGCTTGGCTGTGGTAATTAATATCGCGGTAGGCAACGCCAATTTTATTGTAAAGGCGCAGACTTTCAGTATCTGACGAGCTATCTTTAATTTGCTTTTGTAACGATTCTATGCTTTGTGCGTGACTATACGTACAGATACAAAGTATGAGTATTATAGTTTGAGTGACTTTTTTAGTAAAGCGCATATATTCCGAGATATTATGTGAGGACTCAAAAATAATAAATAGCTATAAACTTCCTTCATACTTATCAAATCATTTTATTATTGTAAATAAGTTGACTAGGCTTTTTGTACATTTGTTTTGCCTGTGATAATAGACCAGAAACAACATGAAAGCTAGTTTAGAACAATTTTTTGCCAATAGATTTACCGATGCGGATAATGAGATACCTGAAGTTGTTCAGTATTTTAAACCGCTTAAGGTTGCCAAAGATGAGCTCTTGTTAGAAAGCGGAATGGTGTGTCACTCGCTCTATTTTATTGTTAGTGGAAGTTTAAAGACTTCTTTTATTGATGCCAAAGGACAAGAAACCATTCGTCATGTTTCCTTCGAAAATCAGTTCTTATCCTCCTTACATAGCTTTATTAAACAAACTGCGTCTACTGAATTTATATATGCTATTGAAGCATCGGAATTGCAATTTATATCGTACAATGATTTTCAGAAACTAATAAGTAGAACTACTCTATTTAGAGATTTCTATATTAAAATGCTCGAAACTACTTATTTGAATAATCACTGGCGTATTGAAACGTTTTTACGATTAAGTGCCAAGGAACGTTATGAATATTTGTTGACTCATAAAAAAGAAATGGTTCAGCGTCTCTCCAATAAAAACTTGGCCAGTTATCTGGGTATTACTCAAGAAAGTTTAAGCAGAATAAAGGCCAAAAAGTGATTTTTTATCATTTGTCAATGTTTTAGGTTTTGTATAGTCGCAACTTTGTGGTGTACAAAAATTAAAGCTGCAACAGATGACTTATTCTACATTTTTACAAAAAGGCAAAAGTGCTGTGTTATGGGTTTATAAAACCATTAACACAAAAATTACCAATATATATAGTCCGCTTACAAAGCGATTCCCTGTTTTAAATCAATATCCTAATTTGAAGTATGCGATAATTCCTGTCATTCTCGGATTATTCACTTTGGTTCGTAACCTATTAAAAATTGGCATTAACGAATTTGCTTCATGGAGTTCAGGTTTTGCAGGTGATCATTTAGGACTTGCGGTTAATGAGCGTACCATTGTATTGTGTTTTTCTGTGCTACTTATTGGCACGCGTATTGGCATTAAAGTAAGGGGGATGGTAAAGAAAAAAACAAACGAAGCAGCATTGAGTTATGAAGGAGCCTAATAAATTACAGAAAGCCAAAAGGAATTATTATGTGGATATGGCGAGTCTGTTGCCATTTCTGATAATGATATTTACTGGTATAATATTATTAGGCTACCATGCAGGTAAACCTGCTTCTCATCATACATTAAGTATGAGTAGTGGTTTCTGGCTTAATGCTCATATTGTTACATCCTTAATAACAATAGGCTTGGTGTGTGTTCATTTATATCAGCATATAAGTTGGTTTAAAAAGTTATTTAGCAAGGTAGGCAAAAGTAAAAAATGGATTCGTAACCTTATTTTACTTATTCTATTTATAGCAACAACGCTCACATCGCTAATACCATGGCTTGTTATGGAAGATACAAGTAGCTCAAAGCTAGTGCTTGGATTACACAATAAATTTGGCTTATTATTAATCATCTTTTTTGTAATCCATGTACTCAGTTATTCTAAATGGATCGTTGCCTTAACTAAAAACGTTTTTGGCAAAAACTAAGTGTTGAAATTAATAAGAAAACAAAATGAAGAATTTTAAACAGAAAATAATTGCTAAAAAGTTAGCAGAAGAATTAAGTATAAAGGATGGTATTGTTAAGGTAAATCAAACATCGTGCGATGGTTGTGGTAGCTGTGTTGATGTTTGCCCATTTTCTGCTATATCCATTAAATCTTTATCATCAAATGAAGTAAAGGAATTACCGTTTAAAGGGCGTTTAAAAGTTTGGATAAAGGGAAATAACAAAGCCGACATCAATACTGATGCTTGCACTTCGTGTGGGTTGTGTATGAAACAGTGTCACGAATTTGCCATACATAAACAGGCTATCTGAGTTATTTAGATTATCCTGTTTATATGTATTCTTTGAATGAATTGCAGCACTAAACTGCAAAAGCACTAATCTGTTTGTTTAAATCATCCGACTGCTGAAATAGGCGTGCTGCACTAGCACTTAATTCCTCACTGCTGGCACTATGTTCTTTCGTAATTTCGTTAAGCTGTTGCATTGATCTAGATATTTGCTCACCAAAGTCATTGTTTTATTAACCTCGGGTATTCATAATTTTACAAGAATTAACAAATTAAAGAATAGACAAATATTATTTACTAGTGAGGTGCTTTTATTCACAATAAAATATTTTGTTAACTTGCGCGCATTAACCTTAATGGGATATTACTCTAGGTATTCCTTATAATAAACAGAACCATGATCTACCATAAATGTCTACAATTAACAATTCTATTACTAGTATTCTTATCGCATAATAGCAATGCGCAACCTCAAAATATAAAGACTTATTTAGAGGCCAATGTAAGTTCAATATCAGACTCTGATAATGAGTCTCGTTTTAAAATTATTAAAGAATCTATTGGAGATGCCCGTGTTGTGCTATTGGGAGAACAAAATCATGGCGATGGCACTACCATGCAATTTAAGACAGGTTTGGTAAAGTATCTTCATGAGGAGTGTGATTTTGATCTGCTCATTTTTGAATCTAATTTTTATCCCATACAAAAACTCCGAGAAGATGACAATCCTGATTTTAATGAAGTAAAGAAATACATTTTTCCAATTTGGACTAATTGTACCCAATGTTCTGATTTATTTGCATATCTAGAATCAAGCTACCAAAGTAATAAGCCACTAATTGTAAGTGCTATTGATAACCAAAAGTATTTCTATAAGTTCGACTATGTTGCAGAATTAAAAGAGCTATGCACCGAAAATAATGTACTTATACCAGATACTGCTTGGTTTTATTCGGCCATTAGAAAGTCCTTAAAGTTTGGCAACAGCAACTCTAAAGAGGAAATAAGTAAACTAATTAAATATGTTAAGGCCTGGCATATTGAAGACAATGATTTTTTTCATCAAGAAGTTAAATGCCTATTGGCGTATTTTGAATTAAAGCAAACAGAATATAGAAAAGGGGTTAAAAAATACGAATATCATAATGTAAGGGATAGTGCAATGACTACTAATTTATTGTGGTTGTTACAAGAAAGGTATCCTAATAAAAAGGCTATTGTTTGGGCGCATAACGTTCATATATCTAAAGATGTTGAAACGTCTTTTTATTATTTTGGTACAGGCTTGCACGATGTTTTAGGTGAGGATATGTATAATATCGGTTTCACCTCATACGATGGCTGTTCTAAATTTGCAAGTGGCAATGTAGCAAGTAAAAAAAACAAGCCTAACTCAAAATCATTGGAATCCTGGATGAAGAAGAATTACCATCAAACTTCATTTATTAATTTAAAGGGTTTACCTGATAAAAACACCAAGTTTTCGGCCAATATCATTTATGAAGTTTCAATGAAAAAGGAATGGGCAAATATTTTTGATGGTATAATTTATATTCCAACAATGGAGCCTTGCATAAAGCTTGATGAAGGAATATAAGTAGAAAAGAGAAACACGATTTTTAACTAACTTAATCTATAATAATGAGAAAAGTAATTGTATTAGTACTAATACTTGTAGCAGGTAGTATTGCGAAAGCACAAGTGATTGATAATTATGGAATCCGACTAGGGGTGGGTTTAGCTAATCAGCAATGGAAGTATAAAAGTGATATGTTTGGTGATTTAACAGATTGGAAGGATAATTACACTGGTTTCTCGGTTTATGCCAATGTTGAGAAGCAGTTTAATAAGTTTATAGCACTCCGACCTGAAATAGGCTATGCACAGAAAGGCTTTAACGAAAGTCTTCAAATTTTGACAGATGAGGCTGATCCTGTATTTTCTGATACAAAGCAGAACCTAGTGCTTCATAATATTGTGCTAAATTTAGCAGGTAGGTTTACACCAATTGAGACTACTTTTAAACCTTATTTACTATTAGGTTTACGAAGTGATTTTCTAATAGCATATAACGATGTTCAGGTGGGGCAAGGTGAGAATTCTATTGGCATTTATAAAGAGATTGTTGATGAGTATAAGAGTACATTACTGAGTGGAATATTAGGCCTTGGCTTTGATTACAAAGAGTTGGTTTATATCGAATTTGAGTATTGTCCGCCATTTAGTAGTATTTATGATAATAGTGCTTTATCCATTAGTGATAAGTTTTATGAGTTTAACGTTGGCGTAAATATCAATAGCTTGTTTGCTAAGCATTAGAGTGCTTTTGAATTTTTAATGCGGCTCGTATTCGCAAAACATGAAGCGATCTCAAGGCGCCTTGAGGTGGCCGCGTTCCTCGCCATGACGAGGTGCAAAGATGTAGTGCATGGGTGCAGCAGGGATAGCAACGGCAATAAAGCTTTTGTTTTGCCACGATGCAGGGAGAGTGGAGGCGACCATAGGAGCCCCCGCACCGACCATGCAGCGTTTGCAAAAACGGAAGCTTTATTATAGTGTATAGCCCGTTTGTCTGCCCAAATAATAGAAAGTTTATATTGTGATTTGTGGGAGAGGTGAAAGCTTGTCAGAACAAAGGGTGTTGGCTTGAAGATGTGTCAGTCTGATGTCAGCAAAACTGCCTTTGTGGCATGGGAAATGACTTGGCACAGGCTTTGATAAACTGAGTGAAGAAATTGTTTTATCAATATAAACTAAAATATTATGTCAAAAGGTAATATTGGGGTTACTACCGAGAATATATTCCCCATCATTAAGAAGTTTTTATACTCAGATCACGAGATCTTTTTACGTGAGTTAGTTTCGAATGCTGTTGATGCATCGCAAAAAATGAAAACGCTATCGAGCGTTGGTGAGTTTAACGGTGAACTAGGCGAATTAAAAGTTTCGATTAGTATTGATGAAAAGGCTAAAACGCTTACTATCTCTGATAGAGGTGTGGGTATGACGGCTGAAGAAATTGAGAAATACATTAATCAGATTGCTTTTTCAGGAGCTGAGGAGTTTGTTGATAAATATAAGGATGATGCAAACGCTATTATCGGTCACTTTGGTTTAGGTTTTTACTCATCGTTTATGGTGGCTAAAAAGGTAAACATTATTACACAGTCGCATAAAGATGGCGCTAAAGCTGTTAAATGGACTTGTGATGGTAGCCCTGAGTACACGCTTGAAGAGGTTGAGAAAGAGGATAGAGGTACTGATATTGTGCTTCATATTGATGAGGAGAACGAAAACTTCTTGCAAAAAGCAGAGATCACTACTTTATTAAATAAGTATTGTAAATTTTTACCTGTACCAGTTGTTTTTGGAAACAAAACTGAGTGGAAAGATGGTAAAGAAGAAGAGACTGCTGAAGAGAACCAAATTAACGATGTAGCTCCACTTTGGACACGTACTCCATCTGAATTAAAAGATGAGGATTACAATCAGTTCTACAAGGATTTATATCCGATGAGCGAAGATCCGATTTTTAACATTCACCTGAATGTGGATTATCCGTTTAACTTAACTGGTGTTCTTTATTTCCCAAAAATTAAGAATAACGTTGAGGTTCAAAAGAACAAAATTCAACTTTATAGCAACCAGGTATTTATTACCGATTCGGTAGAGAATATTGTACCTGAGTTTTTAACGCTTTTACATGGTGTTATTGATTCGCCAGATATTCCGTTGAACGTTTCTCGTTCTTACCTTCAGGCTGATGGTAATGTGAAGAAGATTTCGAACCACATTACTAAAAAAGTAGCGGATCGTTTGGCTGAAATTTTTAAAGCTGATAGAGCTGATTTTGAAGCCAAGTGGGACTCGTTAAAATTATTTATTGGTTACGGAATGCTTACTGAGGAGAAATTCTACGATAAAGCACAGAAGTTCTCTTTATTTAAAAATACCGATGGTAAGTACTTTACTTTTGATGAGTACAAAGATATTATTAAGGAAAACCAAACGGATAAAGACGATCAGTTAGTTTACTTATACACCACTAATGTTGAGGAGCAACATAGCTTTATTGAGGCTGCTAAAAACAAAGGTTACGATGTGTTAGTAATGGATGGTCAGCTTGACAATCACTTTGTGAATCACTTGGAGCAAAAGTTTGAGAAATCGCGTTTTGTTCGTGTAGATAGTGATGTTGCTGAAAAATTAATACCAAAAGAATCTACTTTAGAGTCGCAACTTTCTGCTGGCGATAAAGACGATTTAACTTCGGTATTCTCTGCACAAGTGCCTAATGGCGATAAAATGAACTTTATTGTTGCTTTTGAAGCAATGGGTAAAGATTCTAGTCCGGCTATTATTACGCAGCAAGAGTTTATGCGTCGTATGAAAGAGATGAGCGCTATGCAAGGTGGCGGTGGAATGAATTTCTACGGCGAAATGCCAGATAGCTACCAGTTGGTAGTAAACGAAAATCACCCAATTGTTGAGCGTATTTTAGCTGATAAAAACGAAGCTGTAGGTAAAGAAGCTGATAGTTTACGCAGCAAAATTGAGAGCTTAAATGGCAAGCGCCAAGAGCTTGAAAAAGCTAAAGAGGGTAAAAAAGAAGAAGAGATTGAGCAAGCTCAGAAAGATGAGTTAGCGGATGTTGACAAGAAAATTAGCGAGTTAAATACTAAGAAAACAGAAGTGTTGAGTAAGTTTAGCACTGATAATAAATTGGTATCGCAATTAATTGACTTGGCTCTTTTATCAAACAACATGCTTAAGGGTGAGGCCTTAACTAAGTTTGTTAAACGTAGCATCGATTTAATTTAAGAAACAAATAGTTTCAGATATATGAAAGCCGCTTGATTTAGTTCAAGCGGCTTTTTTTATAATCATTCTAAATTGTTATGCTATGGATGGGTTTATGTAACATAACCTCGATGTATACCGTTATAGGATATAATCTAAAACGAGTTAGCCGAAAATCGAAAGAGTAGGCATTACATTAAACCCTAATACATGAAATTATTATCGTTATTTTCCTTATCACTACTAGTGTGTAGTGCTAATTTAATTGCTCAAGCCCAAGCTGAGCAGCCAGAAGTAGTAGAGGAGAAAGTATCTAAGCAAGAAATGTTATTAAGCCCCTCTGTTGCTTTTTCTCATAAAAAGTTGGCTTACGTTACCTTAAATGATGGAACAGAAGTAAAAGGAAACATCACAGATTTAGATAGAAAGAAAGGACTAATTGAACAGGTTAAAATTAAAGATGGAAGTGGAAAGAAGCACAAAATGAAACCGGATGATATTAAACATATGTATCTTCCACCTAGTGGTTTAACTAAGCTATCAAAAGCATATGATGTTGTCTTCGATTCTAAAAAGTGGAATAATCAACGTTTAAATCAAGATCTAATAAATCAAGGATATGCTTATTTTGAACAAACTGATGTTAAGATCAAGAAGAAAACAAATATGCTCTTGGTGCAATTATTAAATCCAAGTTTTTGTGAAAATATTAGTGTTTACCACGATCCAAAGGCTAAAGAAACAAAATCATTAGGTGTTGGAGGCATTAATGTAGCAGGTGGAATTGCTAAATCATATTACTTAAAAAAGAATAGTGATAATGCGGCTTATAAATTGACTAAGAAAGATTATCAAAAACAATTTACTATGTTTTGGAGTGATAACTCAAAAATAGCTGAATCATACCCTGATGGTAAGTGGAGAGATTTAACTGAGCATATTCACTTATATAATAGTAAGAATTAAAGTATTCAATCTTGAATATAAATTCAAAGTCTAAAAATATGAAAGTCGCTTGATTCAGTTCAAGTGGCTTTTTTTATGTCCTAAAATTGAAGTGTAAATCCTACATAAATGTAATTTAAAGGCGATAGAATTACATTTATGTTCAATGAATAATTTTAATTATTTGGAGGTGTGATATTGTTAGGGGGTTGATATATAGTTGTTTGGTTGTTTGGTGGAGTGGTTTTTTATATTGCGGCACGTTATCTGTTGAAAGTATATCGCGGTTATCTTATTAAAGATATATAACGAACAAAACCAATTGTAAACAAAAACCGATAGATATATGAAAGTAAAACAATTACTCTTAACACTATTAACCATTGCTTCTATTACGCCACTTGCAGCGCAAGAAGGTACTGTAATAGATATTGATGGAAACGAGTATTCCACCAAAGTATTCGGATCAACAGAATGGATGACTGAAAACCTGAAGGTAACTAAATACAACGATGGCACGCCCATTGATGTTGCAGATGGTTTTTTCGATTTTAAGGATGATCCAACTTACACAGAAACATATGGAAAACTTTATTCGTGGGATGTTGCAGTAAGCGAAAAAAATGTGTGTCCAAGCGGATGGGAATTGCCATCGTTTTATGATTTTTTGGCTTTGGCCAAAGATATTATGGGCGAAGAATATGATAGTACCATTAATATGAATGGTACCGATATTGGAAGCATACTTGTAAACGGAGCAGGCTATGAATTAAAAAGCACAAGTTATTGGAAATCGGGTGAAGAAGGAACCAACTCGTCGGGGTTTAATGTGCTAGCTACAGGTTTTCGCAATAGGTATAATGGAACGCAATTTACCCTTATTGATTATCGTGAGTTAGACGAAACCGCACGTTTCTGGTGCACGGAGCGTATGCGACCTTCTCAGCCATGGACAAATGCACGTATGGCTATGGTTATTACAAATAGAGATTATCCTAGCGATAAGTCAGATAATGGCACAACACCCGGCATGGCTGTGCCCAATAGTGCCAATATGTGGATTGCTGGCTGCCACCATACCGAAGGGCAATCAATTAGATGTAAGCGAAAGCAAGTTTCAACTAATATACCTGATCAAATAAAGCTAAGGCATAGAGCATATCCCAATCCAGCAAGTTCGTTTTTTATATTAGAAACTAACCTAAAGGTTAATGGTTCCTTATCTATTTATAACTCCATGGGTACACCGGTTAAGTTTCTTCAACTCAATCAAAACAGTCAGCACATTGATGTTTCTAACCTTATACCAGGGATATATATATGCGAAATATCTCAAGAATCACAGCGTGTTAGCTCATTCAAACTTATCGTAAAATAACATCAAAAAAATTTAGCTAGCGTTATCTCATATGAGATAATAAGACATCCTTTAAAAACCATTTTATGAAACTATTAAAACCAAGTACCAAACTAAAAGCCACCAGTTTATTGTTATTAGTACTATTTATTAACCTATTTAATGTTGAAGCAGGGCATGCCTTGCTATCCTATCAAGATACTGGGAATGGTGCTGTGCTGCACGAAGAGAATACTACTACCTACCATACCTTAACTAAAGATGAAATTAGTATAACATCGCTAGGTGTAATTCACAATTGTACTTACGATTTCGAAAATAAAAATATTATTATCCCCAACAGTATTGATGGGACTACAGTTAAATATATAGAAGAGAAAACCTTTTACAATAAAAAAATAGAAGCGATAATTTTGCCCGAAAGCCTAATTGCGATAAAAACTTATGCTTTTGCTTATAATAAAATTACAAGCCTAGAAATACCAGATGAGCTTGTTGGTATTGGAGCTTCGGCATTTTATAACAACAGTATTGCCAGCGTAAAGCTAGGGGCTGGTATAACAGATATTGGCTTAAATGCCTTTTACAAGAATAAATTAACTACGGTTTCTATTCCTGATAAAGTAACAAAAATTGGTAACTCAGCCTTTAGGGAGAATAGTTTAGAAACCATTAGTATACCAAAGAATGTTGAAGAAATAGGATACTATGCATTTGCGAATAATCAAATTACCTCAATAAGTTTTAGTGCAGATGGGGCTTTAAAAAGCATCGCTGTTGAAGCATTTAGTGTAAATAAACTTCAATCACTTACTATTCCAAGTTATATTATAAGCATTGAAAAAGGTGCTTTTAAAACAAACGCAATAGAAACATTACTATTTGAAGAGAATGCTCTAATTGAGAAAATAGGCGAGGAGGCCTTTAGTAACAATAAAATTTCGCAAGTGGATTTTACCAATTGCAGTACCTTAAAAGAGTTTGATTCTTATTCGTTTTCAGGAAACAATTTACAAGATCTAACATTTCCTTTATCCACAAAGGTAATCGGAGCGTATTCATTCAGCTCAAATCAACTAGCGTCGCTCGTTTTTTCAGAAGGTATTGATTCTATTGGTGTTGCAGCTTTCAATAATAATAATATTACATTGGTTAATGGTGAAGCATCAAATGGTCTAATTTTTAAACGTACCAAAGATTATCAGTGGGATAATAGTACTGTAGTTTCGTACGGAGGAAGTTCGAAGCTTATTAATTTTTTACCCGCTCAGGTAAAAACAATTGCACAAGAAGCCTTTGCATCTTTAAAAATAACTGAGTTAAGCTTGCCTTCTGCCGTAGAAGTAATTGAAAGTAAAGCCTTTTATGAAAATGACATTGCCGTGTTGCAGTTACCTAGTAAGCTAAATTTTATAGGTAATTGGGCTTTTAGAAATAACCAACTCAGTACAGTAACTATTCCTAAAAGTGTTACCACCATTGGTGATTATACTTTTGCTTTTAATAATATAGAAGCGCTTAATTTTGAAGATTACAGTTTATTAGATAGAATTGGGTCGTATACTTTTTACTCTAATGATATATCTGAAGTTACCCTACCAAGTAGGCTCACATATATTGGTAGAAAAGCTTTTTATTCAAATGAATTAAGTGAGATTGTTTTTCCTGCAGATAGGGTTATTCCGGTTTGCTATTGGAAAGGTGGCTCAAGTACATTTGAAATAGGAGAATCAACTACTGATCTTAGTAACTACTATAATGCATACTTATATCCATCGGGAGTGTTAGAAACAAAACCACAACTATATCCTGCAGGTTTTGGGGTTAACTTTGTTAAGGAGGAGATTGTGTCGCTTGATGAAAATCCTGATTTTAAATGGGATTTAAAAATGAAAGCTTGGCGTATCATGGATCCCGAAACAATGAGTTACGGAGGAAGACCCGTTGTGTTTCTTTACGGCGATGAATCAACAAACCCAAATACAATGGGGCTTAATGTGAGCGAATCTTCGGGTGTTGAATTGGCATATTTAGGCTTTGATAACTTTAAATACGTTACGGCTGATATGCAAAAGCAGTTGAAGCCAGATGGTGTTTTTCCTATTAATCCTGATGATGAAGCGCTATATCCATGGGCTAATGGTTTTATAACCATGAGCGAGAGTTTGCTATTTGATGCTTATGATACTCAAGTAATCGGAGGCCGTGGTGTAAGGTTGCCCGAAAGTGAAGCTCCTGTTTATCTGATAAAAACTACAGAAGGAAAGTTTGTAAAATGGCAGCATATAGAACGTCAGGGTGGCGGTCATGTGCCCATTAGATGGTACGTGTTTTCCGATGATGAAGTAGAACCGTACGATGGCGCTCCAACAGGCTTTGATGATAAGAAAGATGAGGCAGAGAACCTTCGTATATATCCAAACCCAGCTCAAAATAGCATTAATATCAATGTACCTTATAGCAACGAATATATCATACGAATTTTAAGTATGAGCGGTCAATGTTTACAATCATATCAAATGGCTGCCGATAAATCTATCAAACTTGATGTTTCGAGCCTAAAGCAAGGAAGTTACATGGTGAGTTTGCAAAGCAGTAACGGTATATCGTCTCAGATATTTATAAAAAAGTAGAAGCCTAATAATTTGTTTTAAATATACCTGGTAGTGTTTTTTTTAATGCTGCTAGGTGTATTAATAACTCCTAAAAACCTATAAAATGAAAAGTTTAAACCTTGTTTTATTATTATTTGTTTTGTCAATTCGTGTATTGGCCAATGAACCCGATTCTTTGGTATTTAAAGTAGTGCAAGACAATACAATTATTCAATTAGCAAATGAAGAATCTTCTTCACTCAGTAATAGTTTAGGACATATTTTTACAGGGCGAACGCGTCAGGATCCTGGCGATTTAGCAACCATAAGTATAAGGCGAGGCCTTGTTCAGTTTGATATTGAATCCTTACCAACAGAAGTGCCAAATTATGTTATTGATAGTGTAAAAGTACGTTTGTATTTCGATAGAACTTCCGGTGATCCTGCAAATATAACTTTACATCGCGTGTTAAACGGATGGACCGAGGGAGCATCTTATTTTTATGGCGGTATTGGCGCTCCTTCGCAAGATGGTGATGTAAGTTGGTACTATCGCTCTTATAGTAACAGTAAATGGGATAATCCGGGTGGAGATTTTGAGTCTAAAGTAAGTGCAACAGCTGAAGTAGGAACCAGTGATGATTACGGATTTATTTATTGGGAGGATGATGCACTTATTGATGATGTTAGCTATTGGTTAGCTAATCCTAGCAAAAATTTCGGATGGTTGCTAAAGGGTAACGAAATTCAATCGGGAGGAGGCACTGCCAAAAGGTTTTATTCAAAAGATTTAAATGATGATAATTCTGATAATGTACCTACATTAATTGTTTATTATTCAACTTCCGTAAGTACTTTAAATCCGAGTAAAACAAGCTCTGAGTTTAAAATTTACCCTAATCCGGTAATTGATCATTTGTGCGTAGCATCTGGTATCGAAGATCAATCGGTGATCAATATCTTTAACATAAATGGTCAGCTTGTTTATACTAACACTGTAAGCGACAAATTGGCTAACATCGATGTGTCTTTTTTAGCATCGGGTACATATATTCTTCAAATGTTGTATCAAAATCAGGTAAAAACACAACGTTTTATTAAACAATAACCCTAAAAAATATTAGTTATGAAACTTATAAAAGCAGTTTTTTTTGCAGTACTATTATTAGTTAGTTGTAGCAAAGAAGAAACATTATTACCAAAAAATGATGCGCCAGAGAATAATGAGCCTGAAACCTCAACAGTAAGAGATGCTGATTCAATAAGCCTTCAGGTTACCATAGATAATACCATAATTCAAATACCCGATGAATCATCACCATCGCTTAGCAATAGTTTAGGGCATATCTTTGCAGGCAGAACAAGGCAAGATTCTGATGGTGCCATTAGGAGTATCCGACGAGCTTTGCTGCAATTTGACTTAAGCACTACTTCTTTGCTCGAAACCAATAGTGTAATTGATTCTGTAATATTATGCTTGTATTTCGATAGAACTTCAGGTGCTAGTAGTAGCATCAATTTACATCAAGTCCTCAGTAAATGGACAGAAGGAAAGTCCTTCTTTTTGGGAGGGCAAGGTGCACCATCTGATACAAGTGATGTAAGTTGGTACTATAGCTCATACTATAATACCAAATGGAATAAACCGGGTGGCGATTATGTACTAGAGCCTAGTGCCACAACTGAAGTAGGTACCGATAAGGAATATGGTTTTAAATACTGGACTAGCAAAAAAATGACTCAGAATGTTAGGTATTGGCTTAATCATCCGAATGAGAATTATGGTTGGATGTTAATTGGCGATGAGGAAAAGGCCGGAGGAGGAACCACCAAACGTTTTTACTCTAAAGATTATTTTGGTAACGATAGTACTAATATACCCACTCTAAAGATTTATTTTTCAATAGAGAAAGAAGAATAAACCAAACCCGGGTTGAAATTAGATATGACCAGTTTCTGGTTAACTATATCAACTATGTTTTCAATTGTATTCACTCCACTGGGCTTACCCAATCAAGCAATAGCTTTAAAAAGCAAGTAGTAATAATCTAATACCTATTGCGAGTTTAACACCCTACTAAGCAAGCACACCCAGTGGGGTTGAATACAATCGAATTAGTTCTGTAATCTAAATCAGTGCTTTTACAATGAGGTATTACTTACAAAAGTATCTCCAACTAATTTTTAAACCACGTAAACAAATTATTATGAAAAGTTTAACGCATAAAGTTTTAATACTTTCCTTTTTAGCAAGCCTTATAATTAGTTGTGCTAAAAATAATGATATTGATTTTGGATTTGACGCCGATCAGACACCATCTACAGGTACATTAGAGACTAAACCTCAAAATTACCCCGAGGGGTTTGGTGTTAACTTTGTTTCTGAAGAAATCAAGTCAATTGACGAATTTCCTGATTTTAAGTGGGATTTGCGTATGAAAGCATGGCGTATAATGGACCCAGAAACAGGAAGTTATGGCGGACGACCAATTGTAATCTTATATGGCGATGAATCAACAGATCCAAATACAAAAGCATTGAATGTGACTGAATCTGACGATATGGGATTAGGACGCGAAGCGTTTAATAGTTTCAATTTTGTAACTAAGAAAATGATAGAAGGGTTAAGGCCCGATGGAGTCTTTCCCATTGATCCGGATGATGAGATAAAGTATCCTTGGAAAGATGGTTTCATACAAATAAGCGAACAATTACTTATGGATGCATACGATACGCAAGTAATTGGTGGTAGAGGCGTACGTTTAGAGGAGGTAGAGGCGCCTGTGTACTTGATTGAAACAACCGAAGGAAAACTATTAAAGTGGCAACATATAGAGCGCCAAGGAGGCGGTCATGTGCCTATCAGATGGTATATTTTTAAAGATAATGAAATAGAAAAATAGTGCTGCAAATAAAATATTACAAAAGCTGAGAACACTTTAGTCTGTCAGTTAATACAGAAGTTTATCATCAAAAGCATTTGAATGTTCTGATGGTATACCACCCCTATAACTTATATATTATGCGAGTATGTTTATTAATTGCTATAATTATTGGTCTTAAATCAATAGGTGTCGCTCAGTCAAAATCAGATTCGATAACCGATGTACAAATAAAAGAAGTTGAGGTAAGCTGTAAATACCAAAAGCCCTTAACAAACCTCAATGCAGTTAGTCTTAAGCAAGAGGATATAAAAGCTATAAATACAGAGAATTTTGTAAATATAGTCGATCGGCTTCCTGGTATAACAAAAATTCATGAGGCTACATTTCCGGTTGTAATCAGAGGGATGTATGGTAGTAGAATTTATATTGAGAAAAATGGTATTGTAAAAAGAGGGACAGGTCGCAATGGTTATACTCTTGAGGATATTGACCCCAATAATGTTTCCGATATTCAACTATTGCATGGTGCTCGTAGTATCGCCTTTGGTAGCGGAAGTATTGGAGGTGTATTACTTATTAATGAGAAAACAAGTTATTCTAAAAAAGGATTACATGCAAAAGTAGGATTATCGTATGCCAATAATAATCAAGAGAAAGCAAGTAATCTGCGTCTGCAACACCAGAGCGATCAGGGGGTAGTAAGTTTTGGTGCACGTGTTGTAAGGTCCGATAATTTTAGGTATCCAAACAACGTAGAGGCCTTAAATTCAGCATATCAATACAATAATCTTAATTGTAAAATTAGCCGTTGTTTCGAGGAAAAAAAGATATTCATTAATTGGAATAATAACTTTTACAATGGAGAGCGACAGAAACCCCTCGGTTTCCAGAATAACCCTTACGATTATCGAACATTTTACGATAGGTATAATTTTGAATCGGTTTTAAATATCGATAAAACAACAAGAAATAATAATCGTTTTAGCACTAATATTTGGTTTAATACGCTTAATACCGATCAGGAGCAAGATCAGGTAAATGCAGGAACAAAAAAAGTTGCTCTAACAGAAACGCGTTATCAATTTAAAAACTCAGGAGGACTAAAACTAAAGTTGCTAAACCAATATAACAAAGTGTGGTGTGCTGAATATGGTATTGATGGAAATATAGAAATATTAAGTCAGGATTTACAAATTAGAGATATAGCACACAGTACTCATAATTATTATAAAGATACATTGCGCCAAGACCGAAAAATTGGAGGAGCTTATACCGTTATTACCTATAAAAAGCAGAAACACCAATTGGGGTTTAGTCTTAGGGGAGACATAGGTAAACTTTTAAAAGATCAGATGCATACGGGTACTTATGCGAATATAAGTGGTGGGGCTGATTGGACTGTTGATGTGAATAAATATTGGCAAAACACATTAAGTTTAAGCAGGCATTTTCGTTTTCCCGACCCAATGGAAGCAGCAGGAGTTCATTACGGAGGCAGAGGTGTTTTTGTAGGTAACCCAGATATTCAGCCTGAGCTTTGTTATAATTTTGAATGGAATTTAAAGCTTAAGTTTAACCATGGAAATGTCGTTGTTAATCCTTGGTTTTCTTACTTTGTGAATCGTATTAACGAAGTGGCTATAAAGCAAAATAAATTTACATTTGAGAATATCGAAAAGTCACGAGTTTTAGGCGTTGATGCTAGTCTTAACCTTTATACTGGTAAAGTATCCGAAGCAGGTCAATGGAATAGCGCGTCATCATTTACCATTGCTGCTGGCGACGATATTAGTGGTACAAATATTCTAGGAGAAGGAACTCCTTTAGAGGGTATTAGTCCTGGTCGGGTAAGGAGTAAGCTCGAATATCGGAAAAATATACATAATAAATTAGCCAATATATATACCGAGTATACCTATGTGCTTCCATACAATAGATTGCCTCCTTACGCCGTAAAAAAAACATGGGGACAAAACGAACGGGATGCATATGCTTTGCTTGATGCAGGGGTAAGTTATAATTTCGGATTATTAAAATCGAATGTTTGTGTGGTGTTTACGGTAAATAATATTCTTGATACAGAATATCAGGCCTTCGGGAGTTATTTGTATGGAGTTGGCCGCAATTATAAAGTTCATTTGGCATTTACAATATAATAACTGTGGGCGCTAAAAGGTCATTATTCCTACAAAAATGTAGTATTTCCATCTCACCGCTACATTAATGTTTCGTTATTAAATATAGTTAAGATTCATGCTAGTTTCATTATTGGCTGATAAATAATGGTTTGAGTATTCTGTTAAACTAGAGTATATATTGTGGCACGTTATCTGAGAAAAGAATATCGGCGTGGTACTTCTAAAAGTACATCGTCAGTATCACTTAAAAGTATAACCTAAAAATAGACAAATGAAACAGTATTTAAGTTTAGCGGTAGTATTAGTTGGATTATTCACATCATGTCAGAAAGACGACGAACCCCAAATTATTAATCAAGGCGATTATCCCCTTAAGGAATATTATTTAGAGCGCGACCCTAAAGTAAACATATGGGGCGCAGGTATGGATTTTGTGCACAGCGAATGTAAAAAACAAGAAACAGATTTAGATTATAAATATTTAGATGCCTCCGATGATTTTGAGTACGACATTAAGTTTTATACCGTAAAAAGTTATTACTATACAGATAACAACGAATTAAAAAACGAAGGTTGCCCAGTTATGCTGTTGTCTCCTACAACAATGGCCTGTAAGTTGGGTGAAGGCCTCGATTTTTTCACATCACTTACCTCTATTACAGAGGAAATGATTGCTCAACTCACTACAGAACCTACTATTAATTATGATGAATATAAGGATGAAGAAACAGGTTTTTATGAGCGAGAGTCGCTATTTGAGGCTGTAGATAAATGTATTATCGGTCGTAAGTTTCGCAGCGGTGTGTTAGAAGTGCCAGAAGGAAAATCGGAAGAAGAAGTACAGGCTGTTTATTTAGTTAAAACAGCAGAAGGTGCTTACGTTAAGTTTATGGTAAAGCAGTTTAAACCAGCTCAACCTAACCAAAAACAAACCCTAGTTCAGTGGCAAGTAATTAGCGAATAATATAAAACACCCACAAACTAAATAATGAAACATACCTTGCTCGCATACAGCTTATTTTTAATGTTACCATTAATGGGGCAAAATGCCATTTTGGGTACCGTTACCGATGAGAATGGAATTCCGGTTCCGTATGCAGCCGTATGTTCAAAAGCAGGTAAAGGTGTTATGTGCGATCCACAAGGACATTTTCAGTTACCTTATACTGAGGGTATGCCAGATTATATATTGGTGAGCGCTTTGGGATTTAAGTCAGATACGCTTTTAATTGCAGCCAACAATGCCAATTATTGTTTAGCAAAAGCCAATTATTCAATAGGAGAAATAAATGTACTGCAGCAACATTCAATTCAAAGCAAAAGTACGGTCTCAGCCATTACTGTAAATCAAAAACAAATACAAACAACTCGCCCTCGCAATGTGGCAGAGGCATTACAAGAGGAAGTGGGTTTTACCAATAAACAAGCCTATCAATCGCCACTTACTTTGCGCGGTATGTCGGGCAAACGCCTTTTGGTTTTGCGTAACGGAACACGTCGTTTTAGTAGCTATCCGTCGGGATTTATGTCGCACACCATTAATGTGTACGATTTAGAAAAAATTGAAGTCGAAAAAGGAGCTGCCTCCGTTCAATACGGATCGGGTGCTATGGCAGGCATCATAAATTTAATAGATAAATCGCCATTTAAGCAAGAGGGCTTTAATGCGCGCTTAACAGCAGGATACGGTTCTGTTAATAGTGAAAGTAACCTGTTGGCTTGTGCCGGATGGAGTGATGGTAAATTTGCTATCAAGTCGGGTATTCGCTATCGCGATGCCGATAATTTTAGATACCCAGATGGTTCTATTGCCGAAAATAGTTTTTATACAGATAAGGATCTGTTTTTAACCAGTGGCTATCAATTTTCAGAACAACAGCGTTTGGTGTTTAATGTAGATGCACATAAAGGCGGACCATGGGGAAAGCCTGTTGGTTTTAATGGTAGCAACTATATGCGTGTGCAAACACACCACGAGAACTCAAATAATTATTCCTTAAAATATCAAATAGATTCCGAAGGTTTATTTAAAAATACCGAGATAAATGCATACTACTCGCACGAAAGTAGGGAGTTGGTAAAAAAGTTTTATACCGCGGCGGGGTATATGCTTTCGTATACCGAAACAACGCATTTTTCTGATAATTATTGGGGCGCCAGTATGCAATCTAAACTTCAAATTAGCGATGTTTATTCGGCTATTGTTGGTGCAGAAACCTATTGGTTTACTATTTCTACCCCTGTTGATGCGGTCGATTATATCGAGGAAATTAATTTTGCCAATCGGGTGAGCCATAATGCATGGTCTCAAACATCGGGAGTTTATATCGAGAATCGATTTCAATTGGCCAAAAAGTTGACGGCCATTGCGGGTATTAGATATAACAATGCCATTATAAACGAAGGTACTGCATATGCCAGCGAAGAGGAACCTCCCAAGGAGCAAAATAAAAGTGCCATTAGTGGTAATGTGGCTGTTTTGCATCATTTTGGAACAAGTTATAAATCTACCATAAAAATTAATTTGGCACGCTCTTTTCGTATGCCCGAAACAACCGAGTTATTTGCTGATAATTTTACTTCGAACGGAATTGTTTATGCCAACCCAAATTTGTTGCCTGAGTATTCCAATAGCTTTGATGTGTGTTATCGCTTAAGCACCAAAAGCATTTCCATAGAGGCAAGTCCGTTTTTATTGCTCATGAGCAATATGATAACAAAAGAAGAAATTGGCGGATTGCCAGGGACTAACTTTACGTATGTAAATATTGGCAAAACCCGGATGTTTGGTGGAGAATTAAATGTGAGATATAGACAAAACAATGTGTTTACTAAAACCGATAATTTTTCGGCTCAAGTTGGTATAGCTTATTTAAATGGCACTAATGTAACTGATGCTAAAAACTACTTTAGCGAGGGCGTCCCCTTAGACTATGTGCCTCCATTTAACTTGAAGGCTAATATTTCTTACAGTTTGCATATTAGTCAGCACATAAAGGCAAACTGCGCATTGCGGAGTACCTATTATTCTGAGCAAACTCGTTTAGGTGAAGATCCGTACGCCACACCTGCCTATTACGTATTAGGTGGTAACTTGGGTGTAAGTTTTCTTAAAATAAAAGCAAAGCCCAATGTTAATATTGCCATTAATAATTTGGCTAATGCCGAGTACTATTGCTATCAATCTTACCTCCCGGCCGAAGGGAGAGATGTACGCGTTTTTTTAACCTTTAATCTTTAATATTATGATAGATATGCATACAAATATTGAAGCCCTGATATTGCAAACGCCAGAATGCGAGGAGTTTCTTTATCCATTTATGAAAGGGATTACAAGTAGTAGCACTTTGTTGAGTATTTCAAAAGAGCACAATGTATCTGTCGAAGCCCTACAATATGGATTATCTAGGACCATAAAGCGAGCGGAGCAAAATCCATTGGATTATGAACAGATGCGAAACCGTCTGATTAAGCCAGGACATTTAAATGTGGCAGGGTTTGTTAATTTTTTGTGGCAAAATGAGTTTATCAATGCCCTTGAAACCAAAGCTGCCGCATTAGGGATAAACTTGAACTTAAATATCTTCCCCAAACATTCTAAAAAAACATTTCAGAATTATTTGGCTGTTTGCGATTCTCCCAACGACTTGCCAGAACTGTTAATTGGAAAAGGATTTAGTTCTCTTATGTCGCAACGTTTTGTCGATAAATTTGTAAAATCAGGTAACTATGCCCATCCTTCTGTTAGTTCGCAAATGGGCAATGCTTTTGAGCGTGCTAATTTTAGAGATGTACAACAAAATTATCATCCCTTTGGTGTTGAAGAAATGGTTATGATACGGGATAAAACCATTCCCTTTGACAAAGCCATGCCTCAAAAATGGCTTGATTTATTACAGCCACAATATACAAATGCCATAATGCAAATGGGAAAAAGTAAGCGCGATCATTTTGGGTTTAATATGATGCTTTATCTGCATACAAAAGTGGGGGAGCAAGGTATAAGACAGTATGCCAATAATGTTAAAAACAAACAGCATTTTTCGTATATCATAAAAAATATGGCACGCAATAATCACGATTCTGCACTCATTAGCATAGTTCATCAGTTTACTGAAAACTTTATACGTAGCGATGCAAAGCAAAAAACAGAATTGCTTATTACCGAAGATGGAAATCCGAGTGTATGTCATTTTTATTTGATGAAAAACAATGCGAGCCATCAAGCTATTCAAATGGCTCAATACTTTTATTCTTCTGATATAAAGGCAATACTAGAGAAATGCGGAACAGCTCATATTACTTCTGATAAACCCATGTCAGGAAGCTCAAAAACGCAATGGGTTGGATGGGATACCATAAAAAATAGTTCGCTTCCTTTTCTTAAAGAAGAATTAAGCGAAGTGGCTTTTCAGCATTTCGCATGTCATTAAAAAATAACTCCTGATAACTAAAAAAATAGCACCATGAAAAAAGTTGTGATAATTGCCTTGCTCATAAGTTTTAGCCTTTATTTATCGGCCAAAACCATTACAGATATGGCCGGTCGTAAAGTAACAGTGCCCAACGATATTAGCAAAATAGTACCACACGATGCAAAAACCTCAATTCTATTATTTTCGGTAGCAGCCGATAAAATGCTTGCCAAGGCTATGATACCCGGCAGTAAGCACTATCAGTTAATTGATGCTGCATACAATCAGTTGCCCGAGGTGGATATAAAAAATATTGAAGAGTTAATGGCTGTAAAGCCACAACTTATTATAGCAGCATCCTACATTGCCAAGGTAAATACTGATAAGTTCGAAAAACTTCAGAAACGATCTAAAATTCCTGTTGTGATTGTTGATTTAAGTTTGGATAAATTAGATGAGACCTATTTGTTTTTGGGTGATTTATTAAATGCTAAAGAAGCTTGTACATTAAGAGCAAATTATATAAAAGAGGTTTATAAAAAGACCAATGATTTTCTTAATAACGAGGATGTTAAAACGCCATCGGTGTATTATACCATTGGTGGAAGCGGTTTAATGACGGATCCATCGGGCTCAAAACATACCGAGGTTATCGATTTTATGAAACTTAATAATGTTGCTAAAGTGCCCATTCCAACTGGCGGACACGCAAAAGTAAACATGGAGCAAGTTTTTATTTGGAATCCAGAACTTATTTTTTGTGCCGGATTTAAAGGGGATAAAAATGCCTATACTTCGATAACTACAGACGATAAATGGAAAAATATTGAAGCTGTTAAAAACAAGCAAGTTTATAAAGTACCATCACGTCCATTTGGTTGGTTCGATCATCCACCTACAGTTAACCGCATTGCAGGAATTATATGGCTTGGTCATTTGTTCTACGGTCAATCAGCAGCAGAAACTAAAAGCCAAATTACAGAATTCTATAAGTTGTTTTATGCTTATAATCTAAGTGACTCAGAGTATTCAAGTTTGTTTGAATAATACGTATGATGAAAAGGATTGGCTTTTAACTAAACAGATGCAGCCTTTGTGCTGCTATTTGTTACAATCACAAAAAAGTAGTCGCTAAGATTCAACTTTAAACAACTTCAATTAGCACAACAGTATTTTATGATTTATTAAACGAGGATAATTCTCTTGTAATGGGAGAGCTATATCTATCGATATCACAAAATAACATAACGATAATAGTATGGATGGACAAAAATTTCATAAGAAAATGGCTACCGGATATTTTAAATCTATTTATCCTGTAATAGCCAATAATATTATAAAGAAAAGCAGGAAGTCGCAGGGACTCTGCGTCGATGTTGGTGGGGGGACAGCGGTTCTGGGTGTTGAAATCGCGCGCATTTCTCAATTCAATATTATAAATGTTGATAAGGATGCACGCAGCATACAGCTAGCCGAGGAATACATTAAGAGCCAGGAAATGGAGAAGCGTATTATCCCTCTGAATTGTAGTGCCGAAGATTTACAGCTAGCATCTGAAAGTGCCGATTTAGTGGTAAGTAGGGGTTCCGTATTCTTTTGGGAAGATAAAGTAAAGGGCATGAGAGAAATATACCGTGTATTAAAACCGGGAGGTTTTGCTTATGTGGGCGGCGGAATGGGTAACTATAAATTAAGCCAGCAGATACTTACAGGATTAGCCACGGATAAAACATGGATCGAAGAAACAAATTGGCGGTACCGACAAAATCTGCCCATCCATTTAAAGTTAATGATGAGAGAAACAAACATACCTAATTGGTCAATTGAATCGAGCCAAGAAGGTACTTGGATATTAATCAATAAAAAATAAAACAATGAACGAGTTTAAACAAATTGCCATAGTAGGCAGCGGACCAGGACACCCAGATTTTTTAACAAAAAGAGCTATGGATTATATCAATCAAGCCGATATTTTACTTTACGATTGTCTTGTTGATCCACTCATTTTAACCGCAGTGCCTGCACATATTAAGCAGGAGCGTGTTGAGAAAAAATACAAAATAGGCAATGGGATTGATATTTTTGATCAGGATATTTTAAGCCGAATGATGGAATGTGCCGATGCAGGTCTGCAGGTAGTTCGCATAAAACCTGGTGATTCTATGAATTTTAATTCTGGGGGTATGGAAAATAACTACCTTACTCGCAAAGGGTATCAGGTAGAGATGGTTGCAGGAGTTTCGGCGCATGTTGCTGCTTCAAATTTACATGGATTAAACCTCACCGAGATAGGACAAAGTAACGCATCTGCAACTTGCATAATCGATGATATTAGGGAGCAAGAAAAGCAATTGGCCGATTTAGCCCACCTTATGAAATATAGCAGCATGCCGGTCTGTTTTTATCCAATGAATGTAGCCGCAGTTAAAGGCCTTGTTGCCACCATGCAAAACAACGAAATATGTAATAAAATGCCAGTAGCTATTTGTTGCGATGTTTCATTGACATCATCAAAACTAATTGAAACTAAGTTGGGTGATTGTGCTGATTTGCTTGATATATTGGCTAATGATGATCAGTTACCCGACCACTTTATCATCATCATGGGCAAGCACATTTTCAACAACTATGTAGATTTTAAAACCACAACTAAAGAAAATACACATGCACTATTATAAAATATACCTACTCTTATTTGTAAGTTTTATTGCAAATATATGCCATGCAAAGGGCGAACCCGCTGATACTACTATGATGAAATTTGATTTAGGCGAAGTGGTCATATCATCACAATGTTTGCCAAAAATTAAGAAGGTGGATGCCGCTGTTATTGAGCGTAACGAAAAACAGAATGTTTCTGATGCATTAAATATGGTGCCTGGTGTAATTGGGGTTGCCGGAGCAAAGGAGCATATGGTTTATGTGCGCGGATTTAATCAACGTCAGATACCAATTTATTTAGATGGTGTTCCAATTTCATTGCCGTATGATGGCTTTTTAGATTTGGATATGCTTTTGTCAACAAATATTTCCGAGATATCCGTAGTTTCAGGTACCGAGTCTATTTTGTATGGTCCCAATGCCTTGGGAGGGGCAATAAATATTGTATCGTCAAAACCGCAAAATGGATTTAGTGGCTTGGCCAAATTAGGAACTATTACCAACGGAAAACATAATAGTAAAGCTACCTTATCCTATGCAAACAATAAGTTTTATACAACAGCTACACTTGCCATACTCGATCGAAACGACTATCGCTTATCTTCGGATTACGAACCTAGTTCAGACCTACAGGGTAAAGGTGACTTACACAATTCATACAAGAAAAATACGCAGTTTAATATGAAAGTGGCTTATCTGCCAAACGCAAATAACGAGTATGCACTTTCTTATGTAATTAATACTGGCGAGAAAGGAATTCCACCTTATCTAGGCGAATATGGTTCGCCACGATTTTGGCAATTTCCCGATTATACCACACAAAGTTTATATATGATAGCCAAAAATAAACTGGGAACTAATTTATCATTAAAGTCTCGCTTGTATTATACAAAATTCGACGATTGCTTGGATAGTTTTGATGACGATACGTACCAAACACAGTTTGCACGCTATACGTTTACGAGTTATTACGATGATTATTCAATAGGTGGTATAAGTACACTTAGTTATATCAAAGGTCAGAATAGTTTAAATTTTGACGTGCAGTATAAATACGATAATCATAGCGAATTTAATGAGGGTGATGATCCAACTTATATAACAGATCAGAGCTTATCGTTAAGTTTAGCCGACTGCTATTATTGGGACAAGTTTTCAATACATGGTGGATTAAGTACTCAATTTCAGGATGGACTTAAAGCCGAATATTTAAATGGTGAAGGCGGAATAAACGAGCATCCAACCCATAGTGTTTTAGTGTATAACGGCGAAATTAACATGAAGTATATGTTTTCGTCTAATAACGAAATAAGTGGTGGCATTTCCTATAAAACCCGCTTCCCAACTATGAAGGATAGGTATTCTTTGCGGATGGGGAAAAGTATTGCGAACCCAGAATTGTTAGAGGAAAATGCCCTAAACTATAACCTTAATTATTCTTTCTTACTGCAAAATAAGTTTCAGTGTACTGCCGGTTTATTTTATAGCGATTTAAAAGATGCGATAACTCCAGTATATGGTATTTTAGAAGAGGATACTCAAATATTTCAATATCAGAATGCTGCTAAAGCCGAGTATTTAGGCGGAGATATTGCCTTGTCGTATCCTATCTTTAAAAAGCTTATGGCACAGGCTAATTACTCATACGTTAAGCGAAATAATATTTCGGAGCCCGATGTTAAGTTTGTGGATGTACCAGAGCATAGCGGAATGATTTCGTTAATCTATCAAATAAAACAAAGCTCATATGTTAATCTTAATTTCGAAAGTTATTCTGATAGATATGCCTTTAGTAATGGCGTAAAAGTTGGCGGGTATTCTCTTTTAAATGCTAAAGCAGCATATGCCTTTTTTAAAAATACATTAGTTGTTGAGGCAGGTGTTAATAATATTTTTGATAAGAACTATGAGGTTACTGAAGGGTATCCAATGATGGGGCGTAATGCATTCGCGTCGCTTATCTATAAATTATAAACCCAATGCTATGGAAACAGAGGAACTTACTTTTATTAAAAGATGCGAAATTGAACCAGACCTCTTTTTACTGTTTAAAGATATAAATGGTGAGTTTAGGGTGGTTGAAGAAGGTAACTATAAGTCATTTAATTTAAAGCAAGGTGAAATAGTAAATGGCTTGGTACGCTCAAGAGGGTGCGCAGGGCAAGAAATAACAGAGCTGTTTCACCCATATTATAAAACAGGGGAGGTATATACATTTAGTGTATTACGGCAGAGTAGTATAAGATTAAATGAGCAGGCCATTCATATTTTAGTAATTCAGAATAATAGTGGAGATGAGTTTAAATTGAAACTAGAAGAGGATTATGTTTTCGGTAAAGGAAGCCAAGTACAATGTAAGTTAGTTGAACAAAGAAAAGGACGACTCATATTCAACTTGGTATAGCAACAATTTAAATATTAATATAAATGAAATACCAAACCTTAATAATGCTTGTTATAGGCATTGCATTCTGTTCGTGCAACTTAAAAACGTCCAGCGAAAAAAAACATACGCATGAAATAACAGATATGATTGGCCGAAAAGTAAAGGTACCTGAACACATTTCGCGGGTATTTTGCTCTGATATGGCTACTACTATTTTTGCCTATAGTTTACTGCCCGAGAAGCTTGTTGGCATTAATAATAAACTACCTCAAAAGGCACAAGATTATCTTACGCCTCAATTCTGCAGTTTACCTGCTTTAGGAAGTATATTTTTAGCCAACTCAAGTATTAATCTTGAAGAGCTCATGCAATTGCAAATAGAAATATTACTATGTCCGATATTTCCATTTACAAAGCAGACTGATATTGATAAGTATGAACAAATTGGGCAAAAGTTAGGAGCTGCTGTTGTGTGTATTAATCTCGATTTACGGGAGTTAAACAGCACCTATTATTTTATGGGAAAGCTATTGCAGTGCGAAACAAAAGCCAGTAAATTTGCTAGTTATTGCGAACAAACTATTGCTTTAGCCGATTCAATATCAAGTACAATAACGAACCCTTTATCTGTTTATATTGCTGAGGGTGAAAATGGTTTGAGAACCATCCCTCATAATTCAACCCATTCCGAAATTTTTAAGCTCGTAGGCCTTAATAACTGTGCCAAACTTGGCGAAAAGTATGGTTATTCGGATATGAGTATTAACGCAGAACAGCTCTTAATTTGGGATCCTGATTATATCATCAAAAGTAATCGGTCGCATCATACCAAACTTGTTGATATGCAAAAGAGTGCTGTTTGGAAGCCCTTATCAGCCATTAAAAACAAAAAGGTTCTAACGGCGCCTTGCCAACCATTCAATTGGGTTGGACGCCCACCTAGCATTAATCGCTTAATAGGTGTAAAGTGGCTTATGTATAAGTTTCATAGTGAAAAAATAAATATCTCAATAAATGAAGAAATTAAACAATTCTATAAACTGTTTTATCACGTTCAGGTTGATGATGCTACTATTGATTCGTGGATGCACTAGATTTGGTATTATTGGTATTGTGCTGTTACTATTGAGTGCTTGTATCAATAGTAAAATGCGTAACGAGCAAACTAATACCCGTAGTTATACGGATATGTCACAAAGAACTATTATAGTTCCATCTGAGATTAACCGTATTGTTTCCAATAATTCACCCGGATCAATTTTACTGTATACACTTGCCGATAGTTTAATGGTGGCACGAAACAATACTCCATCCTACTCCGAAAAACAGTGCTGCACATCGCAATATTGTAATTTGCCTGTAATTGGAGGGTGGTTTGGAAGTAACGGAACTAGAAATACCGAAGAGTTAATTAGGCTAAAGCCCGATGTGATTATTTCTGCAGGTAACACCAATAAAACATCACAAAAGATTTCGGATAAGGAACAAGTACAGTTTAATATACCGATAGTTCAGGTAAGTACTAACTTGTTGAGTTTATGTGATACCTACAAAAAATTAGGTAGTTTATTGCACAGGGAAGAAAAAGCAGAACAACTGATCGGTTTTATTAATAGATACATTCCTGATATTATTGAGCAATCGTCAAAAATACCAATGAGTGAACGTAAACGTGTTTATTTTGCCATTGGAGAGAATGGTTTACAGTCATCTCCGCAGGGGAGTTTACATAGTCAGGTTATATCCTTAGCAGGAGGTGTAAATGTGGTAGATATTGATAAAGCATTGGGGCATGTAAATGTTTCTTTAGAGCAATTAATTAAGTGGAATCCGCAGGTGATATTAAGCTATACGCCAAGTTACAATAAAACGGATACTATTCAGCAAAAGCTAATAAATGATAAGCGTTGGAGCAGTATAAATGCCATTAAGAATCAGCAAGTGTACACAGTTCCTCATATTCCTTATTGTTGGTTAGATATGCCACCAAGTGTGAATCAGGTAATTGGTTTAATATGGCTTTCAAATTTATTATATCCCGATATTTTCTCATATGATGTTGAAGCAATTGCTGCTGAATTTTACGACATCTTTTATCATTATAAACCAGAGGGGAATGCCAACTATTTTCCCATACAGAGTAGCACATAATTGTTATTATAATCCTAAAAATCCTACATATATGTAAGAGTTGTTGCTGCTGCATATTTTGTAATCATCGTGTAAATAGCCCATTACTAAACAAATATGTTTGTGGCATTTTTTGCTAATCGCAAGCGGCACATTATCTGTAAAAAGAATAACGATAAGTTCAGGTTCCAAAAATATTGAATAGTGTATGCTATCTATTTGGGTCTATTAAGTCAATACAATATGAATAAGAAAAACACCCCTTTATTATTTCTACTCCTCACAGTACTTAGCCTGACTACTATTTTAGTATCGTTACTATTAGGGCGTTTTAGTATAGCCTTAAGCGATATTAGTCAACTTATCAATCCATTTAGCACAAAACTTGCCAACTCACAGGTAGAAACCATCATATTCAATATCAGATTACCTCGTATTTTAGCCGCATTTTTGGTGGGAGGAACCCTATCGATAACCGGAGCTAGTTACCAAGGTATGTTCCGAAACCCTATGGTTTCGCCATCCATTTTAGGTGTGTCGGCAGGTGCCGGATTTGGTGCTGCCTTAGCCATATTATTAGGCTTAAGTGCGTTTATGCTTCAGTTGTCCTCATTTTTGTTTGGGGTAGGTGCCGTTGTTGCGGTTTATCTTATCAGTATATCAACGGGCAAAAAGCACGATAAATGTTTAACACTTATATTGGCTGGGATGATTGTGGCTACTGTGTTTTCAGCGCTTATTTCAGTACTGAAGTTTGTTGCCGATCCCGATGACACTTTACCCTCAATTGTTTATTGGCTCATGGGTAGTTTATCAGATATTGAGTTGATTGATTTGCGTTATATCTCAATCATATCGTTGGCAGGCTTGCTTTTTTTAAGTATTTCAGGATGGAAACTCGATATGCTTTCTTTTGGCGACGATGAGGCCAAATCAATGGGACTAAATGTAGATCGTTTAAGATTTGCCGTTATTGCCATTGCTACATTAATGACTGCCTGTGCTGTGAGTATAAGCGGTATTATTGGATGGATAGGATTGCTTGTTCCGCATATAACTCGCATGTTAATTGGCTCAAAAAATGCTGTGTTATTGCCTGCATCTTTTTTAATTGGCGGTACTTTTTTGCTTTTGGTCGACGATTTTAGTCGCACCATTTCATCCATGGAAATACCATTAGGTATAACCACATCTTTAATAGGAGCACCCTTTTTTATTTTCATATTAATGCGAACCTCTAAAAAGAATAAATCATGATTACACTCAATAATATAAGCTGTGGTTACGGAAAAAAAACGATTCTTTCTGATATTAATCTAACCATTAAAAAGGCAGAAATAACGTGTTTAATAGGTAAAAATGGAGTAGGTAAAACTACACTTTTTAAAACCATTTTAGGTTTGTTGCCTGCTCTTGAGGGATGTGTAAATTATAGTGATAAAGATATAGCATCTTTATCGTGCCGCGAATTGGCTAAAGAAATTAGTTATGTGCCACAAGCGCATGGAACACCGTTTTCTTTTTCAGTGCTCGAAGTGGTTTTGATGGGGCAATTTGTCCATTCTACAAAGTTATTTGGTATGCCCTCAAAGCAGAGTATTGAGGTGGCAACTGATTGCATCAATGCCTTGGGTATTGGAAAACTTATGCATAAAAAGTTCTCAAAAATTAGTGGTGGCGAAAAGCAAATGGTGCTTATAGCTAGGGCAATGGCGCAACAGCCACGTTTCATTGCTATGGATGAACCAACCTCCAACCTCGATTTGGGAAATCAGTATAAAGTTTTAAAAGTTGCTACTGTTTTAAAGGAACGTGGCTACGGAGTAATAATGAACACCCATTCGCCAGAACAAGCGTTGCAATTTGCCGATAAGGTAATTATGCTTAAAAAAGGTGGCTTGGATCGCATCGGCGTTCCATCAGCAGTTATTCAATCCGATACTGTTTCGGAATTATACAACACGCCTCTTGAGTTGGTTGAAGCTTATACGTCAAAGGGCGAAATAAGAAAGTTATTAGTAACCGTTTAAAAAACAGACAAAGCATATGATTACAGGAACAGAAAATTTATTGCAGTTGGCTGAACAGAATGAAAAGTTAATTGGTGTTTTTGAGAAGCAAGGGCTGGGATCGTATTTTAAACCCGATAATTTGTCGAAAATTGGACGATTTACCCGTTTAAATACTTTGCTTAAGTCTAATAATATTGATGTTGAACTCTTTATTACTTCACTCAATAATATTATTGATGAGGATGAAAAAGTAAATAAGGAAAGTAATCAACATCAAGAAGACTTACATTTTGCAGCTATGTTGCCTTGTGGTTTGCGTAATCCGTTTAAGGAATTTGTTGAAGCATTCCTACAAAAAAATAAAGCTGAGTTTAAAGATTTGAATTACCTGATAGAAGGGAATGTAAATCACGAACTATCTTACTATCCTTTGCTCGATAATATTAAAGATGAGGATGAATTGCCCGATATTATTGTAGCATCCGATGTAAATAATTTTTTCCATCGTCCGTTTATGGAGCAGTTTATTCATAACGATATATTTGAAACATACGAGCCATACACACCGAATTCTTATTTAGAAAAAGTTGCGTATGCCGATCCTGAAAAACATTTTACCATGTTTACGGCCAATATGTTGGTAATGGTGGTTGATAAAGAAAAACTTGGCGAACGAAAAATGCCAAAAAAGTGGGAAGATCTGCTCGATCCGGCTTTCGAAAACGATGTAATTATGCGTGGCGAAGAGGATTTCTTTTGCAATGCAGTAATGTTGCCTTTTTATAAGGATGAAGGGATGAAGGCCATTAAAATACTGGCTCAGAATATTAAAAGTGGCTTGCACCCTGCCGAAATGGTGAAGCTGGCAGGATCGGGTAAGCCCGAATGTGCAGCGGTTTATATTATGCCATATTTCTTCTCAAAACGAATAAAAAGTCAAAAGGCAGAAGTGGTTTGGCCCCATGATGGAGCCATTGCTAGCCCGGTATTTTTGTTGGCTAAAAAAAGCAAGCTAAATCAGCATAAATTGCTTCTCGATTTTCTCTTATCTAAGGAAATGGCGGAGATGCTTTTGGGCAGATTTTTCCCTAGCATTCACCCTGAAGCAGATCCTGAATGTTTACCACAAACAGTAAAATGGTTGGGCTGGGATTTTTTAAAGCAGCATAATATAGGAGCGCTTAAAGATGAGATCAGAAAAGAATTTATGAAAGTTTGGAATAAATAACTTCTATGGTACAATTAATAACCATTGCCGGACCACCATCATCGGGCAAAACATCTGTAATTATAAAAATGATTGAAAGTATTCCTGAGTTAAAACAGGAATGTGGCGTAATTAAATTTGATTGCATAAGTTCGCTCGATGAGGAACAATATGCAAAACATAACATCACCGCAAAAACGGGCTTAGCTGGTAACCTTTGCCCCGATCATTATTTTGTATCTAATATTAATGAGTGTTTCGATTGGGCCAAAAGCAACGGTTTTTCAACTTTAATTACCGAAAGTGCAGGCTTGTGTAATCGCTGTTCGCCTCATTTAAAAGAGGTACTTGCCGTTTGTGTTCTCGATAATTTAAGTGGTATAAACACACCGCTTAAAACAGGTCCTATGGTTAAGCTTGCCGATGTTGTGGTGGTTACAAAAAGCGATTTGGTGTCTCAAGCCGAGCGTGAGGTATTTCGTTTTAAAATTCAGCAAGTAAACCCAAGATGCAAAGTGTTGTTTATAAACGGAATTACAGGTCAGGGAGCTGATAAGTTGGCCAAACTTGCCTTACAGAGTAAAGAACACAATAGTGCCACACAACTTAAATTACGTTTTTCTATGCCTGCGGCACTATGTTCCTATTGTTTGGGAGAAACGCGCGTAGGCGAAGATTTTCAAATCGGTTTAAACCGAAAAATAAAATTATAAGAGATGCAAATGCTACATATACCACTTAAAAACCTACAAAAGGATAATCCTTTATTCGCAGATTTTTTTACTTCGTTTAATTTAGATGTCGAAAAAGAAGAGAAAACGTTTACAGAATTAACCAAAATATTATCTTTATCGTTTTACGAAGATAATGGTATAAGCAGTAGTGAGTTTGTGACTTTGTTTAGCGACTTTGTTAGTGGATTAACAAGTACGGCTAGTAAAACTACTATTAGTAGTTTAGATGTGCTTGCGGGTATTGATAAACAAGGCAATAAAGAAGCCTGTAATTTACATTTAGAGCCTGGTAAAATTACCTGCATTGTAGGTCCAACTGGTTCTGGAAAAAGTAGGCTATTAGCCGATATCGAGTGGCTTGCCAATAGCGATACACCAACCAAGCGTAAGGTGTTAATTAATGGCGAGTTGGCCGATGAGGATACGGTTAACCTGTACGGAGGTAAATTAATTGCACAGATAACTCAAAATATGAATTTTGTGCTCGATATGGATGTGCAGAGTTTTTTGATGTTACACGCGCAAAGTCGGTTTATCGAGAATCCTGAGAAAGTGGTTGATGAGGTGATTCTTTTGGCTAATGATCTTTCAGGAGAACAGTTTTTACCATCAACACCTGTTACTTTTTTAAGTGGTGGTCAATCCAGAGCTTTAATGATAGCCGATGTTGCTTGTATTGGTCAAGCCCCTGTGGTTTTAATTGATGAAATTGAGAACGCAGGTGTAAATAAAAAAAAGGCACTCGATTTATTGGTCCGCAAAGATAAAATTGTATTGATGGCAACGCACGATCCTTTGTTAATATTGCTTGCTCATAAACGAGTAGTGATTAAAAATGGTGGTATGCATAAAATAATAAGTACAACTAGTGCTGAGAAAACGTTTTATGCTGAGCTTGAAGAATTAGACAATAAATTACAAAAAACTAAAGAATATTTTAGAGCTGGTAATATTCTTGATAAAAATAAACAGCTAATATAGTTTACTTATGGAGGTTTTTATAAAAGCAGCATATTCAATTGAAGTTGAGGGTTTTGTTATTAATTCAAAGGTTATTAATATTTTACGCGAGGTAAATAAAACCGGATCCTTAAACTCTGCAGTAAGCAATTTGGGAATGTCATACTCGTATGCTTGGAACCTGATTTATAAAACAGGATGTCAACTAGAATGTCCGTTAATAGTAAGTCGAAAAGGTGGTAATGGTGGTGGCGTTGCCAAGCTAACAGAGGGGGGGATTAAACTTTTGAATTATTGCGATCAATTTGAGAGTGATTTAAGTAATTTTACAGGTGTAAGAAGTATTACACTTTAGCTGATTGACCTGATTATAAGTAAGAGTTTTAAGACGATTTATTAAATAGATTTCTTGTTATCTTTAATTAAGAGAGGAATAAAAGATATAAAAGTCTTAAACCTTTTCCCCTAAGCTATGTTTCCATGTAAGAATAAACTTTAGGGGTGCCGCAAGGCTGAGATGATACCCTTTAACCTGATCTGGTTAATACCAGCGTAGGGAAAAGTTACTGAGGAGCCGTGGAATATCCATGTGTTGCCCCTATGGTTTATTGAATTTGTTAATCATTAATTTAATATACAATGGCCATAGAAAAAAAGAAACCCAGCAAGGATGTGATTACCCGCACTCCTTTTCCAGCATCAAAAAAAATATATGTAAAAGGAAGGTTGCATCCTATTAAGGTAGCTATGCGCGAAATTAGCTTGAGCGATACGCAATTACTCAATAGTCATGCAAAAACACCCAATGCACCTATTGCAGTTTATGATACCAGCGGACCCTATACCGACCCTAAAAAGAATATTGATATACACCAAGGTATTGAGCGCATCCGCGAAAGCTGGATTATCGATAGGGGAGATGTGGCGCAATTGCCTGCTTTTACATCAGCCTATAGCAAAGTGCGTAATGATGATGAACGCACACACGTATTTCGTTTCGAAAACAGTAAACTACCTCTAAAAGCTAAAAAAGGCGCTAATGTAACACAGCTGCACTATGCCCGCAAAGGTATGATTACGCCCGAAATGGAATACATTGCCATACGTGAGAATCAGCGCATTCGTAATCTTGAGGAGATCAACCAACATCCTGGCGAGAGCTTTGGTGCCAATACCCCAAAAGGATTTATTACACCCGAGTTTGTGCGAGATGAGGTGGCAGCGGGTAGAGCTATAATACCATCAAACATCAATCACCCCGAGGCAGAACCCATGATTATTGGACGTAACTTTTTGGTGAAGATCAATGCCAATATCGGAAACTCCGAGGTGACTTCAAGCATCGAAAAAGAGGTGGAAAAAGCCGTTTGGTCAACCCATTGGGGTGTCGATACCATTATGGATTTATCAACGGGCAATAACATACACGAAACACGTGAGTGGATTATCCGTAACTCGCCCGTACCCATTGGTACCGTTCCTTTGTATCAGGCCTTGGAAAAAGTGAATGGCATTGTTGAAGATTTAACTTGGGATATTTATCGCGATACGCTGATAGAGCAAGCTGAGCAAGGGGTCGATTATTTTACCATTCATGCAGGTATATTGGCCGAGCATTTGCCGTTAACTACAAAGCGTACCACTGGTATTGTTTCGCGTGGGGGTTCTATTATGGCCAAGTGGATGATGGAACACAAGCAGCAAAATTTCCTATACACACACTTTGAGGATATTTGCGATATCATGAAAGATTACGATGTATCCTTCTCTTTGGGTGATGCTTTGCGCCCAGGTAGCATTGCCGATGCCAACGATAAAGCCCAATTTGCCGAGTTAAAAACCTTGGGTGCTTTAACTAAAATAGCATGGCAATACGATATTCAAACCATGATTGAAGGACCCGGTCATGTGCCCATGCATATGCTTAAAGAAAATATGGATTTACAATTGGCTGAGTGTGGCGAGGCTCCATTTTATACTTTAGGTCCTTTAGCTACCGATATTGCACCGGGTTACGATCATTTTACATCGGGCATTGGAGCAGCTATCATTGGCTGGTATGGTGTGGCATTACTTTGTTATGTTACACCCAAAGAGCATCTGGGTTTACCCAATAAGCAAGATGTTAAGGATGGCGTAATTATGTATAAGATTGCCGCTCATGCTGCCGATTTAGCTAAGGGGCATCCGGGTGCACAGCAGCGCGATAATGCACTGAGCAAGGCACGTTTTGAGTTCAGGTGGAATGATCAGTTTAACCTCTCTATCGATCCGCTTACAGCTAAGGCTTATCACGATGAAACCATGCCTTCGGATACGCCACATACAACGCATTTCTGCTCAATGTGCGGACCTAAATTCTGCTCTATGAAACTGAGCCATGAGCTAAAGGATTATGGTAATACGGAATTAAAGATAGACCTTAAGAAGCTAAGTCTGGTTTAGTATAAGGGCTGAATATAGAAGGCTAAAATGCTTATCTCACTGTTTTAGCACTTCAGTCTTCAGCCTTTTGCTATCATGTAAAATCTCTCATCTCACCTCTAAATTATAATAATGGAAAACTCATTTTTACAAGTTTATAATTCCTACAATTGGAATGATGTTAAGGCAAGTATATTAGCCAAAACGGATGCTGATGTAGCACGCGCTTTGCAAAAGAAGGATTTAGATATTGAGGATTTTAAAGCTTTGGTATCTCCTGCTGCAGATCAGTATTTAGAGTCTTTGGCACAGCAAAGTCATAAAATTACCCAGAAACGTTTTGGCAAAACCATGCAGTTGTTTATTCCGCTATATCTGAGTAACGAGTGTAAGAATATTTGCACCTATTGTGGCTTAAGTATTACCAATCGCATTGCCCGCCACACCCTAAGCGAATCGCAAATATTAAAGGAAGTAAAAGCCTTAAAAGCATTGGGCTTTGATAATATATTATTGGTTTCGGGCGAATCTCCAACTGCTGTTAATATTCCTTATCTGCAAAAGGTGATACAACTCATTAAGCCCTTTTTCTCAAAAATATCCATTGAGGTGCAGCCCCTTGAGCAGGATGAATATGAGTTGCTTGTTTCCGAAGGTTTATATGGTGTTTATGTGTACCAAGAAACCTACCACAAGGCCAATTACACAAGGTACCACCTTGCAGGTCAAAAATCGGACTTTAATAATCGCATTGAAACCCCCGACAGACTTGGTAGAGCCAATATTAATACCATTGGCCTAGGTGCCTTATATGGACTAGAAGATTGGCGTACCGAGAGTTTTTTTATAGCCCTGCACTTGCAATATTTGCGCAAACAATATTGGCAAACCAAGTACTCTATATCGTTTCCACGTATTCGCCCGCACGAGGGGAGTTTTAAACCCAATGTCCCCATGAGCGATAAGCAACTGGCACAGGTAATTTGCGCCTACCGACTGTTTGATAACGATGTTGAATTATCACTATCTACACGTGAATCTGCTCATTTTCGTAACCATATTGTTAAAATGGGCGTAACTAGCATGAGCGCAGGTTCAAAAACTAATCCCGGTGGTTACGTCACCGAGAAGGATTCACTAGAGCAGTTTCAAATATCTGATGAGCGTTCGCCACAGGAAATTGAAACCATGTTAAAGGGTATAAATTATGAAGTAGTTTGGAAAGATTGGGATGTTGTTTTTGCCAAATAAGAGATGTTGCTTGTATGGTTAAATATCATGATATTTCTAGTGTTTTTACTATTTAACCTTTGATTAATGATTAGTATCTTGGCATGAGTATTGATTAAAGCATGCCACATTAAAATAGAATACCATGAGACCACCACTTAGTATTGTGCTAATAATTACCACAAGTTTATTAATATCAGCCTGCTGTAACACAAAATGTAAAACTGTGCGAGAAGTTAAGTACCAATTATTTTCAGACTATCCGGTATACGAGGGTAATGATTTAGGAGCTATAGTAAATAGTGGGAAAACCTGTTTTAAACTATGGGCACCAGAGGCTAAGGAAGTAAAACTGCGTTTGTATAAAACAGGCGATGGTGATAAGTTAATTCAAACAGTTAGTATGGTTGCCAGTGAGCAAGGTACCTGGTCATATCATACCAACGAGAATTTACATGGGGTTTATTATACCTATCAAACACTTTATAATGATCAGTGGAATGATGAAGTAGCCGACATTTATGCCCGTACCTCAGGGGTTAATGGTCATAGAGGAATGGTGGTAGATTTAAATAAAACCAATCCTAAAAATTGGGAAGATGATCAAAAGCCTGCCTTAAATAATATTAATGATATTATCCTTTATGAATTGCACGTGCGCGATATTTCATCTCACAACAGTTCGGGAATTACGGATAAAGGAAAATTTACCGGACTAGTAGAAGAAGGTACCAAAAGTCCCGATGGCTTGTTTACGGGTTTAGATCATATCAAAGATCTTGGTGTAACTCATGTACATATATTACCGGCTTTCGATTTTCATTCAGTTGATGAAGCCGGAGATTTAGATTCTCAGTTTAACTGGGGATACGATCCGGTTAATTATAATGCTCCTGAAGGTTCGTATGCATCAGATCCTTATAACGGTGAGGTGCGCATTCAGGAGTTTAAACAGATGGTGCAGGGTTTCCATAAAGCAGGGATTCGCGTTATTATGGATGTGGTTTACAACCATACTGGGCCAGGCGAAAATTCGACTTTTAACCAGTTGGTTCCTGATTATTATTACCGCCAATGGGAAGATGGGAAATGGTCTAACGCCTCAGCTTGTGGTAACGAAACAGCCTCGGATAGAGCCATGATGCGTAAGTTTATGATTGAATCAGTTGCCTATTGGGCCAATGAATATCATATTGATGGTTTCCGTTTCGATTTGATGGGGATACACGATATTGAAACCATGAACCAAATTACAGATACCTTAAAGGCCATTGATCCTTCTATATTTATTTATGGTGAAGGGTGGACTGCAGCCGATTCTCCTTTAAAGGAAAAGGATAGAGCTTTAAAAGCACACGCCAAACAAATGCCCGATTTAGCCGTTTTTTCAGATGATATGCGCGATGCCATAAAAGGACACTGGTCTGATTACAAGCAAAAGGGTTTTGTAAGTGGTAAAAAAGGTTTTGAAGAGAGTGTGAAGTACGGAATTGTTGGGTCAGTACAGCACCCTGATATTGATTATAGTAAGGTGAATTATTCTAAGGAGCCTTGGGCTAATACGCCATCACAAACCATTAATTATGTATCGTGTCACGATAATCATACCTTATATGATAAGCTGCACGAGTCTAACCCCAATGCCACTGAAGAACAAATAATGGCTATGCATCGTTTGGCCAATACAATTGTGCTTACTTCGCAAGGTATTCCATTTTTGCATGCAGGGGTTGAGTTCGGAAGAACCAAATTTGGTGTTGAAAATTCATACAATGCTCCTGATTCAATTAACCAAATCCGTTGGGGATTAAAGGCGATAAACCACAGCCAATATGTTTATTACAGAAACCTGATTCAGATGAGAAAGAATCATCCCGCCTTTAGGATGAGCAGTACCAAAGATATTCAGGATTATATTAAAATACGAAATGATATTAAATACGATAATGTAATTGCTTATAATATTGCCGGCGCACAATTGGGTGATGAGTGGGAAGATATTTTTATCGTATTTAACGGTAAAAACAAAAGCGTAACTTATCCATTTAATGGCGATGGCTATAAATTAATTTGCGACGGGCGTGAGATTGATGAGGATGGCTTATCTATAGATATAACAAAAGGTAAGAAGATAATTGTGCCACCACATTCTGCAATAATCATGGTAAAATAATTAGCTTAATTAAGCTAATAAAATCCCTAGTGTAATACTTATTTTCACTAGGGATTTTTTTGTTTTATAGGTTCTTGTTCTGATAATTTTAAAGCTATTATTTACTATAACGCATTTAATTATTACGCCTAAGTACAAGAAGTATTGTGTGTTATCTAGATTTGAGAGTGCTTAATATATTTAGCACGGAATACCCTTAATATCCTTTTAACATAAATCTAAAATGAAAAAAAACAATTTTGTATTAATGGCTTTAGGGCTGTTGATATCTATGTCTATGTGGTCTCAAAAGGAGGCCGATTTTTACAAAAGTCCTGAGAATAAGGGCGTGTATAAAAACCTGGTAAAAGATTATCAGGCTAATGTAACAGATAAGAATGATGATTCCGAAGTGCTGCAACGCGCTATCGACGAGGTCAGCGCTTTGAGTAATGGTGGGCGTATTTTTTTACCAGCAGGAAAGTATTTTTTGGCCAACGTAAATTTAAAGTCAAATGTACACTTGAAAGTATCACCTGATGCCATTATTTATCCAACAGAACGTTCTGATGATAAGAACTATTTTATTCTAGGCTTGGGTGATGATGATAAAGTGGTTAAAAATGTGAGTATTATCGGTAAGGAGGGAAGCTTTAAGGTCGACCTTCGTGTTGCCAATAATAAAAATGTAACCGCATTTCGTCTTAAAAATGTAGATAATTTCCGTTTGGAGAATATTATAGTTAAAGATGATATCACAAAATTTTCGGCTATTGCATTAAGTCTGGCAGAATATAACGGAAAATATTTCTCTCCTCGTAATGGGGTTGTTAAAAATGCTAGAATTACAAATGCGCATTACGGATATGGTTTGGTTCAAGCTCAAGTAGGTTCCAATATCCTGTTTACAAATTTAAGTGGTGAGGGAGGCGTAACCTTGAGGTTAGAATCAGGTTATTCAAAACTAAATCTTCTCCAAGTTGAAGGTTTATTTGATATTTATGGCCGTGATATTTCATGTACCAATGGAAATGCAGCGCTTATGATATCGCCCCATGCCCAAAAAAATGGTTATGTAAATATTGAAGGTGTAAAGGCGGTAAGCTGCGGTTTTGCAGTACGAATAGGTCAGGGCTATACCCGCACTGCTGAAGAAGAGTTAGGGATTAAACCAGGTTGGTTTGATAGTAAGTCAATAGTAAAAACAGTAAAAGCAACTTATGGAACCGAAGCTCAATTAAAGTCGAAGCATTTTAAATATATGCCTTGCGATTTACGTAACCTTATTGCCGAGGATATTAGTCCGGATGGAGAGAGTTACCAAGGTCCGTCTATTGCAGCTGTAATTAATGCATCCGTTGGTAATGGCGAAGGATATTATAATATGAGCGTAGAGGATGTTACCTCCATCGGTTTTAAAGAGCAGGATAAAGATGTATTAATTGATACTGACGTATATGATTGTTTGAAGTCGGCAAATGCTATATCTCCAGATATGCAGTCCAAATTGGCAGAGGATTTTAAAGTATACCCTAATCCAGCTAATGAAATTATAAACGTTCAATTGGGCAAACATTCTGAATCAGTTACTAGTGTTTTCATTCGTTCGTCAGATGGAAAAATAGTTACAAAACAGGCTGTTAATTTAACAGAAACAGTGTCTTTAAATATTAGTGATCTTGAAACTGGTATCTACTTTATAGAGGCTGGTACTTGTGTTAAAAAACTAGTTGTACAATAAATAAGTTAAACATAACAAAGGATATTAAGGTTAAGTTATTATAAGTGTTAAACTAAAGGGAATATCGTTTTATATGATATTCCCTTTTTTTATAAGTATATTATAAGGCACCGCATTGTGCTTTTTTTTATCTAACTACATTGGTGAAGAAAATAAAAAGGCAATATCAATTAACCTGTTCTTTTGGTGTAAACTTAAGTAGTAAGGGTATGAAATCTCTATTAGTGGAAATTAAAAACTGTACAATCTGCAATGAGTATTTGCCATTAGGCCCAAGGCCAGTTGTAAGTGCCAATCGTAATAGTAAAATAGTTATTATTGGTCAGGCCCCCGGTTTAGCAGTGCATAATTCAGGAATACCATGGGATGATAAAAGTGGTGAGAACCTAAGAGATTGGATGGGCATTGATAAGTTTAGCTTCTATAATTCTTCTAATATTGCGATCATTCCAATGGGATTTTGTTATCCCGGAAAAGGTAAATCGGGAGATAAACCACCCATGAAGCAATGTGCGCCTCAGTGGCACCCGAAATTATTGAGCGCCATAAAAAATCCTGAACTTATTCTGTTAATTGGCAAGTATGCCCAAGACTATTATTTGGGAAATAATGCAAAGGAGAACCTGACTAAAACGGTTTTAAGTTATCAGGACTACCTACCAAAATATTTTGTCCTTCCGCATCCATCACCTCGTAATAATATATGGCAGGCTAAAAATGATTGGTTTGCTAAAAATGTTTTACCCACTTTAAAACATCGAGTTGCTAAAATTTTAAACGAATAAAACACAAATCTGATTTTCAGGAGTGATTTTATAGAATAACAATGCCGTTTTTACCCATAGCTTTATATTATTTACCCACAGATATTTTTTGCAGTTCCCCTTTGAGCATCTTTGCTAATAGAAACAAACAAAACTAAAATAGATGAAGAGAATTGTATTCGCACTACTTTGTGTGCTTGCGTTTATTGGTGTAGAGGCTCAGACTAATGGAGAACGAACCATTATTACCTTAGAGGATAACTGGAAATTTAGTAAGGGAGATATTGCTGAGGCCCAACAGGTAGATTTCAATGATAGAAAATGGGAAACGGTTACAGTACCTCATGATTGGGCCATATATGGTCCGTTTGATAAGGAAATTGATAAACAAACAGTCCGTATTACTCAGAATATGGAGAAGAAGGCTACAGAGAAATATGGAAGAACAGGGGCTTTACCGCACATAGGAACGGCTTGGTATCGTAAAACTTTTACAGCACCAGCATATAAAAAAGGTAAAGAGGCTTTGTTGGTATTTGATGGCGCCATGAGTCAGGCCCAGGTATATGTAAATGGCCAAAGAGTAGGAGAGCGTCCTTATGGATACAGCTATTTCTATTTTAATATTTCGGAATATCTAAAGGAAGGTGAGGAGAATACATTAGCCGTTCGATTGCATAACGATCCTTATTCATCGCGTTGGTATCCCGGAGCAGGTATCTACCGAAAGGTACAGCTTATAGTAAAAGATGAAGTCAGTTTTAAGCAATGGGGAACGTTTATTACAACGCCTTATATAACAAATGATGTTGCTAAAGTAAATGTAAAATCTGCTGTTCAGGGGGATAACCTTAGCATTGAAACTGAAATTGTGGATGCAAGGGGCAAAATATGGGCAACTAAAAAATCAAGTGAACGCTATGGCAATGAGATAGAGTTTGATGTTGCATTACCAAATCCTAGCTTGTGGAGCCCACAAGCTCCGAATCTATATTATGCCAATTTAAAGTTATATCAAGGCGATGAACTCAAAGATTTGCAGCGTATTCAGTTTGGTGTGCGCACCATTAAATATAGTGCAGAAAAAGGCTTTGAGTTAAATGGCCAAGTAACCAAGTTTAAAGGGGTGTGTCTTCACCACGATTTAGGACCAATTGGGGCAGCTATTAATGTATCCGCATTACGCCGTCAGTTGGTAATTTTAAAAGATATGGGCTGTAATGCCATCCGATCGGCACACAATATGCCATCTATGGAGCAACTTGAATTATGCGATGAGATGGGTTTCTTATTTTTGGCAGAGAGCTTTGATGAGTGGGCTAAACCTAAAGTGGAGAATGGTTATAATCGCTTTTTTGATGAATGGGCTGAGGCCGATGTGGTGAATCTTGTGAGAGCTACTCGCAATCATCCATGCATTGTTATGTGGAGTTCGGGTAATGAGGTGCCAGATCAGCACGGAAGTATTGGTGTAAAACGTGCCAAGTGGTTACAAGATATTTTCCATCGCGAAGATCCAACTCGCCCAGTTACGGTAGGTATGGACCAAGTAAAAGCAGTTATGGAAAGTGGATTTGGTTCTATTACTGATGTGCCAGGTTTAAATTACCGAGTTCATTTATATGAGGAGGCCTACGATAAATTCCCGCAAGGTTTTCTTTTAGGCTCAGAAACGGCATCCACCAATAGTTCACGTGGGGTTTATAAATTCCCGCTTGAATTCACTAACATGAAACGTTATAAAGATGGACAGTGTTGTTCTTACGATTTTGGTAGATGCAATTGGAGTAACGTTCCTGATGATGATTTTGTTTTGCAAGATGACAAAGATTGGGTTATTGGAGAATTTGTATGGACCGGTTTTGATTATTTAGGTGAGCCAACTCCCTACGATCGACAATGGCCTTCGCGCAGTTCGTACTTTGGTATTTGCGATTTAGGTGGTTTGCCAAAGGATAGATTTTATTTATATCGAAGCCGTTGGAATACTGAGGATGAAACCCTTCACTTATTACCGCATTGGAATTGGGAAGGAAGAGAAGGGGAAACAACGCCTGTATTTGCTTACACAAGTTATGATAGTGCCGAATTATTTGTTAACGGAAAAAGCCAAGGGATTAGAAAAAAGAACAAGGAGAGCAATCAAACGCGTTATCGATTAATGTGGATGGACGTGAAATATGAGCCAGGAACAATAAAAGTTGTGGCTTACGATGAAAATGGTAAAGCTGCTGCTGAAAAAGAAATCAGTACAGCAGGTAAACCACATCAAATCAAATTATCAGCCGATAGAGAAACCATAAAGGCCGACGGAAAAGAGTTGAGTTACGTAACAGTTTCAGTGCTTGATAAAGATGGAAATTTATGTCCAACAGCTAGTAGTCAGTTAAACTTTAAAGTAAAAGGAGCTGGTAGCTATCGTGCCGCATGTAATGGTGATGCGACTTCATTAGAGCTATTTCACAATCCATCAATGAAGGCATTTAGCGGACAGCTGGTTGTTTTGGTACAGGCAGGTACTAAACCTGGTGATATAACATTAGAAGTTAGCAGTAAAGGTTTGATAAAGAACTCATGCCAGATTGTTGCTGAATAATTCTTTATAAAAGTCTATTAGTATTTGTTACTAGTAGACTTTTGTTTTTTATTGAAAATTAGAAAATAGAGGAAGATTATATGGTAGTTCGGTGTAGTATACTGATAATTAACCACCTTAGGGAAATGTGAGTGTAAGTAATATTCATCATAATAAAAATAACTTTAGTGTATAACATTGTGGCATTAATCAAACCAATGTATACATTTTCAGGTATTTGCGTATTAGAATCTAAAACGTGTAAATTATGAAACATATATTATTGTTATTTCTATTCTGTGTGTCAGCCACATTAGTTAGTGCACAGTTTTCATATTTAAATGATGTTGAGTTAGAAAGCACAGCGGATTATTCAGAGTACACAGAAACAGTTTATGATTGCTGCGATTACTTATTATTAACACCATTTAGTAAAAAGGATAGTGAACGTGTAGCAGCAACTAATTTTATTGAACGTTGGGTAAAAGGAGCTCCTAATAGTTCTTATAAAGTGAGTGAGAATATTCAATCATTAACAGATAATAGAACTGAATTATTGGGTTTATACTTTACATGTATTGCAAAAGAATTGGTTGAAGGAAATGCAGATAATAGTTTACAGGCCGAAGAAAAAGCAATTACTTCATTTCTTGATTATTGCACCAACCCGATGAATAAACTAAAGTTAACTAAAGAAATAAAAGAACTTGCTCAGTTGAATAATGCAGGAGAGTTAAATTCACTGACAGCATATTATAATTCGAAGAATAAAACAAACTAAAGTAATCCTCGCATTGTAGTTTTTTTATGCGAGTATATTGGGGAAGAGGAGAGTTTTAGGAGTTTGCTTCAAGGCAAACTCTTTTTTATGCTTAATATTTTGGTATTACTCAGTTATTTTAATTTGATCAATACAAATTGATGCAGGTGTTCGCATATTACCTTCATCATCCACATCAGTTGAATGCAGTACCAATTCAAGCTTGGTTATTAAACCTAAAGATTCAAGATTAATTGTAGTCCAATCTCTGATAATGTAGTTATCTCTATACGCTTCAAAAGTAAAATCAGCCATGTAGAACTCTATAGGCTCTGTTATTGAGCCATCTGCCTTATGTCCTGTTAAAGTTAATTTTAACCAATCTTTCTCTGTACCATCTGTACCTCCAAATTGCTTTGATAGTTCATTTCCATCTTCATCTTCTGTACCTTGCTCAAGGGCATATCGTGTACCGTAAGTATTATTTACTGATATACTTTTAATTAGGTGTTCTTTATTTTCATCAAAGGTTATAAAGGAGGATTTTAATGCGGGATCTTGCTTAAGTACAGAGAATATTTTTGAGCTATAATCAGTTGGAGTACTATTCATACTAAAATAAGTTTCAGCGTCATCGCTTTTAGAGCCACTTAAATTAGAAAAGGTAAAGCCATACCATTCTTCTACTAAATCGGGTTTACCAACTAAACTAAAGGAGGTTTCTCCCGAGGTAAATGAAGTTTCACCATTAGGCGCATCCCAAAAACTATTGCTAGATAAAGCATCTAATTCCTCAAAGTCAGTTAAAAATAAACAGGTAATTATATAATCGTAGCTAGCAGAACCTCTATCATTACTCAAATAAAAGGTGTAATTAAAGGTACCTAACTCGTTGTAATAACGCTCGTAGATTAATTCCTTTGATATAGTATCATCATTCTCATGAGAGTACCAGCGGTATTGCGAGTCATAATCATAGATTATTTTAGGATGAAGTGCGAAAGCACTATCAACTTCCACCTCATATCCTCCCTCAGGCATATTTGAGTTTATTTCAGACGCAGGTATTTCACGTGTATTATCTTCACATGAAGAGAAAATGAGAATTGTTGTAAGTATTATAAGGCTTATATATAGTTTCATCTTTATTTATTTACTAGGTTAAATTGGTGATCCAAAAAATCAGGTATCTGTTCAGCACCAATGCGTTTTGCAACAATCTTTTTGTCTTTATCAAGCACGTATATAACTGGAGTACTATAAATATCGTACAAATTACGAAAATTACTTTGGTTATAAGGATCATATACATTAATCCACTCTTCCAATTGTTTTTCCGCTATAAATTCGGTCCAATGTTCTGTTTCAAATTGGGTATATACAGCAAATACTTTTACACCTTTATCTTGGTATTTGTCATAAACTAGTTCCTTAATTTCCGGAATTTCTTTTTTGCAATGGCCACAGTCTGGCTCCCAAAAAACCAAAATAGTATAGTTGGCAAAAACTTCACTAAGCTTGTAGGCTTCTTTATTAGGTGTATATAACTTAAGGTCGGGTGCAGTATTACCCAATAAGTTTGGTTTTAGTTTACTTACGCGGTCTTGTAATTTATCAATAAATTCTTGATCAACCCAATCGGCTTTTCCCGACAGGTAAAATGTTTCTGCTAAATCAACCATTGCAGCATCCATACCCATCACCTTACTTTCGTTTACTAAATTAAAAGTATATTGAATTAGGTATTTCTCCATTTCGCTATTGCCTTCAGCCAACTTAACAATGCGTTTGGCTTCTTTACTTAAACTATCAGGCATCTGAAACACTGTTTTTGTAAAAAAGCTTTCCAATTTATTAGTAAAAAAAGGCGTTCGCAATAAGCGATCATCTTTCATATCTATATTATCGAAGTAATGGTTTTTGTAATATTCATATTTCTTCCATTGAATAATAGAATCATTTAAGCTTTTATCAGCAGCAAAATCGGGTATCTCAACTTCACGCATGGCCGTAATAAAAGAAGCTAAAAATGTATTAGGATTATTGGCCGTGATATGATCCCATTGCTTGTTTACTTCAGTTGAAAGCGAACCAAGATCTTTTTTCCAATCTGCAACAGATGGATCATCAGGCGACGTTTTAATCTGTTCTTGTAGCGATTTTGCTTTTTCTTGTTGCTTGGCAATAAAACGTTGGTATTTATTAAATGCAGCTTCTTGCTTGTTATTTTTTACTGTTAAAGTATTAACAGGGTTTGATTTATCAGCCGCAATCTGGAAATGTTGCTCATCATCAATAATAATATCAAAGAAATTCTGATCGGGCATATAAATGATGTATACTCCTCCCGGAAGTTTTTCTTCCCCAGTAAAGGTTCCATTACCATTTGAATCAAGGTCAATGGTATCGTTTACCAACATTTTCTTATTAAAATAATGACCAAGAATAAGGGTGGTATCTTGCCATCCATTAATGTTTACATCAATTTTATAACCTTGGGCCGTAGCAGAAGTAACAAATGTTACAGTGGCTATGAATAGGAATATGATACGTTTCATTGGTTTCTTTTCGTTCAGTTAATTATTTAATGTTGAATAGTATGCTAATTTATATATGTCATAAAGAAACATGCTAGGTTTCTTTGATGCTAGATTCTTTTCAATGCTCGACCCTAAAGTTTTATATAGTGCACTAAAAATAAAAGTTCCATGGCATCTTTTTAATTTTTGATGGGCCTTTAATAGTGTAATACGCTTGTAAATTAGTTCATCCTTATTTATACTTTCTAAGTAATAAAGCGTTTCTAAGCGTTGTTTTGTTTTAGTAATAAACTCATTATTCGTTTCTAAGCCAATATGAGTTACCGGATTATCAATATGAACAATGTTAATGCCATTTTTTTCCAACTCTATTCCATACATGGTATCCTCGTGTCCCGAGCGTTTAATACTTTCATTAAAAGCAACGGTATTAAATAATTCTTTTTTAACCAAGAAGTTATTTGACATGAAACTTTTGTTGGGTACTTTATTTCGAAGTGCAGCACTATGGTCTTCTCTTTTTTTGCCAACTATCCACCTAAGTGAAAATTCAGAAGAGGGTAATTTGCTTGGGTGTACACGTCCTCCGCATACGATTAGGTTTTTCTGAGATAAATGGGGAATGTATTTCTGTATGTAATCGTCTTGTATATCCGAGTCGCTATCTAGGAAGAGGATATTATTGTAGGCAGCATCAGCTAATAATTTATTTCTGATGGCAGCGCTTCCAAGATTTTGTGGCAGCTCGTGATATATTATATTTTTATTATTGCCAAGCGTATGATTTACCTGCTTGTAATTTTGAGTGGAGCCGTCGTCATAAATGCGTATTTCAAATTCAATTTTACATTCAATTGCTTGAACCATCAATTTATTTGTGATAGCCCTGACATCAACATTATAAACAGGTAAACATATACTCAGCATTCTGTTTCTTTTTTACTATATACTTCTTGTGTTTTCTTTTAACCAAGCCTTAAGTGTATCGTTTAAGAATGGTGATACACTTTGGTATACATTTTTATGGTAATTATTTAACCACAGAATTTCTTCTTCAGTTAGTAATTCTTTTTTGATTGATTTTAAATCGATAGGACACAGAGTTAATGTCTCAAATTGCAAGAAATCTCCAAATTCAGTACTCTGAGCTTTAGTAGTCAGTAATAAGTTTTCTATACGTATCCCATATTCACTTGCCCTATACAATCCTGGTTCGTTAGAACTTACCATGCCTTCCTCAAGACAAATGCCATTATCGTCAGGACGAATACTTTGAGGACCTTCATGTACGTTAAGGAAACAACCCACGCCATGCCCCGTACCATGCCCATAATTTAAACCATGAGACCAAAGTGCTTTACGTGCTAAAATATCGAGGTGAACTCCTCTAGTTCCTTTTGGGAATATGGTTGAATCGAGCGCAATATTACCCTTTAAAACTAGGGTAAAATCCGTTTTTTGTTGTTCTGTTGGTTTACCAAAGTGTATAGTTCTTGTAATGTCAGTTGTACCTTCTAAATACTGACCACCAGAATCTACCAGGTAGAATGAGTTGGTGGTAAGTTTAATATCTGAGTCTTTATCAGCTGAATAATGCACTATAGCACCATGAGCACCAAACCCAGAAATAGTTCCGAAAGATTCTCCAATGAAGTTTTCGTTTTCAGCTCTGAATTTCTTAAGCTGTTTAGAGGCACTAATTTCACTTATATTCCCTGAAGGAACTTCTTGCTCTAGCCAATGTAAGAATTTAGTCATCGCCACACCATCCTTAAGCATAGCTGTTCTAAACCCATTTTGTTCAACCTCGTTCTTTGTTCCTTTAATACGGCGAACATAGCTAGGGTTCTCAATTTTAATAACCTCTTTAGGTATTAATGAGTAAATACGCGCATTGGTAGTAGAAGAATCAAAAAGTAGCCCTGAATCATTTGGCATTTCGTTAATCCACTTGAAAACGTCTCCATATAAATGAATTGAGATTTCATCATTAGAGAGTTCTTTTCCAATATTTGCGGTTATTTTATGCGTATCTATAAATAGATGAACACTATCAAGAGATATTATTAAGTAAGAATGAAAAACCGGGTTGTAAGATACATCTGAACCCCTTAAGTTTAGTACCCATGCAATTTCATCAAGTGCAGAAACGATATAGTGTGAAGCATCCACATTGCGCATCTCTTCACGAATCATTGTTATCTTTTCAGTTCTGCTTAAACCAGCATATTCAGTATCGTGAACAAATACGTTGTTTTCTGGAATAGGAGGGCGACCTTGCCATATTTCATCTAAAATATTTCCTTCTGTATCAAGGTGTAAACTGTATGGTTTAAACTTTTTAGCTAGTTTACGCGCATCATCAGTAGAAAAAACAAGGCTTTCAATTGAAATGGTGCTTCCAGGATTTAATCTTTCAGCAATCCAATCAGAATAGTGAGGTGTACTACTTTCTCCTGTTTTATATAAATCAATTCCAGAGCCAGCTAGTTCATCTTCAGCCTGAAGATAATATCTACTATCGGTCCATAGGCCTGCTTCATCAGCCATAATAACTATGGTGCCTGCTGAACCAGTAAATCCAGAAATGAAATCTCTTTTTTTCCAATGCCCGGATATATATTCACTCATGTGAGGATCGCTGTTTGGTATAATAACAGCATCTATACCGTTGGCTAGCATTTTAGTGCGAAGCAAAAAAATATTATCTGCAGTTGACATATATGTGTGTTTTATGTTGTTAGTCGAAAGTTATGTCTTTGTTTTTGTTGAAAACAATTACTCTTGAATTTGTATTGGGATTATCACCAATAACTCCTGAGAAAGAAGTTTTATTATTATCTTTAATTAAATCAAGATCACTTGTATTAGGGTGGTTTATTTTAGCATCTTTTACCTCTCCATTGATGATGTAAGAAGCAGATGGGTTTAATTTTATACTTGTTGGAGTATTGTTGTTGCTGATTAGAAGTGAACTAAAATTATTAGAAGAGCCATTAATATTGAGCTTTCCTTCCTCTAATTCAATTTTTCCATCCGTGCTAAAATAATCAAGTTTTATAGCACTATATTTACCTAGTAAAATAATGTTATCAGTTTTATCTATTTGTATTTTATCAAGATTAGTATCTCCATCTAGTTTTCTATTATCTAGAATTGAAATATTACTATATTCTGATTTGAGTAAAATAGAATCACACTTCGTTATTAATATTTCAGAACTATTACTGTTTATGCTAGCATTCCCCAATAGATTAATGTCTGCCTTACAGAATTTTAAATTTAAGTAGTTTTTAGTTTCTGCCAACTCTGCTTGGATATCGTTAACAATTAATGAGCAATAATTAAGCTTAAGGTTCACCCCACTTGTTGTTTTTGGTATAACAACATTACCATGATTATTGGTGATGTTAAAAGCAACATGTTCAGGTACAAAAATGTTGTGTGTAATCTCATAAGGTACTGTACTTGAGAAATCTTTGCTTAGAGTAGTTATAATATTAATGGCATCTTTTGTGTTTTTTGCTTCTACTTCGATTAGAGCTAATAGCTCTTCTGCAACTATCAATTTAGGCGTGAGAATTTTCACGGTTGATTCAACACTTACAGTTTCTTTATCCCAATTATGGATATTTATTTTAGCATGTAAACTTTTTATATTGAGTTCTTTAATTCCTTCTGAAGAGTAGACGTCAAGAGCGTAGTTGCAGGTGTCAACTATGTTTTCGTTTTGCGCTTTAACTAAACTCAGGTTGATGGTTAAGGCTAATATGATAAATAATATAAGTCTCATTATTAATTTTTAGAATTATTAATAGCTTCAAAAGTAGCTAAAAAGAAGTACTCGATAAAATTTTAGTTAACGTTTCCTACTTCCTTTGTAATATCAATGTTCATTCTTTCTACTCTTCCTCCTCCTCAGCTTCTTCTTGAATATCTTGACCTGCTGCTCTTGTGGCCTTACTTATGGGGCTTAAACCAAACTTTTTAATAAATCGATTTAACTTAGTTGTTGGAGATAATATAAACGTATAAGGTTTTTCAGTTATTCCCACTTTTAGTTTTCTGTCTGCAGCTTCAAGCGTTTGTACGGTGTTGTTATAAGCATCCGACGATGATAAGGTTTGCATCATACCATTCTTATACGAGTAGAAAAACCAATTATCCTTATCAAACTGAAGGAACATTTCTATTGAGTTACCGCTACGTTTTTTTGTAATCTCAGCTTTAACATCAACTTGCTTATTTACGGCATAGCCATTTATAAAACTGATGTCAGCTTTCCCGTCAGCAATATACGTATGTGCTTTCCCATTAAATTCAAAGTCTATATTTCCGAATAGCAACATTGTTTTTAACTCAGGATTAATATCCTCAAATAAAGCATTTGATTTAAGTTTTGAGGTAAGAGTTTTTGCCTCTTTTTTACCAACCCATTCACTTAATCTTTTATTAAGTATATCGTCACTAATTTTACTTTCTTCAGCTTTTGATTGTTGTATGGTTTTTACCATTTGAGCACTAGCTTCTTCATTAAAGAAGAAATCTAAAGAGAATAATGTATTTAAGGTGATATCTTTCTTTTTAGGATTATCAGTGATCGTTCCTGAAGCAGTTGTTTTAACCTGGCCAAGGTCAATACCTAAATTAAGAATACCCTGTGCTACAATATCACAGTTAGTATTTGAATACCTCAATATTGTACCTGTTGTATCAGGATTTGCAATCTTTTCCATTGAACTTATTTCAAAGGCATTTTCATTGCTATTGAAATATAAATATTCATCAGCCGTAATAATTGGGATATCGCTATAATCTTTTCTGCTACCTAAAAATGAGGAGTAAACATGAGATGAATCTTTGGTTAAAAAGAAGTCTCTATAAATATTATCGCGATCGTAGTTTACCGGTTCTGCGCCAATTGGTATAATAACATTGTTTGGATCAATAGCTTCTTCAAAGTATACAAAAGTTTGCGGGCCACCATTACACTGATGCAGCATTTGAGCACCTCCTTTAAACGTAAATAGTGGGTCTGAAGCCAAAAGGTTAGCCTTACCCTTAAAGGTAAAGTTTTCATCAAAGGTAAATAGGTCTTGACTTATTATTGTTCCATTTGCTATGGTTCTATTGTTTTCATTCAAGTTAATCTCACTCAAGTTAATTTTATAATTTTTACCATTGCCATTTACATAATTGTATTCACCATATCCCGAATATGCATTTTTACCTTCAACTTTCATTGTGGCATTATAAATGGTATGCGTGTGTGATGTGTCGGCTAAAACAATTGTTGTACTATCAAGGCGCACCATATCAGCATCTTGTCTAATAGTAATAAAACCATCATTAAGTTTCAATTGGGCATCGGCTACTTTAAGCTCAGTTACCTCCTCGGCATATATAATTTTGTTTTCAACATCATATCTCGCCAAAGGAGCTCTAAATTCAAGTGAGTCCTGTTTTCTGTGAGTAGATATAAATCGGTTACCCTCAGAACCACTGGTTCCCATAAAAATGTCATTTAGATCCATATCCCACGAGAATTCACTAATGTAAGAGATGTACTTGTTATCGGTAAAGTGTACTAAACTACCGCCCGATTTAGAAACGAAGGTACCTTTACGAGTTTCGAAATCGATGTTTGATATTAGGTTAGTCGTGTTAAAGGATACGTCTTGAACATTTTCTGCTAGCACAAGATTAAAGTCTGAGGAATCAGCCAAAATAGTGTGCCCACCAAATGTCATTATCGGAGATACAATGTTGGCTTTATCCATATAGAATGTTCCTTTTCCTTTGGCGCCGTATTTATTGATAACAAGTTCACCTTCTAGGTTTGCTTCGTTATTAAACATGGTAAAGCTCTCTTCTTGAGATTTGGCGATTAACTGATCTTCGTAAGGTTTATAAACAATAGTATTGTAATGGGCAATAACATCAGGATATTCAACCCCATCTTCACGTTTTTCTACGGTAAATTCTTTTGCCATACCATTCACCTCTTCGGGTAAAAATAAGAAGTCGTCTGACGCTGATGTTGTTGTTAGGTATTTTAGAATGCCACTGCCTCTTAAACCTTGATTACTTTGTGAAATATTGCTAAAGTAAGTTGCTCTCCCTTCGTAAATTCCATAACCCTCAGCGGGTGCAGTTCTGTTAAAGCCAAGTGAGAAATCTGGCTGAACAGTAAGTGTTTCATCAAAGGTAGGGAAGATGTTTGAGACGAAAGATCCTGTAAAGTCAAAGTTAGAACGAGATAACTGGCTAATACTATCCAGCATAAATGTATCTAATTTAAAGTAGAATTTTTCTCTATTGTAAACCCCATTTTGTATTTCGGGCTTATCGTAATAAACATACGATTCTTTAGTACTATTTAATATTGGGTATTGACTATAGGATTCTGTACCTGACTTGTTATCAGCTTCATCAATTTTGAGAGTTCCCGATAGATTTTCAATTGCATTACGAACGTAGGTAAGTTTTCGTCGTCCAAAATAGTCAAGCTCACCTGTTTGAACTTTCATTCTTAAAGAGTCAATATTAGTCATCTCTATTAAGAATTCTTCGTAATTAAATTTAAAACCATTTCCGAATAAATTTAACATACCTGCATTAATGGCTCCATCGAATACAAAGTTTCTGTTATGTTTAAGCATAATGTTTTCATTAGCAGGGAAGAATACAACATTTTGATGGTCGGAAATAGAGATGGATTTTACTCCATTGATATTGAGATCGTAGTTTTTTAAATCGAGTGTGGCATTTGCTAGGTTACCAGGTGTGTTAGAGGCAAATCGAATTACATCGTAATCTTTTTCTCCTAAACGAAATTGGAGGTAATCTTCAAGCCTTTGTCTAATAATAATTTCATCGGTATTAACATTGTATCCAATAAACCCGTAAAAGGAAAGGTTAATAACCTGTTGCCTCACTTGTGCTTCGGGTAAACCTAAATTTTGAGCATACTGTTTTGCAGTAAAATTATTACCATAATAGAGGGCGCAATTTTTTAGTCCTTGTAAGGGATGAATAGCATCCATGCCTTGTAACTGATTGTAAAATGACTCTCTGAAGTAGCTTAGAGATTCAAAGGCACCATGGTTTTCAGCAGCACCAGCTACCATCTTTAGGTCCATAATTGTACTGTCAAGCTGCCAGGTAAGCAGTTCAATATCCATACTTACGTTATGATATGTATTAAAGTAAGGACTAATTGATAAACCTTCTCCATTGCGTATGAGGTGTAATTCATTATTGTCAACCATGTACTTAAACTGAAGCCCAGGGTGGTAAATAAATCCAGTATCTAAGTCCATTTTTATTTCAGTATCAGTACTTAATATTTGATCTGATCGGAGAGCAAAGAATAAGGATTTTGCAGTTAAAAAAGTGGTGTCATTTCGTAGGATAGTTATCTCAGCGGGATCTTCGTAGGTTCCTGCACCTAAGAACTTTGCACCATTCTGAGCAAAACCACCTTCGTAATTTACATTAGGTTGAATATTTTCAAGGTTGAAACGTTCTTGTGTAGATCGGAACTGAGGGTAGGTGGCGTTATTGGGATTTGTAATATTCATTACCTTATGACGTAATGATCCCTTTAATGGATGATCAAAGTAGGTGTGGTTGTAAAAGTCTACTTCTTTTATTTCGAAAGAAGCGTTTTTAAAAGGTATAGAATATTCGTTAAAAGTAGCATAAACTTGATTCGGTTTAAAGCCTGCACGTTGCCAGGTTACTTTACCATTTTCTCCACTCCAAATATTTGTTTTGTAATTAAACTCACCTTTAGTGTTGTATATCTTTACGCTATCGCTTTTAGAAAAGCAAGTTAAAGTCATCGGGTTAAATTTAACGATTAACTCGTCCTTAAATTCTAAGGTCCAATTGTTATCACTTGATTTCCATTGCGAGGAGGGTGTTTTATATATAATGTTGTCTTTTAATAAGGCGCTAGTTGTTATTAAAAGACTATTTATTTTACGGAGTGGATAACGCTTTTCTTTTAATAAGCTAACAATAGCACTGTTCCAAGCATTAAAGCTTGAGGTAGCAATATCGGATAAAATATAATCGCGGATGGTATTAAGGTAGGTTTCGTAATCAGGAATAGGTCTGGCACGTTTTAAGGCCAGGAGATTACAGTTGTCGATAATGAGTTTTTTGTCCTGATCAGTTATATCTGGGTTATACCAGAATATCTCTAACTCTTCAATATAGCTTTTTGCGTACTTTTTGTCGCTAATACTTTTAAAAAGTTCTTCAACTTGAGGTAAAAACTCCTCAGTATCATTACTGAAGAGTTGTGTTTTGTTTTGTGCAAAAGATTGGGTAGCCATCAATAATAGGATGGCCAATATAAATTGTAATCTCATAAATTTAGCTTAAAAAGCCATATACGAGAGAGCTACCCATTTGTTATCCTCTTTTGCAGTTATTTTTTTAAGCTTGTTACTAGAGCACTCGGCATCAATAACATCAATGTCAGAATTATAGAATCCACTAAGTAGGAGTATGCCTCCTGTGTTTAAGCAGGCTCTATATTTTTTAATGTCTTCTAAAAGAATATTACGATTGATATTGGCCAAGACAATGTCATATTGTTTACCCAAAAGTAATGCGGCATCACCCTGTGCTACATCCATATTATCAATATGATTAAGCTTAATGTTTTCTTTGGAGTTATGGTAAGCCCACTCTTCAATATCAATTCCGAATACCGATTTAGCATTGCGCATTGCGCATAGAATTCCGAGTATCGCGGTTCCACATCCCATATCTAAAACTGATTTGCCTGTAAAATCCATTTCAAGAATATGCTTTATCATAAGGCCCGTAGTTTCATGATGACCAGTTCCAAAAGCCATTTTTGGGTCAATTAGTACGTTGTATTCAACTTCTTTTACATTGGTATGAAAAGGACTTCGAACTACGCAGCGATCATCAATCTCAATGGGTTGAAAATAATTCTTTTCCCAAGTTTCATTCCAATTCTGATCTTCTAAAGGTTCGCTGGTATAACTAGTTTGGTAATTTTTATCATTCAATAAATGAAGTGTTTCGAGGTCTTCAGTATTAAAGTCTTCTGTGGGAATATAAGCATCAAGCCCACTTTCTGTTTCCTGAAAGCTATCGTAAGCAAATTGTGATAACTCAGCAATTAGTATTTCTTGAATAGTTTCAGAAAGAGGGGAAATAGTAAAGCTTACTTTTGTGTATTGCATAATGTAGAAATTATTAACGCAATAGTGCCTTTACTATTACGAATTGTGAATGATAGATTACTTTTTGCAAAAGTATATATTTAGTGCTTCAAAGTATCAACTTAAGGTGTTCTTTTAGTAATAAAAAATGGCCATTCTCAAATATGAGATGGCCATTCTATATCATTTGGGTTTTACCGACTAAAATGCGTCAATAATACCAACAAAATCAGCAGCAGCTAAAGCAGCACCACCAATTAAACCACCGTCAACATCAGGGTTTGAGAATAACTCTTTTGCGTTACCTGGCTTACAGCTACCTCCGTAAAGGATAGAAGTGTTATCAGCAACTTCAGCACCGAATTTATCAGCAACGATAGAACGGATATAAGCGTGAATCTCTTGAGCTTGCTCAGGAGAAGCTACTTTACCAGTACCAATAGCCCAAACTGGTTCGTAAGCTAAAACGATTTTAGCAAACTCGTCAGCAGAAAGGTGAAATAAAGCCTCTTCGATTTGAGATTTTACAACTTCGTTTTGTTTGTTAGCTTCTCTTTCTTCAAGAACCTCACCAATACAGAAAATTGGAGTTAAACCGTTAGCTAAAGCTAAGTCAGTTTTAGTTTTTAAAGTAGCGTTAGTTTCGCCATAGTACTCTCTTCTTTCAGAGTGACCTAAGATCACATACTCAGCACCTGTAGATTTTACCATAGAAGCTGAAATCTCACCTGTGTAAGCACCAGATACTTGGTCAGCACAGTTTTGAGCAGCAACACCGATTTTCGCGCCATCAACAGTTTTAACAACCTCAGTGATGTGAGTAGCAGGAACACCGATAACTACATCGCAGTTAAGTGTTTTTGAAGCAAGAATTGTGTTTAATTCGTTTGCTAATTCTACCCCTTCTTGAAGGGTTTTGTTCATTTTCCAGTTTCCGGCAACAATGTTTTGTCTCATCGTAAAAATGTTTGTTATTAGAATATAAAAATTACTTTCGTTTACTTAAATAAATGATACTTATAAAAAGTACCGTACCTAATACTAGGCACCATAACCAATATGAATTTGATTGCTTTTTCTGTTCTTTTAAAGAATACGAAATGGGCTTAGAAAACTCATTAGCAGATGGTATGTTATTATAGTGCCACTTAGATATTATGGTTCCGTCCTGTATAAGAATGACTCCTGGGTTAGAGCGTATCATGGTTTTTAATACTGTTTCGTCGGCAGTTAGGTATTGATAACCTGCATTATTGGCAAATTCAAATTCAGAAATATCAGCATTGCTCGATGCTGTTAATACATAGGTGTTGATATTCTTTTCTAGACCTAAGTTTTTGAGTGCTGTGATTTTGTTAAAGTTATTTTCCCAATTTCCTTTTTTTATTTGTGGACTCACAACTAATAGAGTAGGAGTGCTCGAATTTAAAAGGGTGCTGGTAAAATCGGTTCCTTCTTCATCAATTAAAACAAAATCGTGAATGGGTGGCTGATATCCTTCTTTAATTACTTTTGTTTTGCTGTCAACAAATACCCAAGTCGTATCCGTGTATGGGTAATTCTCAGCAGAGAATTCTTTTTGCACACCATCTTTTTCAAGAGTAAATGTGGTCAAATATTCAGGTTGCTCAGCACCATCGGGTATCGTCATACCTTCTTGGATATTGGCTCCAATATGATAAGGCCTAAAATCGAGAATGGGTAAATGGATTAATGCAGCTATGGATATATATACGATAAGCGATGATAAACCAAGGGTTGTTAAAATACTTTGAAAAGCATTTAGCCTAGAGGGATAGTTTTTACGATTAAAGAATACGTAAAGTGTAGGAACAAGTAAAATAATGTTCTTAAGAAAAGTCTCCCAATTGCTTAATTGATAAGCATCGCCAAAACAGCCGCAGTCAGTAACCGGATTAAATAAGGCTATCCACAATGTAAGAGGTGTGAAAATAGCCATGAATATTGTGACTATTATCGAAAATAGTTTATTGCGTAATCCTATAATTAAATGAGCGCCTGTAATAAATTCTAAGGCCGATATGCCAACAGCCAATACATAAGCAATGCTGCTAAAAGCTTCAACATTAAAAGCAACAAGGTAATCTGTTATTTTAATAGCGTAACCAGTTGGGTCAACTGCCTTTGCAAAACCCGATAAAAGGAATACAACGCCAACAATTACTCTACTTATTATAAATAATAACTTCTTCATTAAACTTTATTCAGGAAACTCTAGGTGAATCATTGCAAAGATTGCGTAGTTAATCATATCTAAATAATTGGCATCAATACCTTCTGATATAATTGTTTTTCCTTTGTTATCTTCAATTTGTTTTGTTCGGTGCAATTTCATCAAAATTAAATCTGTAAATGAGCTAATTCTCATGCTTCTCCATGCTTCATCGTAATCATGGTTTTTATTGCACATTAAATCTTTGGCTTCGTTTAAGTTTTTTAGGTATTTGTTTAAAGCTTCTTCTGTATCCATCTCTGGCGAATCTGAAGTGCCCAATTCAAGTTGGATGATAGCCATTGAAGCGTAGTTGATTATGCCAATGAATTCTGAACGAACACCTTCATCAACTTTAGAAACACCTTTGGTTTCGATACTTCTAATTCGTTGTGCTTTAATAAATATTTGGTCTGTCATAGAAGCCGGACGAAGTATACGCCAAGCGGTTCCATAATCCTTCATTTTCTTTATAAAAATATCTTTACAGATATTGATAATTGCATCAAATTGCTCGTTAGTCTGTTTTGACATGAATCTGTGTTAAATTTCGGAGCGTAAATTTACCAAAAAAAATAACTATTCAATCTGTTGCTTGATAAAATATACCTAGATTTTTAATTCTTGATACTTCCAGAATTTTTAGTGCAAATATTCAATCCTAAAATGGCCCATTTGCTTATTGTTTAAACGTAATATATTTGAAGTGTCTTAGAAGTTTTATTTAAGTCTGTTATTCTTGCTCCTTCATTAAAGTGAAAATGTAGCTCGTTTTCTAATTATCATTGAGTAGAGGATCAACTTTAGTACACAAACGAATATTCTTTTTTAGCTGTATTGTTGCAATTATCTTCCACTATTAATTCTAAACTGTGTTTTACACCTTTAACAACTGCTGTTTTATCTAATTTGCACCAAATTAATTTAGATTTAGCATCGTATTCAAAAAGGCACCATTTACCATCAATGAAACCATTATAGGATTTTATACCACTATAACTATCCGATATTCTAAAATAGATGATTCCCTTTGTGCTATAATTATGATTTGCAGGAATGTTTCTCAAAGAAATACTCGGAGGGACAGTATCTTTTGATAATGTATATTTTCCAAAGCTTCTTGTTTTTAAGCTTAGTTTACCATCATTAAAATTGCCACCTGCATAATATAGATTACCCTTGGGGCTTACACTCGCAATACATAATTGTTCGTGATTTGTAGAATCGGGACAGTTAAAATTTAATTCGATAGAAGTATGCAAAGGGATATGCGAATCACCAATTTCAAATATTGGATTGTTTTCTTTACTCTTTTGGTTTAGTTCTCTAATAATGATTGCTTCATTTTTGTACAGACTATTCTTTGGAATGTGGCAAGAGAAGTTTTCTTTCTCTAATTTAAAATCTTCCTTACAATTAACTTTGTATTGATTGTTAATTTTATTCGGCTCAACAATAGGGTAAGATTTAGTATCAGCAATAATGTTAAATCCTAGTTCAGATGTATTACCCGCAGCATCTTTAGCAATAAACTTTAAATGGTCTTTACCTGTACAATTTATTATTCCATCATTGACAGTATTTGTGTAGATGCTTAGTTTATTGTTCGGATCTCGGAAACACTTTTCATACCTACGACCCGTTTTTTTCTTATACGAATAATCGATGTGGCTATTTAGATATCTGCTTTCATAAAACGAAAAACGGAAAAGCTCCCATCCATATATTGGAGTGTCATTTTTGTATAAGTCTAGTTTATAAACTCCACATTTTTTCCATGAACCCGACATATAATCAAGCATCTTTATGGCAACTCCAATATCGCCCTTCACCTTTATAGTTGGATTACCTTTTAAGTGGAACTTACCATCGTAAAATACAGCTACAAAGTTTATTGGTTTGGTTGAACCATTGATGCGACTGTCTTTGTTTAAAGGATATAACCTAATGGCTTCAATATGCGGTCTAATATCATCTTTGATTATATCTTGAAACATAAACGGGTTCAAAGGTTCTTCGCTTTCTGTATCTCTTATTTCGTAATGTAAATGGGGACCACCAGAGCTTCCTGAATTACCTGAGAAACCAATAACCTCACCTTTTTTTATTTGGATTTCTTCTTTAGGAAAATAGTCTATGGCAAAACTCTGTTTTTCGTATTGTGCTTTTGTGATGATTTCTTCAACTTTCTTCGAGTAAGATTTTAAATGACCATAAACCGTGGTATATCCATTAGGGTGTTTAATGTAAATAGCATTACCATAGCCAACAGGTGATACTTTTATGCGTGAAATGGTGCCGCTTTCCATTGATTTTATAGGAATACCCGTTTTTCCATTTGTACTAAGGTCAATGCCTGAGTGAAAGTGGTTTGAGCGTAATTCTGCAAACGATCCACTAACTGATGGTTTTATATCTATTGGGAATAGGAAAGTATTGTCTATTTTTTTTTGTGAGAAAATACTTGATGATGCTAGCAGAAAAAGTAAAAGAAAATAACTACGCATATTGAATTTTTGAAAAAATATTTCAGTAAAAGTATAAAAAAATCGACCTATAAAACATTAATATAAGTTTACTTAGTGAGGCCAAAAATATAGAATGTAAAAAGAATATAGGGGTTTGTTTTTATTTTTTAATTGCAATGTTAACTTTGTATTGCATTTTTGTGAATATGGCCAACGAAAATATAGAAATAGTAGATAGTTTACAACAAAAAATTGCGTTGTTAGTAAGTCGTTATAACGATTTAAAAACAGAAAATGGGAATTTGTTGGCCGAAAACGACAAACTAACTACTAAGCTTGAAGAGGGTGCTCGTGAAACAGCTGCTCTTAGGGAAAAATACAATACATTGAAATTTTCTAAAGCAATAGAAGTCACCAGTGGAGACGTTCATGGTGCGAAGATTAGGATTAATCAGATTGTGCGGGAAATTGATAAGTGCATTGCTCTTTTAAATAGATAGTTAGCTGTATGGAGGAAAAACTTTCAATACGTGTGAATGTTGCAGATCGCTATTATCCTTTAAGGATTGATAGAAAAGATGAAGAACGTATTAGAAAGGCAGCTAAGATGATTAATGAGAAGGTTTTACAATATAAACAACATTATTCAGACAAAGACTTACAAGATTTTTTAGGTATGGCGGCTTTACAGTTTGTAATTAAGTTGCTTGAGCTTGAAGAACAAAAAGATACCTCACCAATATTAGATGCTGCCAAAGAGTTGGATCAGCAATTGAGTGAAATATTAAGAAGAGAGTAAATACTATATATCAATAATATCCGCATTGCTTTTATTGTTATTGCTTTGTTTCTATTCTATTTAGATAGGATGAAATAGAAAGTGGTAATTTTATTATTAGCGATAGCGGTTTTTTATTTTAATTAAATAAGTACTAATGGAAGAGTTAATCATAGGAATATCAGCCCTGGCTATAGGGGTACTAGGTACTTGGATTATCTACGGTAAATTGCTTAAAACGCAGAGCCATAAGATTATTCATGATGCTGAGAATAAAGCAGAGGTATTAAAGAAAGATAAAATACTTCAAGCCAAAGAAAAGTTTTTAGAGTTAAAAGCAGAACACGAAAAGGAAATTACAGCTCGTAATAGTAAAGTTGTAGCTTCTGAGAACCGACAAAAGCAAAGAGAAGCTACTTTAAATCAGCGTCAGGACGAGTTTGCAAAGAAGAAAAAAGAAGTAGATGCAATTCGTTTAAATTTAGATTCTCAGTTAGAAATAGTTGAGAAAAAGTCGGAGGAATTAAGCAAGTTAAGAAGCCAACAAGTTGAGCAACTTGAGGCCATAAGCGGGCTAACGGCAGAGGAAGCAAAAGCTCAAATTATTGAGTCTTTAAAAGCAGAGGCTAAAACTGAAGCAATGTCGTATGTAAACGATATTATGGATGAAGCTAAAATTAATGCCACTAAAGAATCTAAGAGAATTGTATTACAAACAATTCAACGTGTTGCTACTGAAAATGCAATAGAAAACTCAGTTACTATTTTCCACATTGATTCTGACGAAATTAAGGGTAGAATTATAGGTAGAGAAGGTCGTAATATTAGAGCTATTGAGGCTGCAACAGGTGTTGAAATTATTGTTGATGATACTCCAGAAGCAATTGTATTGAGTGCATTTGATCCAATGAGAAGAGAAATTGCTCGTTTGGCATTGCACCAATTGGTTACTGATGGAAGAATTCACCCAGCACGTATTGAAGAGGTTGTAAATAAAGTACGCAAGCAGGTTGAGGAAGAAATGATTGAAACCGGAAAGCGAACTACAATTGATTTAGGTATTCATGGTTTACACCCTGAGTTAATTAAGTTAGTAGGTAAAATGAAGTATCGTTCTTCATACGGTCAAAACCTATTACAGCACTCGCGCGAAACTGCCAACCTTTGTGCAGTTATGGCAAGTGAATTAGGTTTAAATCCTAAAAAGGCTAAACGTGCAGGTTTACTGCATGATATTGGTAAGGTATCTGACGAGGAGCCAGAGTTACCACACGCTATTTTGGGTATGAAATTAGCTGAAAAGTATAAAGAGAAGCCAGATATTTGTAATGCTATTGGTGCTCACCATGATGAGGTAGAGATGACCACTATGATTGCTCCAATTATTCAAGTGTGTGATGCCATTTCAGGTGCACGTCCAGGAGCTCGTAGAGAGGTAGTTGATTCATATATCAAAAGGTTAAAAGATTTAGAGACATTAGCTCTTGATTATCCTGGTGTACTTAAAACATATGCAATTCAGGCTGGTAGAGAGTTAAGAGTTATTGTGGGTAGTGAAAAAGTATCGGATAAGGATGCAGAAACATTATCATACGATATTGCTAAGAAGATTCAAACTGAAATGACCTATCCGGGTCAAGTTAAGATTACGGTTATTAGAGAAACTCGCGCTATTAATTATGCCAAGTAGTTTCAATTAAAGTATACTGATTATTGAGTAAAGGGATAAAACAGAGAATGTTTTATCCCTTTTTTTATCTCCATTATCTGGAATTTTTATTTGTGTAGGGGGCAAAATATTGTTTATATGATGTGTAAAAGCATATATTTATTTTTGACACCATATTTTGAACCAATTGTGACATTGTACATTGCATATATTTTATATATTGCATTGCAAAATAATTCAACATTATATATAACAAACGTAATTATGAAAAGAAATTTATTAAAGTTTTTACCATTCCTAATTGGTACAGCATTGATTTTATCATCGTGTGGTGGAGATAGTGACAACGAAGAAGAGAAACCTGTAGATGAAACTAAACCTGTAATTGAAACTCCTGCAGTACCAACTGCGGATGAAGTATTTATGACAGCAAGTAAAGTAGCTTATAAAGGTACATTTACTGATGATACAGAGCTTAAGTCAGTTGTTTTTACTTTAAGTTCTTTAAAGTCAGCGACAGGTGTTGAGGATGATCCCTGGGAAACACAAACTCAAACTGTTGAATTATCGGGTACTTCAGATGAAGTTGATCAGGAAATATTTGGTGTTATACCAGACAATATTTATACTGGTGATAGTGGTTATCAGTTAAGTGTAGTTTGTGAAGATGCGGCAGGAAATAAATCAGCTGCAACGAATATAAAAATACTATTGCGTTAGTTTTGCAATATTTAAGAAATTTAAAAAAGCCATTCAAATATATTTGAATGGCTTTTTTTATCTCATATAGTCAACGTTTTTTTTGCTTAAAGTTTTATACGAAGTAAGCTAAAGTCATCATTCATATTAAACCTCTTTATTTATTATCGTTTCGCAGTAACTTCTTTTCCATCGCGCAAGCGATTGTATTTATCAAATAGCTTTTTTACCCTTCCTTTCTGTTCTGGATCATTTAGTTTATTCTGATCCTGTTTTTCGCCAGGGTTATTTATCAAATTGAAAAGTGCCTTCGGTGTTCTTGTATTGTCAGTTTTGTCTTTTTTATCAATTTGGATGATTAGCTTCCAACCATCTTCAATAATGGCTACTTCTTTAGCTGTACCACCTTGTACCATTAGGTAAGGATGTCCCTTGGCATTTTTAGAGCCATTTAAAATAGGCCATAGGTTATGTGAATCCATTGCCTGATTTTCCGCTATTGTAAGATCTGAAATGTGCGCCAAGGTTGACATGATATCTAGTCCAAGTATTGGCTCGTCGCTACTTCCCTTTTTGATTTCATTGGGCCATGAGACAATGAAAGGAACACGGTGACCACCTTCGTGAATTTGATTTTTACCCCCACGATAAATATTACTCGGTCGATGCCCTGTTTCCATGGTTTCCTTAAATGTTAATCCCCCGTTATCTGAGGTGAAAATGAAAATAGTGTTGTCATATTCTCCATTTTCCTTTAGCGCATCCACAAGCATACCCATTTGTACATCCATCTCCTTAATCATATCTAAATGATGGCTTGGAGTGGTTCCTTTAATGGCAATTCCATTAAGGCTATCAGGAGGGGTATGCGGTAAGTGAACGGCTTGAGAGCAATAATACATAAAAAATGGATTCTTTTCCGAAGCTTGTTCGTTGATGTAATTAACTCCTTTAGCAACCAATAAAGGACCCATATTGTGGGCATCCCAATTACTGTCTCCTAAGCCTTCTGATTTATCGAGTTTCACATCTTTCTTTAGCATGTTTTCTTTTGAAATAAAGGTAATTTCAGAATCATCAGCTAAGGGCATCCATTTGTTATTTTCGTATACGGCGTAGGGTACATCTTGTATGCCTGCTGGGTACATAAAACTATAATCAAAGCCATTGCTTAACGGATCTCCGCCAATAACTTCGGTGATATCTACCTCTAACTCTGGCTTCCAACGGGGACCGCGATATATTTTTTCAGGATTATCCTTGCGACGGTAATCTCCGCCTAAATGCCATTTTCCGAAAAAGGCGGTGTTGTAACCAGCTTCCTTCATTAATTTACCCAGTGTTAATTGATCCTCTTTTAGAGGCGACTTTTCATAGGCTCCCCAAACCCCCCAAGGATAATCGCTACGGTAGCAGCTATTGCCCGTCATTATAGCGTAGCGCGACGGAGCGCATAGGGCAGCAGGAGAGTGGGCATTGGTGAAAACCATTGCCTGACTTGCAATTTTATCGAGGTTGGGTGTTTCTACTTTAATATCTTGGCTATGTTTCTTTCTATAAAACGAAATGTCACCTGTGCCAACATCATCTGCTAAAACCACAATAACATTGGGTTTTTTCTTTGAGAATGATGGGATTGCAATTAGTATAACTAAGAGTGTGATTAATGTCTTCTTCATTATTTTAAATATGTTATTTTATTAATATCCTGATCCTGCAGATGCTTTTAAATCAATTTCTACCACACCATTTGAGCCCCGAACGCCATAGGCTGAAGCACCCTCTTTGGTAAGTACTCTAATGTCGGCCACTTGCATAGGTGATAATCCGCTAATCTCATCAGTTGTAATCCCGTCAACTACCAATAGGGCCCAAGAGCCAGATTGAAGCGATTGAGGATTAGAGCCTAAATAAATACGGTTAATACCATTGTCTTCAATGCACTTAACCAATGGAAACTTGGATTGTAAAAGGTCACAGATGTCCTGGAATCTTGAGAAATCGTTATTTTCGGATGTCAGATTTTCTAAAGCATAATCCAATTCATCTTGAGTCATATACCCTTTGTTAACTACTTTATATTGTGCAGAACTTCCTTTTAGCATGATAAGGTTAGTGTTGAAGTACAACTCGGATCCATCTAATTTTATCCGTGCCTGCATAAATCCATCAGCACTAATTTTTAGGGCATCCTTCTTTTTGCATTCAATATCGTAGTTCCCATTTTTATCGGTATACACTGTGTTTCCACTCTTTTTAGCTTCAACTTTAACTCCTTCTAAGGTATATTTATTGAAGGCTGTTACTCTACCGCTTACTTTGTTTTGGGCGATTACATGTTGCACAAAAGCCATTGCTATGGCTAGGAAAATAATTTGTTTCATAGTTTTAAATCTTAGTTTATTTAGTTTTAAATATTACTGTGTTTATTTATCTCCTATGCACATAGCGCAACCGCACCTAAATAAAAAAAGCAGGTTCTCATCATTGAATAGTTCCAATGTGAGAGCCTGCTTTTTATTATATTCTTTTAATATGTAACACCTTAATGATTTTTTACGGTTCCAAATTGTTCCATCATGCTATCTGCTGTATAGCGTAATACTTTGGGTTTCCCTTCACCACGCGCTTCTTTAATGGCAATTTTCCACTCGGCTCTGAGTGTTTCCAATATTTCAGCATGTTCTTTTTTACTTGCTAAATTATGTACTTCCTTAGGATCTTCTGATAAGTGATACAACTCCTCGTATACGGCTTTTTCACCATTCAATGGCCCTTCAACAAAGCTGCGGTAAAGCGCAATATCCGGATCGTGCACTGAATACAACATTTTATTAACGGGAATACCTAGCTGTTTTGCAGCTGCAATTTTAGTGGCTGCTGATAAGTTCTCGTTTTTATAATATCGGATGTATTTCCACTCTTTGTTTTGAATTGATTCGCAACGTGGGTTACCGAATTGTGTAGACCACATGTTTTCGGTAAATAAATAGTCGCGTACTTTATCTTTTGTGCCAGAAACTATTCCTGAAACATCTTTACCTTGAAATTCTTTTGGAGCTTCGATACCCGCATAGCTTAATATGGTAGGTGCCAAATCGATGGTTAATATCAATTCATCACTAACACGTTTTCTGCTTTTCTTTTTATCTAAAGGATTATAGATAATCATAGGAACATTGGTGCAAGCCTCGTAACAAAGGGCTTTACCACCCATGCCTTGTTCGCCCATAAATAAACCATGATCAGAAGTAAATACAATGATGGTATTTTTATCTAAACCTTTTTCTTTTAGAACCTGACGAAGGTTACCAACTAAGCCATCGATGCCTGTCATGGCCTGCATTTGGCGAATAATGCGCTCTTTGTTTTTCTTAGGAGTATCTACATAGTCGTATCCCGCTTGTCGGTCGGATGCTCTATGTATAGAAGCTGGCAATTTAGGTTCTTTGATATCTGCTTTAGCAATATAATTTTCAGGCGTTGGTATTTCTATATCACGATATAAATCGCGATAAATAACAGAATCCCCTTTTAGCAACTTCATGGTTCCTGTGCTGGCGCCATGCGGTAGGTTAAAGCAAATGTTTAATAAGAAAGGTTTGTCTTTTGGGCGCTCATCAATAAAGTGTAATGCACCACCCAATCGGTGCTCGTTACTCATAAAATCGTTCACACCTTCTTGCATAATTTCTACCTGAGTATTGTGGTAAGCATCCTCAAAAATTTCGTGACGCTTTTTAGGATAAAAACTCAAGTGACCATGACCTGCATACCAATAATCGAATGATTTTTCCATTAGTCCGCTTGCGTAACCACCTTTGCCAATAGGCGAATGATTTTTACCCACATAACCCGTATAATAACCATTGTTACGCATTACCACTGGGTACGATTGTGCCCAAGCTTCAGGTGCTACAGATGTACCTGAATTAAAGTTTACACCATGCTTACGTTCGTATTGGCTTAAGAGCATACAAATACGGCTAGGTGTACAAATGGCTGTTGATACATGGCCATTGGTAAAACGTACGCCTTCGTTGGCCAGTTTATCCAGGTTGGGTGTTTGAATTAATTCGTTTCCTTCAACGCCCAATAAACCCACTTGTTGATCGTCGGTAAGTATGAATATTACATTTGGGCGTTCATCCTTTTGAGCTTGCACTGCAAGCATTAAGGTTAGTATGCATATGGTGAATATATTTCTTAACATGTTTCTATATTTTTATTTGTTTGACTTTTCTCCACTTGTTGCTCTATCAAGAGCTTTTTGTCTACCACCTTCTTCTTTAGATAAATTAGCAGCGTGAGGATCTTGCCACAAGGCTTTTATGTTACCCTTATCCCATTTGGCATAGAGTTGCTTCATTTCTGCTAATTTTTCAGGCATTTCTGAAGCTATGTTTGTGTGCTCGTATGGATCTTGTTCCATATCAAATAAAAAGAAATCTTTTTTAAACCCAGACATTACCATTTTATACTTTCCTAAACGCATGGCATAACCTGCACCATCAGAGTATCGCCAGTATAAATCGGTATGTGGTTCTCCTTTTTTCTTTCCTTTAACAAAAGGCATAATATCTACTCCAGCTAGTGTTTCAGGCTCGGGGTGTTTTAATCCTGTAGCGGCTAAAATAGTTGGGTAAATATCCAAAGCAGAAACCATTTTGTGGTAAGTCTTTCCTCCTTTTAGGTGTCCAGGGTAGGCCATAATAAATGGCACTCTAATACCACCTTCAAAGAGCATCCCTTTATATCCTCTATAGGGAGCGTTACTCGCTCTATAGCGTGTTCCACCATTATCACTGTAAAAGAATATTAAAGTATTTTCGTATTCTCCTTCGTCTTTTAACTTTTGGATGACTTTACCAATACCTTGATCCATTGCATAAACCATGGCACCGTATGCAGCTCGTTCCCCATCTTCAATATGGCTTACGGCTTTGGTATATTCGTTGGTAACCTGAATGGGTGTGTGAGGCGCATTATACGCTAGGTACATAAAAAATGGTTTGTCCTTTTTCACATAGCCATCTATGTAGTTTACGGCTTCGTTAGTGAAATCGTCGGTTAGGTAAGTAATCTCATCCAGTGGTACAGGCACACCGTTACGCAGTACACCGTGGTAGGGGTCGTTGTGTTTTGGTTTTCCCCAATAGTTCATTCCGCCACCCCAGAAACCATACCAGTCGTCGAAACCACGTTTGTCGGGCCAAAGGCTTATGGAGTCACCAAGATGCCATTTACCAATAGCGCAAGTTTGAAAATCGTAATCGCTTAACAACTCCGACATCATCAATTGTGTTAGAGGAAAACCATCATCCGCATCTGCATCGGTATATGGTAAATTGTTTTCGTGACCAAATCGTTGTTGGTTTCTACCAGAAAGCAAACCGGCTCTACTTGGGCTACAATATGGGTGGGCAGCATATCCTTGCGAGAATATTACTCCATCAGCTGCGAGCTGATCTAAGTTAGGTGTTGGAATATCGGTGCAGCCATTAAAGCCAACATCGCCCCAACCTTGGTCGTCGGATAGAATAATTAATACGTTGGGTTGTTTGTCTTTTTGTGCATTCAAGGTAATTGATAGCAAGAAAACACCGAATAATAAAGTAATTTTATTCATGTTCTTATAATTAAGTTTTATTAGTTCACAACTTAGCTGGTTGCTTTTTTTGCTGTGATTATTTTCATATAAAGTACTTTGATTTCTTGTATCAAATGTATTAAAATGTGTCTGCACAGATGCTACATTTTTACGTGCATTAACAGGGGGTGAATATCGTAGTAACTAGACAAAGTAATGCTAATTCACTAGTCTGTACCCGATGTTGGGCTTATTGTGCCTTTATTACATAATTGTGTTTGAGCGGTAAGTTACTTTTGTATATTTGGTTTCTTAGTTCGTTAACTTCATTTATTAAGGCTTCTTTTTGGGGTAATAATTCAAAATATCTATTTACATTTTTTGTATTCCAAGCATGCCAACTTTTACCAATATCGGCATCGAGTTTAGCTTGCAGATAAGATTGTTTTCTCTTTGCCGTATTTGGGCCTGTGTATTCGTTTAACATACGATAATCGATAAAAGCCAGAGTTCTGAGTTTACCCATTGTTTTATGATATTGTGTGCATAATTTTAAAACCTTAGAGGCTTGCTTGTATTGTGGTGTATTCTCATTTGTAGCAAGGTTAATTCCATTTTTTAGTTCATCAGATGAGAAAGTCCCAATATAAATACCATCGATATCTAGTGTGTAATTTCCTTGCTTAAGGTTGGATATGGTTAATAGTTCTTGGTTTAGTTCATCCAGAAAAGGTATCCAGTTTAAAGCTTGTGAATATTGTTTAAAAATAGGGAAGGGTAGTGACACGTTTTTTACGTTTAAACTAATCTCTTTTCGCGTTTTTTTGCATTCAACTGTTGCATTATTATTTGCTTGTATTCTTCCTTTTTTACCATCAATTACAATTTTTGAAAGAGCTTGTTGTGGCAGTACTGTTTTAATCAACTCATAGGCCATAATAAAATGCCCAACATCACCAGGGTGAACCCTATCGTGCCCAACAATAGTAAATAAACTATCGTTTTGTTGGCCTTTTAGATTAATGGTTTCCATCATGTTATTGAAATCAACCACTGTTGCATTGTGTTTCTTTGCCAATTGTTTAATATGTGCTGAATATTGTTTTAGGGCATCGTTAACCCCAAAATTATTACTTTGCGATATTTTTGAAGTTTGATCGTAAATGGAAGGTGTGATGAATATTGTTTCTACACCTTTGTTTTTAAGCATCGAGGCGAGTGTTTCGGTATTATTAATGTAGGCTTGCAATGCCTGCTCTCGGCGAGCTAAATTCAAGGAGTCTACTATGGCAGATGGTTCATATAAATATTGCATTACATCGTTCATGCCTGTCATTAAAAAGGCTTTGGTGGGTTTGTGTATCCAAATATCCGATTCAAATCTATTGATCATTCCTGTTGCTACATCGCCAGCAATTCCGCAATTGTAGAATTCGACTTCTACACCAGGAAATCGGGTAGCATAATAGGACTGGAATAACATATGGTACCTGCCATCTTGAGTTATGCTATTGCCAATAAAACAGACTTTGTCGCCTGCAGCAAATGAGGGTAATTTTTGCCCCTGGGAAAATACGGTAACTAAGGATATTATTAAGAATAATGAAATCCGTTTCATAAAGTAGTATGAGTAGTTTATTTACGTATGCTAATTTATACTTATTATGATGATTAGAGATTTGGTATTATTGGTAAAATAGGGGGGATATTATAATTATTAATGGGATTGACGGGGTAATACAATGTTTGCACCAACAAAGGTTCAAACATTGACGCCAGAGCTGTGTTTGCATCAACAAACACTCAAACATCGCCGCCCAAGTCGTGTTTGTACCAACAAAGGCTCAAACATTGGCGCCAAAGACGTGTTTGTATCAACAAAGGTTCAAACATTGGCGCCGAACTTATGTTTGTATCAACAAATGCCCCTTTGCAATAACAGATGATTGTTAATTACAAAGGGCATAAATAAAAGCTTTTCTCTAAGAAATCTATTTGCTATACATTTTGTAAACTTCGCTACCTGCAGCTAAAAAGGCACCGGTACCATACACTTCTGTTTTATCGGGCCAGGCTTTACCAGGAGCTGCGCCAATGGGTTGTACATATCCGAGCATGCCATCTGTTGTAATGTAGCTAGTGAGGGCATTCCATCCTTTTTTTACAGCCGGCTCGTATGTTTCTCTATTGAGGATGCCATTGTTTATTCCCCAAGCCAGACCAAAGGTGAAGAACGCCGTTCCGCTTGCTTCAGGAGTTGGATATAAATCTGCAGCCAGTAAGCTCATAGCCCAATGCCCTTTTGGAGTTTGTATTTCTATTAACTTTTCAGCCATTTTTTTGTAGATATCTAAAAAGTAAGCATACTCTTTAGAGTCTTTCGGATATTCTTCCATTATAATGGTTAAGCCTCCAAAAACCCATCCATTACCGCGCGACCAAAAGGTTTTATGACCTTGATCTAATTTACCGATGTAAGAGTTATCTCGATAATATAAATCTTCGTCTGCATCGTATAAATGCGCTGTTGTAGCCTTAAACTCTTTTAGCATGAAGTCAGTATATTTTTCATCGCCCGTTATGTTAGCCAATTTTGCCAATACCGGAGGAGCCATAAATAGTGCATCGCACCATGTCCATCGCTCTAAATGTTTGTAGTTGTCTAATGTAATGGGTTGTGTACTTGGGTTATTAATAATGTAGTCCATCCCTTTAATACTTGGTTTTATCATTGTTGAATCGCCATACTTTCTGAAAAGCTCAATATACATTTGAGCTACCGCATGGTCATCGGCATGGTATTTACGCCAATGTAGTTTCCATTTTTGCTCTTCGCCAACGCCTTTTAGCCATTGATAATATTTGTCGCTATCGGCCATTTCTGCCCACTTTACCATGCCCACATATAAAGCTGCATTGGTCCAATCGGCAATATGGTGGGGTTTGTTGTGCTTCATGCTAAAGGTGTCTCTAAAATGCGTTATCTGCCAATCGGCAACCGTTTGCATGTCCTTTTTAACGCGTTTGGCTTTGATTTTTTGAGCATAGCCAACAGAAGGTAAACTCAGTACAATAATTAGGGCAATTGTTTTTAGTAAGTTCATATTTCAGATTCTTTATGAATTATATAGATTTTGTGAATGCTTGTTATTTGTTTTCAACCATATACTTAACGCGGGTTTTGTAATCTGAGTAATGAATGTATTTTTCGTTCTCCATCCATAGCACTACCGTTTTATCTCTTTTTTCCGGATTTTTGGGTACAATTGGGCGCACATTGTCGTATTTAGAGTTTGATGTGATGGGCGTAATGTCCCACGAATTGCCTTTATCTTTGGTCACTCGCTTTTCTATTTCAAATACCCCATTAATATCGCGCGATAAATAAATAGTATTGGATTTTGAGGGATGAAAGGTTAAGCCGGCGGAGTAATGCGGTTCACGCTCCTTTTTGCCATTAGGAGTTTGTGGAAACCATTTGCCAGAGTTACATATTTTATGATCTATCCATTTGCCTTTTTCATATTTGGCATAGTGGTATAAGTGTTCCGATTCTTTTGGATATCTGGCATATAAAACCACCGGATTTCCTTTTTTATCTTGGGTAACATCATATACCCAAGCTCGGCCCGATTCTTTAGTGGCTTTATATATTACAGAGGCTTCTTTGGGCTCAAAAGGTATGTTTTCAAGATCGCATATTTTTGATCCATCAACTCGCCAAAAGGCACCCTTTTCATAATAGGCATAATAAACAGAATTAGTAGGTTCCTTTCTTGGGTGTCCATCAGTAAAAATTATATGGATTTTAGATTTTCCATCTGAATAGTATTTTACATAAGGGCGGTTTACATCGTCAAATGGTTTATTGGTTATGTATACTTGTGCATCATTGTAAGTTCTACCATTATCATCACTCCATAGCATATTAGGCTTATAGCCTGTCCATCGACCAAATACAAACAAGCGGCCATTCTCGTCACTTAATGAAATTGGGTTTGCATAGGTAATACCTTTTTTAGGGTAGCGTTTAAATTGGGCTTCGTTAAATACTTCAATCATTTGAAGCTCTGAAAAAGTAGCCTTTTTAGCATTTGCATTTAAACGGTGCGAACGTACCCCTTCATCAAAATGCTTGGTATACATCATTAGCACCTCGTTATTCTCTAACTCTACAAATCCGGGATTAGCATGGTCGTCTTTATCCAATTTAGGGCTTACTATTTGGGTGCTTATTTCATCACTTTCATAATTAAGTACAGCAGCTTCTATTGAGCCATCGGCTTTTACCCAACCAGTTACTATTTGTGGTAGACCATTGTGATGATATACAGCTCCGGGTGCTGAGAACCAACACCAGGTTCCATCATCGCTAAGTTCTTTAATTTGTGCTTGAAGTATCATGCCAATGCTAAGTAGAAATGTAGCAAGAGAATATTTATTCATAAGTCTTTATTTTGTTGTATTGATATTAAATATTGAATACACAAAACAATAGATTTATACATTATTTAATAACTTTAACAGCGTTTTAACGGTACCTATAACCGTTAAAGTTTTGCGTAAAGACTTGTTTATCCGTAATCTATATATGAATATCAATAACGAAAAGAAGCAATTATTAATATCATCCATTCGTAATAGTAAAACCTTTTCGAAGGCAACTACCAGTAATTCTTTGCTACAATATTTGTGCGATGCATCGATTAATGAAATAGTTTTAAAAGAAAGTATTATCGATGTAGAGTTTTTTAAGAGTAATGCCGATAGTGATAAGTCTTCGCCTAGGGTTAGGGTGAATATCTATAATCTAAGAAAAAAGCTGAACGAATATTACCAAGTAGAAGGTAAGGAAGACGCTCATATTGTTTCAATCGAAAAAGGACAATACAATCTTCATTTTACAAAAAGGCCACCGATTAAATCATTCTATTCTAAAATTAAGTTGAAAAATGTTGTTCCGTATGGTCTTATTTTAATAATGCTAGTGGCATTTTTGGTATCGAATTTACCCCCTAAAAAGGATGCAATTTGGGGCTCGTATATTGAAAAGCCCACAAGTTTATATATTGGAGATATATTTGGCATTATGGGAAATACAGCAACGGGGAATTATGGCTGGAATAGAGACTACACCGTAAATAGCTTGAGCGATTATTATGCTCTAAGTCAGAAGAGTGAAGAGCTTAAAACTAATACAAAGCCAGCAAACTATACTTATACTACGGGTATGGCTGTAATTGCTACTCAGCGTATTGAACAAGTTTTTCAGCAGTTTAATACTTCGCCTAGTATAAAGTTTATATCACAAAGCTCTATTGCCGATATTAAGCAGGAGAATGCTATTTATGTGGGACCTACTAAAAATAACAATCACTTTATCCACTTTTTCAATCAGAGCAATAAATACTTCAGAATCAGTAATGATTCTTTGTTTTTAAAGGGGCACCCACAATTAGCTGATACCTCGTTTTATCTAAACTCATCGGGCTTAACCGAGGAATATGCCGTGGTTTCCAATATACCTGGTCCAGCTAATACAAATCAATTGCTGTTTTTTTCTAATCACGATATTGGCGTAAGTTCTACCATCGAATTTTTCACCAATAGGGAAAGCTTAACATCATTTATAAAGAAGAATACTAATAACTCTCCGTATTTTATTGCGGTATTTAAGGCCGAAGGTAAAAGTAGAACCAACACAAAATTAGAACTCATTTTAACTAGTGCTATTGAGTAAGTTTAAATTATATCCCCTTTATCAATTCTAATTATTTCCGCAGGATAGGTGAACTGTAGCTTAGATTTGTGAGAAACAAAAACACATAAAATAAACAAGGTATGAGAAGAATCTTATTCGCGTTGTTCATAATAACAGGAACATTGTATGCGCAAAACCCATTAGTTACACACATGTTTACAGCTGATCCCACAGCGCGTGTATTCGATGGAAAGTTATATGTTTATCCTTCAAGTGATACTTATCCCCCTGCTGGGCGCGAAGAAGAATTTCCGCGTTTCTGTATGCCAGGATACCATGCTTTTACGCTCGAAAATGGTGCCACTTGGAAAGATCATGGTTGGATATTAAAAGAGAATGATGTGCCTTGGGGCGAGAAAGATACATATGCCATGTGGGCACCTGATTGTATCGAAAAGGACGGAAAGTATTATTACTATTATCCGGCCAAACCAAAAAAAGATAAAGCTTTTAGAAGAATTGGTGTAGGGGTTTCTGATAATCCACTCGGTCCGTTTAAATGGAATAAGAACTTTATCGAAGGCGTTTCTGGTATCGATCCAGGTTTGTTAGTAGACGATAAAAACGATGCTTATCTTTTCTTTGGGGGAGGACATGAGTTATATGTAGCTCCCTTGGCTGATAACATGAGCGAAATTACTGCTGAACCAATTTTAATTGAAGGTTTACCTGCAGGATACAAAGAAGGTTCTTTCCCATTTCAAAAAGATGGTACGTACTACTTAACTTTTGCACACGTATTTGCCGATGAGGGTTATACAATTGGCTATGCCACTTCTGACAATCCAATGGGACCTTATATTTATGGGGGTAAAATTATGGATAACATCTATAATGGAACCAACCACCATTCTGTAGTTGAATACGAAGGACAATGGATATTATTTTACCACTCGTGGGATATTAGTGGATTTAGCAAGTTGCGTTCTATGCGTGCCGATTATATGGAGTTTAAAAAAGATGGAAGCATCAAACGTGTAAAGCCAACTTTACGTGGTATCGGAACGCCACAAGTGAATGATACCATTCAAGTGGATAGGTACAATGATATTAGTGGTGCCAACACAACATTTGTAGGTGGAAACGAACCAACAGGATGGATGGTTTGCGATACACGTATGAATAGCTTTGTGCGTTTTGATAGAGTGAAATTTGATGGTGCTAAAAAAATAAAAGCGCGCGTTGCTAGTGGTCAGAGAATGGGAAGCTTTGAGGTGCGACTAAATAACCCAAAGGGTAAATTAGTGGCTGAGTTCCCTATTAACTATACTGGTGGTTGGAATACTTGGGAAACCATTGAAGCTGATGTAAAAGAAGACATCACAGGTATTCATAACCTTGTGGTAGTATTTAAATCTGATTGGGGTAATACCAAGGCAGTTAATCTGAATTGGTTATTAATGACAGAGTAATATTCAGTACAATTTTCAGAAATAAGTTTAGAAACTCTCATTCCTTTATAGGGTGAGAGTTTTTTTGTGCTTGTAACAATACTTATCAAGCTGAGTTTGATATGAAGTTGTTGGTTCAGATCATTTATAAATGATGCGTTTCTAATGACTATTGTGCGTTAAACCATCCAAAAACAGGGGATAGATTCATTTTCACCCATTTTTTACCCCTCCATTAACCCACTTCGCAACCTCAGAATTACTACTTTCGAACATGATGATAAAAACCAATACAGAATTATGAAAAATCGATTCACCTTTAAAACACTTTGTATAGCCTTTGCCATGTTATTAGTCGCGCAAATTAGTGCGGCAAAAGATTTTGATGTGCGTGATTTTGGGGCTAAAGCCGATGGTGTATCTCTTGATACCGAAGCAGTACAAAATGCCATCAACGCCGCTACCCAAAATGGGGGAGGTAAAGTAATCATCCCATCTGGTAAAATAGTTCTTTCAGGTACTATTTATATGAAAGATTTTGTAACGCTACACATCGAAAATGGCGGAACTTTATTGGCAAGTCCTGATTATAAAGATTACCCCAATAACACACACAAAAACATGTATAAAAACGAGCCTCATATGGATCGTTGTTTTATTTATGCCGAGGATGCCAAGTCATTTGCCTTCGAAGGTTACGGTATTATTGATGGGAATGGTTATATGAAAAATTTCACCCGTAAAAAAGGAGGGCGCCCGATGTTGATGCGCTTTAAAAATTGCGATAAAATTCACATGCGCGACATTACCATATTAAACCCAGCGGCATGGGTTTCAGCATGGCTTTATTGTAATGAGATAGTAGTTGATGGCATAAAAATCAGAAGCAGAGTAAATGGCAATGGCGATGGCCTCGATTTTGATGGCTGCACTAATGTGCGTGTGTCCAATTCATCATTCGATACCAGTGATGATTCTATTTGCCTACAAGCGTCTATGCAAGATAAACCTTGTAAAGATGTAGTAATTACCAATTGTATTTTCGAGAGTAAATGGGCGGGTATGCGCATTGGTTTATTATCTCGTGGCGATTTTGAATCGGTGACCGTGACCAATTGTACCTTTAAAAACATAAAAGATTCGGGCCTAAAAATCCAAGTAAACGAAGGGGGCACCATGAAGAATATGGTTTTCTCCAACTTGGTGATGAAAAATGTACCGCGTCCTGTTTTCATGACCTTTGCCCAACAAAAAGCCTGTGTTGATGCTCCTGATGAAATGTATCCTATGAAAGAAATGAAGAATTTTACCTTTCAGAATATCATTGCTGATAATACTGAATTGGATAAGAATTCAGCTTTCTTTTTAACCGGAATGCCCGGACATAACATCCAAAATATCATCATTAAGGATGTTCAGTTTTTTGTATCGGGTGGAGGAACAAAAGAAGATAGTAAGAAAAGCATCAAAGAATACACTGTAGAAACCTTAGAGGGTTGGTGGCCCGAGTTTCACTTAGTAGGTACATTACCTGCATCAGGGGTTTATTTACGACATATGGAGAATGTGCTAGTGGATAATTTTCATTTAACGGTTGTTGATGCTGATGCCCGGAAACCATTTGTTTTAGATGATGTAAGTAATAGCAATATTAGTAATTGTTATTTAAATGGGAAAAAGATAAAATAAGGCTTTAGAACTCAGTTTCTGCGTCTATATATTTTATATGTCACAGGACTGTATTTTGTTTAAATCCAATTAGAAAGGCTATTTTATATTTATATAGTTTGCATAAGGCCAATAAAAAGAAGAGATTGAACATTGAAACGTACTAATATGAAATTCAATGAACACATCAACATTAAAAACTGCGGTAAGGCAAGCCATGCTAGTTTTACCCATAACCTTGCTTTTTACATCGTGTATGGAAACTAAAAATCAGTCGTATTTAATTGGAGATAATATCGCCATCTTTTATCCCGAAGGTTTCAGTGGAGAAGACCATCTGCCTTCTTTAGCGCTTATTGATGAACCTCAAAAAGTAGATCAATTAGGGCACGGTTGGAAATTAAAGGTAGAGTTCTCTGTTTTAGACGGGAAAAGTATTGCCCATATTAATACCGGAGATGCTAGCTTGTATGGAACAGGCGAAGTAACCGGCAATTTACTCAGAAACAATACCGAAATAAGCCTATGGAATACGGATAACTTTACCTATAAGCTCGATGATGGAAAGCGCCTATATCAGTCGCATCCTTGGGTATTAGGAGTTCGAAAAGATGGCTCTGCTTTTGGTGTTTTGGCCGACAATACCTGGCGACAAAATTTATCTTTGAAAGATGGAATCACCTTTACAGCCGACTCTAAACCATTCCGTGTAATTATCATTGAAAAAGAAAATACTACTGAAGTACTTAAGGAATTGGCTCAGCTAACAGGAAAAATGGAAATGCCTCCTCTTTGGAGTTTGGGTTACCAACAATGTAGATGGTCTTATTTTCCCGACACTAGAGTGGCTGAAGTTGCGGATACCTTCAGAATAAAGAATATCCCTTGCGATGTAATTTGGATGGATATTCATTATATGGATGGCAACCGTGTGTTTACGTTCTCAGAAAAAGACTTTCCTAACCCCGAAAAGACCAATGCTTATCTGCATCAGAAAGATTTTAAATCGATATGGATGATTGACCCTGGCGTGAAAAAAGAAAAGGGTTACCATGTTTACGATTCAGGTACTAAAAATAAAGTGTGGGTTCAAACTGCCGACGATGAGGATTTTGTTGGCCGTGTTTGGCCAGGCGATTGTGTTTTTCCCGATTTTACCAACGAAGAAGTCAACCAGTGGTGGGCTAACTTATATAAGCCATTTATGGCTACCGGTATTGATGGTGTTTGGAACGATATGAACGAGCCGGCAGTTTTTGAAAATACAGAAGAGAACGAGGCGGTGATGAATGGCCTTACCGACATGACTATGCCTTCGGATAATAAACATAGAGGGGGTGAGCTATTGCCTGCCAGTTCGCATTTGCGATATCATAATGTATATGGTTATTTGATGGTGAAGGCTTCCCGCGAAGGAATTCTTAAGGCCAATCCAGAGAAAAGACCTTTTGTTTTAACCCGATCTAATTATATCGGTGGTCAGCGTTATGCAGCCACATGGACTGGCGATAATGCCTCTACATGGGCACATTTAAAAATGTCTATACCCATGAGCATCAACCTAAGTTTATCGGGTCAGCCTTTTAATGGTCCTGATATTGGTGGTTTCGAGGGCAATGCAACTCCCAATCTGTTTGCACATTGGATGGCCATTGGGGCTTTCTTTCCTTTTTCACGTGCACATTCTATCAATGGTAGTAAGCCGCACGAGCCTTGGGCTTTTGGTAAAAAGGTTGAAGAATCATGTCGTACATCTATCAATCGTAGATACCGATTATTACCGTATTATTATACTTTGTTTCAAGAGGCATCAGTCATTGGTACCCCTGTTATGCGTCCTGTTTTTATGGCCGATGATGAAGATCTTTCCTTAAGAAAGGAGCAAGAAGCTTTTATGATAGGGGCCGATTTAATTATTGTTCCAAAGTGGTCAAAAAATCCCCATCTGCCCAAAGGCGATTGGAAGATAGTTTCCATCGATGGAGAAAATAGTGCAGATGACAAATACCAAGCAGATGTTTTATTGCGCCCTGGGGCTATTGTTCCGCTTTGCAACCTGGCACAAAGTACAGTTGATTATTCAACAGATGAAATTACCCTATTGGTTAATTTAGATGAATCAGGAAAAGCAAAGGGAAAACTATATACCGATGCTGGTGAAGGTTTTGCTTATAAGAATAAAGAATACGCAATGGTGCACTATAAAGCAATTGCTAATGGTAATAAGGTAAATATTAGCACTAAATTTGAGGGCAACTATTTTAATACGCAAAGTAAAATAAACGTAAAATTATATTATAAAGGTGAAGTAATTGAAGCCACTGGTGGATATACAGATACCATTACAGTAAACCTATAGTACACATGAAACAAAGAACACTTATTGCAGCTATTGTAGTATTACTAACAATGAGCAGTATGGCACAAGAACAAATTCCGCTTTGGGATATAAAAGAATTGCCAAATTATCAGAAGTCGAAGGAAAAGGAAATAATTCCTGAACGCGATATACTGTGGATTGAGAAGATACAAACACCTTCAATTCAACCTTTCATTCCTACACAGAAAAATGCCAATGGCATGGCTGTGTTAATATGTCCGGGAGGAGGATACCGTGGTTTAGCCTATGATTGGGAAGGAACGGATTATGCAAAGTGGTTAAATAGTAGGGGTATAGCTGCATTTGTATTGCGTTATAGATTGCCCGAAGCTGCTTCTATCGTAACTCCTTATAAAGCCCCTTTGCAAGATGCGCAGCGTGCCATGCGTTGGATACGAAGCAATGCAGCTAAGTATCATGTTGATGCCAATAAAGTAGGGGTAATTGGTTCGTCGGCAGGAGGTCACTTGGCTTCAAGCATTGGTACCCATTACGAGATGCCTATTTATGATAGAAAGGATTCTATTGATGCATTAAGTGCACGCCCTGATTTTATGATGCTCATCTACCCGGTTATCAGCATGCAAGAAGGTTTAACACATAAGGGCTCAAAGAAGAATTTACTAGGTAAAAACCCATCTCCTGAATTGGTAGAGGAGTTCTCTAACGAATTGCAAGTTACCAATGATACGCCGCCTACTTTCATGGTGCACTCTGCCGATGATAAAGCAGTGCCAGTAGAAAACTCCATCAGAATGTATCAGGCATTAGTGAAACATAAGGTAAGTGCAACCATGCATTTATTTCCAACAGGTGGACATGGTTATAGCATGGGCCTAAGTAGAGAAGGAGCACCACACTGGACAAAGCTCGCCGAAGATTGGTTCGCTACTTTAGAATAGAAAATCATTCACAGATTCGCACCTCTAGGTATCAATAAGTTCTATGGCTTCATATTGGTGCGAGTTCTATCCTTACTATATCAGGTATAATTTAAATTCTAATATAAAAACACATGAAAAATCTACTTTATATTGTATCAATGCTGTTGGCAGTAACTCTGCTTTCGTGCCAATCGGATAAGCACTACGTTATCACCACTTACGGTGCCATAAGCGATCAAACTACTATTAACACAAGAGCCATTCAACAGGCAATTGACGATTGCCATAATAATGGCGGAGGAACAGTCATAGTACCTAGCGGCCATTTTATAACAGGTACCGTTTTGCTAAAAGATAATGTTACGCTTCATGTTGAAGAAGGTGCGCAGCTTATTGGTAGCGATAACCCTATGGATTACATAAGTATTGATCCGTTTACTGATGCCACGGGTCAAGTGCGTGGTAAGTGCCTAGTGGGTGCCGAGGGAGCCAATAATATTGCCATCACAGGTCAGGGAATTATTGATGGGCGAGGAGAATTGTTTTTATCAAAGAATATTAAAAAAACAATGAAACGTTTGGGGGTAGACCAAAGTGAGTATGGCGTTTATGCCAGTAACCGACCATTTTTGGTGCGTTTGGTAAAATCAAGCAATATTCAAGTTAAAGATATCAGCTTACGCCAGCCTGCTGCATGGACTTTACACTTCTTCCAAAGTAAGAATATATTAGTGGATGGTGTTAAAATATACAGCCATGCACACAAAAATAACGACGGTATTGATTTAGACTCCAGTAGCGATGCCATTATCCAAAACTGCGATATCGATAGTGGCGACGATGCCATCTGTTTTAAAACCACATCTCCGGTGGCAACCAGTAATGTTGTTGTGAGCAATTGTACACTAAAAAGTGATTGGGGTACTATTAAATTTGGTACCGAATCAATGGGCGATTTCAAAAATATTGTGGTTAAAAACTGTACCATAAACGATACGCGCGGCGGTGGTATAAAAATACTTAGTGTTGATGGCGCAAATATCGATAACATCCTTATCGATAACATTAAAATGAATAATGTGGATATGCCAATATTTATTCGCTTAGGCGAGCGTTTGCGCACTTATCGAGATGCTCCAAAGCAAAAAGTAGGCTCTATTAAAAATATTCAGATTAGTAACGTAACAGCCGTAACTCGTAGTATTGAAGAATCAAGAGTGACACCTCCAGCAGGTATTTTTATTACCGGAACACCAAACCACTCTGTCGAAAATATTACCCTTAGCAATATCGCCATCACTCTACCAGGTGGAGGAACTGCAGAGCAAGTAAAAGCTGTAATTGCCGAAGACGAAAAGCGTTATCCCGAGTTTAGCTTTTTTGGCGTATTACCTGCCTATGGTTTATATGCACGCCATGCCAAAAATATCGTAAAAGAAAATATTACTTTTTCCTTGGAGGGTGAAGATGCGAGAGAAGAAATCATTATTGAAGAAAACTAAAGTCTCAATGAGTAACGAATTTGAATTTTGCCTTGAGATTCCTTCGTGCCTCGGAATAACAAGGCGCTTATTTATTTTACTGCCTGCTTAAGGTTTTACATCATCGCGACAAAGGAAGCCATCTTAAGGCTACATGCAAATACTATTCTAAAAGAAAGACAAACGAACAAAATGAAACTACCTACTTTAAAATTAATCGCAGTCTGCATCATCAGCCTTATGGCGATGAATACATTTGCCAAAAAAACGAAGAAGCCCAACGTATTGGTAATTTATACCGACGACCATCGTTATACCGGAATTCATGCCCTTGGCGGACAAGCGGTGCGAACACCCAATATAGATCAATTGGCCAATACGGGTATTGTATTTACAAACGCCTATTTAATGGGGGCATTTTCAGGAGCAACCTGCATGCCTAGTAGGGCTATGTTGTTAAGCGGACGTCAGTTATTTACCCTCAAAGGGCAAGGGCACACCATGCCCAAAGAACATATTACCATTGGCGAAACCTTTAAAAACAATGGCTACCATACTCACATGGTGGGCAAGTGGCATCAGGATAGGGAATCCTTGTCGCGTTCGTTTGATGATGGACAGACGGTAATGGGCATTGGCGTATACCTTACCGATCATTACCGAATGCCACTTTGGGATTGGGATAAAACCGGAGCTTTCCCTAAAAAGGATGCCTACCTTTTAGAGTTTGATGCCAACGGAAACGAAACCCGTCGCCCGGTAGCCAAAACCGATAAACGTGGTCCCACAGGCACTGAAGAACTAGGTCCGCATACCTCCGAAATATTTGCACGTAATGCAGCCACTTACATCAAAAACTACAAGGATAAAGAGCCGTTCTTTATGTATTTGGCCTTTCATGCTCCGCACGATCCGCGTCAGGCACCCAAGAAATATCAAGATATGTATCCCACCGATCAAATTCAACTGCCGCCATCATATTTGCCACAGCACCCCTTCGACAATGGCGCCCTGTTTTTGCGCGATGAAGAACTTGGTCCTTGGCCACGTACGCCCCAAGTGGCACGCGAACATTTGGCTGCCTACTATGCTATCATCACCCATTTAGATGCCCAAATAGGTAAGGTAATTCAGGCCCTAAAAGAAAGCGGAGAATATGACAATACCATCATCATTCTTTCTGGCGATAGCGGTTTGGCCGTTGGGTGTCACGGACTGTTGGGCAAGCAAAATGTATATGATGAGGATGGAATTCATGTGCCATTCATCGTATCCGGAGGAGCCACCAAGCAAAGTGGCGTGCGTTCAGATGCCCTCTGTTACATACACGATATATACCCAACCACTTGCGATTTGGCTGGCATTCAGGCACCCGCATCAGTAAACGGACTGAGCCTAAAACCTGTAATTAATGGCGAAGTGGCTCAGGTACGCGATCATACTTATCATGCCTATCGTCAGCATCAGCGCGCATACCGTAAGGGCGATTTTAAGCTAATAGAATTTGTAAAAGCCAACGATTACCACAAAAAGAAAGGCCAGTTTGTGGCAGGTTCGCGAGTAACCTTGCTTTTCAATACAGCTAATGATCCTTGGGAAACCACCAACCTTGCATTTTTGCCTCAATACCACGAAACCCTAAAAACCATGCAAGCCGAAATGCAAGCCGAATCCATTAAACTGGGTGACAATACCCAAAGCACCGGCGAAAAATATAATTTTTGGGATTACTATAATTAGTTATAAGTGTTAAGTTATAAATGATAAATGCTTGTTTCGCTCTACTCTTTCATCGAGATACGAAGGAGTAACGAGGTACTTTACACTTTTAGCAATAACTTAACTATTGAGTTAACAAAGGTTAATTCGCAAACCCTCTGTTTTTTTGGCACAAGCTTTGCAATAATCCACAACGAAGAGCAAGAGAGTTTTTCATAGATTAGGTTAGGGTTTAGGTTATTAGTCGGAACACTTCTAAAGTGTTCCGATTATTTAAAGCTCACCACACAAAACAGACATAAGAAGTTTTTTTTCATAGATTAGGGTTTAGGTTAAAAGAAAGGGATTCAACAACGGTTGAAATCCCTTTTTTTTATGCCTTTTTTTGTCAGTTCTATTTAAGGGAACTGTCCTTGCTAAACCATCTAATACCCCAAGTAATTCGTTCATTAATACCAAATGCATCATTTGAAGATGTTTTTGGTATAATATGCTGTGTAAAAATGAACAGCTCCCTGTGAATATTTCCACAGCCCCGTGTTGAAATCCTCACAGCCCCGTGTGCATTTTTACACAAGCCTTCTGTGTATTTTTCCACACGCCCCTTGTGAATATTTCCACAGCGTTTTTAGGGGCCAAAATAAACGCACTATTTAATTTGATTCAGAGCTGCCCTAAACGTTTTTCAAATTAGACATTCGTAATGAAATCATAAGGCTTTAGGATGTTTTTTTATCCTTCTAGAAAATCAATCCCCCTAGTCGAACAATTTACCTTGTACATGTGACTGGCCATAATTATAAGTAGTGTCGTTTACATTAACCAAATACTGAGTTTTGTATTCATTTAGCATTAGCTCTTAAAGACCTGCTCATAATATCCATTAAAAACACTTGAATCTCAATTGGAGCATTCAGCCAACCATATAATTTAATTTCCTTTTGTATTCCTGTTTCTAAAAATGTCTCTATTTGTATAATCGGTCTTCCAGGCATAAAATCTTCATCCATATAAACAGACTCAGTATTATCAATATTAACGTGAATTCGACGTAAGAAAAGTTCTATTTTAAGAGAAAAGAAACAAAGTGTTTGTTATATTTAAGTATCTAACATTTAAATATATAGTTACAAAAACCTTGTTTCTTATGATGAGTAAAGTTACTGA